>JBELLK010000011.1:56547-57087 GCA_042088625.1 Flavobacteriales bacterium
CAGGAATGTCCTCACATCCGCATTCGTAAATGGCCCCTGGGCCATTGCAAATGCCGCACTCGTCGAGCGCGCCTACACAGTCGTCAATGTCGTCACAAATGCCATCTGCATCGGCGTCTGCAGCGCAGTCACCACCGCACACACCCAAGGCGTCGAGCTGGTTTCCGTCACAGTCGCAGTCACCGGTTGGGATGTCGGCACATCCGCATTCGTAGATCTCACCAGGCCCGTTGCACACACCACAAGCGTCCAGTGCACCCACGCAGTCGTCCACGTCGTCACAGATGCCATCGTTGTCGGCATCTGCCGTGCAGTCACCGCCACATACGCCCAAAGCGTCGAGTTGGTTGCCGTCGCAGTCACAATCGCCAGCAGGGATGTCGGCGCAGCCACATTCGTAAATGGCACCTGGGCCATTGCAAATGCCACAGGCATCAAGGGTGCCTACACAATCGTCCACGTCGTCACAAATCCCATCAGTATCGGCGTCGGCGGCGCAGTCACCACCACACACGCCCAAAGCGTCGAGTTGGTTTCCGT
>JBELLK010000049.1:0-11896 GCA_042088625.1 Flavobacteriales bacterium
AGGGCACGATTTGGAAAACGCAACACGCCGCCATTCGCAAAGAACTGGGCGAGGCCGCGGACCAAGTCCTCGCCAAAGGAACGGAGATCGTGTTCACCGGCCAGGTCAATTACCACGCGGTTTATGGCGTCAGTCTGGCCATTCAGGAGATCGATCTCTCGGCCATGGTGGGCGAAGCGGAACGGCGCAAGCAGGAGACACTGAACACATTGAAAGCCGAGGGTGCCCTTGAGCGCAACCGCACTCTCCCCTTGCCCTCATTGATCCAGCGCATTGCCTTGGTGGGGTCGCCGGGGACGTCGGGATTCCGGGACTTTGGGGTGCACCTGCTGCGCAACGACTGGGGCCTCGGTTTTGACGTGGATGTGTTTCCCGCCAGCGTGCAAGGCAAAGAGGCGCCTGCGGCGTTGATTCAGGCTTTGTTGCAAGCCCAAACTTCCCAACCCGACGTCATCGTCGTGGTCCGAGGTGGAGGCTCTGCCCTGGACCTCGATGCGTTCAACGACCTGGAATTGTGCCGCGCCATCTCCAACATGTCTCTCCCCGTCCTGACCGGCGTTGGCCACGAAACGGACCTGAGCGTGGCCGACCTCGTGGCCCACTTGCACTTCAAAACGCCGACTGCCGTGGCGGACTACCTCGTGGACCGCGCGCTCACCGAACGCTCCAAACTCTTGGAGTGGAGCCTTGCAATGGGGCAGCAACTGCAACAGCGCTTGACCTTCGAGCGGGCGCGATTCGCTAGGGACCTTCAGACGCTTAAGCTGCAGCCGCAGCAACTGTTGGCCGCCGAAGGAATCAGATTGAGCCACGCGCGAGAGCAGCTCACTTCAAGGGCGCAACAGGCCTTGGAGCGGCAGCTGCAGCGGATGGGACATTTGGCCTCCACGGTCGATGCCCTCAGCCCCAAGCGCACCCTCGAACGCGGGTTTGCCATCGCCCGAAAAAGCGGGCAAGCCGTCCGGGACGTGCAAGACCTTCAAGTCGACGACGTCCTGACCCTAACCTTCAACAAGGGCGAGGCGGAAGTCGCCGTGACCCGTGTAAATTCGCCTTCCGATGAGTGAATCCCAACCCGCCCTCGATCCCAACACGTCATACGACGACGCAGTGGCCGAATTGCAGTCCATCCTCGCCAAGATGCAAGGAAATGAGCTGGGCATCGACGAACTCACCGCCAACCTCCAGCGCGCCAGCGTCTTGCTCGATTTCTGTCAGGCCAAGCTCACAAAAACCGAGGCCGAGGTTCAAGCGGTGCTCAAACGACTCGGCCTCGAAGACGCAGGGTAAGCAAGGGCTAAGCGCGTCAAGTTTGGGAACACAATCCTGTCTTACTCGACTGAAGGCACAAGACCCGAACAAACACAGTGTCGGTCACCCGCACTTGTGATCGAGTAAAGGTTGATTGCGTCAACGTCTCCGCTAGATATACTTGACCATGAGCAATTGAAATTGCCCCCTCGCGAAATGATGCCGTAACCAAAATCGGAGTCATTTCGGCAATAGGCCGATCTCACAAAGCTTCTCCCACAATAGCTTGACGTGCATGTGGAGCACACGTCATTGACCTCGTCGTATCCCATGGCCAAATCAACGCTGTCTTGGAACAAGGCGTATTCCTCAACACTCATGATTGCAGCGTTGTTGGACCTGCACGTTGTGATGCACTCCATCAAGTCCATTTCCCCGGCGTAGTAAGCGGCGATGTCAAATTCAGTATCGTCACCAGCATCCACCGTCCATTCATTGCCGTAGACTGTGAGCAATGCCAACAGATCATTCAAGCCAATGACATTGTTGAAATCCGCGTCGGGATTCCAGGTCTGCCCATGAGCAGACAACAACAGTCCGTAGCACATCGTGGCAGTCATCAAGTGTTTCATGTCGTCGAGTTTGGGAACATAAGTTACGAATTTCCCAAGTGTTGATGGACGGCAAAAGAAGAAGCCCCGATGTCGCAGTGACAAAGGGGCTTTTAATTTCATCGATGTGGTCCGATCAGGACCCGCCGCGAAGTTTGTCCAACACCTCGTTGGCGCCTTTGGCTCCGCCGAGGACGTCTTCTTGACGACGCGTCACTTCTTTCTCAATGCGTGACTGGACCTCGTTTTTGACTTGATTCATCACGTCGGTCAGTTCCACAAAGGCTTCGCACTCCCCCATGGCGCGGGAATACGCTCGGTCCGATTCAGCGTCACCCGTGGGCTTCATGCATGGCAAGACCATTTCTGCAACTTGCGCGTTCAATTCTTGTGAGGACAGCGATTCGGTGCTTTCCAAAGACTCGAGCAAGGCGCGCATGGCTTCCATGTTTTCTGCAACGCAAGTGCAAGGCTCGCCGCGCTGATCGACAGCTTGCTCCAAGCCTGAAGCCTGGGCGTCAGGGACCCCCTCGGCAGGCGTTTCTGTGGGATTGCCGCAACTGGCCAAAACTAGAGCCAGTGCACATACCGTGCTCCACCATGCGTTTTTCTGAGTCGTCATGAGAGAATGTTTTCTAAGGGTTGATGTCCCAAAAATGCGTTAAATGCAGAAACCGCGGAACACGTCGACTGCGAGTTGTTCCTGTGCGGTTTGTTCAATCGCACGACACTCCGAAGCGCTGGAGGAACAGCAGCAGGTCGTTGACTTCCACCACGTTGGAACCGTCCATGTCGTATGGGCCGGCCCAGTTTTGGCCGTAGACGGTCAACAACAACAGCAGGTCGTCGGAACCACAGGAGCCGTTGTTGTTGAAGTCCCCTTCACACGTGCCTGAAGGCAGGAAGCCTGAGCCACCAAATTCCTGCGCCCATTGTGGGAACACGATGGTCTCCGCGTAGTGGAACGCATTGCGGCCAATGTTCACGCCCATTCGGCGACCGGGAGCGTCGTCGATCGGCGGGTGAATGCCGCCCCACATTCGGCTCAAGGCACTTTCGTTTGATGCGTCCATGAATGTCGCCCATTGCAAGTTGAAGGACTGGCTCGGGCCGTCCTCAAACACCAAGAACTGGTTCATCGGCGCTGGCCACTCGGCCAATCCTCCAGGCCAGTACTCGGAACCCGTCAACAATTCGAGGACCTCGGCTGCGGCGCGTGAATACGTGCTGTGACCACTGACGTAACCGGCAAATGGCGGCGTCACAAAGCTTGGACGCTGGTAGGGCCACCACTGTTCGGCCACGATCCAACCCACACCGGCCTCGTCGATGAGCGGCACCTCGATGGCGTCAGGCCCGCGCCAGCAGCGCACTTTGACCTTTCCTACTTGGTCCTCACCCCCATAAAAGTTTAAAGGATCCGCGTCGTCAATCACTTCAATCCACCCAGGAATCAAGGGAAGCCCGGAGGGATGGTAGTTGGGCAAGTTGGGGTCGCTGCACTGGCCGTGCTCGGCCATGTAGCGGATGGCCGACACTGGCCGGGAATAGTCGTAGTAGCCTTTGGCACTCCAAGCCGAAATGGCACAATCGTGCATCGCCCCGCCGAGCGTCAAATAAGACTTCACGTCAAATTCGAGGTTGTCGATCAATGGGCCCTGGCCGCGCCACCTGTGGTTTCCGGCCATGCCGTCCAAGATGAACTCGTTGAGCAAGGTGTACCAGTGACCGGGAGGGGTTTCCGACTCCGGACCGTCGGCCCAAAACTCGGAGATGACCCGCGCGTAGTCGCCGCGTGGAACCATGTTGGGTGCGTATGGCTCTCCGGTGAAGGGATTGACCTCATGGCCCTGTCCCCCAAACGTGCCGTCCTCGCCGTACCAGGAAGTCAAGCCGCCATTTTCCCACTCGTAAAACGAGTCGAGGTTGTCCGAGGCTGGGATGCTTCCGTCGTACCTCAACGAAGCCGGGCTGATGTCCCACATCACGCCGTCGTCGGGTGACAGATGCTCGCTCCAGCGCAGCACCATGCCGTGGTTCCACTTCCATTCGTCCTCGAATCCCACATATGCGTTGGTGTCCAGGTAAAAAGGTTCCCCGGGGTTGTGCCAAACGTTGTAGTCGCATCCGTCCCGACTCAGCATGGTCAGGTTCGAATCACGCAACGCGAAGCCGGGCACGTTGCCCCACTCGGGACCCAAGAACGGAGGCGTCTCGGTCAAGAGTTCGCCACTTTGGTCGATGGCGAAGCTGAGTTCAACGGCTTGCCACGCATTGGGATTCTGCAATCCGTTGGTTCCTGGAATCTCAGGCAGAATGTTGGGCTCGGCTTGTTCGTAGCACGTGCTGGCGTAATCGTTGGCCTCGTTCGCGCCATCGTTCAAGCCGTAGGCGATGAGTTGCTCAGCGAGGTAATTGCCCAATGCAGGTGCTCCAAACGTCCCATAGTCCGTCGACGTCAACGACGTATCAAGCTCCTGAATGATCATTTGCACGAAGATGTTGCCCATGGTGCTCTCGGCCTGCGGACTGTCGATGTACCGGTGCCGAATCAGGCGGTATGTGGCGTAGCTGAGCGCCACTTCCTGCGCCTCTCGACGGGCCTCAGGATCGGCGGGGATGTCCAACAGGGACGTGTCAAAGGGGCAGGTGTATCCGTCGAAGGTTTGGCCTAAAAACACCGTCTCCGCTTGCGAGTCGTCGTAGGCTGCCCATGCGTCGTACATGAGGATGCTTGCGTGGTAGAGGTTCCTTGCGTGCACTGTCGGGCGTGCGAAGTCGTTGCGAATGGCTTCGAGCAGCTGCTCATTCCATTCATGTGCCACGGTTTGGTCTTGCGCCTGGGCGACTTGAATGGTGGAAACGGCCAAAGCGCCGAATAAGAGGATGCGTTGAAACGTCATGTTGGGAATGAGATGCTTGTCCGGATTTCGAAAATACGACCCGTCCGGATTTGTCCTGGGAAACCAAAGTCACAACCACCAACAAGGGGGCGTTGTTTTCTCTTGCATGCAAAAACCCACCCAAACAGGGGGATTTTGAATCCGATGCACTTAACTTGGAAACATGCTCTCGAAAAAAGCCCAATACGCCTTTCGTGCGCTCAGCACCCTCGTGCGCACCGACCTTGAATATCGAAACACCAGTGACGGCGGAGCCGCTGCGAATCCTGCCGAGTCGCCCACCTCGATCACCGAGATGGTGAAAATCCATCCGATGAGCACCAAATTCCTCGAAACCATCCTGTTGGACCTGAAGCGCGGTGGGATTTTGGGGTCTAAAAAAGGCAAAGGCGGAGGCTATTATTTGTTGAAGCATCCCGAGGACACGCCCCTAGCGCAAGTCATCCGCATCCTCGACGGGCCCATCGCGCCCCTGCCCTGCGTCAGCCTGCATTTTTACGAGCGCTGCCACGATTGCAACGAGGCCGTATGTGGCCTGAATCGGTTGATGGCCGAGGTGCGTGACGCCAACCTGGCCGTGCTTGAACAGCGGTCGTTGGCGGATTTGGCCGCGTCGAAGGACGATTAACCTCAGCTCTGTTTCATTTTCCTATGGGATTTGTAGGTTTTAAGCATGTGTCGTATTTTTACGACATGTCTTCGCTTCCACATCTCGTCAGCACAGACGCCGTCGCAGCCTTGCGACAGCTCTGCGAGCAACACCCTGAACAAGTGGTGTTCACCACGTCGTTGGGGCTTGAAGACCAGGCGTTGACGGATTTGATCGCACGTCACGACTTGCCCGTCAGGCTGGTGACACTCGACACGGGCCGACTCTTCCCGGAGAGCTATGACCTGATCGACCGGACGCGCAGCAAGTACCGCAACCTCGATTTGGTGTCCTACTTTCCAGACACCATGTCCTTGGAGGCGTTTGTGAACGAGCAAGGCATGTCGTCCATTTTCAAGAGCATCGAGTCGCGCAAGGCGTGTTGCCAGATTCGCAAAATCGACCCGCTCAAGCGGGCGCTCGAGGGTGCTGCCGTTTGGGTCACAGGGTTGCGCGCAGCCCAAAGCGACAACCGCGCCTCCCTCCCACGCCTCGAGCGAGACGGCATGACCGGCCTGATCAAATTCAATCCGATCGTCGACTGGACAGACGCCGAACTCGAGACGTACATCCACTCCCACAGTGTCCCCACCAATTCGCTGCACCGGAAGGGCTTTCCGTCCATTGGCTGCGCGCCGTGCACCCGAGCGGTGCTCGAGGGCGAACATCCACGTGCCGGACGATGGTGGTGGGAGCAGTCCTCGAAAGAGTGCGGCCTCCACAAGGGCTGATCGACGTTTGTAATCTGTGCAGAGTCAAAGCGCTCATCCGCTGAGGCTGTCCCTGACCATTCGCGAGTAGTCCATGAATCGCCCCTCGGGCCGAGGCAACAAAAGGGCGGAAACGCTTGTTCTGTGGTTGACTTCACAACCCTAACCACATGACTCGCCTCTTTTTCGCCTTCATTCTTGGACTTGGCAGCTGCACGCTGGCGCTTGGCCAATCAAACACCGTGGGTGTACTGTTGCAGACGCCATCTTCCTTTGACGGTTACACGCTCATGCCTGTGACGTCTTCAGGCAACACCTACCTGATCGACAATTGTGGGCAGGTCGTTCACAGCTGGACCAGCAACTACAACGCAGGCATGATGGCTTACTTGAGAGACGACGGGTGTCTCGTGCGTGCTGGACGGACAGGCAACCCCAACTTCGGGGCAGGAGGCTCAGGTGGCATCATCGAAATGTTCAGTTGGGACGGGGACTTGAAATGGAGTTACCTCATGTCAAATGACTCCGTTTGTCAGCACCACGATTTGGCCTTGATGCCCAATGGCCACATTTTGGCCCTGGCTTGGAAAGCCTACGACGCCTCCATGTGGATCGCCCAAGGACGAGACCCTGAGTTGACTGCCTCGGTGGTTTGGGGAACGTACATCGTGGAGCTTGACCCCATGGCCGATGCAGGTGAAGAGGTCGTTTGGGAGTGGGAGGCGTTTGATCACCTCGTGCAAGATTTTAATCCTGCGTTGCCCAACTACGTTTCCATATCCACTGCGCCAAGACAACTCGACGTGAATTACCAAGCGGGGGAGACCGACAAAGATTGGCTTCACACCAATTCCATCGCCTACAATGCCGAGCTCGACCAAATCCTCATCAGCTCGAGGGATTTCAATGAGCTCTGGGTCATCGACCACGACGTGCCTGCAGATTTGGTGAGCACTGCGGCAGGGCACTTGCTCTACCGATGGGGCAACCCAGAAGCGTATGGGCGTGGTAACGAGGGCGATCGCGTGTTTCACAGCCAGCACGATGCGCGATGGATTGACAACGGCCAAATGATGGTTTTTTCAAATGGCAACGAACGGTTGGAGGGATTTCACAGCACGGTTGAGTTGTTCACCCCACCGATGCTCCCCAACGGGACTTACAACCTCAATCCTGACGCGGCCATTGGTCCAGCTGCTACTGACCGCACATACCCCCCAACGCTCGACTCTGAGTTCTTTTCACAGAACACTTCTGGAGCGCAGCAACTGCCCAACGGCAACTTGCTCATCACGGAAGGCGCTTCAGGAGAGATCCGAGAAGTGAACCCCAACGACGAGGTGGTTTGGTCCTACGTCAACCCGGTGGGCATTTTCGGCACAACAGTTCAATTTGGCAATCCCGTGTCCAATGGCGTCTTCAAAGCAGAACGCTACAGCCCGGACCATCCAGCCTTGGTGGATCGGGACTTGGAAGGCATGGGGGTGTTGGAAATCACCGACGAGCCTTTGTTGTGTGCTTTGTACCCAGCGACAACTTGCTCTGCAGATTTGGACGGAGACTACGTGGTGGGCGTCAGTGACTTGCTCGCCTTCCTCGGCTATTTTGGGTGCGATTCAAACTGCGAGGGCGACTTCAACGGAAATGGAGTTGTGGAAGTGGGTGACTTGCTCGAATTCCTCGGGAACATGGGAAACACTTGCTCTCCTTAACCGACACGTCACGCCTCAAGCGACGCCTGCGCCTCGGGCCTCGATGTGCTTTTTCCAGTGATCCAGTACTTGGAACAGGCGACGAAGCTCCATGGGTTTGGTGACAAAATCGTTCATGCCCACAGAAAAGATTTCTTCCTTGGTCTCCTTGAACACATCGGCCGTCAAGCACACGATGGGCAAATTGGGGTCCACGCCCTTGAGGTGCCCACTGCGAATCGCTTTGGTCGCTTCCAACCCATCCATTTCAGGCATGTGAAGGTCCATCAAGATCATGTCCACTTCGTGGGTCTTGAGGACTTCAAGCGCTTCCTTGCCGTTTTCTGCTTCGAACAAAACAATCCCCGTATTACGCAGCATCTGACGAAGCAACATTCGATTGACTTCGAGGTCTTCGGTCACCAACAATCTCAATCCTGCGAGGTTGGTCTTGGCGTCGTTGGTGTTGACCAATTCCTCCTCTGCACGGGGCTCGTGGGTGAAGGACAATTCCACGCGGAATGTGGTGCCCTTGTCCAATTCGCTCTGGCAAGCTATGGTGCCGCCTTGCAATTCAATCAGCTGTTTGGAAATGGCCAAACCCAATCCAGAACCGCCATGCAACCTCCTCGTCGACGTGTTTTCTTGCTCGAATTTGTTGAAGATGCGCTCGAGGTTGTCTTCTGAGATGCCTTTGCCCGTATCGTGCACTTCAAGCGCAATCCACACTTCCCGTTCGGAACTCTTGTCCTTGAGGTAGATCAAATCAAGGTCAACGCCGCCCTCTCGGGTGAATTTGATGGCATTGTCCAGCAAGTTGATCAACACCTGATTCAACTTGGCGGCATCGCCGATCAAGGGGCTGGGCAAGTCGTCAGGAAACGATTTGGACCATGTCAACCCCTTGTCAATGGCACGCTGCTCGAGGGCATTGAACACGCGATTGACCGCATATCCCACGTCAAAAGGCGTGCATTCGAACTCAATCTTGCCTGCTTCAATGGCACTCAAATCGAGGATGTCATTGATCAAGTTGAGCAACTGCAGCGCACTGAACTTCATGTTTCGGATGTACCCGCCTTCTGGATCGTCCAAATCCCGTTGCTCAAGCAATTCCGTGAATCCCACAATCACATTCAACGGAGAACGCATCTCGTGACTCATGACGGACAGGAATTCAGACTTGGCCTTGGTGTTGGCTTCCGCTCGCTGTCTCGACTGTTCCAACTCCGCTGTGCGCTCCAGGATGCGCGCTTCCAAGTCGGCGTTGAGCTCTTTCAACGCGGAGTTCAGTGCAAAGAGCTCACGACTCTTTGCCTCCGTGATGCGTTCGGCCTCTTTCCTGGCCAAACGCTCTCGCTCGAATGCCTTCTTGTACGCGTCTTCAGACATGCAGTGCGCGCAGGTTATGCGTTGTTACGAATGACAAAACGAACGTGCTTGCCATCCTCCGTTTGGGGTTGATACTCGATCTCAAAATTCTCCTCATAATGCTCGCCGCATGCTTCAATGAGTCCATGTGCCAACGCCCCCATGGCACGGTCTGACCGATAGTCCATCTGAAGGACGTTCTCCTCCAGCATCTTGGTCCTGAACGACGGCAATTCAGCGTCGGGGTAGAGCTTCAACACCTCCACATGGATTTCCTGGTCCACACTCTGCAAAAAGTCAAATCCGTTGTTTGCGTTTTCAAACATCTCCGGATAACCCGTTTTGAAGGTTTGAAACAAGTAGCCTCCAAAAGCCTTGAGCAAGTCAGGCAGCGCAATGCCACTTCGCTTGTTCAAATCCATCACCAGCGTGACCATCTCACCGTGGTCATAGGTGCCCACTGACGAATACACCCCGCCTGAACTGAGGGTGTTGTTTTCAATCAGATCATTGACCATGTCCATGCCGAACTTCTGTTCGACCATTTCGAGGAATTCAGTAAAAACAACGCCTTTCATGGGGTGTGGTTGCAAGTGCCTTCGAATGTACGCATGAATTCGGCCCAAAGTTGCAATTCAGAAGCGCTGCAATGGACCAGAAGTAGCGGGGACAAACGCAGTGCAAATGAAAAGCCCGATGCACTCTCGTGCATCGGGCTTGAAGTAGCGGGGACAGGACTTGAACCTGCGACCTTCGGGTTATGAGCCCGACGAGCTACCAACTGCTCCACCCCGCGATGTGTGTTCCTCTGACGTTTGGCACGAGACATGACCTCGTCGTTAGCGGACGCCAAATGTACAACAGATGTTGTCATGTGCAACCATCCAACGCGCCTTTCCCTTGGCAAAACGTACCTTTGGCCTCCCAAGTTCCATCCCATTGACTGACACTCCCTCCTCCGCCCCTCTTGATTCTCCCTCCAACCACCGGGCGGGATTTGTCAACATTGTGGGGTCTCCCAACGTCGGCAAAAGCACGCTGATGAATCGCCTTGTGGGTGAACGATTGAGCATCATCAATGCCAAGGCCCAAACCACCCGCCACCGCATCATGGGGATCGTCAACGAAGATGACTACCAGATTGTGTACAGCGACACGCCTGGCGTGCTGGACCCCGCTTACAAGCTTCAGGAGGGCATGATGAAGTTTGTCAAAACGGCACTTCAAGATGCCGATGTCCTGCTTGTGGTGACCGACGTCAATGAGCAAGGCATGGCGCATCCTGAAACGTTGGAGAAAATTGCGGCCATGGAGGTGCCGACGTTTGTGTTGGTCAACAAGATTGATCTTGCATCTGACCAGCCTGCCGTGGAGGCCAAACTGGACGCATGGGCCGCCAAATTGCCGCGCGCCTCAGTCGTGCCCATCAGCGCCCTGCACAATTTCAATGTGGACACCTTGCTTGAACGCATTGTCGCGCAACTTCCTGAGAGTCCACCCTTTTTCCCCAAGGATGAATTGACCGACAAGCCAATGAGGTTTTTCGTGTCCGAAATCGTCCGTGAGAAAATTTTGACACATTACAAACAGGAAATCCCCTACAGCTGTGAGGTGGTGGTCGAGGCCTACGAGGACGCGCCTGACATCACCCGCATCCGAGCCGAAATTCACGTGGCGCGAGAGTCGCAAAAGCACATCGTCGTCGGCGCCCAAGGCCGAATGATCAAGCGAGTGGGCATGGATTCGAGAAAGGACATCGAAGCGTTTCTTGGAAAAAAAGTCTTCCTCGACTTGTACGTGCGGGTCGACAAAAATTGGAGAGATGACGAGCGCAAGCTGAAGCGCTTCGGCTACATGGACTGACATGGTCTACTTCCCTCCTGCCAAATTGAATTTGGGCTTGCACATCCTGGGCAAGCGCCCCGACGGGTTTCACGATCTGGAAAGCGTGTTCCTTCCGCTTCGATGGACGGACATCTTGGAAGTGACCATCGACGAAGAAGTCCCTGCAGGGGAAGCTCGATTTGAGTGGTCTGGGTTGGAAATCCCTGGCAACGCGTCAGAAAATTTGGTGACGCGGGCACATCGCCTCTTGGCCGACAAGCACGATTTGCCAGGCCTTTCTATTCACCTCCACAAAATCTTGCCCATGGGCGCGGGATTGGGGGGCGGAAGTGCAGATGGCACGTACGTCCTTCGGGCCATCAATGACGTTTGCAAACTGGGCCTGTCGTCTGAGGAACTTATTCAAGATGCGGGAATCTTGGGGAGCGACTGTCCGTTTTTCTTGCAAGACGCCGCCGCACTCGTTCAAGGCCGCGGCGAGCGCGTCACCCCCATCGACCTCTCGTCCGTGCTTGACGGTTGTCATGTGGTGGTCGCCAATCCCAGCATCCACATCGGCACGGCCGAGGCCTTTGCCCACGTCACGCCACAGCCACGCGTCACCGACTGGCAAGGCCTTGCAAGCACGCACCTGACGGAGTGGCATCTCCAACTTCGAAACGACTTTGAAGCTGGCATTCGAGCGCAGCACAGCGCTGTGGACGAACTTCTGACTTTGATGGCCAAGGCCGGGGCAGACCACGTCCAAATGACAGGAACAGGGTCCACGGTGTTTGGCTTGTTCACAGACCCGGCGTCAGCCGGCCGAGCCGAGACCATGTGCAAAGAGGCACGTCTTGGACTTGTCTGGAAAGGTCAGTGCTGA
>JBELLK010000050.1:0-8691 GCA_042088625.1 Flavobacteriales bacterium
AGGCTGAACCAGTCCGGGCACGGGCGGTTGGAGATGACGAGCAGGTGGCCGGGCGCGACGGGAAAGCCGTCCTCGATCACGAAGAAATGCTCGGTGCGCAACAGCACCCGCTCTTCCGGAAGGTCCAGGAAAACACTCATGGTTGGGACATGTATTGAAAGCCGTTGTTGGCCGCGATGGCCAGGAGCGGCTCAAGGGTTCGGCGGTAGGCCGCGTCGTCAAAGTCGTGGGTCTTGAACACCTGGAGGTAGTCTTCGAGGAAGCGGTTTTTGGGCTGGGCGGCCTTGACGATGTCTACTGCCTCGCGCTGCAAGGCGTAGAAGTCGTCGAAGTAGCGGTCCATCGGCGGCAGGCGGTCGCTTTTGCTGCTGTTGAAGCTGGGGTCGGCGGGGATGAGGTTCCACATTTGGTCGTGCGCGAGGAACTGAAAGGGGATGAAGTGCTCCACGGCATACTCCCCCACTCCGAGTCGACGGCCCGTGTAAATGCAGTTCACGCCTCCCAACTCGTTCACCACCACATCCCAAAACCGCGTTTTGTGCGCCGACAAACTTCCTCGCCTCTCGGGGCGCATCAGCTTGTTGGGGATGTCCGGGACGTTGGGGTTTCTCACTTGCAGAAACAGCGTCAAATGCCAATGGCAAAACCCGCGCAAGATGCCTGCATACCGCTTGAAGTAAACCACCCAAGCCGGCTGCAGCAAGATGTGCTCGTCGTACAGCGCGTACGGCGGTTGGTTGTAGCCGTGCTGGGAGAGTTGGTACACTGTGCCCTTGGCGTCGCTCCCCAGCCACGGGCTCAGGAACTTGTGCGGGACGTTGATGTCGAAGTGGCGCAACTCGCGCTGGGTCTCCCTGCGCTGCGACTGGACCAACGTTCGATGGACCTCGGCTGGACTCGCATCCACCGCCAAGCCTTCCAGTTCGCGGATTCGGGAAATCGCCCGCTCCAGCTTGTCCGCACTGCCAAACGAAATCTTGAAGTAATTGACGGTGTACCAGGCGTGGGCCACCATTTGGGCAAACAACGAAGTCTTGTCGATCTTCTCGTGCCCCTTCTCCGCCTCCGCTAACACCGCGAGCAACCAGTAGAATTTGTAGGTCGCCGATGTGTTGTTGAAGCACCCCGCGAGGCGCCCTGTGTCGACCCTGAAATCCTCTGGCAAGTTCATGTGCAGAAAAGGATGAATTTACGGCAGCCACAGCCTTGAAGCCGAATGTCATTGAACCCAATTCCCCACCAAACCCATCGGGTTTGTTGCCTCAATGTTAACCCAGAGTTAACCAACGTGTTCAGAAGGGCCAATCGGCCTGGGGTTTGAAATGAATGGTGTAGGTTGCCGCGAATTCGATTTCAAATCACCTTAAATCAAACCCTTACGATGAACCGTTTGACCCTCTGCGCAGCCGCGGCTGCCGCACTCATGGTCGGCTGCACGCCAGCCCCCATCACCGAGCAAGAAGTCACTGACTTCCTCGAAAACTTCACCGCATCCCAAAACCAAGGAGAGGCCTCCATCGAGCCCTTCAAAGCCGGTTTGGGCGAGGACTTCATGTTCTTCGGCCCTGCCGTGGATTCAGCCCAAACCATGAACCGCGACAACATCGCCGCCGACTGGTTTGACAGCGACACCACAACAACCGCCGTCCACCACATCGAGATCTACGGCGAAAACGCCAGCGTCTTTGGCGTCACCACCGACGACTATGGACTCTTCACCGACAACAGCAAATACCACGGCATTGTGGGCCGCGAAAATGGCAAATTGGTGTGGAAGCGCTGGTTTGGCGTGAACGACTGGCGCACCTCTACTGCCATGATGCAACCGCGCACGGAGAGCGACGAAGCCCGCGGCAAGTACTGGGACATGTACCGCGCCATCATGCGGAACGACTTTGCAGCGGCGTCATTGCACGCCGACACTGCCTTGGCTGCTGACGACCAGCTCGCCCTCGCCTACCTCGCCAAGATGATCGAGGCTGCGTGGATCACGGGGAGCTCTGAAGACTACCGCGCCGCTTACGACGCTGCCATCGAGATCGTGGCTGAAGACGACTACGCCGCCAAGTACACCATCGAAGCCATGGGCCTCAGTGGTGACGAGCGCATCGCCGCAGCAGGCAAGGCTCTGATGCACTGTCCGGACGACCCCATGCTCATTGCGTGGACTGCGTTTTGGCTGGGAGGCGACACCGACGAGTCCATTCAGATGCTCGAGCGTGGCATGAAGCGCTGGCCCTACATGGCGGCGTTCCACAACTTGATGGGCTACCGCCTCATGGCAAAGGAAGACATGGAAGGTGCTTTGGCCCACTTCCAACTCCAAACCCGCCTCCTCCCTGACGCCGCCAATCCTTGGGACTCTCTGGGTGACTACTACGTCGAAGTTGGCAACAACGAAGAAGCGCGCAAAGCCTTTGAGAAGGCCCTTGAAGTCGACCCTTCGTTCAGCGCTTCACAACGCAAGCTTGACGAACTCAACAACCCAAGCGAAGAGTCGTGATCGTCTCCTTCGATGAGGGTGCATGACATCATGCATTGACCTAAACAAAACGCCCAAGACCATTCAAGTCTTGGGCGTTTTCTTGTTCAATGAACAAGCACAAACTCGAATCTTATGATCGTCAACTCGTCATCGGCCGCTGGCGACCATGACGCGGCGGGTGGCCTTGCCCCACGTGCCTTCAAAAGTGGCGAAGTACACGCCGCTGGCGAGGTCGCTGACGTCAACGGTGGCGTCGCTTTGGAGGGTTCGGGCGCGGACGGTTTGGCCTGACATGCTGGTCATGGTGAACGTCGTTGCGCCTTGGGCCTCCCCAAGGAATTGAATCCGCAAGACATCTTGAACGGGCGACGGGTACATCTCTATGCCCCATTGCGTCAGGGCGTCGATGCCGTCGGGCTCGGGAATTTCCCCCTCGCAACTGCAGTCCTCCAGCACCTCGTCGTTGATCGTCTCGGGGTCGTTGTCGTCGCAATCGTCCCCGGGGTAAATGCAGCTCGTGTCCGGGATGGTCGCGTCGGGGTTGAAGTTGCATGAGGATTCTTGCATGCACCCTTCCAAATCGAGCTCGTCGCAGATGTCGTTGTTGTTCTCGTCGTTGATGCACTCGCCGTCGCAGTCGTAATACTGCTCAGGGTATTCGCATGAGCCGTCGTCGGTCAAATCGACAGAAACGAAGTTGCACGCTTCTGGATCGCTGCACCCAAACTCCTCGGTGTCACAAATGCCGTTGTCGTTGTTGTCGGAAGGACAATCTCCTCCGCAAATGCCTAAGGCGTCTTCTTGGTTGCCGTTGCAATCGCAATCGCCTTCAGGTTGATCAAAACAACCGCAAGAGTAGATCTCACCAGGACCACCACACACCCCACACGCGTCGAGTTGGTTGCCGTCACAGTCGCAATCGCCTTCTGGAATGTCTGTGCATCCACACTCGAGGGTTGCTCCTGGACCTCCACAAACACCGCACGCGTCAATGACCGCTGTGCCGCCGCATTCGCCAGCGCAGTCCAATTGGAGACATGAGCCATCGTCGGTGTTGGCATCGGCATTGTAGTTGCACGCCGTGGCGTCTGTGCAACCCAGAACGGTGTTGCAATTGCCGTCCGCGTCTTCTTCTCCGACACAAGTGTCAACATCGTCACAGATGCCGTCGGCGTCGGCGTCAGCTGTGCAGTCGCCGCCGCACTCGCCCAAAGCATCGAGCTGGTTACCATCGCAATCGCAGTCGCCTTCAGGAATGTCAGCGCATCCGCATTCGTAGACGGCGCCAGGGCCGTCACAGATGCCACAAGCATCAACCACACCGACGCAGTCGTCCACGTCGTCGCAAATGCCATCGGCATCGGCGTCTTCTGTGCAGTCTCCGCCGCACACACCCACCGCATCGAGTTGGTTGCCGTCGCAATCGCAGTCGCCTTCTGGAACGTCAGTGCAACCACATTCGAGGGTTGCACCAGGTCCTTCACAAACACCACACTCGTCGTATTGCCCAACGCAATCGTCGACGTTGTCGCAGATGCCGTCTTCGTCGGCATCAAAAACACAATCGTCCAAATTGAAGCATGGCGATGTCGAGTCAAAGGTGGCCAAATTGGATTGTGCATTGGCCGAGACGCCATTGGGGTAGACGGTGATGGACATTTGGCCTGAGATGTCGCCAGCCGTGGTGATTTGCATCACCAACACGCGGTTGTCGTCGCCGGCAAACCCAGGATGGATGCCTACCTGGTCCGTGCCAGGCGCGACGCCGAGGTATTGCATGATGCCGCTGCCGTTGGTGAAGTTGTTGCCTCCCCCTGGTTGGAATTCAGGTCGAGGGTCGGCTCCTGCGCTCCATACGGCGAAGGGGTTGGGCGTTTGGTCTGCATTGTCCGCGCCCAAGGTCATGAAGCTGTCAAACTCCAACGTGGGGAATGCGCCAAACTCGGCCTCGTCCATGCCTGAAGCGTTCCAAGAGTTGTTGGCGTCACTGTTGAACCACATCCCCGATGTGCTCTCAATCATGAAAGGATTGACGTTGCTGCCTGCCACAGAATACAAGTAGTCGGTCGGCGCTTCACAAACGACGTAGACTCGGTACGTGGTTTGGCCCTCAAGGTCGCCCTCGGTGTGGACCGCATACGTTTCCACGTCAATCCAGTAGCCGTCCTGGACGCATTCGTCGCAGATGCCATCCTCATCGGCATCCACAGCACAGATGCCGCCGCAATCCCCAAGCGCGTCTTCATACAAGCAAGAGCCGTCGTCGCATGCCGCAGGGTTGGCCGCGTCGTAGTTGCACGCCGTTGGGTCGGTGCAGCCCAAGGTGCCCGTTCCACCACACTCACCGCATTCGTCCAGGGTCAAACACCCGCCGCTGTCGCACGTCGCGTCCGGGTCAAAGTTGCACGCAAAGTTGTCCGTGCATCCCAACACGCCGTTGCCTCCGCAATCGCCACAAGCGTCGAGGTACAAGCATCCTCCGTTGTCGCAAGACGCTGCGGCGTCGTAGTTGCAAGCCATGGCATCGGTGCAGCCTGTGGTTTCATTTCCTGCACAGTTGCCGCACTCGTCGTACACCCCAAAACAATCGTCACTCTCATCGCAAATGCCATCGCCATCTGCGTCGCTGATGCACACGCCGTCGCAGTCGTATCCAGGGCCGCCAAACAGGTCTTCCGGAAACACACACACCTCTTCCAATGGATTGGTTTGTTCATCCTCAGACACGTAGTTGCACGCATCCGGATTGGGGCATTCCCCCTCACAAGGGCCTTCGAACACAAATTCTATGTCGTAGTTCGCCCCCCCTGAACTGTTATAGGCATTTTCAATGACGATGACCCAATCTCCAGTGCCCCCTAATCCGAGCGCCTCGAGGTCGAACGATTGGGTGTAGAAACCATCGTTTCCAGAAGTCCAGTCGTTGCCTGGATCCTCTGGCCAACCGTCCCCAAACCCTGAACCAAGGTCTGTGCATCCGCTGCCCGCAGGAACGCCGTAGCTGTATCCTCCCACACCCACACAACTGCCATCTGGCGCATAAATCAAGAGCAACATGTCAGCCGCCCAACTGCCGAAACCTTGGTCAGACCAATTCAAATTGACCGTGAAGGTTTCAAGAGAACCCGTCAAGTTGATGGAAGCCTCCGCCGATTCGTTGGCCTCCAACGAAGCATTCAAATCAAGCGTGGTTATGCACTGGGCCAAAGATTGAGACGGAAGCGTCAGCCAGGCGCAAAGGGCTGTGGCCATGAGGAGTCGAAGGGAATTCATTCTGAACAGTTTGGATTGTGAACTTAACAAAAAACCCCGCACGACCTGTGAAGACGCGCGGGGTTGTTCAAATCTTGAAAGGCGTTGTCAATGGCCGCTCAGCATGACGCGGCGCGTGGCCTTGCCAAGCGGGCTGGCGACGTGCAGGAGATACGCGCCGGCCGGCAAATGCCCCACGTGCCATTGGAACGAGCCCTGGGTAGAGGGGCGCGCGGTGGCGACGGTTTGGCCTGACATGGACACGAGGGTCAGTTCGACGTTCGCGTGGCCAAAGTGGTCTGGGAGGACGACCGTGAGGCGATCGGATGCGGGGTTGGGATGGACCGTCAAAGTGGGCCAAACCGCATTCCAGATGCCGTCCACCGCAGCGGAGTCCACGCATTCGCAAGCCGCGTTGAGCACGTCGACCAAAGTGAGCGGGTCGCCGTCGTCGCAAGAATCGCCCGGGAACGTGCACGTGCTGTCGGCTTCGGTGGCCGTGTCGATGAAGTTGCAGGCCGTCGAGTCCGTGCAACCCAGGACTTCCAATTCGTCGCACACGCCGTCAAGGTCTGCGTCGTTGAGACAAACGCCGTCGCAGTCGTAAAACAACTCGGGATACGTGCAGGAGCCGTCGTTCTCAGTGGCAAGCTCATCAAAGTTGCACGCGTCCGCGTCGTTGCAACCCAGCACTTCTTCCGTGTCGCAAACGCCGTCCATGTCCGAATCCACTTCGCAGTCGCCTCCGCACACGCCAATGACATCGAGTTGGTCCCCTTCGCAATCGCAGTCGCCTTCAGGGATGTCGCTGCAGCCGCACTCGTAAATCGCCCCAGGACCGTTGCACACGCCACACTCGTCGTAGTCGCCGACGCAAGGATCGAGGTTGTAGCACACAGAGGCAGAGCTGTAAGACAAGACCAAATCCAAAGGCGCCGCATCAAACATCGCCTGGGGGAAGAGGCGAATGTTCATTTGGCCTGAGATGTCCCCTGCTGTGGTCATTTGCATGACCAACACCCGATGGTCGTCACCAGCAAACCCAGGATGGTCGAGGTTCATTTCGTCTTGAGGGGTGCTCAACAGCATGTAGCCGGTTTCGCTGACAGCGACGTTTTGGCCTCCTGTCGGAAGGAACTCCGCCGCAACGTCGTCCCACCCAAAGAATCCTGCAGGCGCCACCTCAGAAGTGCCATCCTCCACCCCAATCGTCATGAAGCTGTCGTAGGCCAACTCCGGATGCACTGCCACCGAATCGGCCAGGATGCCCAACGGCCTCCAGTCGTCGTTGGCCGGGTGGTTGTACCACGATCCAGACGTGGTGTTCAACGTCAACGGCGAATCCGCAAAGGCCGCGACTTGGCGCAAAAAGTCCGTCGAATCTGGACAGACCAAACTCACCCGGTACGTCGTCTTGCCGGCCAACACGCCCGTGTCGTGCACAGCCACCACATCCACCTCAAGCCAGTGACCTTGGGGCTCGACGCATTCGTCACAAATGCCATCGCCGTCCGCATCGGCCGCACACTCGCCGCCACACACCCCAAAGGCGTCGGGCTGGCTGCCGAAGCAATCGCAATCGCCTGCAGGTTGGTCAAAACAGCCGCAATCGTAGATCTCCCCGGGACCGTTGCACACCCCGCAGGCATCCTCTACGCCCACACAGGGATCGACGAGGTCACAGATGCCATCGCCGTCCACATCGTCGATGCAGTTGCCGTCGCAATCGTAGCCTGCCCCAAACACGTCTGCGGCATACACGCACGCCTCCGCCAAGGGATGCTGCGCGGCGGGATCGTAATTGCAGGCATCAAGCTGATCGCAATCGGCACTGCACAATCCATGCAGGACGATTTCGTAAGACCAATTCGAGGGCGGTGCCACGGTGTAGCCGTTGGCGATGGTGACCGCCCACTCCCCTGTTCCAGCCAGTGCGTTGAAGGCGGTTGTGTCCAGGGTTGCGGAAAACGCATCGTCCAAAAAGGGCGTCTCTTCCCAATCCTCCGGCCACGGACCATTGCCAAAGCCAGCCAAAGCCAACTGCGTGCCCAAATCCGCGCACCCCACATCCGGAATCAAGTTCCATCCTCCCCATACCACACAGTTGCCAAACGGGTCCGTCAAGGTCACCATCAAGTCTGAAGGCCAACCGCCCGACCCCAACACGTTGCTGAGATTCACCGTGACTGAATCGAGTGGACCTTCCGCGTCCACAATCCAGGTGGTTTCCGTGAAAGATGCACCCCCATTCAATGGCACTGCGATTGAAAGCGTGTCGGCGCATTGCGCAAAGGAATGCAACGCACCCAGGCCCAACATCAGGGCCGTGAAACAGGACAAGAGGTTTGGCTTCGTTCTCATGCCGACAAGTTCGAAAAAGCGCATGAAAAAACCCCACACGAGCCATCGACTTGTGCAGGGTTTTTGACAACTTCGAAGGAGCGCTCAGCGCCCGCCTACGAGCACGCGGCGCACCGCCGTGGCATGCTCGTTGCGAACGTGGAGCAAGTACGCTCCGGCTGGTAGCCCTTCGACGTTCCACACCAACGGTCCGCCCTTGGTGGTTTGAGAGGCGTGAACGGTTTGGCCTGACAACGACACCAATGTGAGGTCAAACGCGTGGCCCACAGGCAACGTGATGATCACCTCTCCCATCGTCGGGTTGGGGAAAATGCTCAATTCAAAATCGACCTCCAACACGGCATCCACCTCACCTGCACATTCGCAGTTTTCGGTGACAACGTCATTGATGGTGCTGTCGTCATTGTCGTCGCAAGCCTCTCCAATCACCAAGCAAGATCCGTCGTCGGTGTTGGCAACCATGTCGTAGTTGCATGCGGCGCTGTCGGTACAGCCTTCCACAATCGCTTCTCCCACGCATACGCAGTTTTCACTTACGATGTCGTTCACCGTCATGTCGTCCATGTCGTCACATGCCTCACCAATGACAAGGC
>JBELLK010000050.1:8791-11723 GCA_042088625.1 Flavobacteriales bacterium
TCACCGTCATGTCGTCCATGTCGTCACATGCCTCACCAATGACAAGGCACGAACCGTCGTCGGTGTTGGCATCCATGTCGTAGTTGCATGCATCTGCGTTGGTGCACCCTTCCACAATCGCTTCTCCCACGCATACGCAGTTTTCACTTACAATGTCGTTCACCGTCATGTCGTCCATGTCGTCACATGCCTCACCAATGACAAGGCACGAACCATCGTCGGTGTTGGCATCCATGTCGTAGTTGCATGCGGCGCTGTCGGTGCAGCCATCGACAATGGCTTCTCCAGCGCAACCACAATCAGCAGTAACCATGTCATTCACCGTCATGTCGTCCATGTCGTCGCAAGCCTCGCCGATCACGAGGCATGAGCCGTCATCCGTGTTTGCCATGCTGTCGTAATTGCATGCCAAAGAATCCAAGCATCCGAGCATGATCAATTCGATGCATCCTGTGCTGTCCGCTGCGAAGCAGTCTCCTCCACAAACCTCCAATGCATCAAACTCCGCACAAGACCCATCGTCCTCTGTGGCGAGGGGGTCGTAATTGCAAGCCATGGGATCGGTGCATCCTTCGAAAATGAGTGTCAAGGAATAGCCCTCAAAAGAAATTTCTTGACTGATGGGCCCCAAAAAGTTGGCCCACCCCACGACGTCGATGCTGGCAAAGAAGAATCCAGTTGTGTCAGGCGTGCCAGTGAGTGTCGCGCAGTATTGCGAACCACCTAGAAACGCATAAGGATTGCCGCTGTCTCCGTTGTTGTTGGGGGTCAGTTCCAGCCCCACCTCTGAAATCAGCAGGGCTTCGCCCGACTCACCAATCAACGAGATGTTTTGAACCACAACGCTGTCCACGGGCACAGGAATCCCGACCAAATCGTCTGCAGACGTTGGAACAAGAATGTGCAGTGTGTCGGCATACAATTCTCCGAGGTAGCCATCCTCAAACGTCTCACCAATCAAAGGATCTGGGCTCAGTCCAAAAGTGACCCCATCCGGGAAAACAAAGTCGGCTTCGCAGACCTGTGCCAAGCCAGAAGTCAACACGGCAAAGACTGCCGCGAGAGAGAGAACAACATGTTTCATGAACGCAAGTGTTAACAGTTTGGCCGAAAAGTAGCGCGCACAAGTCTAGCCGCGCAATGACGCAGAAAAAGGTTTCCCACAAGGCGGTTGAAGTTCAGCAGGCTTGGCCAAACGTGTTCAGCAACAACAACAAGTCCGCAACCGACACAGCGTTGTCGCCATCGATGTCACCTGGACAGCCAGAACTGGTGGGTGGAAAGAGGAGCTCCAACGCGTCGCTGACCCCATCGGCGTCTGAATCGTTGTTGAGTGGGTCGGTGTTGAAGAGGTCGGTTTCAGCCCCGTCGGTAAGCCCGTCGCCATCGGTGTCTTGGACCGTAGGGTCCGTGCCCAACATCAACTCGTCCGCATCCCACAACCCATCTTGATCGCTGTCTTCGCACATGTCGCCCAATCCATTGCCATTGAAGTCTGCCTGGTCTGAATTGGGCATGTCAATGCAATTGTCCGTGACATCTGGCACCCCGTCTCCATCGGCATCCTGGGCTTGGGCCCCACCGAGTGCGACGTCCACCACAACAGGGAGATGATCGGAGGCATTCCACGTGTCGCCCGACTGCAGACCGTAGGCATTCAGACGGTCGGCAGACATGTCAGAGGTTTGGAGCCCAAACGACCTGAGCACCTGCAACACCCCGTCAGACACAAGCGCGTAATCGAGTTTGCCTGGCATGTAGGCACCGCCGTCGTTGCGCCAGGTGTAGTCCATGGGTCGGTCGGCTTGCACGGCTGCGACTTGAAGCATACCAGTGCCATCCCAGTCCGGGGCGAAGTCGGCGCCGTATTGGGCTTCGTCCGCGATGTCCCCCGACTCGAGGGTGTTGATGGGGGCTGCAAGCCCCACCATGTTCAGGTCGCCCCCAAACAAGATGGGCGACCCCGAGGGAACGTCGACTTGACCTCCAGCCGTCATGGCATCACGCTGAAAGGCCATGTACTCGTCAGCCTCACTTTGGCGCTTCTCCTCGTTGGTCAGTCCACCACAGCACTTCAAATGCGAGGAAGTGAACAGTGTGGGCACGCCAAACACGTCCTCCGTGCCGATCACAGCCGGGAAGCTGCGGTAAACGTCTGGGTGCGACGAGGCGATGGGCCACGTCGTCGCCACCATCAAATCGTAGTCGTCCTTGACCACGTTCCATGTGGAGCCGGGCAGCCACGACTCAAGTAGACCTTTCACGTAAGCAGCCGAGACGTCGTCGACTTCGCTGAATCCGATGATGTCGGGGGCGAGCGCGGCCACCATGCGGCCCATTGAGGCGGCGGGAGAGGTTTGGTCCATGCGGCGGTTCACATTCCACCAAACGGCGCGAATCTGCGTGCCCGGAGCGCGCGACAAAGGCACCTCATCCACCACAGCGACCTCGTTGCTTAGGGTAAGCGTGGCAGGACTCGAAGGCAACACCTCATCATGCGCGGTGTCGACCCATTGCCAAGCAAGGGTGCTGCTGCCCACGCCGGACATGCTTCGGTCAAGGGCCAATTCGAACGTGGTGCCGCTGTAAGTCGGCGCCCCATGAAGGCCGATGTTGTTGAAGCTGAGGGTCGTCTCGACACCGCCTGCGTTGTAGCGCCGAACCTCGTTGTTGGCAAAGTCCATCACGAGCTCCACCCCCATTGGGGCTTGGATCCAACCGGTGTTGGGGTTGTTGTCGGTGTCCACCCAAAGCTGCAAGCCGTGAGGAATCACCGTCTCGTCCAAGGCGAGTTCCACTGCAAGGTCGGCCTTCCAAAAAACCCAATCGGCATTGGACGTTGCCGCACCTGAAATCACATGCGTGTTGGCACTGGAAACCTCCGGGATTCCCGTCCAGTCAGAAAAATCATTGTCGAGGGTGATTTGGGCTT
>JBELLK010000012.1:0-51691 GCA_042088625.1 Flavobacteriales bacterium
CCAAACACCCGATAACAACCAACGAAACCCCTCTCAAAAGGTTTCATTGTTGCCCCATCGATGCCATTTCGTGAGACGTTTGGTGCAAAAAAAAACGAGGGCCAATGACCCTCGTTTTCCGGAACTCTATTGAATCCCTCCTGTCGATTCAATCAAAGATCGTCGTCGAAATCCGACCACCCTTTTGATCCCCCTCCGCCTCTGGTTTTCTTCATTTTGGTTTGTCTAGGTCCATCAGAGTATTTGTCAGGTTTCAACCGCTGGACTTTCTTCTTTTTGGCAGGCTTTTTGTCTGCCCCAAAGGAACCACCGCCACCAGACTTGGCTCCCGGTCCTGCGCTTCCACGGCCGTCTGTCTGACTTCGAGAACCCGTGCGCATTTCGGAACTTCCCGGTCTCTCGCCTGACGCTGGACGTGGCCTGCTGCCGCGCTCCTCAGCCTCTTTGACCACCATGCGGAACTTCATGAACTCTTGCCCATTCATTTCCGCAATGGCCCGTTCTCCGCCTTCTCGCGTTTCCATCTCCACAAAACCAAAGCACTTGCTTTGGCCTGTGTCTCGGTCAGTCACAATTTTGGCGCTCCGCACGGGGCCCATGGCGCCAAACCATTCCAACAAATCCGATTCAACCGCATCTCGGTTGAGCTTCGCTACAAAAAGTTTCATCGATGATGTTCAACAAAGAAGTGGCAAACTAAAGGAATTCGCCTCAGGTTTCACCGTGTTGGCTTGTACTTTTTCAATCAACAAACAGATCCAAAGGCAGCCAAAATTTGCAGAATGTCGTTGACATTGGTCGCCCCGTCTTCGTTCAAATCGGCTTCGCAATTGGACGTGCAGCCAAAGTCAGCCAGCAATTGGAGGATGTCCGCCACAGTGACCTGACCATCTTGGTTGAGGTCCTCTGGACAGAGGTTGGGCACAAGTTCGTCGCCATCAATGACGCCGTCACAGTTGTTGTCAATGCCTTCTCCCGTGCCTGGAGCTCCAGGATACACAAGTTCGTTGCTGTCGTCGCAATCGCCCGTTTCAAGGCTCAGGCCTGGACCCAAGTCACACACATCCGCGATGCCAACTTCACTTCCGATGCCATCACCATCAAGGTCTTCGTAAACGATGTCGAAAGGAAGAATGCATGAACCATCGTCAATGGTGGCTGTCGCGTCATAATTGCAAGCAAAAATCTCGGTGCAACCTGCGCAGCTTGTGAATTCGCATGAACCGTCGTCGGTCGTCGCGCCTGCGTTGTAATTGCAAGCCGCTGGGTCAGTGCAGCCCGAGCAGCTCGCGAATTCACACGAGCCATCATCCACGTTGGCCAAGGCGTTGTAGTTGCAAGCCGCCGGGTCAGTGCAGCCAGGAATGTCAATGTTGTCTGAGGTGCACAAACCGTTGAGCGTCAACGTCACATCGTAATCCACTCCAGCACTCGCGGCGTAGCCATTCACGAGTGTGAAGGACCACAATCCTGTGCCAGCCAGAGCAGAAGCGCTCAAGTCGACTGATGTAGAATATGTTCCGGACGTGCTTAACTGCCAATCCGTGGGCCAAACGACTGCGTAGTTGCCCAAATCTGTGCAAGTGCTTGCGACGTTGTATCCACCGATGGCCACACAGCTGCCATCTGGCAATCCAATCTCGATTTGCATGTCGGCGGGCCAAGAAGCGTCTCCACTGACGTTCGTCCAATTCAAAACAATGTCAAGAACACCCAACGTACCAGAGGCAGGTGTCGTGACGCCCGTGCCTGCGACACCTCCGACGAGATTCGTATCGGCGATGTTCAGTGGATAGTCGCACGTGGGGCATCCCTCGACCGGATCGGGTGCAATGCAAGAGCCGTCGTCGAGAGTTGCCGAAGCATCATAGTTGCATGCTTCAGGGTCGGTGCAACCAAGGCAAGTGCTGCTGTCTCCCCCACAAACGCCACACTCGTCCAGGCTCAAGCAAGAACCATCGTCAATTGTAGCGACGGAATCGTAGTTGCATGCTGTTGGATCTGTGCAGCCTGCACAAGTGACCGTATCGCAAGAACCGTCGTCCGTGAGGGCGTTGGGGTCGTAGTTGCAAGCCAGAGGATCAGTGCAACCCAAACCGTCACCTAAGCAAACGTTTTCAGAGATGGTGGTCTGGAATTCTCCGCCCGAAGCGAGCACGACGCCATTCGAAGTCAGCGAGTACGCCCCGTTGCCGTAGGCGCAGCAAATGCCATCTCCGAAGCTGTCGTTGATTGTGAAGGTGTAACACCCTGGCGCAACACACACTTGGGTCACCTCCTCCACAGCAGCAGTGGCATAAGGCCCTCCGGCTGCCACCAAAGCACCCGAGGCGTCGGTCAGGCTCCATGTGGTTTCTCCTGGGTAGTTGTCCGTCAAAATCGTTACGGTCAACCCCTCTCCTCCGAAGATGCAAGAGCCATCGTCAATCACCGCAGCGGGATCATAGTTGCAGGCCGTGGCGTCCGTGCAACCGCCGCACGTGCTGTTGTCGCCACCGCACACCCCACACTCGTCGTTGGCGAGACACGAGCCATCGTCAAACAACGCATTGGGATCAAAGTTGCAGGCAGTGGCATCGGTGCATCCAGTGCAGGTGCCGTTGTCGCCACCACACACGCCGCAATCGTCGTTCACCGTGCAGGAACCATCGTCCTGAGTGGCCGTGGCGTCGTAGTTGCACGCCGTGGGGTCCGTGCAACCGGTACAGTCAAAGTTGCATGAACCGTCGTCGAGTGTGGCATCTGGGTCGTAGTTACAGGCCGTTTCGTCCGTGCATCCCAATCCGCAGGAGTCCACCCCGATTTGGACCACATCAGATCCTTGCGTGGTGCCATCTCCCTGTTGGGCTGTGTCCAAATCACCTGTGGCGATCACGATTCCGCCGGCGTCTGTCAAGGTGTAAATCGCACCATTCCAGCCGTCGCCGTAGCTGTCCGTCATGTTGAGCGTGTAGCACCCATTTGGAATGCACTCCGTAGTTGTTCCGGCACCGCCAGAAGCGTAAACTGTGCCATTCAAATCGAGCGACCAACCAATTTCACTGTCCCAGCTTCCGCCTCCGACGGTCACGGTGACTCCGCTTCCAGTTGAATTCATGAAGAAATCGCTTGAAGCCGTGTCATTTGACGTGTTTTGGTCTGCAGCCCCATTGGGGTTGCTCACAGTGAAGCTGAACGTGTGGTTGCCGTCTGCCGGAGCGATGTCCGCCAAAGTGATCTCTGCCGTTGCGCTGTAGTCCAAGGACCCGCTCCAAGTGGTGGATCCTTCTACAATGCCGTCAATGCTGTAGCTGATGTCCAAAGACGTCAAGGGCAACGCACCATTGTTGCGAATGCGAATGATTGGCGCCACGCTCGCAGCGCAGACGCCTGCTTGGGGAGCGATGACCAATTGCGCTTGAGCGTCCAAGTCAAAGTCAGGAACGGCAGGCGTACAACCCGCTGAAGACACAAGGCTCGCCCTGCCGCCACCTGGGGCGAACAATGCGTTCATGCGATCGCTTTGGCCTTGTGTAAACAAGTTCATGCAAGCGTCATCTGAGTAGTCCATGTAATTCTGGACCATGTCCTCCGTGCCACAGGCGACATTGCCCAAGGCGCATCCGTAATTTGGTCCGTCCGAGTCGGGCGTGTCATCAACAAAATCCGATGCACCGCATCCGCCGTCGCCCCAAATGTGGCGAAGGTTCAAGTAGTGTCCTACCTCGTGGGTGGCCGTCCGTCCCAAATCGAAAGGTGCAGAAGCCGTTCCAATGTTGCCTGTGGCTGTGTAGTTGCACACAATGCCATCCGTGTCCGCAGGGCCTCCTGGGAATTGGGCGTAGCCGAGCAAGCTGGCACCCAAGTCGCAAACCCAAAAATTCATGTAGTCAGCAGCTGGCCATGCGTCCGAACCGCCCTGAGAAGTGAACTTCATGGCATCGTTGGTGCCAAATGAAGTCACATCGGTGGGAACCCGGAGGATGCCATCGGTCGGATTGCCATCGGGGTCTTGCGATGCCAAGCAAAACTCAATTTGCGTGTCCGCAGCCTGCGCCCAAACGTTGTCCTGGTCAGAATTCAATCGGCGGAAATCGTCGTTCAAAATCTGGAGTTGCGAGAGCACTTGGGCTTCGCTGATGTTCTCTGCAGTGGTATTGTACAGGACATGGAAGACGACTGGAATGGTCACCACCAAAGCAGATTTTTGAGAAGCGGATTCGGCCTTTGTGTTCAAAAATGCCTGTGTTTGCTTTTCGATCAGTTCCATTCTCGTCACCGTTTTGGGATCTTGATGGATCAAACGCTCCAAGTTGCCCATGGTGTGACAAACGCGCTGGCGCGCTTCTTTGGGTGAAGGCTTGGCTGCTTTCTGTGCAAACGTTGGAGCTGCGAGCAACATGGCTGCAACCACGAGCGTGGTGATTCGATGGATGGTCTTCATTCTGGCGTAGTTTATTTCGTCGCGTTAATGTAACAACTTATCTTATAAATCGGCACATTTGCCGTCAAATTCACACCGTTCACCAGGCAATACATCATCATGCAACTCAACATTCTCTTCAGCGATGACGACCATTGTGTTGTGTTGAAACCTGCTGGCATGGGCACGCACGGAAGGGGATCGAACACATTGCTTCATGCCATGCAGCAAGAGTTTGCCAATTGCGATGGCCAGCTTTGGCAACCTGTACACCGATTGGATTTTGGCACCAGGGGACCGGTTTGTGTGGCGAAAACCTTGGATGCATTGCGAAAACTTCAAGCCGATTGGCACCTTGGAACAAAGACGTACCACGCTTGGGTTTGTGGAAGATTGTCCACCCATCGCGGCACTGTGAATCTCCCCATCGATGGCAAGCCATCGAAGACCACATTCAAAAGCTTGGGTTGGAGAACTTGGGGTGTTCACGACCATGCTAGCCTCGTCGAATGGGACTTGCTCACAGGACGCACCCATCAAATCCGGCGGCACGCCGCGGCACTGGGACACGCCGTGGTGGGCGATTTGGTCTACGGCCAACCTCCCCACTACACAGGCCATGGACTCCACTTGACATGCACACGACTGCAATGGCTTCACCCTTTCAGCAAGGCACCCTTGGAGGTTTCCATTGGCCCTGCCAAGAAAATGGTGCGTGCCATGCCCGGACAATTCACCCCGGAAGAGACTTCGCCATGGATGAAGCATTTCGTGCCTGGCCTGCGGTCGTGACCAGGTTGTACTTTCGCACAAAACCTCTCCATGCGTCCCATTCGCGCCTTTGTTCGAATCGCCCTTTTCTTGGCTCTGTGTTTGGCAACCATTTTGCGCATGATGCTTGGATTTGCTGTGCTGCGCGCCAAGCAAGCCTCACAACAGGACGTCCGAAATTGGACCCATAAGAGGTTTGTGCGATTCGTACAACGAGTCCAGTCTGTGATGGGACTTCGGGTCACCTGGGAAGGTCAATTCCCTGATGAACCGGCAGTGCTTATGGGGAATCACCGCTCTTACGTGGATGCCGTGCTCTTTCCGGTTGACTTCCCCGTGGTTTACGTGGGGCGAATTGAGTCCAAATCTTGGCCCATCATTGGATGGGGAGCCACCTTGCTTGGCACCATTTGGGTGAATCGCAAAAGCAAAGACAGCCGACGAGCCACTCGCGCGGCCGTGCGCAACCGACTTTCAGAAGGCATGGGCATTGTGATCTTCCCGGAAGGCACCACCTTCAAAGGACCTGAGCTGCTGGAATACCGGCCTGGCATGTTCTACACCTGCGCGGAAGAAGGCTTTCCCATTGTCCCCGTGGCCTTGGAATATCGTGACCCGAACATTGCGTGGGTCGACAACGTTTGGTTTGTTCCACACGCCTTTCATCACTTTGGCGCCAAACACATCGATGTCACCGTCCGCATTGGCAGCGCTGTAACCATGGACAATGCCGAAGCCCTTCGCACCCATGTGCGTTCCTGGACTGAAGCCCAGTGCCTGGAGCTCCGTCAAGCTTTCGACGAAAGAACCTAAGTCCTTATTGGCGTTGCTGAAGGCTGGCAACGCTTCTCCCCTCGATTCACTTGACCATCAAAGGCAGCGTCACCTTCGCGTCACGAGTGGATGCCACGACCGTATATCGACCAGGTGCGAGCGATTGGATGTCCATCACTCCTTCCGTTACGGCTGTCATGACTTCTGCTCCCAACACATCGTACACGACCACTTGTGCTCCTGAGTATTGAATGCCGTCCCAGATGAGGGACACTTGCCCTTTCGCGGGATTGGGCATGAACATCGCTTCAACAACCTCGAGGTCCTCTACGCCAGATACGTCCAAAATTTGGACGGTTCGAACCGCTTGCCCTTCGCAACCCGTGGCATCTGTTTCAATCACGTAAACCGCACCAAACATGTCCTCTGTGCCCCACAACACGGTCACTTCCGAGGTGCCTTGTCCTGCGACAATTTCACCGCCCTCGACCGACCAAACAAGCGTGCTTCCCTCAACGCCGTTGTACGTGTAAACAAACTCCTGCCCTGCAAAAGGGAAGACTGAGCCAGACACATTACCCACACCCATCTCATAACATGACCCATCGTCGACGTTGGCCCCGAGTGTCTCGTCATAATTGCACGCGTCTGGATCCGTGCAACCGTAAACAGCAGGAATGCCAACGCACTCACAGTTTTCATCAATCTCATCGAAGATGGTCTCATCGTCTCCATCGCTGCACAACTCTCCGGTCATCATGCACGTGCCGTTGTCCATGTTCGCCTCTTCATCATAATTGCAGGCATTCTCGTCGGTGCATCCAAAAATGGCTGGCAAGCAGAAGTCGTGCTCGATCGACGATCCAAAGTCAGCGTTCGCCATTTCAAACAACACCATTCCTGCATCGTCCGTCGCTTGGTAATCGCCTTCTGAAAAGCATTCCCAAAAGAAGTCCGGCGTCAATCCATTGCCACCTTGGTCGAGCAACCTGAACGTGTAACAGTCCTGAATCAAACACTCCGTGATTTGCACCGTGGCCTCGTCTTCCACGTAGGTGCCGGGCATCACAGAGGCCACCACTTCCCCACTCTCTTGACTGACAATTTCCCAAGAAACCTCCTCAGGTGCACAGTCAAGGGTCAACGTAAAATTGAAGTCCGCACAGGGGAAATCACATGACCCATCGTCGATGGTTGCTTCGGGATTGTAGTTGAACGCCGTGGGACCCGTGCATCCTGGAATCAAAGCGTCGCATCCCGGGGTGACCACCTCAATGGGCGCGTCGAAGGCCACAGTGTCCACAGTGTACGACAACGTGTAGGTCGTGTTTGGCAGCAATTCAGACCAAGTGTGAGACTCGCCATTCGCAACGGCCAAAGAATCGCAGCCCAACTCGCCCGAGGGCGAAGAAATGCAGAGCTCACCCGTGAAGCACAAAGGAGAGCTCATCGTCACGCCAACCTCAATGGTCGTAAGCACAGAATCCGAAGCTGCATCATAAACACAAACCGCCTCCGCATCCATGGCCTCAGGAAGACATTCAAGCGGCCCGCAGTTTTCCATCAGAAGATTCAGCGAATTGAACGTGTTCAAGCGGCCACCTGTCACCGTTTCTCCCTGCAAATTGCTGACGACGTCAACGCCATTGAGCAAGTGACCCAGAACCAGGTCAGCCGCGCCTTGAGGATCGACCAATGCCTGCCCCATCAAATCGGGGCATGGCGCGCTGTAAAGCAAGGCAATCGCCCCTGCCACACAAGGGCTGGCAAAAGAAGTCCCACTGGTGTTGTTGTAACCGGTTGAACCTGAAGGCAAGTAAACGTTGTCTCCTGGTGCAGCCAGGTCGATGGTGGTCGCACCGTAACCTGAAAATGTCCTCACGTCTTGGTTGTTGGTGGCTGTGACGGACACCATGTAAGGCGAGCTGCAACCGGTGGGCATGTCGCCTTGCGTATCAATGTTGTATTGCTGGTTGGCCGTGGCTCCGCAATTCAAAATGCCAGCCTCACCCAAGGTGTCGTAAAACCCACACCAGACAGGGTAGTTCGCAGGGTTGGCCAAATCGATTCCCCACGAGGCATTCGTGGCCACGACAAAGGCGCCTCGGGCCCCTTGGCTTTCGTTGAACAACGAGCGCATCTCGTAGGGATAGTCGTAAGCGGCTATTACATTGTCCTCTGACAAGCCTCCGAATCCCATGTCAATTTGCATGATGTCCACGTCCCAATTGACGCCAACCCCACCAGACCCGTTGTCACCCGTGGCGCCAATCATCCCGCTCACAGACGTTCCGTGACCACTGCCTCCGATGTTGTCGTTGTTGTTTTGGGCGTGCCAACCGTTGTAGTCGTCCACAAATCCATTGTTGTCGTCGTCAATGCCGTTGTCTGGGATTTCTTCATCGTTCACCCAATGGTTGTCGATGAGGTCAATGTGATTGTAATTGGCGCCTCCACCCTCAAGGACAGCAACAACAATCCGCGTGCCGTCAGAGGTTTGGCCACCTGTGGTGATGTCCCATGCCAGATCTGAGTCGATGTCGTGATCGCCGTTCTGCACGTGATGCCACTGCTGGTTCAAAGCCGGATCGTTCGGAAGCGTTTCTCTCAACTGCACCTCGTGGTTGAACTGCACCGCCCTCAAACGTTGGTCGCGACGCAACGTGCGGAGCATCGCCCAATCGTCTGCAGCTGAGGTTGAGGAAGTCAATTCGAACAAGTGGATTTGGGCCCGCCGAGACAGTGTGCGCACGTGGTTCAACCCAAACTCTTCACCCCATTTTGGGGCCACCTCCTCACCTTCAAATCGGACGATGAATTCACCTGGAATTCGGCCTTGCGCTGAAACTGATATCGTGCAGCAGAACGTTGCTAGAAACAAGACTGCAAGCTTGGTAGGAAAGGAGTTCATGTAGGAGTCGTTCTTGGTCCGGGCGCTGGAAGTTAGGCGGTGTCACCCTTGTGAACTTGCAAATCACGACTAGGGTTGCATTGCGAGTCCTCAAAAGCTCGTGTCGAACCTCAACATCACGTGACGCGGCGCCCCCATGATGCCTGGCCTTGTGCTCACCACGCCATTGGTCAGGTTGTTGACAATGAGCGAAAAACGCTGACCTTTTGGCGCCTCATAAATCAACCGTGCATCCCACCGCTTTGCGCCATTGGTGAATTGTTCCCTGTAGTTCACCAACCCGCCAATCAGTTCTTCGAAATACCAATCCACCGCGTCGATGAACGTTTGGTGATTCAGGGCAACACCCGCGGTGAATGGGCCCATGTCCCATTCCAGATCGACCTTCAATGCGCCCTTGTTGCGGTACTTCAACAAAGACCCCGCTGCCACCAGACTGTCTCGAGCGTCTCCAAAAGAATCGAAGAAATTGCTCACAAACACCCCCAAGCTGTCCTGCGCAGGGTCGTTGGCCAAGTCGCCTGCGTAATTGTAGGTATACCCTGCGACTGTGCGGAATGGCACACCTGCGACCTGGGCATTCCCTGAGGCACTCAATTCAAATCCTGCGATGCGGGTTTGGCCTAGATTGAGAGGCTTGAAAAAGAACATTGGATCGCCTTCAGGCGTGAACAGAATGGCGTTGTTTGAATCCACCTGAGGGAGCAGGGTGTACTCAATCATTTCCTCATAATTCAAAACGAAAGCCGCCGCTTCGAGCAGCATGCTCACCCCTTCCCGTTTGAGCTCTTGGACCAGTCCAACTTCCCAATTGTTTCCAGACTCATTCAGCAAGTCGACGTTGCCGATGATGTCGATGTTGTCACCCAAACTTCCTTCCACATAACGTTCGGCCAAGGAAGCGAAACGCAATGACTCGCCATAGGACGCGCGCAAGTTGGTGGTGGGAGTCAGCTCTCGGTTCATGCCCAAACGCATGATGGGACCCGAGTTCTCATCGAAGATCCCTGGGAAAAAGTTGCGCTCCACTCTGACGCCCCCTGCCACTTTCCACCCGTCTTTTGCCCACTCGACTTGGGAGAACGTCGCCGTGTTGAACGTGAACAAATTGATGTCTGGATACAGGTTCGAAAAGGACTTTTGAATGGAGCCAAACGCCCCCAATTGAACGGACGCATGTTCTCCTAGAGGACGCATGTATCGGTACTGGGCCATGCTCAAGTTGCTCGTCATGGTCGGGATGCTGTCTTCGCTGTACCTCGAAGTGCGGTACACCCTGGTCTTCAATTGATGTGACCCGCCGTTCAGAGGCATGTACGTGGCCCAAGCGTCAACGTGGCCGTTGACCCATCGGTCCTCGCTGGACGTTCCCTCCATCGGCAGAAATGCGCTGGTGGAAAAGTCGTCCCAAAGGATGAACCGACCCATTTGCTGATACTGCGTCTGAATTCCGCCGCCGTATTGGAATGTGGGAGAAAGCCGATGACGGAACTTGACATTGGCACGGGCACGCTGTTCATGGCCACCTGACAGAAACGTTTTGTCTGCGAAAAACGCAGCTCCTCCCACCACATCCAACTTGCCAAAGGCCTGACGATGAGACACGTTCATCCCATTGGAAATGGGTGAATAACTGTGATCCCACCACCGCCAATTGGTGGAATCCGGATCGCTGTAAACCCCATTGAAAAGACTGACCACCGTTTCAGGCTCGGCACCAGGCCAAACCGTCCGCATGTGAATGACGCCATTGGAAGCCCCGGACCCATAGGTGGAAGAAGCGGTGGCTTTGACCACCTCGACCTGTCCGACGTGTTCCATGGGCAAGTAAGACCACCAGATTTGGCCCAAATCGCCCGACAGCAGCGGGAGGTCATCCAAAAGCAACTGGACCCGGCTTCCAACTCCGTAGGCGTATCCACTTCCCCCGCGAATGCTCACTTGGTCGTCCATGATGGACACGCCCGGCGTCTTGGACACAAGCCCCTTCAAATCAAGCGCATTGCCATTTTCTGCGAGGTACGGCTTCAAGACCGTGACAGGCACCGTTTCTTCTTGAACGGTGGACCCTGTGATGCTGGCCGTCACCACGACAGCATCGAGGGCTTCAGCTTGAGGAACGAGCACCACCACCCCTCCTTCCTTGTCAATCTCCTGGCAAGATTTTTTCAACGTCTCATATCCCACGAAACTGAACGTTGCCCAACAATTCTCGGGGCATTGCGTCTCAGAAATGAGGTTGGGGAATGAGCCGTCTACGGAGGTCGCGAGGGCACCGTTGTTCTCAGAAACCCCTTTGCAGCCAAATTGGACCGTCACCCCGGGCAAAGCAGAACCCGAGTTGGTTTGTCCAGATGAGGACGCATCGACCACAACCCAAGTGTTGTCCTGTTGAGCCACGGAAGAGATGCTCGACATGCACCACGCGACCACGATGATCAATGCTGTTGTTTGGAAAGGTGTGCGCATGATGCAAAATGCATCGAAATCAGCGCTTGCGACCTGAAGTGTTGACTGAATTGTTCACGCCCAACAAATTCTTTCTCACTTTCGCAGCATGAGAAGAATGCTGTGGGCCTTGTGCCTCGCCTTGGTGTGTTTCGGTTGCGGACACGACGATTCTGAATGGGCTCATTGGGAAGTGCCGTGCAGCATTCGAAGCCTCGACGTCGGATTGGATGGACACGTTCGATATGCTGGGTCGAACGGCTGGGTAGGCCAAACCAACGATGGCGGTGCACATTGGACCCAGCAGCAGTGGCTGTCACCAGACAGCACAACGCCCTCTTTCCGCGCTTCTTCATTCTCCGGGAAACATTGGTTCGCAGCAAGCATCGCTTCACCGGCGTGGATTGCACGCACGCAGGCCACCGGCCTGCATCCCGAATGGGTGCACCACGACACCAGCGCTGCTGTCTTTTTGGATGCGATGGCATGGTGGAATGAAGACGAGGGTCTGGTGTTTGGCGACCCTGTGGGCGGTTGCTTGACGCTGCTTGTTACCCGCGATGGCGGCCAAACTTGGCAACCGACGCCTTGCGACGAACGGACCTCCCCTGTCGAAGGCGAGGCTGGATTTGCAGCTTCCAATGGCAACATCTGCATTCAAGGAGACACAGCATGGGTGTTCACCGGGGGGGTCGCCTCCCGGTGTTTCAGAACCACCGACCGCGGCCATTCCTGGAGCGTCACTGCCCTCCCCATCCGGCAAGGTGGCACCATGACCGGCGTATTCAGCGCCTCGTTCGCCGATTCGAATCATGGACTGGCCATGGGAGGAGATTGGGAAGACCCTGAAAACAACCACGGCAACTTGATCTTCACCTCGGATGGAGGCGCCACCTGGAACCCAATTGCGGAAGGCACGGGTCCTGGTTATCGCTCTTGCATCATGCACCACCCCAAACGCCAGAAGGAAGTGGTGAGTGTCGGCAAACTCGGGATTGACGTAAGCCTAGATGGAGGAAAGCGTTGGACCCATGTCAGTGACAGCAGTCAGTACGTCGCCCGGTTTTCTCCAGATGGCCGTACCTTGTGGATGGCTGGAAACAGGCACGTCTCGCGGTGCGAATGGCAGGTTCTGTCTGTTGCAGAGGCCATCATGGATGACGACAATTGACCAAACCCCAAACCACATTGAGGCACTCGCGAAGGAAGTGAGTCGCGTCTCCGGCCTAGACGTCACGTGCACAAGGGATTGCGAGGTGCTGAGCGAGGAATTGCGTGCATTTGACGGACGCTTCCCAGTGAGCACCACAACCCTCCGTAGGTTTTTTGGGCTGGTTGCGAAACAAGGGAATTATGCCACGAACACCCTCAACACCCTCTCTCGTTACGTCGGGTATGCGTCATTCAGAGCATGGATGCAACGACAGAGGGACGAGGCAACCCTCGGACGTCCGCAGGGGCCCCTTTTCGAAACGAATGCAGAAAAGGCCCGAGATAAAACGCCGCAATCTTGGTCAAACCAAGAAGCAGAAGTTCAAGTCGAGCGGTTCATCCAACGGTTTGCTGACCCAAAGCGCTTTCACCTGACCACAAGGGAATTTCGCAAACTAAAGCAAGCCGTGCTCACCACCTACCAGCGGGGAACCATGGACATGGCCCTGTGGCTCAACTTGGCAGAACATCCACACTTGCTTCGATTCGTGGTGGAACAATTCCCACCGCTCGACTTCTTGGCCTCTTTTGGCCAAACCATGGTAGACTCCTATCTCGAACAAGCAACTTCACCAGGCGACAGACATTTTGCTCAGAGCCTCAGGGCAGCAGGGCTGGTGGCACAAGATGCCCCATGGGGTCTCGTGCTCGAAACCTTGCCAAAACTGAAACAATTCAATCCAGGCATTCACCCACTTGTTCAATCTCGCCAACTCGGCATTGCCATGCTCGCTGAAAGTGAGGGACATGGAAAGGCCTCGGATGGAAGGACCGCCGTTGACCTCGCAATGGAAGGACTTCACAATGAGCTCGTGCTTTGGCCACGGTGGGCCAACCAAAGCTGCTACTTCGCATTCAATTTGTCCGATTGGGCCATCCTCAGCGGACAACTCGGTGTTGTCGAAGCGATCAACCAAAACATCGAGGAATTCCAATCGTCTCAGGATTGGTACAACCGAGATTCGGACATGGACACCATTTTGAATCTGCGTCAAGCTTGGAATTGGATTGCATTGGACCAAAAAGACAACGCCGCAAGGATTCTCCAAAACTTGGACTGGTTGTCATTTGAATCCATGGAAACACGAACCCTTTCCCTGTGGTACCACAGCGCACTGGGGTTGCTCAATCTCGCTCCGATGGGCGTGTGCAAGGCCAACATGAATCAGGCGGCAGCGGTCACACAGTACCACGGTTTGAAACGTCGCATTGACGTCCTGGTCGACCAGCACCTGACGTAAAAAAAAAGACCCGGCAAGCCAGGTCTTCATTTCAAACGAACTTTTGGTTCAGAAGCCCCCTCTCCGAGGCTACGAACAAATATTTCGCATCCGGGGGTAAGCATCACAATCATGGCTCTAAAAGAACAGAAAAGAACCGATTTGAACCAATTTTCGGATGCCATTCTATCAATGCTCAAAGAAAAAGGTGTCACGTGCGAAGCGAAAACGCTCTCCATACACTCCTTTTTCGGTGCGCTTGCCTGCTGAAACCACCATGCAAATCTCAGCTTTTCTGGGAAGCGCCAAGAGTCGCTTGACCCTCTTGCTGTCCATCCCTTCCATGGGACAAGTGTCATACCCTTCTGCACGCATTGCTAACATGAAGTGGGCTGCTGAGAGGGCCGTGCTCTTGTGTGCCCAAACGCGCATGTCGCCCCACCCAACCGGCTCCCGTGGCGTGGGCTTAAGAAGTCCTCGAATTGCAAACCAGAGCCGCTTGATCCAAGCAAATGCACCCTGAGTGTAAGCAATACGTGTGATCTTGGTGAAATACTGGCACGCCCTTTCCGGCATGTTGCCACGACGGTCAAATTCCTTCAGGGTCCAAGCATTGTTGCGTCTCCACAAATCAGGCCTTGCAACGAAGACAAACAACTCTGGTGCTGTCGCAGCAGCAGGCTGTCCAAGACATGCCTCCACGAGTTCGTTCTTCTTTTGTTGGTCTTTCACACGGTAGAGCTCCCAGCATTGCAAGTTGGACGAATTGGGGGCTTTCTGTGCAGCGTCCACCACCCGAGAAATCACATCTTCTGGCACTTCATCTTTGGCGTAAATGCGCGTGCTGCGCCGTGAATCGACAACGTCATAAAAAGCATTGGAATCCAGCGCGGGCATCTCTGCCGCGGGAGCTTGTTCGGTCCCGACTGACGAAAACATTTTGACTTTCACCATGACGCAAAGGTCGGCCTCAGAACGCACCTGCCACTAAGCAGAGCGCCATTCTCAGGTAAGGTGATCCAAAATCACCGCAGGATGATTCTGGTCCCCATCCCAAATCAGCCCCCGCAAGAATCGAGCTTCAGCACGGTCCCAATCCGCTTGTGAAGCCGCATGAATGAGGGCCATGTCATCCCCCGCCTGGAAACCCGACCCCACCTGCGGCAGGCGACTCAGCCCCACCGACGGGTCAATGACGGCGTCCGGAAAGGTCCTGCCGCCACCAAGTTCGACCACCGTCATGCCAACTTGTCGAACGTCGTACCCCGTCAGTGTTCCCGTGTGAGGTGCGCGAACAGCTCTGACGACCGGAGCCTCCGCCAAAATCTTGTCAGGCGCCTCAGTCACCATGGGGTCACCGCCCATCGCTTCGATTTGACCCGCCCAAACTTCCAGAGCACGTCCGTTGTCTCGAACCTTTTCAAGAGCAAGACGCGCCTTTTCGGTCGTCCCGAATCGGTCGGCTTGAACAAGCAATCGAGAGCCGAGGGCCAGAACCACTTCATCAAGTCGTGGATGGCGAGAAGCGGGATCGAGGAAATAGTCTACGGCTTCCTTGACTTCAAGAGCATTGCCCGCCGACCAAGCGAGCGGGACCGACATGTCTGTCAACAGCGCTGAAGTTTTCATGCCCGCACCCTTGCCGACGGCCACCATGCTTTCCGCCAGCCGGCGAGCCAACGTCACATCCTGAAGCACCGCGCCATTGCCGCACTTCACATCCAACACCAGGTGTTCCAGTCCCGCAGCAAGCTTCTTTGAGACAATGGAGGCCGTGATCAAACCGAGATGCTCGACCGTCGCCGTGACGTCGCGCGTGGCGTACATCCGTCGGTCTGCTGGAGCGAGTTCATCTGTTTGGCGGACGATGGAATAACCATGCGTTTCGACCACACGTTGGAAATGAGAGATGGAAACCCCCGTTTGATACCCCGGAATGGCCTCCAACTTGTCAATCGTCCCACCTGTATGTGCCAAACCACGCCCTGCGATCATCGGTACATGCACCCCACACGCGGCGAGCATCGGCGCAAGCATGAGCGACACAGTGTCTCCCACCCCGCCTGTGCTGTGTTTGTCAAGGATCGGCCCGCGCAATTTGTCTCGATCCCAACCAAGCACCCTCCCAGAATCCCGCACGGCCAATGTCAATGCCACGCGTTCATCGACATTCAAGTCCTGGAAAAACACGGCCATCGAGAAGGCCGCAATTTGAGCTTCTGAAACGGCGCCTGTCGTGACCCCCTGCACAAAAGCATGAATCTCCTCTGCCGACAGCACTGCGCCGTCTCGCTTTTTTCGGATCCACTCTTGGGGCAACCCCACGTGTTTGGCCACAGAACTGCTCATCCCATCGCCACAAACAATCCCGCAATGGTGCCCGACATCAAATTGGACAACGTTCCTGCCATGACCGCCAGCAACCCCATTCGTGCAATGTCCTTTCGGCGTGAAGGTGCCATGCCTCCCAGCCCGCCAAGCAAGATGGCGATGGAACTGAGGTTGGCAAAGCCGCACAATGCAAACGACACGATGGCCTTCGTTTTGGGGGACAACACAACCTCGGCGCCTTCTGCAAGGTATGGGGCAAAATTCAAATAGGCCACGAATTCATTGACGACCAACTTCTGGCCGATGAAGGATCCCGCTGTGACTGCCTCAGCCCAAGGCACACCAAGCAAAAACGCAAGCGGACTGAACAGCCATCCCAACATCAATTCAAGGGTCAACTCCGGCATGCCAAACCAACCGCCCACACCACCCAAAACGCCATTGATCACCGCAATCAAGGCCACAAATGCCAGCAACATCGCACCCACATTCAGTGCCAAAGACAAGCCCGACGACGCGCCGTTGGCCGCGGCATCGATCACATTGACCGGAGCGTCCTCGTCGTCCACCTCTGGCAACTCCTTCAGCGGCGCTTCGGTTTCAGGCATCAAGATTTTGGCGAACAGCAGTCCGCCTGGCGCGGACATGAAACAAGCTGCGATCAGGTACTCCACAGGAACGCCAATCAGGGCGTATCCGGCCAAAGCTGAACCCGCCACGGACGCCAACCCCCCGACCATCACCGCGAACAACTCCGATTGCGTCATGGTGGCGATGAACGGCTTCACCACAAGGGGCGCTTCAGTTTGGCCTACAAAAATGTTGGCCGTGGCACTCATGGACTCGGCCCTTGAGGTGCCCAACACGTTTTGAAGCGCACCTCCAATGATCCGGATGATCCACTTCATGATGCCGATGTGATAGAGCACCGCAATCAAAGAGGCAAAAAAGACGATGATGGGCAACACTTTCAAGGCAAACGTGAAGCCAATGCCTTCCGCCACCAAGCCACCGAACAAAAATCCGATGCCTGCATCGCCATAGGAAAGAAGTTGATTCACCCCCTCTGTCATAGAAGCCAACAACTGTTGCCCCCAGGACACCTTCAACACAAACGCACCCAAGCCAAATTGGATGGCAAAGGCCCCGGCAACTGTGCGCCATGAAATGGCCTGACGATTCTTCGAAAACGCATACGCCATGCCCAGAAGCACACCCATGCCCACAATGCTCATCAACATGACGGCAAGCTAACTCGGAATTCGTATCTTCCATTGGCGCGGAAGAAATGGCTCCGCAGTTCCGTCAATCTCTTCTCAATCATGTGCTCAATCACTGCACTGCTTGGTCTCACGCAAAGCACAGAAGGTCATCGCGACGCGGTACTCAGGGCGTCGTCCCGCCAACACCACCGTGGACCTGATTGGTCTGGCGTGGTGCAAACCAACCATGCCGTTCTCGCCCACGAGCGACTGGCCATTGTTGATGTTGCGAGTGGATCGCAACCCCTTCGGGATCCAGAAAGCGGAAACCTGTTGGCGGTCAATGGCGAAATTTACAATCACCGCAAGCTCAAGAAGGGTGCGCTGAAGGGTTGCGCGTTCACCACTGCCTCCGATTGTGAGGTCATCCTGCCGCTGTACGCGAGACATGGGGACAACTTGGTGGATCACCTTGAAGGCATGTACGCTTTTGTGTTGCACGAACCAAACACTGGGAACTGGCTTGTTGGAAGAGACCCCATTGGCATCATTCCCCTGTACTACGGCCGCGATGGAGAAGGTCATACGTGGATTGCGTCCGAAATGAAAGCGATCGAAGATGTCTGCATGGAAGTTCAGCCGTTTCCTCCTGGACACACAATGTCCAACGATGACCTGGCTCCTGTGAAGCGTTACAAGCGCGACTGGATGAAATGGGAAACCCTGCCCCACCATCCCTATCGTCCCGAGGAACTTCACGACCATTTGGACCGAGCCGTTCAATCGCATTTGATGGGCGACGTGCCATACGGCTTGCTCATTTCAGGTGGACTGGACTCGTCCGTGGTGGCAGCCTTGGCCATGCGACATTCAAAACAACGGGTGGACGACGACAACGCTTCACAAGCGTGGTGGCCCAATGTGCACAGCTTTGCCATCGGACTTGAGGGCAGTCCCGACCTCGCAGCCGCTGAAGAAGTGGCCGCATTCATCGGAACCACCCATCACGGCTTGACTTACACCATTCAAGAGGGCATCGATGCCTTGAGCGACGTCATCAAACACATCGAGACCTACGACGTCACGACCATACGCGCCTCCACGCCCATGTATTTGATGGCACGTCGGATTCGGACCATGGGCATCAAGATGGTGCTCAGTGGCGAAGGGGCTGACGAGTTGTTTGGAGGGTATCTCTACTTCCATTTGGCACCCAATGCCAAAGAATTCCACGAGGAGACGGTCCGCAAAGTGCTCGACCTCCACAAATACGATTGTGCTCGTGCAAACAAAAGCATGATGGCTTGGGGCATCGAAGCGCGCGTTCCCTTTCTCGACAGTGCGTTCATCGATTACGCGATGAGACTGGACCCCAAGGCCAAAATGGCAGGCCAAGGCAAGCTTGAAAAGGAGCCCATTCGCGTAGCGTTTGAAGGGCTGCTGCCCGAACGCATTTTGCGTCGTCAAAAAGAGCAGTTTTCCGATGGTGTGGGGTACTTGTGGATTGACACGCTTAAAGCGCAAGCCGAGGCTCGCGTCTCAGACCAAGATTTGGCCCAAGCCGCTTCGAGGTTCCCCATCAATCCCCCCACCACCAAAGAGGGTTACTGGTATCGCGACATGTTTGAATCCCACTTCCCATCCGCATCGGCTGCGTCTACAGTACCGGGTGGAAAATCTGTGGCGTGCAGCACTGAAAAGGCTTTGGAATGGGACATTCGACTTCAGAACGTGGTCGACCCCTCCGGCCGGGCGGTGACGGATGTGCATGCGGATGGCTACGACGCACCTTCGGACTGACAATCGTGATCAACCGTTGCCTGACGCTTCATTCGACACGCCCAATCCTTTGGCTTCAAAGGCGAAGGGCATGAGGTTGACCGCACTTTCCGAAATCATCACGTCTTCATCGCGCACCTGCAACAGAATGCGCATGGCCTGACCCTGACGTCGTTCAGCTTCCACCAACACTTGACGGCATCCACCGCAAGGCATGAAAGCATCGGCAATGGCATTGGTTGAGGGCGAGACAATCGCCACTGCGGTCATCACAGCGCCTGGATGCTGTGCACCAGCTGCAAACACGGCCACCCGTTCACCGCACATCCCTGAGGGGTAAGCCATGTTTTCCTGGTTGCTTCCCAAGACCACAGTGCCATCGGCCAACCTTACTGCCCCACCCACATGAAATTGACTGTAGGGAGCATAGGCATTGGCGGCCGCCTCATGTGCTTTGTTCAGAAGCTCGCGGTCAGCGAGAGACAAGTCATGAGGGGACCAAACATGAATGGTGCTCTTCCATGCTCTGATTTGGGGTTCTGCCATGGGCAGAAGTTAAAGACATTCAGAGCCAAATGCAGAGAGCAGAACCAGAACATCGTCCACGGTCACAAAACCATCGCCGGTGAGGTCGGCAGAGCAGTTCTCGGTGCATCCGAAATCCGCCAACACGAGCAGCACGTCGCCTACTTCAACTGCGTTGTTGTCGTTCAAGTCTTCCACACACAACGAAGTCCCGTCGCAGTTGAACCCGGGGTCAGCATAAAAACATGCACCTGGATCTGTGGCTGCGGCGTCGTAGTTGCATGCGGTGTCATCCTGACACCCTTCCACTTCAAGCTGGTCACACACGCCATCTCCGTCGTTGTCCTGGTTGCACTCTCCCGCGCAATTGTAGTACTGCACTGGGAACGTGCAAGACCCGTCGTCGACATTGGCTGAGGCGTCGTAATTGCATGCTTCAGCATTGGTGCAACCAGAAATGCTGTCAATGCAAGAACCGTCATCTTCCGTGGCCTGTGGGTTGTAGTTCACCGCCGTGGGGTCCGTGCACCCAGGAACGGACGGCGAGTCCAAGCAAAATTCGGAACTCACCACAGCCCCAAACTCACCGCCGGAGGCGAGGACACTGCCTCCCGAAGTCAAGTTGTAAGAACCCTGTCCAAATGCACAACAAATGCCATCGCCGTAGCTGTCATTGACCGTCAGTGTATAGCAACCGTAGGGCAGACACGTGGTCTCGGCGTAAGATGTTCCAGATGCCGCATAAGGACCTCCTGACCATACTGTCGCACCACCTGCATCGGTGACCGTCCAAGTGGTCTCTCCTGGATAATTGTCTGTAAGCACCGTCATCGTGACATCGCCGCCCGAGGTTGTTTCAAATGACGTGGTGTAGTCGTTGTTGGATGGATTCTCGTCCGTGGCGCTGGTCAATTCAACCGTTGCGTTGGCCACGTGAGGGCCATCGGCAAGGGCCACACACGCACCGGCATCACAGAATTCGACGTCCACGCCTGCCCCGCTTCCGAGCGACCCCGTCCAATTGACGACCAACGGCGTGCCTCCATCAATTTCCAGGGTCACGGTGAACGCGTTGACCACCTGTTGTCCGACGTTGAACACCGTCAATTTGGGATCGAGGACACTTTCGCAGGTGCCAGGATTCAAACCTTGCGCTGACACAATGGCCAAATCATAGTCAATGTCTCCGGCGCCCGGTGTGATGGTAAAATTGGCGTTGCTGATGTCGAAGAACACGTTGTTGCTGGCCTTGACCTTGATGCGCGCCTGCGAGGAGGTCACGTTGGGCACCAGCACAGATGCGCTTCCGTCATTGGGGGTTCCCGCCACAAGCAGCGTTGGGAACGTGTAGCCACCATCCGTGCTCAAGAAAATGTCCACTGAGCTGCAATTGACGCCGTTGCCGTCAGTGCCTGCCACATCCCACGTCACGGGCAACTGGGTGTTGCCCGACACCGTTCCGCCGCCATTGGGTGCCTGAACCAAAAACGGACCAGCGTTGGCCGTCACATTCATGGTTTTGAGGTCATCGGCGAATCCCCCTCCGCCAGAACGGTTGTCCCGAATGGAACACTTGAATTGCAGGCTCCGCGTGTAGGTCGGCAAGTGCTCGCCAATGGTCGTCGTGTTGTTGACCAAATCTTGCACACGGGGGAACGTTCTTGTGGGGGACGTGGTCGAAGAAAATGACCTGAAAATGGGCTGGTTGCCCGATGGGTTGGTGAGGTTGTTGTCTCCCGAGGCTGTGGAAGGACCCAAATCGTATTGCTCCCAGTTGTAGGTCACAGCATCGCCATCTGGATCCGAACCCGTGGCCGTCAATTCAAATGGCGTAGAGATGGGGATTGTCAATCCATCGACGCCGGCACTGACCGTTGGAATGCCATTTCCCGTGGCAGACGAGGACGCGCATGTGTTTCCATTGCCATTGACCGTGAACGCCACCATCTCGTTGATGCTGTGGTTGTGAAAATGGTCGTCTGAATTGCTCTGCAAGTTGGGCGCACAAATTCCTGCATACCCCATGATGGTCGACGCTGAACCCGGCTCATACGCAGCCGATGACGCGCGGTTGCAACTGTTGTTTTGGGTGTGGTTGCCTCCATATTGGTGACCCATTTCATGCGCCACGTAGTCCACGTCAAAGGGGTCACCTACAGGAGCACCTTGACCCGTGACACCTCCAGCCTTGCTGCCGCCACAAGGCGATTGCAAATAGGCCACTCCCCCACCCCCGGTCGAATACACGTGGCCAATGTCATAATTGGCTGAACCTATGACGCTGTTGCACGTGTTGATGTTTTCCGAAAGCATGGTGCCGCCATTGTTGTTCGTGTATGGGTCGCTGCCGGCATTCAGAAACACGAGTTGGTCGTTGTTTGGGACCAATTCCATGGTCAGGCAAACATCACGTTCGAAAAGACCATTGACACGAGCCATGGACGTATTCATCGCTGCAAGGACGCTCGACACCGTCCCGCCATGGAACTGGGCATACTCACCTGTGCAAGCCAAGGCCAATCGGTATGTTCGAAGGGTTGTCCCATTGTCCACCCTGTTCTGGGGCATGATCGCCCCTCCCATCACCTTGACCTGTTTGCCGCCGTCAACATCCTTAGTCACGGTGCCGGGCTTTGAGCCAGGAACGTCGAGGGCCATGCATCCATCCATCTGCTTGGATGTGCTTGCATAAAAATCTGATCGGGTGTAGACAATCACCGTTTCTCGGTCGTTGGGATGATAAGGATCGATGTACACCGTTTCACCTTCGGCCAAAATCATGGCGTGAAACCCTTGTGGGGTCAAATCGAAACGCACCGAGTAATCAGGGTGAGTCACCCCCTGTCCTGCAAAAACCTGAATTTCAGGGAACTTCCGAGCCAATGCCGGCGCCATAATAGGGCTGTTCACCACCTTGAATTCCTCCATGGAGCCGTCAGGCATGGGAAGGGTCAAGATGAGCGAAGAGTTTCGAGCCTCCGTGGCTGCTCCCTGAGGAGCCCGAGACAACCATTGCTCGAATGACTGCACATCAAGGTTGTACGCTTTGAATGTTGAAACCTCAATGGTGGGTGAATCGGAACCACGTGCCGGGGCCTCAGACCAAAACGACCCTTGACCCAAGGACATGAACGAGGACAAGCAGATGGCCAAGAGGGCCAAAAGACATTTGGGGGAGATTGGAGTCAGATTCATCACAACAGGTTTAATTCTATTCAACAGTTCAACAGAGGGTGTCAGCTTCGCTTGGGTTCCGCAAAGACTGCGGTGTATTCTTTCAGCAATTCCAGCTGCTCCCGAGCTGGTCCGGGAAGACCGAGGGCCCATCGCTGAAACTCCGCGCCAAACGCGCGCCTGAACTCTGGCGCTTCCTGCGTCACCTGCTGATTGAGGCGCTGCAAGTTTTTCCGGACGTCGCGCAGCAGCCGCTCGTGCACGAGCAACAACCTCTGCCGAGCGGTCCAATTGCCGAAGCGCCACGCCACAGAGTGCTGGGTCGCTGCAGTCATCAGTTCTTCCTGCAATCGACGCAAGAACGCGTTGTATTTGTCGTTCGGTTCATTCATGGCCCTCTTACTTTCGACGGGTAGACAACAACACCGTTGCCTCACAAAGAACCTTTTCTGCACCTCCCTTGTTCTTGGAAGTGTGCTGAGTTCTTGTTTCCTTGCTCGTGTTTCTTGAATATACGACGTAAATGCTTCGTACCACCCAAAGCGTGTTTTTGCCCGTTGCTTTCGTGTCCTTGATGGGATGGGCTGGATGCACATACGAGGTGGACATGCCACCCGATCCCTGCAACGTTTCGACGACCGTTTCTTTCGCTGGAGACATCCTTCCTGTTCTCGACGCGCACTGCATTGGGTGTCATTCAGGAGGCGCACCCAGTGCCGGATTGGATTTGTCCTCCCACCCTGCTGTTGCGCAAAGCACATTGGAAGGGAGCTTGCTCGAGCGGCTGCGTTTGCCTGCATCCAACATTCGCATGATGCCACTGGGAGGGGAGCCATTGCCCGAGTGCGACATCGCCTTGTTTGAATCCTGGGCCTCAGCAGGGGCTCTTGACAATTGACCCGACATGACCTTGATCAGATTCTTCATTCTTGCCGCCTTATTCATGGCCACGGACATCCATGCCCAAGGTCAGCAATTCATGACCCGTGAAGGGCATGTCCACTTCTTCTCTGCAACTCCCATTGAAAACATTGAGGCGGACAACCATCAAATGAGTGGGCTGCTCGAAGCTGCTACAGGAGAGTTTGCCTTTCAGGTTCAGACGCGCGGGTTTCACTTCGAAAAGGCCTTGATGGAAGAACACTTCAACGAGAGCTACGTGGAGTCAGATAAACACCCCAAGGCCACGTTCCTAGGTCAAATCGAAGCCTGGAACGCCAAAGAGCTGGCTGATGGCAAAACGCACAACGTGACGGCCAAGGGAAAGTTCAACATTCACGGGGTTGAACAACTTGTGGAGATCCCTGGCGATTTGCGCTGGACTGGCGAATCTTGGACACTCTCCGCCCAATTCGAAGTCGTCCTGAAGGCGCACAACATTGAAGTCCCTGCAGTTGTCAAGGACAACATCTCCCCCGTCATCGATGTGGACGTGAATGCAACCTTGAATCCACGATGACAATCCACAAACTCACCAACACTGCGGGCCTTTTTCTTGCTTTGGCAACGCAATCGCTCACCGCACAAGGCCTGCTGGACGCCCTCAATGAAGGCGTCGAAGAACCCACTGTGCCCGTGTCTGCCACCTTCAAGGACACCCGCATCGTGAATGTTCAGAGCAACGAAACGCCCGCTGAAGGGGTCCTTCACTTCGTCATCGCGCACAGGTTTGGGACCTTGAGTGCTGGCATTTACGATTTGTGGGGATTGGACAACGCCCAAATGAGGATGGCCCTCGACTACGGCATCACCGACCGTTTGGCTGTTGGCGTGGCGCGAAACACCTACCAGAAAACCCTTGAAGCCAACGTCAAGGCTCGCGTGCTCAGGCAGACCAACGGTCCAGAGGCATTTCCAATCAGCGTGACTTGGTACAGTGTGGCCATGGCCAACGGGCTTCGAGTCAGTGAAGACGACCAACCCTACCCTGTTTCGCGGCGTTTGAGCTACGTGCATCAGGCCGTACTGGCTCGCAAAATGAACGAGAAACTGAGTCTCGCGCTCGTGCCATCGTTTGTGCATCGCAATGTTGTTCAGGAGAGCGGCGATGCTCACGACTTGTTCTTGATGGGCGTGGGAGGCCGCTACAAATTGGGCCCAAGATTCAGCCTGAATGGGGAGTACCATCACTTCTTGACCCAAACCTTTGGAGACGCCTTCTCTCCCAGTCTCTCACTTGGCGTGGACATTGAAACGGGAGGTCACGTGTTTCAACTTCACATCACCAATGCCCGAGGCATGTTTGAGCGGTCTTTCCTTGCGGAGCCCGCAGGAAGTTGGGCGAACGGTGACCTGTACTTTGGGTTCAATTTGAGCCGAGTGTTCACGGTCAAATCGTAAGGCCCTATCTTTGCAGCACGTGGGTGAGAAAACTCCACGTGCGTGTTTCGCCGAGATCAACACGCCCCCTTTGAAGTTTGCACGAGGCAGAACGAAGGCTTGACAGATCCGGTGCGTATGCCACAACGTTTGATTCGTGGCGAACCCATTTTCAATGAAATTTTCTGACATGGGCCTGCACCCTCGGGTGCTCGAAGCCCTCATTCCGCTCGGTTACGAGCAACCCACCCCCATTCAAGAGCAAGCCATCCCTCACGTCCTCAACGGACGAGATGTCATGGGCATTGCACAAACTGGAACAGGCAAAACTGCCGCGTTCTCACTGCCATTGGTCCATCACTTGGCCCACAACATGATGCATGGGCGTGCTGTGCCTCGCGTGCTGGTGCTCACTCCGACGCGCGAGCTCGCAGCGCAGATTGACGACAACATCAAGGCCTACGCCAAGAACGTCAAAGTCCGGACAGCATTGATTTTTGGTGGTGTGAGTCAGCACAAACAAGTGGCTCAGCTCCGCAAAGGAGCCGACGTTTTGGTGGCCACGCCCGGTCGCCTACTTGACTTGTGCAATCAAGGATTGTTGTCGTTGGAGTGGATCGAGTTTTTGGTCTTGGACGAAGCCGACACGATGCTCGACATGGGCTTCATCCACGACATCAAACGCGTCATCGCGATGCTGCCGGAGAAGCGCCAGAGCCTGTTTTTCAGCGCGACCATGCCCGACAGCATTGTCAAGCTTTCTCAAACCATCCTCAAGGACCCCATTCGTGTCGAGGTTGCACGCGTGAGCAGCGCCGCAGAGACTGTGGACCAGCGCATGATGTTCGTCAGCCAAGGCGCAAAACGAGACTTGCTCGTGGAGATCTTGAACCGTCCCGAGGTGGAAACCGCACTGGTATTCACACGCACCAAATACGGCGCCGACAAAGTGGTTCGTTTCCTCAAGAAGAACGACATCCGAGGGGAAGCCATCCATGGAAACAAGAGCCAGCCTCAGCGTGAAAAGGCCATGAACGCGTTTCGCAAAGGAAAAATCCGCGTGCTCGTCGCCACAGACATTGCGGCACGAGGCATCGATGTTGAAGGCGTCAGTCATGTGATCAACTTCGAAATTCCCAACATCAGCGAGACCTACGTGCATCGCATCGGTCGAACGGGCCGGGCCGGCCGAGAAGGTGTGGCCATCTCCATGGTCAACGAGGGAGACGAACGCAATCACATGCGCGACATCTTGCGGCTCATCAAGAGAGACATTCCCCTGGAAAAGGACCATCAATGGCATTTGGACTTGCCTCAAATCAAGGCCGATTCCAAAACACACAAAGTGCCCAAAGAAGGAGACAACAAGGCAGAAGCGAAAAATCAGCGTCGCCCCAAAGGACAAGGCAACCAACGCCGCCGTGGCGGCCAAGGTCAAAGCGCCCAGCGGAAATCGAAGGATTCGAACGCCAATCAATCACGCCGCTCCGACTCGGGCGATTCTCAGAATGGCGGTGCTTCACAATCGCATTCAGGAGGCCATCGGAGATGGTCGAAGAGGGGTAAATTCACAGGGTCCAAACCTCAAAGCGACCGCTCCTAAACGGAATCTCGTTCGAGGGCTGCCAGCTGCCTGCTCAGGAAGCGTGCCAAGGGAGCGGTTTTCGCAGTTTGGCCTCGTTCTCTCCAAACTTCAGCGACTTCAGAACCGAGCTTCAAGCCAGAGGCGTGCAACAACAGCACCCCGACATGCACCATAGCCACGGGCATGGTGTCGTCCGCGCACAGGCCCAAGCCGAGCTCATAGAGGTCCTCCCCCATGGCTTGAAGCTCGTGTGGCGAGGCCTCCAGGAGTGCCTTGAGCAATTCTCGATGGACGCTTGAGTCTTGGCTGGTGTTCACTGCATCCAAAATGGAACGGGCATGACCTTCAATGCAGTTGGCATCCAACAGGGCGGCGTGCCTGAGGACCCAAGATGCTTTCCGCGGAATGGTGCCACCTTCGAGTCGCGACGAGATCCGAATCAAGTCGCTCACCCATTTCGGATGTTCTGTGGCTTCCCTCGCAAGGGCTTTGGCCTCCTTGACCGGCAGGCCCGTGCATAGCCTTGCCTCGGGAAAATTCATTCGTAACGCGGCTGGTTCCAAACTTTGATTGCGTCATCCTCTGTCACCCCTTCGAGAATTTCAGTCATCATCCCATCGCTGAGCCCCACCTTCACGAACCTCTTTTCATAGACATTTTCATCAACCAGCACATCTACGAACGGCTTTCTTCCCTTGTATTGAATGAGGCGCTCACTGACCGCCAGGACTTGCCTGCGTTCGTCAAGCACGACATCTGCTGTGGCCGAATATCCCGCCCGCAAAAACTGCCCTTCCTCCAACATCACCGCCGCTTTGACTTCAAATTGAATGGCCCCTCCTTCAGCGATGCCCTTGGGGGCAATGTGCTCGAGCGTTGCCGGGATTTGGCTCCCCTCAATGGCGCCGATGGTCAAACGAATGGGCATGCCTTCGTGCAGCTTCTCGACCTCGCTCTCGTCAATTTTCCCCACAAACTGAAGGTCCGCCATGTCCGCCACAGATGCGATCGTGGTGCCTTCGTTGAAATTGTTGGCTTCGATGACGCTGTTGCCCTTTTTGACTGGTACTTCCAGGACCATGCCCGACACCGTTGACTTCACCAAAGTGTTGGACGCACTGCCTCCTCCTCGGGCCGTCACACCTTCGCGGACAATCCGCAAATTGTCTTCCGCAGCGTACAGCTCCTCTCGAGCTTGTTTCAAGGTCAACTCCGTGCGCTGGGCCTCCGCGGGGGCCAAGACCCCTCGATCGAGCAGGTCTGCATTTCTGGCGTGATTTGTTTCTGCATCGTCCAAGGCGATTTGAGCCCGGGCCAAGCGTGACTCTGCATTGCTCAATGCCGCCACGTCAGGCACAATCATGACTTCGGCCAGAACGTCGCCTGCTTCTACAACATCTCCCGCCTCCACAAGCACAGATCGCACAATGCCCGACACTTGAGGCTTGACCAAGATTTCTTGACGCGGCTGTACACTTCCCGACGCAAGGGTTTTGAGCACGATGTCCGTGATCCGAGGTTGTTCCGTGCCGTATGTGGCCTCCGCCTGCTTCTCCTGGTCTTGCAAATGCTTGACAGTGTAAAAGGTGCCCGCAAGCACCATCAACACACCCACAATCAGGGCAATCAGCTTTCCGTTTTTCATTGAATCGAATTCTGTTTCAAGTTACGTTTTCAGGGCTTCGACAGGTTGAATTCTCAGTGCGCGTAGGGCTGGCAAAATTCCAGCAAAGGCGCCCAAAACGGTCATCGTGCCCAAGGCAGTCAGCAACACATCAAGTGTGACGTGCGGATGCCTGAAAATGCCATTGTCTTCAGCACCAACGAGATAAGTGTCAATGGCATCGAGCACAAAGACCCCCAACGTCCCTCCAACCAAGCCCGCGAGCACTGTCAGCGTGAGCGTTTCCACCATGATTTGGGTGACAATGTTTGCCGGCGTTGCGCCCAAAGCGCGCCTCACCCCAAGTTCTTTCGTGCGCTCTTTGATCGTGATCAACATGATGTTCATGATGCCGATGACCCCTGCGAACAATGCAAGTCCCCCAAAGACAAAGGACACCCACCGAAAGGCACTGAACACTGTGGTCATCTCTTCGTGAGATTCAGCCATGCTCCAATGCCCAAAGGCTCGTCGGTCGTTGGGATGGATGCTTTTTTGGGCTTTCAACAACCGAAGGACCTCTGCCATTGCGGTGTCACCTTGGACCTCCTCCTTGATCAACAGGCTCATCCACCCCACGCGATCCCCCATGTTGAAGGCATGGTTGAACGTGGTGTAAGGGGTGAAAATTGAATTCTCCGCCTCCTCCGCGTCTTCCCCTGTTTGTTGACTGCGATACACCCCGACCACGGTGAACGTGACCCCTTGAATTTGGATGTGGCTTCCCAACACTTTCTCTCCTTTCTCAAACAGCAATTGGCGCACCCGCCTGCCAATGACCGCCACTTTCCTGCGTTCATCGAGATCGCGTTGATTGATGTATCGACCTTCCATGATGACAATGGGATCGATGTCCTTGTACACAGGCACATCCCCATAAACTCCGCAGGCGGCAGTCTTCACACCGTGGGTGACGTTGTCTCCCCCACGCCAACCTCCCAGTTGGTTTCTAGGCGCCACGGCCAGCAACGTCGAGGCATTCTCTTCCAAGTATTCCACGTCCGCGGAATTCAATTCAATGGACCTGCCCCTCGGGTAGCCTTTGTACGGAATGGTGGTCGAGCGTCCCCACAAGAAGGCGCTGTTCTTGACCCTGTTGCCCAAATCCTGCTTTACGCCTTCTTCCAGCCCATTCGATGCGCCAACCGTGATGAGGATCATGAAAAGGCCCCAGCCCACGCCCAACGAACTCAGGAACGTTCGGAAGGGATTGCGCAAAAACACCTGCGCCAGTTCCAACCAGGGGTCTCTTTCCAGCCACCTCATTCGTCCCGCAATGCTTCGACAGGTCGAATGGCCACTGCGCGGAGCGCAGGTCCCAATCCACTTGCCAGTCCCACAATCACAAGAACGCCAAGCGCAAACAATGCGACCCTGTGGTCCACCCTGGGGTTCTGAAAATACTCGTGGTCCACCATGGGTGCAACCGTCTCAAGCAGCCCCACCGCCAACATCAATCCCAAACTGCCGCTCACCAACATGAGCACAGTGGACTCCATCACCACCAAATTCACGATGCTCGAATTGGTGGCTCCCAACGCTTTTCTTACGCCGATTTCCTTGGTTCGTTCTTTCACTCCAATCGCCAAAATGTTGGCCACGCCAACAGCTCCCGCCAACAACGTCATCAATCCAATGCCCCAAATGAAAAGCCGAATGCCGTCAAAAATGGCCGCATACATTGCGTACTCTTCGTTGTTGTTGTCCACTTGAACCCCTCGTGAATCTTCGGGATGAACCGTTTTGACATCCTTAAGCCACGACAACATTCGGCTGCTCTGTGACACCGTGGCTTCGGTCGACATGTCACCGGTGCTGAACAAGATTTGGTCAACCTTGCCATCTGTGCGATACAACTGCTGGGCCGTCGTAAATGGAATGTAGGCCACACGGTTCTCCCATCGAGACCCAGGATCTTCAAAGGTGCCAACCACTTGAAAGGTCACTGCGTTGATTCGGATGAATGCCCCAAGAGGATCTCCCTTGTCGAACAAATCCTCCACAAGATTGGGACCGATGACGGCAACCTTCCTCGAATCGAGCACATCACGTTCGTTGATGTATCGACCCGACAACAAGACGGAGCGCTCAAGTTCAATGTGAGCAGGGTCCACACCCCGCACTCCAAATGAGCCTGTTTTGTTTTCACCACGCGGATTTTCCCACACCATCTCGGCTCCCCACAATCGAATGCGTCGAGAGAAAGCTGGCACGGTGTCCGCTTGGCTAATCAATCCCGGGAGGTCTCGATTTTCCAAGCGCACCGGCCGGTTGCTTTTGTTGCCTCGGTAAGGCATTTGGGTGCGTCCACCTTTCACCCAAATGCTGTTCACAGCGTCGTCTGCGAATTGACTTTCCACGCCGTGCTGCAAGCCATACCCCAATCCCTGCATCACCACCAAAATGAAAATGCCGAGGGCGACACTCAGTCCTGTCAGCGTCGTCCTCAAAGGGTGGGCGAGCACGTTGTGCGCCACCTCGAGCCATGCATCCCTGTCAAACATGGAGGTCCGTTTCCACCAAACCATCTCGCAGTCGTATGGTGCGTCCGCATGATGCAGCGATGTCAGTTTCATGGGTCACGACAACCATGGTCATGCCCTCTTCATTGAGTTCCTTGAGCAACGCCATCACTTCGGCAGACGTCGTGCTGTCAAGGGCGCCAGTGGGCTCATCCGCAAGGATGACCTGAGGTTGTGCCGCCAAGGCTCGCGCAATGGCCACGCGCTGTTTTTGCCCCCCACTCATTTGGGATGGCAAATGACCTGCCCAATCAAGCAGTCCCACACGCTCGAGCAAAGCGTGCGCCCTTGTCATGCGCTCTTTGCGCGGCACTTTTTGGTAATACAGCGGCAAGGCCACATTCTCTGCAGCCGATTTGAAGTTGATCAGATTGAAGCTCTGGAAGACAAATCCCAACATTTCTCGACGCATCTCCGCCGCTCGCCGCTCGCTCAACCCCGCCATCTCCTTGCCAGCCAGCCGATACCTCCCACCGTCGTAGGCGTCGAGCAGGCCTAAGATGTTCAGCAAGGTCGACTTTCCTGACCCCGAGGATCCCATGATGGCCACAAGTTCCCCAGCCTCGACCGTCATGTCCACCCCTTTGAGCACCTGGAGGCCTTGCTGCCCGGTGGTGTAAGATTTGGTGATGCCTTGGAGGTCGATCATGACTGCAAAGATAGAAGTGTCCTCATGGCTAACCCGTGGATGAACTGAGATGTTGTCTCCTCAAATCCAGGCCTTGACTTTTTGGCACACTCCTTGGTTTGGATAACGAAGAATTTCCAAACCCCAAACTCTTTCGTCATGATTCACACAACCAACCTCCTCGAACGCATGCTGCTGGTCGGCTCCGTGTTTGCTTTTCTCATGAGCATGACGCTGTTCGCCACGGCCGCGCCGTCATCCACAAAGGAAGTTCCTGTTTCGAGCACCATTGATCACGTCGTGGTTTACGAACAAGGAGCTCAAGTCGAACGCCTGGCCGAAGTGGTGTTGAAAGAAGGCACCAACGTTTTGGTCTTCAATCAGCTGCATACGGGAATCGACCCGTCTAAAATCCGACTGTCCGGAAAAGGCGACTTCACGGTACTCGGCATGTCGCATCGCTACCACACCGACACCCTCGGAGGGGCTGACAGTCACGTAGAGCGCACTCGGATGAACGCGCTTCGCCAGGCCTTGCTCAAGGACATTCAATTCGCCCAAACCCAGCGCACCCTGTTTGATCGCGAAGAGCAGCTCTTGTTGCAAAACCAGGACTTCAAAGTGAAGGACACCGGGGTTGATTTGCAAAGGCTGATGGAGGCCACCGCTTTTTTTGAGTCTCGTTTCCGTCGCATTCAAGAGGGAAGAGAGTCCATCGACCGCGACATTGCAAGCATCCAAGAAGAAATCGCCGCCCTTGATGTGGCCATGCAGCAATTGCCAACCCTTCGAACCTCAACCTCACTCGAGGTGGTTGTTCGCGTTGAAGCCCCCAAATCGACCTCAGGATCCTTGGTCTTCAGTTACTGGATGCAAGGCGCCGGTTGGACCCCGAGTTACAACGTCAGGGTCGAAGACGTGGACGATCCTATGCAATTGGAATGCCAAGCTTTGGTGCAACAAACCACTGGGGAACCTTGGAACGACGTGACCTTGACCGTGGCAACCGGAACCCCTGCCCAGAACCGCATCAAGCCGCAGTTGCAACCTTGGTACATCGACGGATCGCAACAGCCCACGAGAGGCGCCACTTCGCAAGCCGTCAATTCGGCCAATGCTTGGCTCAAAGCGCAGGCCTACAACCCGACAGTGCGCGAGGTCCGAGGCCAGCTTTACGATGCTCAAGGCAATCCGCTCATTGGCGCCACCGTCACCTCAGCCGACGGAAGGTCAAGGGCCGTCACCGACATCAACGGGTTTTACAACCTCCAAGTGCCTCAAGGAACAACCACTTTATCTTACCAAAGTGTGGGCTACACCGTCCAAACCATGAACATCTCCAACCCCGTGATGAATGTGTCTCTTGCACCTGCCATGACGCTTGATGTCGTCACCTTGGCGGAGGAAACGTCCGAAGACATGCCAGAAAGCTTGTTTGGGCGAGCTTCCTCTCGTCGGCGGGAGGTGGAGGAAGAACTCAGCTACGTGGCGGTCGACATTGCTCACTCTCCTACCCAAACCAGGTTCAATGTGGCCGCAACGTATGACATCCCCTCTGATGGCCATCCCCACGCAGTGCGGATCCAAGAACACAAGTTGGGGGCCGATTACCTCCATCAATGTGCGCCCAAGCTGGATCCTCAGGTCTACTTGACGGCCATGTTCACCGACTGGGAAGATCTGGATCTGATGAACGGGCGCATGCACGTTTACTTCGGAGAGGATTATGTCGGTGAAAGCCAGTTGAGGTTGGATTTTGTAGAGGACACATTGGCCATTTCGCTAGGACCTGACCCCAACATCGTTGTGCGACGGAAGCGCGTTTTGCGAGAAGACAAAGTGGGCGCATTCACGGGAAAGAAGGAATTCAACCGCGCGTATGCCTTCACGGTGAGCAACCGGAAAAAGAGCGCCATTCACCTTCAGCTTGAAGACCAATTGCCATTGGTGAAAACCGAGGAGATTGTCATTGACAGGGTGAAGCTCGATGGCGCAGAACTCAACAAGGCCTCTGGCTTGGTTACTTGGGATTTGAACATCAAACCAGGAGACACCGAGACGCGAACCCTACGCTACACCATTGAATCACCTCGAGATCTGATGGTTCTCGCAGACTGAGCGAAGCACACCCCTGCCATGATTGTTGCGCCGCAATTGCCTTTACCGCAGTTGCGGCGCTTTACTTTGCCGACATGGCAAAGCTTGCCCCACTCGTCACCTCGTTGGAACGTGCATTTTCTCCGAGTCATTTCTCGGCCAAAGCCTCGAAGATCACGTCCCAGTTGTCAGGCCATCTTGTGCGCACTCAACAACGCAGCACACACTCTTCTTACCCCGCACCCACCCCGGAGAGTGAGAGGACATTCTGGGAACGAGAGGACGCTTGGCTAGGAGGGCAAGATGACTTGATGGATCGTGTCATCCAACGGTCCAATCACTTGCACGACCCAAGGTACATGGGGCATCAGGTCGCATGTGTCTTGCCAGCTGCTGCCGCGATTGGCATGGCCACCGACTTGCTCAACAACGGCCAAGCCATTTACGAAATGGGCCCCACCAATGCGGTTCATGAAGAGATGCTGATGACAGAAATCGGGCAAATGCTCGGGTTGCCAGAGACATGTGGTGGCATCCTGTGTCACGGGGGCACATTGGGCAACCTTGTCGCCCTGATGGCAGCACAGCGAAAGTTGGGGATGGCCCAAGGGATCGACCCTTGGAAAGACGGTCTCCGTTCGTTTTCAAAACCTTTGGTGGTTCTGGTGTCTGAACAGGCCCATTACTGCATCGACCGAGCGATGCGCACCATGGGCTGGGGAAGTGCTGGCATTGTGAGCATCAAAACCAATGAATCTCACCAAATGTGTGTGGATTCGCTTCGAGACCAAATCACACAGTGCCACAACCTTGGACAAGAAATTCTTGCTGTTGTTGGAAGCGCTTGCACGACAAGTGCCGGGGCCTACGATCCTCTAGAAAAGATTGCTGAGGCTTGCCAAGAGCACGGGCTTTGGTTTCACGTGGATGGAGCGCACGGCGCCTCAGCTGCATTCAGTGACACCCACCGCCACTTGGTTGCAGGCATGGAGCGCGCCGATTCTGTGGTGCTCGATTTTCACAAGACTTGCGGCCTTCCCGCGCTCTGCACCGGCGTGTTCTACGCCAACAACAACGACAGCTATCTCCCGTTTTCTCAACACGCCGAATATCTCTGGGACAACGCCAACGATCTCGATTGGTGGGACACCGGCAAACGCACTTTAGAATGCACGAAACGCATGTTGAGCACCAGACTTGCTGCTGTCAAGGCGGAATATGGATGGAACATTTGGACCGAATTGGTCGACAGGATGTGGGCGCTTGGATCCGCACTCGCGACGATGGTCAAAGAGCACCCAGGATGGGAATTGGCCATGCCCCCTCAAGCCAACATTGTGTGCTTCAGGCCAAAGCGCCCATCCACATGCGATGAGGTCACATGGAATGAGGTGGTGAGGACACTGAGAAAGCGCCACCTTGCAGAAGGCTCTGGCTATTTGGTCCAAACTGAATTTGATGGCCGGATTTGGTTGCGATGCGCCCTCATGAATCCCTTGACCAAACAACGCGATCTCGAGGACATGCTTGCTGAATTGGATGCCTTGCTTCAAGAAAGCACCCTCAGCTAGCGCAATGGCATCTCCAGTGGTTCAAAATTTTGTGCCACTCTTTGGACAAGACTGTTGACAGGTGAACGACCTTTGCGCCCGCAAACCCCCACCTCATGAGCGGAATCCGCAACGTGGCCATCATCGCCCACGTCGACCACGGGAAAACAACCTTGGTCGACAAAATCATCCACCAATGCAACGTCGTCGACGAGCGCAAGGAAACGGGTGAACTCATCCTCGACAACAACGATCTCGAACGCGAGCGCGGCATCACAATCCTGGCCAAAAACGTCAGCGCCACTTGGAAGGACGTCAAAATCAACCTCATCGACACCCCAGGTCACGCAGATTTTGGCGGCGAGGTGGAGCGTGTATTGAAGATGGCGGATGCGGTCCTCCTGGTGGTGGATGCTTTCGAGGGACCGATGCCACAAACGCGCTTTGTGTTGGGCAAAGCCATTGAGCTTGGGTTGAAACCCATTGTCGTGATCAACAAGGTGGACAAGGAGAATTGCACTCCAGACTTGGTGCAGGAGCAGGTGTTTGACCTGATGTTCAACCTCGACGCGACAGAAGAACAACTCGACTTTCCCACCGTGTACGGGTCCGCCAAAAACGGATGGATGGCCGAGGATTGGCAGAAGCCCACGACCGATGTGACATACCTGTTGGACGTCATTTTGGAACAAGTACAGGAAGCGCCGTACGTGGAAGGAACACCTCAACTCCAAATCACGTCACTTGACTATAGCAAGTACACAGGCCGAATTGCCATTGGCCGACTGTACCGTGGCGACTTGCACGCAAACAAAGACTACATGCTTTGCACCGCCGAGGGAAACAAAAAGGTCCGGGCCAAAGAACTGTACGTGTTTTCAGGCTTGGGAAAGGAAAAAGTCGATCACGTCCGCAGCGGCGACTTGTGTGCAATCACAGGCATGGAAGGATTTGAAATCGGAGACACCGTGGCGGACCTCGAGGCCCCAGAAGCAATGGAGCGCATTGCGGTCGATGAGCCCACCATGAGCCTGCTTTTCACCATCAACACCTCCCCTTTCCTCGGCAAGGACGGGGACTTCTTGACAAGCCGCCACATCCGTGAACGTCTTGACGCCGAACTTCAAAAGAACTTGGCATTGCGCGTGGAAGCCACAGACAGTGAAGATAAGTGGAATGTTTACGGCCGCGGCATTTTGCATTTGAGCGTACTCATTGAAACGATGCGCCGAGAGGGCTATGAACTTCAAATCGGCAAGCCTCAAGTGCTCTTCAAAGAGGTCGATGGTGCCACGCATGAGCCCTTCGAGCATCTGGTCATCGACGTGCCTGAGGCCACCGCAGGAAAAGCCACTGAATTGGTGATGATGCGCAAAGGAATGTTGCAAGTCATGGAGGCCAAAGGGGATTTGCAGCACTTGGAATTTCGGATTCCTTCGAGGGGGCTCATTGGCCTTCGAAACCAAGTCTTGACCGCAACTGCTGGAGAAGCAGTGATGACTCACCGTTTCGACGGTTATGAGCCCTATGCAGGTGACCTCGCCACGCGCAGCAGTGGCTCCCTGGTGAGCATGGAAACGGGACAAGCTCGAGCGTACGAGATTGATCGTTTGCAGGACCGTGGCACCTTCTTCATCGATCCGGGAGAAGACATTTACGCCGGTCAAGTTGTGGGTGAATCCGCGAGAGACATCGACATGGAGCTCAACCTCATCAAAGGAAAAAAGCTCACCAACATGCGCGCCTCAGGCGCCGACAAAGGCCTTCGAATCGCGCCTGCGAAAAAACTTTCCCTTGAAGAGCTCATGGAATTCATCAACGACGACGAATACCTGGAAGCCACACCCAAAAACTTGAGGATGCGTAAAATCCCCAAGCCCAAGTCGCCGTTTGGGTGAAGCAAAGCGGGTCGAACGATGGTGTGAAGAACTCTGTTGGCATCCTGTTCCCCAATCAGGTCTGACCTTCATTTCGAACTCTACCTTTACTCAATGCAAATTCCTGTCATTCGATACAGCCGAGACTCCTCGGACTTTACCAATACCCTACGCGCGAGGGTTGACGCTTACTTCAAGGAAAGAAACCTCAGCCGCAAGGGCGATTGGAGATTGCACTTGAAAACCTCAGTGATGGTAGCCCTGTATTTCGTCCCATGGGCGTTGATCACTTGGGGTGCCGTGGGAAGCGGTTGGTTGTTCTGGGTGATGGAGGTGGTGATGGGGTTGGGGCTGGCTGGAATCGGCATGAACGTCATGCATGACGCCAACCATGACGCATACAGCGACAAGAAATGGGTAAACTTGTGGGTCGGGCGGATCTTGGACCTCGTTGGCGGCAATGCCGTGATTTGGAAAATCCAACACAACGTTCTGCACCACACCTTCACCAATGTGGATGGTTTGGATGAGGACATCGACATGCACCCCATCATGCGTTTCAGCCCGCTCAAACCGCGGTATTGGTGGCATCGCTTTCAGCACATCTATTCTTGGGCCTTTTACTCCTTGATGACGGTTTTTTGGATGATCGCAAAGGACTGGCTCCAACTGCGCCGCTACCACAAGAAAGACCTCATCCGGCCTTCTGGCAACACAGTCGCAACGTTGTCCACTTCCCTAGCCTTTACAAAGACAGCCTACTTCACATACGTGTTGATTCTGCCCATGTTGCTCAGCGGAATGCATTGGTTTCAAGTACTCACAGGCTGGGTGGTGATGCAGCTTGTCGCCGGATTCATTCTGGCCGTGATTTTCCAGCCGGCACACGTGATGGAGCACCACGATTACACCCCTGCTGTGAAAGGGGCCCAACTGGAGGTTGACCCCTTGACCCATCAACTTCGCACGACATCCAATTTCGGGACCAAAAGCCGGGTTTTGACATGGCTCTGCGGTGGGCTCAATCACCAAATTGAGCATCACTTGTTCCCACACGTCAGCCACGTTCATCTGAGAGATCTGGCGCCCATTGTGAAGAAAACGGCTGAAGAATTTGGCATTCCTTATCGCGCAGCAACCACCTATTGGCAAGCACTTGGGCTTCATACCCAAATGCTCCGAAACTTGGGGAAGGCGACGCGGTTGGCTGTTTAAGGATTGACCACGACTCCAGTCCTGTAGAGGGTGTCCTGATCCCAAACCACACCTCGGACCGGTCCCACGCTTCCAAACCAATTCAAACCGGCAGGACGATCAACCACCTGCAAGGTGATTTTTTGGTGGATCAATGCATTCTTCCATGTTGTGGAGTCCATCCCCATGTCCAACCCTCGGTTGATGTAATAACCGCAAGGATCATTTTTCAATCGGATGCGGACGTCTCGGCTACGCACATCCCAATGCATGGTCTCGACCGTGCCCACCACGTCCCGCTCTGGTTCAGATCCGTCATGGGTGATGGGGCGCAACACCGTCAAAAACACCACCAACGTGAACATGCTTGCGAGGAAGTGCACACCGCCACTCGGTTTGTACGGTGACCCTGCCTTCAACTCGCGCTCCACAAAAAACAGGGGAAGACAAACCCCAACGGTCAACAGCCCGTGCATGATGAGCACCCCTGGGTCTTCCCCCCAACGCCACCAAATCAGGGGTGTCCAAAGCGTCATCCACCACGTCCAATCTTTCATCAAGGCAAAACACCGGTCTTGAGCGTGATTCCACGCCTCCACGGAAGCCATGCTCCTGCGTGTGCGATACCCATAGAGCATGTTGGCAGCATGCGGTGGCCATTGGTTCAGCATCAACACAATGAGCCCCATGATGACCAACGGAAGCCAAAGAAAGACAATCATTGCTGGGTCCATGGGCTGCAAGATGCGACACGCAGAAGTATCTTCCGTCCATGAAAAGGACCCTCTTCTCGATTGTCGTTTGCTTGTTGACGTTGGTCAGTTGCCAAACGTCCACGGTACGCAGCACTCAGTTGGCGCAGGGAGCGGCGCTTTTGGCCATTGAACCTGTCAAAGCACATGTTGTCGTCGATACCACCCAAACCCTCCAAGCCGTTTCTCAAACGAAGGTTGTCTTGGGCATATTCAAGTCGGGAGACCGCGAATTTGCGGAATACCCCGGGATGATTTTTCAACGAGGACCAGGCACGCGTGAACGCAAAGCTGCCATCCACAAAGCCCTCAAAGGGACTGGGTTTGACGTGATGGTCAACCCCAAATACATCGTTCAAGAGAAAAAGCGTCCGTTCGTGCGAACTGTGACGGTTCAGGTCGCGGGGTTTGGCGGCAATCTTGTGTTTGAATCTCCTGAAGAATGAGGCCTGATCTTCGGCTCGCTGCCCCACTCTTGGTTGTCGCATTGGGGTTGATGAACTCCGCCCACGCTCAGACGCTGGACGAAACCCTGATGGACCAGCAAACCTCGGCATCTCGTGCGCGGAATCCTGTCAACGATCAACCGGGAAGGTGGAATGTTTGGATTGAGATCGATCTGGGCACCTTGGAGCAGTTCGATTCCAACACGGATCCCCATTTGCTGAGTGCGATGCAATTGGGCCAACCGTCTTGGTCCAATGCCACGACAGTCGGCACGTTGGGTGGCATGAACAATTCTGTGTTCATCGATGCCGCCATGAATTGGCAATCCCAATATGTACCGAGGCCAGTCTTTGTAGGGGCTTCAGCCAATGTCTGGAAGGGCATTTCGGTGGGACTTCAAGGGGGGCGTGCGTGGACCCCCATGTTCGTGAATTGCCAACGTGCCGATGGGGAAATGGTTGTGGCATCTTGGAACCAAGTCCGATTTGCCGACTTGGTGGATCAGTACCTCTACTATGACGAAATTCACGAAGGCAACCATTGGGAGTTCGAGTACAATGGCCAATTCGCGGAGGGCGTGAAAGGATGGCGACTTGAAGTGGTGGCCCAACAAGAATTGACAAGTGGACTCGGATGGACTGCGAGCATGGGCAAGACCGTTGGAATGAAGGGCCAAATCGCCTCTGCAGCTTCCGAAATGTTTGGCGGACGAGATCTCATCGGCACGGATCAAATGGGGCCCACACTGACACCCATAGATGTCGCGGCCTCCCCCTACTCCGTGAGTCTAGGTCTGACGTACCGCCATCGCGGTTGGTTGATGGGGCTGTCTTGGAGCAACGTGTTCATTGCAGGGGCTCAACGAAACGACTGGGTTGCGCAAGGCGCCGACCCCGTGGAGGATCTCACCCAAGTAAGAGCGCGACTTGGGGTCAATTTTTGATGCATGAAAGTTGTTGTCCTGACCGACAGACGGTATGTGGGAAACAACCCGGAGGCAGGCCCAGTGGAAGGCTACGCCGACAATGTCATTCTCGAAGACTCCCTCGTGTGTGACGCCCTAGAACGACTCGGGCTGTCCGCCCGCCGACATGCATGGTGTGACCCCAATGTGAATTGGTCGAACATCACCTGTGCAATCTTTCGAACGACCTGGGATTACTTCGACCGATGGCCAGCCTTTTCAGCTTGGCTTGAAGCCACCGGTTCAAAAACCATGTTGCTCAATGACCCGCAAGTCTTGCGCTGGAACCTGGACAAACACTATCTAAAAGACCTTCAAGCCGAAGGCATGGACGTCGTGCCCACGGCCTACGTGACCAAAGGCTCGACCATGCTGTTGTTTGAATTGATGGAACAACGACAATGGACCGATGTGGTCGTGAAACCGGCCATCGCGGGTGGTGCCCTAGACACCTACCGAGTGACTCGCGATGGGAATGTCACACACCTCGCTCCCATCCACCCAACGCATGAAGACAGCGAGTCGCTTTGGCGTGCACTTGTGACAAAGCAGGACATGTTGGCCCAGCCCTTTTTGCATGATGTGATTGAATTTGGAGAGGTCTCTCTGATTTGGATTGATGGCGAAGTGACTCACGCCGTTCGAAAGCGGGCCAAAAAGGACGATTTCAGAGTTCAAGATGACCACGGAGGAACCGTTCATCCCATTGACCTTTCCCCTGAATTGCTTCAAACTGCACAAGACATCATGGCCAAGTGCATTCAACATTGTGAGAAACGAGGTTGGCAACCACCCTTGTACGCTCGGGTTGATTTGATGCGAAGTGACCAAGGAACCTGGCTTGTTTCAGAGCTTGAAATGGTCGAGCCTGAGCTGTGGTTTCGTTTTTGTCCTGACGCGGCAATGACGCTGGCCAAGGCCGTTCAAAAGCGAGTTTTGACTCAAGGGGTTGCGCCATCAGGGCGGACCTGAAGGGCCACGGTGTCCACGTCCAATCTGAGCAACAACCATGCCCCCAATTGCTGTTCGAGCGCTACGGTTCTCATCGAGTCCGAACTGTCCTGAACTGCAAAACGCACGTCAATCCAAGGCACGACGAGTTCATTGCCATTTCGATCGAGCGACCTGTGGTTGGCCACCTCCACCCCGACGATGTCGGGAGCCTGGGCCAGCATTTCGGCGGGCAACGACCGAGGCAAATCCCGCTCTTCCATTTCAGACAGCGTGGTTCGAAGTTTGACCAATTCCGCATCGCGCAGGGAAAGCGCGGTTTGGCCTTCGGCATACAGGTTCACCATGCGCTGCAAATCCTCCAATCCCGACGGTCCATCGTTTTGAACCACCTCCAATCGCGCATTGGGCACCTTTTCAGCAAGTCCACTTTGCCATTGTGCCATCATTTCTTGCGGCACGGTTGCACCAAGCAGCACCACTTGAACCCTCGGTTCCCCCTCCTCAAAACTGACCTCTTGTTTCACCACTTCAGAGCCAGGAAAAGAGATGGTTTCAGAGACAAACGATTGGATTTTGGCCTTTTGCACGGATCGGCTCACCGTGTTGTACAAAATGTAGGCGGAAGGCAACACCAAGGCCAACAGCCCCAATGTGAAGTAGCGCTTGTATTTCTGCTCCTTCGCCGCATCCAAAGGTTGCACCACAGGGAAGCGCAAATACCTCACCACCAACGTTGTGCTCGTCGCAATGAGGATGGTGTTGATCAAAAACAAATACAGCGCTCCGAAGAAGTAGGTGCCATCCAAATGGGCCAAACCGTACCCGGCTGTGCACAGTGGCGGCATCAACGCGGTGGCAATGGCCACCCCTGGAATGACGTTGTTCTTTTCTTTCCGCGACCCCGCCAAAATGCCCGTCAGACCGCCAAAGAAAGCCACCATGACGTCGAGGAATGTCGGGGTGGTGCGCGACAGCAATTCGCTTCCCGCCTCGTTGATGGGGCTGATCAAAAAGTAGAGCGCAGACGACAAAATGGCGATGCCTGTGGCCACTGCCAAATTCCCCACAGACTTTCGAACCAACCCCAAATCGTTCACCCCCACCCCCAATCCGACCCCCATGATGGGGCCCATCAAGGGTGAAATCAACATGGCCCCAATGATGACGGCCGTCGAATTGACGTTGAGGCCAATCGATGCGATGACGATGCTGAACACCAAAATCCAAACATTGAACCCTCGGAATTCAGTGTCACGCTCAATGCCCGCCATCGTCTGCTCGGGTTCCGCCAGGTCCACGATGCGCAACCTGTCCAAGACATGGGGACGCAACAAGGCCACGGTGTCCTTCCACCACTGGAGCCAATTCAATGGAGCTCCTTGACTAGGGCTTGGGGGATTGTCAGAGTTTTCTGGAGAAGCCTTCATTGCGCTCGACTTTTGCAGGCGACCGAACATTTGGTCGCGCCTCAAGATTACGTCAGGAATGGACATTGCCTACGCTCCGTGCTATGTTTTGGAAGTCCCGGAAGGCCATCGCTTCCCGATGGAGAAGTACGCCCTTCTCAAAGACCAAATCCTGCACGAAGGCATCGTCACCGCCTCACATTTCTTCGAGCCCACAATCATGCGTGAATCGGACATCTTGAGGGCGCATGATGCCGACTACTGGCATCGCACATTGAATGGCCTTTGGACGCGGCAAGAAGAACGACGCAGCGGCTTTCCTTGGTCTGCTGCCATGGTGGAGCGAGAACGGGTCATCATGCAGGGCACGTTGGATTGTGCCAAACGCGCCCTGCGCTCCCGCAGTGTGGCCATGAACATCGCTGGAGGCACACACCATGCGTATGCCGATCGTGCGGAAGGGTTCTGCATTCTCAATGATTTTGGCATTGCCTCTCTTCACCTCCTCGATTCAGGTGAGGTGTTCAACGTCCTCATAGTCGATTGCGACGTGCATCAAGGCAACGGCAGCGCGGTCATGCTCGCAGATGAACCTCGCGTCACCACATTTTCGATGCACGGGGCCTCCAACTATCCCATGCACAAAGAGACAAGCGACATCGATGTGGCCTTGCCAGATGGCGCCTCAGATGCCGTTTACCTCGAGACCTTGGCACATCACTTGAACCAGCTCATCCCATCCCAAGGTCCTCACCCCGATTTGGTCCTGTATCAATGCGGCGTGGATGTCCTTCACACCGACAAGCTGGGCAAGCTGGGATTGACCTTGTCTGGATGTGCCGATCGTGATCGGATGGTGTTTGAACGATGTGCATCCTTCGACGTCCCCATGGTTTGCGCCATGGGTGGAGGTTATTCACCCAACGTCAACACCGTGGTCCAAGCCCACGTCAACACGTTCAGGGCGGCCATCGATGCTTGGACCTGAGGCCTTACCGTGCCACCACGAAGGACTGCTTGCTCCCGTTTGAATGAAGCACGTACATGCCAACAGGCAGACCTTCGAGCTCCACCTCCGAGTCCATGATGGCGAGTCCCTTTTCCATGGTTTGTCCCATGACGTTGGTCAATGTCCATTCAGACGATGCATTGAAACGAATGCGAATGACGTCGTGGGCCAATGCGGGGTTGGGAAACACCAACAGAGATGATTGAGCGTCGTGTTCGCGGATGCCCGTTGGCGCTGTGTGGTCGTAGCCTGAACAGAAAGCGACGTAGTCCTCACAAGCCCACTCGCCCAACTTGCCAGCCAACGCACTGATGGTCAAGTCGTAATACTCGGGATTCAAGACATCAATGTGTGGAACATGGCCTGCCCCTTCCACGGTGATCAAACAGTGTTCAAGACCCAGTTCCTCGGCCTGCTCATGGATGACCGCGCTGCCATCCACATCAATGATGTTGAATCCCATCAAGGAAATCATGCCTTCGCCGTAAGGCACTGTGTTGTCGTCTGTGCCATGGACGCTGAACAAGCGTTCGTTTTCTCCCACATTCAAATAGTCCGCGGTCTGAAGTGCCCCTGCAATGTTGAAGATGCCTTGAACCTCGCTGCTGTAACCGGCATTTCCAGAAAGCCCTTCAAGACCGCCTTCCAAACCCGCTTTTGTGACGTCGATTTGGGCTGGGATTTCGCTGTCATCGTCCACATAACCGTGATGCAAGGCGATGAATCCACCCGCGCTCACACCACCAAGGTAGATGCGGTTGGGGTCGATGCCATAGGGATTTCCTTCGGCTGCCGATTTCCTGAAAAACCTAACGGCTGCCCTGCTGTCATGGACTCCCCGCCAGACCGCCTTGACAAACTCATCCTGAATCTCCAACAAATTCGCAATGTTGACTCCAAGACGATAGCTCATCGAGGCCACTACATAGCCCATTTGGGCCAAATCTTCACTCAGCGACACCACATCCAATCCGTCGTTGCTTCCCTCCAAAAAGAACCCCCCATGGGCCAAAAGCACCAATGGCCTTTCTGTTAGCATGTCACCTGATGGCGCGTAAATGTCCACCACCAGCTCTGTTTCTGTGCCATCCCAGCTCAAGTTTTGGCCATACGGGACATTGTAAGTCACGCTGTGAGTCTCAAAAGCGCCAGTGTAACGGTAGCGATAGCCATCGCACTCCTGCTGGGAATGCGAGGCAATCGTTGAACATGCCACCACGGCAAAAGCCAGTTTGCGCATCTGATTTAGGAGAAGGGGCATGAGATCGTTCATGGGGCTGAGTTAGAACGTTCAAGGTACATCGCCCGTCGTCCATTCGAAGTTGCCCAGCCGCCACTTCTCTCTATTTTTGCGCCATGTCACAGCACCGCATTCTCGTCCCGATCGACTTCACACCAGTGTCCACCAACGCGTTGAACCACGCCATTGCTGTGGGCAAAGCGCTCAACAGCGAATTGCACTTGGTCAACATCGTGGGCAAAAAAAGTGAATTTGGAGAAGCCCGAACCCGACTGAATGCCTTCGCTGAAGAGCATTTAATCGGGTTTCAAGGTCCCACCAAAACGACCGTCAGGATTGGCAACCTCTTTGACGACATCGACGACGTGTCTGTAGAGATGGACGCCAACTTGGTCATCATGGGAACCCACGGCCTGAAAGGGATGCAGTTCATCACCGGTGGACGTGCCCTGAAGATCGTCAGGGAATGTTCGGTGCCTTTCATCATCACCCAGTCTCGTCCAATCCGAGAGACGGGCTACGACGACATTGTCGTGCCTTTGGACTTGCATCAAGACACCAAACAAAAGCTGGCCATCGTGGCGGAAATGGCCACGTACTTCAAGGGCCGCGTGCACATGATTTCTCCCGCAGAATCCGACGAATTCTTGCGCAACCAACTCCGTCGCAATGTGGAGTTTGCCTCAGACTACTTCGAAGAGCGCGGCATTGAATACACCACGAAAATCAGCGAACACGATTCAGGAGCCTTTGTGAAAGACGTCGTTCGCCATGCCGCTTCCATTGAAGCTGACCTGATCAGCATCATGAACTTCCACGAGAAGAGTTTGATGGGCATTCTCGGAACGTCCTACGAGCAGCAAATCATCACGAACGAGGCAGAAATTCCTGTCCTGGTGTTGAATCCGTTTGAGACGAGGATCATCCGTCAGACGCCATTCTCATTTTGATCGAGACATGAAGTGGTGGTTCGGAGCACTGATCGTTCTGAGCCTTTCGTCATGCGAGACAAATTCACCTGCAGGATCTGGCGAGGTCGATTTGAGCGGACTCGATTGGATTGTGACTTGCCAGTCGAACCGTGTCCGTCCATGTGCAGCCGAGGTCCCAGGCCACGTCTTGACCTCGCTGGTGGAGCAAGGACTTGCACCCGACCCTGATCTCGGAACACACGAGCTTGACGTCCAGTGGCTGGAAGATGAAATTTGGACGTACACCACAACGTTGACACCATCCGTCACGGCTGGCCTGGACAGCGCCGTTTTGATGTTCCAAGGGCTTGACACCTACGCTCGCGTGTTCGTGAATGACCAAAGGGTGCTTTCCGCAAACAACGCGCATCGCTCTTGGACCTCACTCCCCTTTGCCTGCAGCGACGAAAGCATGGACCTGTCCATCACCTTTGACCCCGTCGCTACTCGAGGCAAAGCGCTGTTGGAAGCGCACGGCACTCTGGTCCCAGCGAGCAACGAAGACAAACCAGTGGGACAACAAACGAGCCCTATGACGCGCAAGCCCGGTTACCAATTTGGCTGGGATTGGGGGCCGAGACTCGCAGGGCCCGGCATTTCAGGTTCTGTAAGCCTCAAGCCATGGCGTACTTCCTTGCCGAGCACCCCCGCCCCACCCCGTTGTTCCATCCTCAAAGCCAGCAACGACCATGCACGTATAGCAGTCAAGGGGCACCAAGGTTGGAACCTTGATATCACCCTTGAAGGAGGTGATGTGGAATGGGCATGGAGGGGGAATGAAGTCCATCTGAACGCCCCTGAACTGTGGTGGCCTTCCGGCATGGGCGATCAACCGCTTTACCAATTGACATGGACGCACACAGCAACGGGACGTCAACACCTATGCGATTTGGGTGTGCGGACGATGGATTGGCTTGAACAAGACGATGAATTCGGTACCTCATTCGAGCTACAAGTGAATGGGCACCCTGTCCATGTTCGCGGTGCCAATGTGGTGCCGCCAGACTTTCATGATGCATACGACCCTGAACGATGGGATCAAGTTGTGACCCAAGCCTTGGACGCCAACATGAACATGGTCCGTGTTTGGGGCGGCGGAGTGTACCCACCCGATGCATTTTTCGATGCTTGTGACAAGGCCGGACTGCTGGTTTGGCAGGATTTCATGTTTGCATGCGCCATGGTGCCGGACGACCCTGAATTCGTTGAAAACGTGCGCCAAGAAGCCTTGGAACAAGTGCGACGTCTGCAGCGTCATCCATCATTGGCCTTGTGGTGTGGCAACAACGAGGTGGAGCGTGCCTGGACGTCATGGGGATGGCAAGACATGTATGATCTGCACGGGGCCGACAGCGTGCGGCTTGCAGAAGCGTACCACAGGATGTTTTATGAAGTCCTCCCCCTCATTGTAAGCGACGAAACCGACCTTCACTACCTCCCGACTTCGCCCACCCTTGACCTCCCGAGTGGCGATGAGCATGCCTGGGGGGTGTGGTTTGGGCTCGAAGATTTTGCCTACTACAGTCGTCACGGGGGGCGCTTTGCGAGCGAGTACGGACTTCAAAGTTTGCCCAACAAGCACACGTTGAATGAGGCTGGCATCACGTCATGGGAAGACGAAGCTTTGCAGTTCCGTCAGCGCAGCCGCATGGACTGGCTCGAGCCGGGATTTGATGGATGGGACATGATGCATCACTTCATGTCCAAAACCACAGCCCCCCCCCAAACAGGTGACCTCGACGATTGGATTTTCAAAAGTCAATGGACCCAAGCGGAGGGCATTCGGCAGGCCCTTGAGCGACATCGGACCAGCGGCGGTCGTTACGCCGGGTCACTGTATTGGTCCCTGAATGATGTTTGGCCAGCCGTGTCGTGGTCCACTGTCGATCATGCAGGACGATGGAAACTTGCCCACCATGCCGCGCGACGGGCCAATGCGCCGCGAACCGTGCTTTGGGTCAGGCACAGGGAAGATTCGTTGTGCTTTGAGGCCTTCAACGACCTGCCTGAAGCCATTTACGGTACGATTACCGTTGCTTTGAAAGATTTTTCTGGACAAATGTTGCACCAGAAACAGCTCGCCATTCAGGTGGATGGCAGAGAATCAAACGTCGTCAACTTGGGTTCCATGGCACAATGGCGCACCATGCCCTTGGATACCTATTTGAGTTGGCACTGGGAGGATGACTCAAGCCAGACAATGGCACAATCTTCTGTCCTTTGGTGTTCCCCCGTTGAGGCCAACCTCCCAGCCGTGGGCGTGAATTGCACTCCAAGTGCTGAAGGTTTTGAGTTGCGTTCTGACGGCTACGTTCCACTTGTCCAGCTTCTTGCTTCTGTGCCTGGCAAGTGGAGTGACAACGGCATGGCCTTGGAGCCCGGGCAGCCCATCACCGTTCAATTTGAACCTGAATCAAGGGCCAATCCCGCATTCGATGTGCTAGCTCGAACTCTGATGACAACGACTCAATGAAGGGCCTTGATGAGGAATGTGCTTGGCCCCATGCGTACCTCGTCACCCAGTTCAGCCCCAGACCAAGATTTCGCCAACGGCGCCTCTGAGCTGACCCCCAAAACCAGCGTCCCTTCCACATCGAGCTTGCCAAACGGCAATCCCACCAACACCCACGGCCCATTCGTTTCTACGAGTACACCTGAAGCCACGCGAAGAGCAGGTTCCGAGGACGACTGCATGCGCGTCAGTTCTTGAAGGGCCAAGCGACTGCGCTGCAGGGTGCCGTTGACTTGACGCATCTCCTGATGAATCATGGCCCGGCCTGTTTCATGCTTGTCGCCTGCAGTGCTTTTGGACTCTGACGCAAGTGCATCTTGCAACGAAGACAGATGACGTTCTGCCTCATTCACGGCAGCTGTCAATTGCGAATTCAACGCATCAAACACTTGGCTTTTTGTCATGGAGGGAAATGTACATTCTTAAGGACTTCTTCAGGACAATTGTGAATAACGCCCCCCTTTCCTCGCCATGGGTCTACGTATCTTGCCAGCGCATTCCCCAAAGTAAAAATACATGACTTCGTTTTCCGATTTGACAGGTGCTGTCACCAAAGACATTCAAACGACATTGACGGCTCAAGAGGCCTTCAATTGGCTGGTGAAAGGTCACAATCGGTTCAAATCCGAATCCCCACGTGCTCGGAATCGGGCGGAGATGTTGGACGGCGCATCCGGAGGGCAGTTCCCCTACGCTGCCGTGCTGGGTTGCATCGACAGCAGGGCCCCAATTGAGCAGATTTTTGACGCCCAAATTGGAGACCTTTTTGTTGCGCGGGTGGCTGGAAACGTTGTGAATCCAGATGTGTTGGGCTCTTTGGAGTACGCATGCAAGTACGCTGGAACCAAAGTGATCTTGATCCTTGGGCACACGTCATGCGGTGCCGTTGGTGCCGCTTGGGGCGGCGTGGAAGACGGAAACATCACGGGACTTTTGGCCAAAATCAAGCCTGCCGTTGACACCGTTCAAGCCAAAGTGGGCACGGATGCGACTCCAGACAACCTCAATGCGTGCGTTGCTGAGAACGTGCAAGTGGCATGTGACGCACTTCGCGCCCAAAGCGAGATCCTCGCCGGCCTCGAACAGGCTGGCACCATCGTCATTGCTGGCGGCGTGTACAACGTGGCCTCGGGAGAAGTGGAATTCTTGACGAAGCCTTGATTTGTCGCAACATGTCCAACTTGATTCGCGTCCTAGCTGCCTCGTTCGCGCTCTTCCTTTGGATGAGTACGCTCGTGGCACCTTGGATCGTGGAGATGGGTGAGGACATGTTGTGCTTGACAGAATTGGAACACAACGAGCAAGAGACTGAAGGCGAAGAACTCTCGATTGAGTGGGACGAAACCACGTTTCCTGACAAGGAGACCTCCAAACTTGATTCTGAACAATGGCACATTGCACGTCTTGTGAATGTGCGTCTTCACGAGCGTCTCGACGCATCGCGGTTGCTGGACCCTCCAGATGAACACTGCCTTTGATGGCCTTTCTGGCGTCGCATTTCGCGCCAGGCTCAAGTGTGTTTTTCTGACGTTCTCAACCCTTTTCTCATGTTTCAGCATATCGGGCGTGATTTGCCCTCTTCCGTTGTTGTTTTCTTGGTCGCTCTCCCATTGTGCCTCGGCATTGCCTTAGCCTCAGGTGCGGCTCCCATTGCAGGCTTGATCGCCGGCATCATTGGTGGCATCATTGTCGCCCCCATCTCAGGCAGTCATGTGGGCGTGTCTGGCCCAGCTGCTGGCCTGGCTGTCATTGTTTACGACGGCATCCAAGAAGTGGGCTTTGAAGCCTTTTTGTTGGCTGTCGTGATTGGCGGATTGGCACAGCTCGTGCTCGGCATTGCACGCGCCGGCATCATCGGCAAATATTTTCCCGCCAGCGTCATCCAAGGCATGCTGGCTGCCATTGGCATCATCATCTTCATCAAACAAATCCCTCACGGTCTGGGATACGCAGGAGCTGAAGGCTCAGCCAAAGCCGAAAAAGTGTTCGACGTGCTGCTTTTGTTGGGAGACAACTTGGCGTACGCCGCTCCGACGGCGATGACCGTGACGGCCGTTTGCGTCGGCATACTCCTGTTGTGGGAAACCTCATTCATGAAAGCCCAAAGCTTCACCAAAGTCCTGTCAGGATCGTTGGTTGCTGTGCTCGCTGGCGTGTTGGTTCACCTTTTGACCAAAAGCGGTGCCGGTGCCCTTACGGCCAAACAATTGGTCGACGTGCCCACGGGTCATGCCGCAAACGGCATCGACCCTTCGGCTTGGGGATCTCTCCTGACCTTCCCTGACTTTGCAGCCATTGGCGACAGTGCCATTTGGATTTTGGGGGCCACCATCGCAGTCGTGGCGAGTCTCGAAACGCTGCTCTGCGTAGAAGCCACAGATAAGATTGACCCTGAACAACGGGTCACTCCAACCAACCGAGAATTGCTCGCCCAAGGCGTTGGCAACACCGTAAGCGGACTCATCGGTGGGCTTCCCATCACCCAGGTGATTGTGCGTTCCTCAGCCAACATCCAAACTGGAAATGCCACCAAGATGAGCGCAATCCTTCACGGTGCATGGCTGATGGTGTTCTTCCTCCTCGCCCCTACGCTGCTTACCTACATCCCATTAGGAAGTCTCGCAGCTGTGCTTTTTGTGGTGGGTTACAAATTGGCCAAGCCCGCCAACTTCAAGAAGATGTTTGACAGCGGCATGGCCGTGTTCATCCCCTTCGTGGTGACCATATTGGCCATCGTCTTCATTGACTTGTTGAAAGGTCTTGGCATCGGTCTTGTTGTGGCACTCATCGCTGGCAAGGTCCTTCCTGCCAAATCCTGAGGACGAAAGGCATGGGTTAAGATTTGGCCCCTTGAGTCAGGGCGCGGAGCCTCCGCATTTCAAGGTCGTCCAAGGGACGGTAAGTTCCCACGGGCAAATCGCCGAGTTCGACGTTCATGATGCGCACGCGCTTCAGGCGTCGAACTCGGTAGCCCAGCTCTTCGCACATCCTTCGAATCTGCCTGTTCAGACCCTGCTTCAAGATGATCTTGAACGAGTGTTTTCCGGTGGCCTCCACGTCGCATGGCATCGTTACTGTGTCCAGAATAGCCACGCCTGAAGCCATTTTCTCGACGAATTCGGGCGTGATCGGTGCGTTGACAGTCACGTGATATTCTTTCTCGTGGCCGTAACGTGCCCTCAGGATGTCATTCACGATGTCGCCATCGTTGGTGAGGAAAATCAACCCCTCACTCATCTTGTCCAATCGGCC
>JBELLK010000013.1:0-16868 GCA_042088625.1 Flavobacteriales bacterium
TGATGCCTGAAGCGTTCCAGCTCGCGTTGAACGTGCTGCTGAACGCACCCGCTGGTGTATTCACAATGAGGTTAGCCTGGTCGTTGCCAAACACCGCGCTCATGCGGTCCGTCGGATCCTGCATGTCTACGTAGAAACGATACGTGGTTGAGCCTGCAGTTACAGCAGGGGCAGATTCAACAGTCAGTGTGTACTGGGCTTGAGCCAAACCACTGATAAACAATGCACTGCAACAACAAATGGCCGCAGTGGCGAGTGAACGCAAACATTTCATGCTTGATGTATTGACGGTTTAATAGGGTGAAAAGATAGTTTAAATCAAATAAATCCTCGACTGGCGACTCAAAATCTTCGACTAAAGCAAAGACGCAGGTAGCAATTGCCTTGAATGCCGCCTTTGACGAGGGCATTGGAGGAAAGAATCAACATCTTTGCGTACGACCAAAACCAACAGAAGTTTCAGTCCAGCCATGAGAATGCAGAACGTCCAAAACAGGATGCACCCGAAGCTCATCGGAAGTGCCATGTTTGTGTTGGTGAGCACGGTCGTACACGCCCAAGGCCAATTCCCAGAAGTTCCCGATGAGAACCATGAGGAGTCATCGCTGTCACCCAATACAATTTCGCCCATACCCCCTGCTCCTGATTATGCTTCTCATGCATGTTGGGCCGTAAACCCCGTGCTTCAACTCGACCCGGCGGGTGCCCATGAATACGGCGGCGCGACTTTTGGGACATTGCCTAAAGGCAGGAAGCGCAAAGCCATTCCGCCAAGCTTGCCTCCTGGAGAAGCTGCTGACGTTTTCTTCATTCACCCCACCATGTTATTGGAAGGAACGGAATGGAATGCAGATGTGTACGACCAAAGCATGAATGAGGAAGTGAACCACTGGCCCATCCGACATCAGGCCTCCGCCTTTACTGGCGCAGGCAGGGTGTTTGCACCTCGTTACCGGCAAGCCCATGTTCGCATCTTCTCCCTTGGCGATTCCCTCAGTTGGGCCGCTGCTGAAGTGGCTTACCAAGACGTCAATTCTGCTTTCAAGCATTATTTAAAGCATTGGAACCAGGGACGTCCCATCGTCATCGCCGGGCACAGCCAAGGAGCTTTTCACGGCCGCCGGCTGCTTCAGGAACACTTTGACGGCACCACTTTGGCAAATCAACTCGTGGCGGCTTACCTGCCCGGCATGGACATGGTGCCCTCTGAATTCAAGTCAATTTCAACTTGCGACTTGCCCGATCAAACAGGATGCCTTTGCACCTGGATGACCTACGGAGAGGGATTCCTCCCAGATTGGTTGGTTGCCAAATTGGCCAAACCCGATTCGGAACCGCTTTTGATCGTGCACCCCGTGACTTGGACCAAGTCGGAAAGCATGAACGAATTGGCATCGCACATGGGAGTCGTGCGTCCTTCGTATCGGTTGTCCAAGCCTGGCGCCATTCAAACTTGGGTGACCCCGCAAAATGTGCTTTGGATGAGCGCGCCGGAAGTGTTCGGCGGTCAGATGTTCCAGAGAGACAATTGGCACTCCGGTGACATCAATTTGTTTTGGCTCAACATCTACATCAACGCCCAGCAAAGGACCCGAAAATGGCATGTAGAACATGATTCCAGCGCGATTCAAAGAGAATCGAACTAACTTTAAAACATGCAACTTCGACCTTATTCCCGCTGTTTGACTTTCCTCATCGCGCTGTTTTGTGGAGCCCAAATGAGCGCCCAATCGTCCTTCGTCAATTCCCTGTTGCGTCCTGACAAAGCGCCGAAAGTACTTGGTACGGAACGCGCTGAGGGCACACAAGGATTGACCCTTGATCGGAACGTTTTTGAACACATTCGCGGACACAGGTCAGACTTGAAAACCCTCGAACTTCCCTTCCCTGGATTGGGGTTTGTGGAATTGCAAGTGCAAGAGTTTTGCAACCTCAGCGATGATTTTGTCATTTCTCGGTCAACCGCTGAAGGCACCAAACTGGAGCACTACACGCCTTCGCTCATCACGTATGAGGTTCGATCGGCACGAATGAACGGGGAAAAGCTGCCTGGCAAGGTCTCTGGCACGTTGGTCCTTTTTGACCATTACCTGCAGGCCTCAGTTCAATTGCGGGGTCAACAATGGGAGCTTGCTCCCGCGGTTCGTCCGGAAAAGCGTCAAGATTTGGTTGAACAATACGTCCTGTTTGATGTGGCCAAATCTGCCGCAACCAACACCTTCACATGTGCCGTACAAGACCAAGAGCGCGAGATGCAATTGATGAGTTCGGCCCAGCGGAGCTCTCTTGTTGCTGAATGCGTGGAAATTGGCCTCGACGTCGACAACTTCACGTACAACACGTTTGGAGATTGCTACCAAGCCATTGATTGGGCCTTGGGCGTGTTGGCTGGTGTTGATTTGGTGTACCGGACGGAGCTCAACGATTTCATCACGCTGCAGGCATCGTATGTGAATGTTTGGGAAACCCCAGAGCCTTGGGCGAATACCGTCAACGACGCAGGCACCATGTTGGATCAACTCCGCGTTGAGTGGGCGTCGTCCAACCCTGTGTTGTCCAATGCCAATTGGGACCTGGTGCACTTGATGTCGAAGCGTGGAGATACAGGAACAGGAGGCATTGCTTACCTCGGTGTGGTGTGCAGCCCAGATTTTGGAGTGGGCTTTTCAAGCGCCATGGACAACCAATCTGACTTCCCAGTCATTCCTCCCAATTTCACGTGGAACCTGTATGTTGTGGCGCACGAATTGGGCCACAACTTCGGCGCCAATCACACCCACTGGTGTGGGTGGCCGGGGGGTCCTGACCACCCCGATGAACCCGCTGGTTCGAATGGCACCATTCACGACTGCTTCGATTCGGAAGGGGGTTGTGTGGAGCCCGTCATCAACGAGCAGGGTACCATCATGAGCTATTGCCACCTTCAACCGGCCGGTGCCATCCTTGAATTTCACCCTGTCGTAGAACAGGCGGCACTGTTCCCAACCATCAATGCCAATGGATTCTGCCACGGAAACTGTGCGGCGATTGAGACCTCTTGTGGATCCTATGGTTGCACGGATCCCTCGGCATGCAATTACAATCCCGATGCCATCCAAGACGATGGATCATGTGGGGTGGTCGATGAATGCGGCGTTTGTGCTGGGGGAGGCCAAAGCTGCACCGGCTGCACCGACCCAACAGCCTGCAACTTCTTCGCGGACGCGATTTTTGACGATGGATCATGCGTCTTCCCCCCTCCCGGCTTCCCTTGCGACTGTGCCACAGACTTGAGTGCCAACGTCAACCTCGCCGGCAATGCTAGCCAATCGTTCAGCACTCAAGCCATTGGTACGCTGACCACTGCAGACATTGCCCTGAATTGGACCAACACAGCCAATGATGGCAGTTGGGCCGGAGATTTGTTGCTCGAGATTGGAGCGCCTGATGGCAGTTGCATTGGCATTGGCGGCTATGACGTCGGCACAGGTTGTGCCTTGGGATCATTTGCATGGCCGAGTGGCTGGAATGTATCAACTTCTGGGACCTACGTCCATTCTGTTGATTTGACGAGCTTGAACCTGACGGGCGATGGAGACTGGAGCATCAACGTCGTGAACGGGTGGACAACTTCCGGCGGAGTCAATTATGATCTTGTGGTGACCCTGAACGGCGTCTGTTCTGGCGCGCCTTCATTCTCCGGATGCACCGACGCGGAAGCGTGCAATTACGACGCCTCAGCAACGTTCGATGATGGAAGTTGTGACTTCGGGACTGCCGCTTACTTCGACAGCGATGGTGATGGGTTTGGCCAATTCTTCGCCATGAATTTTTGCGGAACTGTCGTTCCTGCGGGAACGGTTACTCAAGATGGTGATTGCAACGATGCCAACAGCACCATGTACCCCAACGCACCCGGAACAGGCATTGGCATTGACAACAACTGCAATGGCGTCATTGACCCCGATGAAGAAGCAGCACCGCTTTGTCCGGAAGACGTGACGCAGGATGGCGTCGTAACGGTCGCAGATGTGTTGGCTGTTCTCGCGGAGTTTGGTTGCGCCCTCCCCATGGACTGTGCCAATGATGTCGATGGAGACAATGCTGTCACAGTCAGCGACGTGCTGCTCGTCTTGTCGGGCTTCGGATCTGAATGTTCATGATTTGATAGCATCGCCTTGTACTCATGAACATAAGACCACGCAACCCCGTGGTGAACAGGGCGTCTTGTCGGTGTGTTCACTCTCAAAGAATCGTCATGGTTAAAAAGCTGTCATTCATCCTCTGCCTCGGCATGTTCACGTCTGTCAACTGGGCTCAACGGAGTCCCACCGAATCGGATTTGTTTGATTTGAATCAAGCGACAGTCCAAACCGCGCTCAATCAGATGGCTGCACGCATGGACCACGCCGCGTTCATGACGATGTCACAAGCACGGCTCGTGTCGACGCGGGAAGCAGATGCAGAGCACCTGACAATGACTTTGCCAGTGCCCAATGAATCGGCCACGCGAGGTCCTGAGCTGATCGATGTCGAGTTGACACGCTTCTTCGTGCATCCCGCCACGATCACCGTGGGCATCACCTCCAAGGATGGGTACCGCGAGGAAAATGTGATTCCAGGACTTCAAACGTTCCGCATCATGCACCATGGTGAAGCTGTAGGGACTTTGGTGTTGATGAATGATCATGTTTTGGGCAGTTTTCATCACCGCGGAAGGCAGCATGACATTGCGAAAGTTGACGGCGACTTGTACATGGTTGCAGACGTTCACAAAAGGAAGGATTTGCCCGTGTTTGAATGTGGATTCGAAGAGGAAACTGATCCCCGAAGCCTTCCGCAGCAGACGGCGTTGGCCAACAGGGCAAACGGTGGTTGTGTGGAGGTGGCCATCGACGTGGACAATTTCACATACAACACCTACAACAACGTAGCGAACGCCACGGATTGGGCCCTTGCCCAAATGGCAGGTGTCTCCGCCATTTACACCCAGGAATTGAACGGGTTGTTTTTGCTCCAGGCCACATTTGTCCATTTATGGCAGACCCCAGACCCCATGTCGGCCTACACAAACGACGCTGGCGGCATGTTGGACAACTTCAGGTCCACTTGGGAAACTACACCCACTTTGGATGCCGTTCAGCGTGACGTCACTCATTTGATGTCCAAGCGAGGCAACACTGGCACGGGTGGCATTGCCTATCTCAGTGTCAACTGCTCCTCTTTTGCCTATGGATTCAGTTCTGTCATGACAAGCAGCACGAGCACCAACATCAACAGCTATTCTTGGAACTTGGATGTCGTGTCTCACGAACTCGGACACAATTTTGGCTCCAACCACACGCATTGGTGCGGATGGCCTGGAGGGGCCATCGACGACTGCTATGCCAGTGAAGGTGGTTGTGGCAATGGACCACAAGTCAGCACGGGCACCATCATGAGCTATTGTCACTTGGACAACAGCACACCCAAGGTACTTCAATTCCATCCGCTCGTCGAGGACAACGCTTTGATTCCAAGCATGAGTGCTTCAGGGTGCTACACTTTCTGCGAAGAATACGAGCCGCCTGTATGTGCCATCACAGACATTGCAGGTGGCGTTCAACAGGCTTGTGATCCGCTGACCCTCACTTACACACAGCAGATTGTACTCACCTATGAAAATGCGCCCGCCGATGGATTCTTGGTCATCAACGGCGAGCAGAAACCCATTGGAAGCAGTCCGCAATCAATCAACTTGGTGGGCCTTCCCGCCGACGGACAACCTGGCAACATTTCCGCGTACTTCACAACCGATGAGGCATGTGCAAGAAGTGAAAACAATGTGTTCACAAGACGTGATCCTTGCTGTGGCCTCTTTCGCTTGAGTCAAATCGACCCCAACGCAAATACGATTCGTCTCAAGAACATGGCAGATTGCCCGTCCGACGTGTCCGAGTGGGGCCTGTTGTCTGTTGCAGGATATCTAGAGATTTCTACTCTCGCCAGTCCAGGCCAGAACATGATGATTCAACCTGGAGAAGAAATCCAGATTTCTTGGCAAGCAGGCCTCGAAGGAGACTGGATCATGATGTTCCTTCCAACTGGCCTTCTGTACGATTATGCACAATGGGGCCCAACCCCTCCGCCTTCCATTTACCTCTCTCAATACACAGATATTCAAACCATTTGGCCTGACGGAACGGATGTGTACATCCAAGATCTGCCACCCTACAACTACGTTGGTAGCGGAAGCTATGGCATAGACCAGTGGACTGGCTTGGATGCCCCTTGCAACATCACCAACCTCAGCGTGGTGAGCGCTACGGATTGCGACCCCATTACAAATACATTTGACCTCACGTTTGAGGTGAATTGGGTGGGTGCTCCAGAGACTGGCAACTTGGCTGTGAATGAAGATTCCTACCTCGTCAGCGGCAACGCTTTGGTCCAAACCATCACCTTGCCAGCTGATGGCGCGTGGCTGGAGTTGAATGCCTTCTTTGAAGATGAGGCTGCTTGCAGTGCGACGAACGGCAACGCCTACTTCGCTCCCGGTGCCTGTGCTGCATGCCCTGCTGACGTCAATGGAAATGGTGCCATCGAGGTGTCTGACGTGCTGGAAGTGTTGTCTGAATTCGGCTGCGACAACGGATGCTCTCCCAACCTTGATTTGGACAGCGACAACTCCATCACCGTTGCAGACGTGCTCCTCGTGTTGAGCGCGTTTGGCGAGGCATGCTGATGCGACTCAATCGATGAACGTTCCTCGGAATTCTCCGGGACCGTCGAACGTCGTTCGCCACCTGATTTGATCGTACCCCTCTGACTCGGGAAACACCTGAATGTTCAGTGCACCTGAAAACCCTCCAGATGTGGTGACCTGCATAAGCAGCACCTCGCCATTGACGGGGGCGCCATTGGCTGCCGTGCGCAGGACAAAATAAGCCCCTCCCGTGTGGGTGTTCACGCGCAAAGTCTGGGCTCCCTCTTCCGTGAAGAACTCGGCCCACGGCGCTCCTGGATCCTGCACCATGGTGGGATCTTCAGCCCCTTGAAGTCCGCTGATCCTCGCACCCGTTCGCAAACCTATGGTCGCAAAACTGTCGTCCTGGATTTCTGGCATCAACTTGAAAAAGTTGGGGTTGATTCCTGAAGCGGACCAACCTGCGTTGAAGGGACTGTTGAATACCCCAGCCGGAGCCGCAAGCTCGAATGGGTGCACATCCGTGCCAAACACGCTGCTCACACGATCCCCTTGGGGCAACCGAAGGCATACTGCGTATGTGACCAAGCCTTCCTGAAGCGCAGGGGCCTTTTTCACCACCAAGGCATATCGGTCAGAAGAAATGGAATTGGGCTCTTCTTGGCACGAACCCTGAACAGAAGTGAGCGCCATCAAGCCCACACAACACAAACGGACCACGTTCATGGCCAAAAGGTAACGCAGGCTCCGTCAAGGAAACTTGGGGAAGCGTGAGAAATCGCGCGGCCTCTTTTCCAAAAAGGCGTCCCTTCCCTCTTTCGCTTCCTCCGTGCCATAGGCGAGGCGCGTGGCCTCACCGGCATACACCTGCTGGCCCACCAAGCCGTCGTCGATGAGGTTGAACCCAAACTTCAACATCTTGATTGCCGTGGGGCTCTTCGTCATAATTTCCTTTGCCCAACTGAAAGCCGTTTGCTCCAGCTTGGCATGTGGCACAACAGCATTGACCATGCCCATCTCGTAGGCTTCTTGCGCAGAGTAGGAAGCGCCGAGGAAAAAGATCTCGCGAGCGCGCTTTTGGCCCACTTGGCGTGCGAGGTAAGCCGACCCAAAGCCGCCATCAAAGCTCGCCACATCGGCGTCGGTCTGCTTGAACACTGCGTGCTCCTTGCTTGCAATGGTCATGTCACACACCACATGCAAGCTGTGTCCCCCGCCGACGGCCCAACCCGGCACTGCGGCGATGACCACCTTATTCATGAACCGAATTTGACGCTGGACGTCGAGGATGTTGAATCGGTTGACGCCATTCTCGCCCTTGTATCCCGTGTTGGACCGAACGTTTTGGTCCCCACCACTGCAAAACGCCCAACCGCCGTCCTTGGGCGAAGGGCCTTCTCCAGTGATCAGTACCACCCCAATGTCTTGGCTCTCATGGCACGTGATGAGGGCTTCCCAAAGCTCGTCCACCGTCTTGGGCGTGAAAGCATTTCGAACCTCAGGACGATTGAAGGCAATGCGTGCAACACCGTCGTGCACTTTGAAGGTGATTTCGTCGTATTCCTTGACGGTTTTCCAGGGAAGGTTTGCCATGATGGTTCTTTCACAAATGGAACAACAGCGCGCGTCCGAAGTTCTCCACGAAGGTAACTCGTACCCTCACCACGGTAATTTCAAGGCACGCACCTCTTCTTCGTAGAACGCCTCCAATTGCGCCGCGACCTCAGAGTCGATTGGATGCTTGATTGCTTCAATGTTTGCCAACAACTGCTCCGTCGAAACTGCTCCTGGAATCACCGTGCTGACGGCGTCAAACGACGTGCAAAACGTCAGCGCTGCTGAAATCAATGAAGGGTGTCCCGCCACCGTGTCCTTCACCCGCTCCAGCAGTCGAGCCCGGGTCTTGATGTCCTCTCTTGACCAGCGGTCTCGGACGTCAGTAAATTGGCTGTCGGCGTCGTACTTGCCCGTGAGCCAACCAGAGTCGAATGGGATTTTGGCAATGACGGTGGCACCTTTGGATTTGATCTTCTCGAAAGACCTCTTGCAATCTTGGTGGAAGAGGTTGAAGAACGACTGAATCACTTTGGCATTGGTGGTCGCCAAAAGCAGGTTGATTTCCTCCTCAAAGTCCACCGAAGCGCCATAGGCCTTGATTTTCCCTTCTTCCTGAAGTCGCTCGAGAATCTCGTAATGATCGTTCTTGTTCCCATCCAAACATGCTGTCGGTGGGCTGTGGATGATGACCGAATCGAGAAAGTCCACATTCAACCGCTTCAGACTCCGTTCGACTGAGCCACGGATGTGCCTGGAACTGAAGTCGACCTCGCCGTTGTCCAATCGTCCAAACTTGGAGTTGATCACCACCTTGGAACGGTCAAGGGTCTTGAACACCTTGCCCAATCGCGCCTCGCTGGTGCCCATCCCATAGTTGGGCGCCGTGTCAAAAAAGTTGATGCCTTCATCCAGCGCCGTGCGAATCATCCTGTCGGCCTCGGCTTCCGAAACGGCCTTCCATCCCGACTCCACCCCAAGTTGCCATGCCCCAAACCCCAACTCCGAAACCTCAATCCCACCCTCCAGGTATTTCCTTGTTTTCATGGTCCGCAAATCTACAGATTTCGTTGGCATCCCAGCCGTCCCAAGCTTGCCTCCTGAAAGACCTGTACATGAAAAAGCCCCAGCATTTGCTGAGGCTTTTGCGGTCTGGACGAGACTCGAACTCGCGACCCCCTGCGTGACAGGCAGGTATTCTAACCAACTGAACTACCAGACCTCCTCTTCAGGGACAAGCCCTTCCGATTCCTGACCAAGATTGGTCGGGGCGCAAAGATAGCAAGGTCTTTCCAATCACCGCAAAAGAAATTCGGGTTTCGGTCAAAAAAGTTTGGCCCGCTTTGTCAGGTAGCTTGTCAACACAGGCAGAACACCCTGAGCCACATCGACATCCACCCAATCGATGCCATGAGCGCCACATTTGTCACGGAGCATCTTGGTCATTTTGGCCATGCGGTTGATGTAAGTCTCGCGAACCTCAGAAGGATGAAGCTTGAGCTCTTCCCCACTCTCGAGATCCACAAATCGCGTGGGCCTGTCAGCAAACCCAAAGTCAATCTCCGTTTCAGCCTCTAACAGGTGGAACACGACCACTTCGTGCTTGTTGTGGCGCAAATGTTGCAACGCACTGATCAGCGCGTCAGGGTCTTCGGATTTGTCCAACAAGTCGCTGAAAAGCAGCACCAAGGAACGACGCGGCGTGGCCTCGGCAATCTGGTGCAGTGCATCGATGGCCTCGGTTTCTTTACGCTCTGGAGACGCTTCGAGCAGGCCTTCCAGCTTGTCGTACAGCATGCGGTGGTGAGCGCGTGAGGAGCGCACCGGCGTTTGCAAGTCGAGGGCTTCGTTGAACAGGCTGAGCCCAACCGCGTCGCGTTGTCGGCGGAACAACTCTATGAGGGCTGCTGAAGCGAGCACTGAGAATTTCAACTTGCTCATCCGATCACCGTCAAGGGTCACCCCTTCGGGATAGGCCATGGACGTCGAACTGTCAATGACCAATTGGCAACGAAGGTTTGTTTCCTCCTCGTAGCGCTTGACAAACATCTTGTCTGTTCGCGCGTACAGCTTCCAGTCGAGGTGCTTGGTGGACTCCCCTGGGTTGTGGAGGCGATGCTCGGCAAATTCCACACTGAATCCATGGAATGGACTCTTGTGCATGCCTGTGATGAATCCCTCCACCGTTTGGTGCGCGAGGAACTCCAACCGACCGAGCCGTTGCTGAAGTTCAGGAGTGGGATTGATGGGCATGTGAGAGAAAATTTGGGCCAAACCAAACGTCCCCACCAAGATAGGCAGGGACGTTTGTTTGTTCGATTTGAAAAAACTTCAACCGCCGAATCACATCAAGGCGTCAAGCTTTTCAGCCAAGACGTTCTTGGGCACTGCCCCCACGCTTTTGTCGACGACTTCGCCGTTTTTCAAGAAGAGGATCGTTGGGATGTTGCGAATGCCAAAACGCTGGCTGACGTCGCTGTTGTGGTCGACGTTGACCTTGCCCACCACTGCCTTGCCGTCGTAGTCGTTGGCCAACTCTTCCACCACGGGACCCACCATGCGGCAGGGTCCGCACCACTCGGCCCAAAAGTCTACGAGCACGGGCTTGTCGCTCTTGATTGCGAGCTCCTCGAAGTTCGCGTCTGTGAATTCTACTGCCATGAGATTGAAGTTCAGGTTCGTTACAGGATTGAAAGCAAAGGTATTCGTGTGTTGTTCATCCGCAAACCGGAAAGAACCCGACAGGCCGTTCATTTTTCAACCTTTTTGGCCTTTCGTACGTGGACAACACATGACGCTGTGCAGCTCGAAGGTCTGTGGTCACCGTTTCAAATCGAGACGATACTGAGCCTTGCCCGGGATGCACAGCGCTTCGAGGTCGTCCACGAATCCGTCATTCAGTTGGACTTTCGAGGTCCGGCTTGGCATTTCAAGCTTGGCATCGTCGTCGTACACCTCCAGGGTCACCCCCACGCTTCCGGGGTGATTGGCCACGCTGGAAGTGAATTGATCCACCCATCCGTCGTTGAGGGCGCTCAGCTGCACTTGGATGCGCAATCGTCCAATGCGCTTTTCCCGGGCTTCGGAAAGAAGCTCGATGGCTTGGAGTTTGGCCTCAAGCCCATCCCTCCCATAGCCTTGTTCCCTGACCTGCGTGGTCACCATCACCATCCACCCCTCCACCATGAACTCCTTGAATTTCACGTAGTCCTCGCCAAAGCAGCGGAATTCGTGGGTGCCGTTGTAGTCCTCAAGGGCAAAGAATCCCCAAGGCCTGCCAGACTTGCTGATGCGGTGTTCGCAGGACGTGATCAATCCCCCAAACGTGAGCACCTTGCCCTTCTCGGAATCGAGCGTCTCAAGTCTAGACAGCCCTTGCTTGGCACAGAGATGATCCAACTCGAGACGGAATTTGTCCAGCGGATGGCCCGAGATGTAGACGCCCACGATGTCTCGCTCCTTGTTGAGTAAATCCATGGACGGCCATTCCTCGCAATCCGGAATGGGCGGTTCAGGAATGTCCATCGCTCCGTCGTCACCTCCAAAAAGACTGACCTGCGCTGAGTTCTCTGATTCCTGCGTGGCCGCACCGTAGCGCACTGCCAATTCGATCAAGGGGCGTTCCTTGTGGTCCAGGGCAAAAAACTGGGCGCGATGCAGCCCAAACCCATCGAAACCGCCCCCCAGCGCCAGCGCCTCGAAGACGCGTTTGTTGCAGTCTTTCAAATTCACCCGCCTCGAAAAGTCAAACAACGACTTGTATCCCCCATCCGCGCGACCGTCAACGATGGCCAATACCGCACCTTCGCCCACGCCACGCATGGCGCCAAGCCCAAAGCGAATCGCCCCCTCCTTGTTGACGGTGAACTTGAACGCCGACTCGTTCACGTCCGGACCCAACACCGGCACACCCTGACGACGCGCCTCCTCCATCAGGTTCGTGACTTCCTTGATGTCGTTCATGTTGTTGGACAGCTGCGCTGCCATGAATTCCGCGGGGTAGTTGGCTTTGAGATAAGCCGTTTGGTAGGCCACCCAAGCGTAGCACGTCGAGTGCGATTTATTGAAAGCATAGGACGCAAAAGCCTCCCAGTCGGTCCAAATCTTCTCCAGTTTGCCCACGTCGTGGCCGTTCGCCGCGCCGCGGTCCATGAAGTCGGGCTTCATCTTGTCGATGATGTCCTTCTTCTTCTTGCCCATCGCCTTTCGGAGGCTGTCCGCCTCGCCTTTGGAGAAGCCCGCGAGCTTTTGGGACAACAACATGACCTGCTCCTGGTAGACGGTGATGCCATAGGTCTCCTCGAGGTACTCTTGACATGCGTCCAAATCGTACGTGATCGCTTGCCTGCCGTGCTTGCGCGCGACAAAGTCCGGGATGTACTCCATGGGACCCGGCCGGTACAAGGCGTTCATGGCGATCAAGTCTTCAAAGACGGTCGGTTGCAGCGCCTTGAGGTGCTTTTGCATGCCAGCCGATTCGTACTGAAAGATGCCGACCGTGTCGCCCCGCTGGAACAGCTCGTACGTTTTGGTGTCGTCAAGCGGAAAAGAGTCGGGATCGAGATCAAGACCGTGTCGCAGCTTGACGTTCTTGACGGCGTCCTTGATGACGGTCAGGGTCTTCAGTCCCAGGAAATCCATCTTCAGCAGGCCTGCATCTTCTGCCACTGCATTGTCGAACTGCGTGCAGGCCATGGCGCTGTCCTTCGCGGTCGCGACCGGGACGAAATTGGTGATGTCGTCAGGCGTGATGATCACCCCGCACGCATGGATGCCCGTGTTGCGTACGCTGCCTTCGAGGACTCGAGCGGTCTGAAGGGTTTGTCCCTCCAGCGTGGGTTGGGTGCTGATGGCCTTGAGCTGCTCCACCATCGCAAAGCCTTCGCTCCTGACCTTTTCTTTCAACGCCCTGTCATCCAAACTGAACATCTTCTTGAGGGAGATGTCTGGCACCAACTTGGCCAAACGGTCGGCGTCCCCCAAAGGCAATTCCATGACGCGAGCTGTGTCCCGAATGGACGATTTGGCGGCCATGGTGCCGTACGTGATGATTTGGGCCACTTGATTCGCGCCGTACTTGTCAATCACATAGTCGATGACCTTGCCGCGACCTTCGTCGTCAAAGTCGATGTCAATGTCTGGGAGACTCACACGGTCTGGGTTCAAGAACCTCTCGAACAGCAAATCGTACTTGATCGGATCAACGTTCGTGATGCCGACGCAATACGCCACAGCTGAACCCGCGGCAGATCCACGGCCCGGCCCCACGCTGACCCCCATCTCTCGGGCGGCCGTAGTGAAGTCTTGCACGATCAGGAAGTAGCCGGGGTAGCCAGTCCGCTCGATGGTTCCAAGCTCAAAGTCCAATCGCTCACGGACCTCCTCTGAAATCTCGCCATAGCGTCTTTTCGCGCCTTCGTAGGTGATGTGACTGAGGTAGGCATTCTCGCCCCGTTTGCCGCCATCTTTGGCATCTTCTTCGTGCACGAACTCGGCAGGGATGTCAAACGCTGGAAGCAGCACGTCGCGCTCCAACACATAGCTCTCGCATTCGTCCACCAGGGCGGCGATGTTCGTGATGGCTTCGGGGACATCCGAGAACAGCTCCTTCATCTCCTTGGGAGATTTCAAATAGAAACTGTCGTTGGGAAAGCCAAACCTGAACTCTCGACCCCGCTTGCCAACGTAGCGCTTGGGTTGGCTGACGTTTCGGGCGTCTTTGACGCAGAGCAGGATGTCATGGGCGTCGCTTTGGTCTTGACGGGTGTAGTATGAGTTGTTGCTCGCAACCACCTTCACCCCATGAGTCGCTGCAAAGTCCTGCAGCACCTGGTTGACCACAGCCTCCTCTTCCAACCCGTGGCGGTTCAACTCCACATAGAAGTCTTTCCCCATCAAGTTCTTCCAAAACACGAACGCTTCTTCCGCTTGCGCCTCACCGACATTCAAAATCAGGGACGGCACTTCGCCAAAGAGCCCTCCCGTCAAAACCACCAAATCGTCCTTGTACTCCTCCACCAACGCCCGGTCAATCCGAGGGACGTAATAGAACCCGTCGGTGTAGGCTTTGGACGCAAGCTTGGCGAGGTTGTGGTAGCCGTTTTTGTTTTTCGCCAAGAACACCGTAGGATGGCCATCGTCTTTCACGTTCTTGTCGTGCATGTCGCGACAGACATTCAGTTCAGCCCCCACGATGGGCTTGACGCCCTCCTTGTTGCAAGCCCGAACAAACTGAAACGCCGACATCATGTTGCCGTGGTCCGTCACAGCCAACGCGGGCATGCCCATTTCCTTTGCCGCCGACACCAACTCGCCCACCGGGCTCACGGCTTGGAGCACGCTGAATTGCGAGTGCACGTGAAGATGGGTGAACGGCACGGCCTCCAGCGCTGCCGCGACAGTTGCATCCACCTTTCCTGTCCCGGTTGCCTTCTCGACTTTTTTATTCTCGGGTGTGTCAAAGTTGGCAGCTTCAAGTCGGGGCGCCTCGTATTTGACCTTTTCTGGATTCTCGAACTCTGGACGCTCAATGACCCGAAGTCGGACCATTTCGAAGAAGCACCGCGCCGTGGCCGCTACATCGTAAGCTGCGTCGTGCGCATCCCCAAAGCCTTCCCCGAAGAGCTTGTGGTGAAGCTCCGTCAGGGTAGGCCACTTGAACTTGCCTCCGCGCCCCCCCGGGATGGCACAGAACTCCGTACCCTCGTCCTTGGAGTCGATGACGGCCAGGTCCGTAAGCGGCTCCGCAGCCTGGTTCAACCGCAGCAACTCCGCCCCAACCACGTTGACGTCGAATCCGACGTTGTGGCCCATCACATACTTTGCCTTGGCAGCATCGGCCATGAACTCGGCCGCGGCCTCGGCCAGCGGTATGCCTTCCGCTTGCGCACGTTCCGTGGTAATGCCGTGGATTTTGGTCGAGTTGAACGGGATGGTGAATCCATCCGGCTGAACGATTCGATTGCCACGGGACAACAACTTGCCATTGGCGTCGTGAAGTTGCCACGCCAATTGCACCAACCGGGGCCAATTGTCGCTGTCTGAGATGGGGGCATTCCAATCTCGCGGCAGGCCTGTGGTCTCTGTGTCGTAAACGAGAATCATGAGCCTCCGAAATTCGTCCATCCCCAGTCGTCCGAACATCTTGGCAAGGGGCTTGTTTTCCACAATGCATCCCCATGTGTCGTACTTTCGCACTTGGACTGCCTTTTTAAAGGACTGCCAACATGACTACTCCCTCTGCACCCAACACACCTCAGGATACCTCCAGCAACATCGATGCCATTGGCGACGAACACGTGGGAACGTCCATCAACACACCCCTGCGACACGACGCGTTTGACATGAGCGACGACGACAAAGTCAAAGCCATCGAGCAGAAATTTCAGGAAATCATGGAAATCATGGGGCTGGATCTGACAGACGACAGCTTGTCAGGCACGCCCCACCGTGTGGCGAAGATGTACGTCAAGGAAATCTTTGCCGGCCTCAATCCCGCAAATCACCCGGACGTCAAAACCTTTGACAACGTGTACGGGTATGACCACATGTTGGTCGAGCGGAACATCACCCTCAACTCCACTTGTGAGCACCACTTCCTTCCCATTGTAGGTGTAGCCCATGTGGCTTACATCCCAGAGGGCCGTGTTGTGGGGCTGAGCAAACTGAACCGCATTGTGGACCACTATGCAAAGCGTCCTCAAGTGCAGGAGCGCCTTTCACGTCAAGTGTTGAAAGCCCTGCAATCCATTTTGGGCACACAAAACGTGGCCGTGGTGATAGATGCCAAGCACTTGTGCGTGTCCAGCCGTGGCATCCAGGATGAAGGAAGTTCCACTGTCACTGCGAGCTATGGAGGGCTCTTCGAATCCGCGCCCGAGGTGCGAGCGGAATTCCTGCAGCACATCGAGGGCTGATTTCTTTTGGCTTTCAACGGCATTGCAGCAGAGATTGACTATCTTTGCGCTCCAATTTTGGATTTAACAACTGGGTTTCGGACCCTTTTAAAACGTTTCAACCATGGCTGTACGCCTCCGACTCCAACGTCACGGTAAGAAAGGAAAACCCTTCTACCACCTCGTAGCTGCTGACGCCCGCGCCAAGCGTGATGGCCGTTACATCGAAAAGCTCGGCACCTACAATCCCAACACCAACCCTGCCATCATCGAAGTTGTGCATGACCGTGCACTCCATTGGTTGCAAGTTGGTGCTGAACCCTCTGACACCGCACGTGCGATTTTGAAGTACACCGGTGCCATTTACCACAACCACCTTCTTAACGGTGTTCGCAAAGGCGCCCTTACAGAAGCCGAAGCGCAGAAGCGTTTTGATGCGTGGTACAACGAAAAGCAAGCCAAGGTTCAAGCCACACGCGACGGCGTCGATGCTGCTGCTGAAAAAGAATTGAAGGATCGTTTGGCCGCTGAACGCAAGCAAAACGAAGAGCGCGCTGCCGCATTGGCTTCAGCTGCCTCTGAGCTCGCTGCTGAAGCTGAAGCCGCCGCTGCTGCAGCTGCTGCTGAAGCCGCTGGTGAAGAAGCGCCTGCTGCTGAGGAAGCGTCTGCTGCTGAGGAAGCACCTGCTGCTGAAGAAGCGCCTGCTGCTGAAGAAGCGCCTGCTGCTGAAGAAGCGCCTGCTGCTGAAGAAGCGC
>JBELLK010000013.1:16968-31154 GCA_042088625.1 Flavobacteriales bacterium
CCTGCTGCTGAAGAAGCGCCTGCTGCTGAAGAAGCGCCTGCTGCTGAAGAAGCGCCTGCTGCTGAGGAAGAAAAGAAGGATGACGCTGAGTGATTCAGCGAAAGCCTCTCTAACTACAACAACGAAAAAGGCCACACATGTGGCCTTTTTTCATGCAACAAGTTGCGAACTTCGATTTCCATGAATCACGAACAGTGCTTTCTTCTTGGCAAAATCACCAAGCCATTCAGTTTCAAAGGCGAGGTGGTGTTGTGGATGGATGTGGATGATGTCGGCCCCTACCAGAAACTGAGCACCCTGTGGATCACGCAACAGGACATTCTGGTGCCCTATGCCGTGGAATCGCTCAAACCCAAAAAAGACAGGTTTGTGGTCAGGCTTGCAGATGTCACCACAGAGGCACAGGCCAAATCCCTGGCGGGAAAAGACGTTTGGTTGCCATTGACCGAAATGGCTCCATTGCCAGAAGGCAAATTCTACTTTCATGAAGTTCAGGGCTGGCAAGCCATCGACCGGGCTTCAATGGAAGCCGTTGGAACCATTTTGCACGTGGTCGATCAAGGCGCTTACCCCATGCTCGAGGTGGATTTTGGAGAGGGCCAAACTGGATTCATTCCTCTTCCTGACCATGTGCACGTGACAGTCGACAGAGAAGAACAATCGTTGACCCTCGACTTGCCAGAGGGCCTTCTTGACGTGTACTTGACTGACGATGAAGAGGATGACTTCGAAAGCGAGGACAACTGACCCACGACTCTTTGTGTTCTCCACACAATGCCACTGAAAGGTGTTGAGAAATGCAGGCGCCATTTCAAGACTGACGTGACGATGACAAATACTTTGGAGGAGAGATGTTTGGTCAATCCAACGCTTGTCATTCTCACTTACTCTGAACGCACTCCATGGCTGCAACCCCTGCCCCCAACGCTTCAAGCCAACCAGCTTCCTCCAAAACCGCCAAATCACGCCGCACCAAGACATCGACTTCCAAAAGCAAAGAGACCGCCGTCAAGACCAAAATCTTTGTCCTGGACACCTGTGTTTTGTTGTTCGATCATACAGCGCTGACCAATTTTGAAGAGAATAAAGTCGCCTTGCCCATCACCGTGCTCGAAGAGCTCGATCGCTTCAAAGTGGGCAACGAAACCAAACACTTCGAAGCCCGTTCGTGCATTCGCATTTTGGACAAATTGAGTGACGCCAACACCCTCCAGGACTGGATTCCACTGGAAAATGGATTGGGTGGCGAATTGAAAATTGTCATGGATTCGGGGTGCAAGGATGCCCACACCGGCGACGTCTTCACAGAACGCACGAACGACCACAAGATCTTGGACGCCGCGCTTTGTTTGCAGGCCAATGAACCCGATTCGAAGGTCATTTTGGTGTCCAAGGACATCAACCTGCGACTCAAGGCCAAGGCCCTGAACCTTCCTGCGGAAGATTACCAAACGGGCAAGGTCAAGGACAACCGGCACATGTTCACTGGCCGAACCACCTTGGAAGGCATCGACAGCGACGTCATCCGCCGCATGTACGTCGACGGGAACAGCAGAAAGATCACCGCCCTTGGTGAGGATCGGCAGAACAACCACTTCTACATCTTGAAGGACGGCTCGGCCAGCGCCATGGGGTTCTTCAATGAGAAACGTCGGAACATCGAGCGCGTCGACAAATCGTACGCCTACGGCATCAAGCCACGGAACGCAGAACAGGCCTTTGCCTTGCACGCCATCCAAAACCCCGACGTCAACCTAGTCACCATTTGCGGCGTCGCGGGCACCGGCAAGACGTTGCTGGCCTTGGCAGGCGCCCTGGAACAAAAGAACCGCTACGACCAAATCATTCTCGCCCGTCCCATTGTGGCGTTGAGCAACAAGGATTTGGGCTTTTTGCCAGGCGATGCCGAGGAAAAGGTCAATCCTTACATGCAACCGCTTTACGACAATCTCAATTTCATCAAGGGACAGTTTGGACCCAATGAGCGGAAGTACCGCGCGATTGAAGAAATGCGGCAAGAAGGAAAAATCCAAATCTCACCCCTCGCCTACATCCGTGGGCGTTCGCTGTCGAATGTGGTGTTCATCGTGGACGAGGCCCAAAACTTGACGCCGCATGAAGTCAAGACCATCATCACCCGTGCCGGAGAGAACACCAAAGTCATTTTGACTGGGGACATTCGCCAAATCGACACGCCTTACCTCGACGAGCAATCGAACGGCCTGACTTACGTGATCGACCGTTTGAGGGGCAAAGACCTGTATTGTCACGTCACCCTCGAGAAAGGCGAACGCAGCGACTTGGCCAACCTGGCCAACGATTACTTGTAAGCTCGCTTCGGATGCAGGATTGGAAGTTCAGGAGTGGGTCTTAACGCCGCACAATCCTTCGGGTAAACACTTCTCGTGCCCCGTGCACTCGCAGGACGTAGGTTCCCGAGGCATGAGGCAATGCAAGGGTCCAGTTCGTGGTGATCACCCTTCCATAGTCCACCCGTGAGCCGTCTGGTGCGTACAATTCAAAAAGGCCGCCCACCGCGCTGCTCGGAGCAGACACTTCAACCTCACCGTCAGGAGCTGGATTGGGATGGACTCGAAGACGCTGCACTTCCAAATCGTCCCCAAATCCAGAGGTCACCGGAACGCTTACCGAAGTCTGAGCCACCAGTTCAGGGGCCGCGCCTTGCGCCTCAAACAAGTCTTGAAAGGCCTGGATCGTGCTGTCTTGAATGTCAAACATGGGGGCCACCCAGCGCGCTGGCATGCTTTGGTACCAAACGCGAACGTCCACTGTGACATCTCCCGTGACGGAAGGATTCCCTGACATGGTGTAATGCGTCCGATCGAGGCCTGCTTCTGACGTGAACGCATAATCCACGTCCTGCAAAGCCTGCCCTTCGATTCGGGTGGTGTCGTAGACTGCGTGGTCGTCGGAAAAGCCCAGCGGCAACAATCGGTTGTCCTTGGCAGACGATGCGGCCCGTTCCAGGACGTTGGTTGGGGTGCCGGTCACGTCCACAGCCACCAATTCGTACACCTGCACCTCGTCTTCCTCGACAATGTCCGTGTAGTGAGGCTCGTACGTGTCAAGCCCGCCTTCATCCACACCGACGAGGAAACCACCCGCTTCCCATTTTCCGCTGTGCCAAAGCGTGTCGCCGTCTTGATGTGCAATGACTTCAATCCAGGCACGTCGTGCGGGATAGCCCGATGGGAACTTGTGACCGGCCTTGTTGCGCACCTGGACGACCATTTGGCCTTGGCCATCCACCCACTCTGCCCCTTCAATCGTCAACTCGGCCGTTTCGTTGCGAAGGAGATGCTTGGTCCATGCAATCGTGCTGTCAAACTGGGCTTCTGTGGCATTCAAACCCAACAGGTCAACATTGTCGCGCATGATTTCCAACATTTGGACATTGCCCCCCACCAAAATGTGCTGGCTGTAGGGCGTGCGCGGCTGAAGCCATGCGTAGCCCGAACTGATCACCACCCCTTCGTCTACCTTGGGCATGTGGCAATCCTGACACTCCATGGGGCTTTCACCGTCATCCGCATAGGCCGAATTCAACCACTCGTGGTAGGTCGCCTGCTCCACGTAATCGGCGCCCGTGAGGTTGCCCTCCATGTCGGCCGTCTGGGTGACCAAGGAATGGCAGCCCGCGCAGATTTCTGACCCGTCAACGTGGGCCCCGTAGCCAATGTTGTACCCAACGTACTCCATCATCGGGTCTTCCAACAGCGGTTCGTCGTCTTTGCCGACGCCGTATTGGCCGTAAATCATGGCACTGTCGAACGCCATTACACCGCTGAACGTGTTGCCGACAGAGGGCGACTGCTGGTGACATGCAACGCAACTCACACCGTCGAGGGCCAGGCTGTCCTGGAAGAGCTGGGCCATGGAGTAGTGCTCTTCTCCAATGTGATGCGCGTTGAAGTGGCCCAAAGGGGCATGACATGAGGTGCACTTGTCCTCAAGCTCCAATTGATGGTCAGGGTTGATGGCCACTTCATGGGCAACCTTGGCACGCCAAAATGGATCTTTAGCGCTGTTGGCCATGAGGGAACTGCGCCACTGGGTGGTCGGGTTGATGTCCAGGCCGTCCTCGGTCACATTGGCGTATGCAATCGGATCGGTGCCATGGCATCCTGCACATTTTCCACTGCCCGTGAAGAGGGCGTTGGACGTGTCAGGCAACCCGTCGTATGCCCGTAGAAATGCCCTGCTGTGATAAGGATTGCTTTCTGAATGCAGATGAACTGGACGCATGGACCACGAAGCCAAGACGGCGACTGCGGCAAGGCCGAGGCCCCAACTCAATTTGGACATGGACACGTTCATGGCAGCAGAACCAAAGTTCGTGCAAGCACGTTGCACGTCACCCACTTTCCGTCACAAGATGCGCACTTGCTTCACGACGGGGCGGCCGAGGTGTTCGTTCAATCGGTCGACGATGTCCTGTTTGCCGTGCTGAAATTCTTCCTTGAGCGGGCCGCTGTCCAGCATGCACAAAAGCGTGCCATCCTTTTGCAAGTGAAGTTTTCGCGTCCGGTTTTCCACAGGCGTGCCAAAGACCGCGCGCCACGCTTCCCGAACTTCAACCTCATCCAACTTTCCTTGCATCCGAGACACCCTCAAAAAGTGTTGGATCACTTCCGCAAGCGGCCTCGAACTGTTCTCAGCTCGCTCATAATCCGCGGAATTCCGCAACACCGGTCTGCGTCGTTTCATGAGTCCTGGTCCGTTTGTGGGAGCACCTCTCCATGTCGGACTTCAAACACGCGGACGTCTGCACCGGTGGCGGCAAACATGTCAGGAATGCGCCCCAGATGCGTGTCGGTGATGAACACCTGCCCAAACGTCCCATTCGTCACGCGCTTCATCAGCGCTTCGACTCGCTTCTCGTCGATTTTGTCAAAGATGTCGTCGAGCAACAAGATGGGCTTCACCCCTGTTGCCTGTTCGATGAAAGCGAGTTGTGCGAGGCGAAGGGCCACAAGGAACGACTTCTGCTGCCCCTGGCTTCCAAACCGCTTCAAAGGATGTCCTTCCAAGGTGAACACCACGTCGTCCTTGTGGACGCCGACGGTGGTCCGTCGCAAGCGCCGATCCTCTTCCTGCGCTGCAATCATTTTGGCTTCAACTTCTTGTGCATCCTCAGGCACATGCGTCGTCAATTCAAGCCCCACGTTCTCGGCGCCACCGGAGATCTCTTCGTAGGTGGCCAAAAATCCTGGCAGGAATTCATTCACAAACGCCCTGCGGCCCTTGGCAATCAATGCAGCATTGGGAGCAATTCGGGCATCCCATGGTGCCAGCAAACTTGCGTCAAACGTTCGGTTTTCAGCGAAATACCGCAACAAGGCGTTCCGCTGGACAAGCGACTTGTTCACGTCAATGAGCGCTTCCAAATAAGACCGGTCGTACTGACTGATGACGGCGTCGAGCCATTTGCGTCGCATTTCACTGCCGCCCTGAATCAACGCAGCATCGTCAGGTGCAATCATCACCGCTGGGAAGCGACCGATGTGCTCCGCCAACCGCTTGTAAGGTTTGTCGTTCCTCTTGAATTGCTTCTTTGCCCCACGCTGAACCCCACAGCTCACCTGCTCTTTCGTCCCGAGACGTTCGAACTCACCCTGCACCAACATGAAGGGCTCGTCGTGGGCGATGTTTTGGGCATCAATGGGATTGAAATGGCTTTTGCAAAAGCACAAATAATGCACCGCATCAAGCACATTGGTCTTGCCGCTGCCGTTGTCTCCGAGGAAACAATTCACCTGAGGACCCAAACGAACATCCGCACCAGAGTGGTTTTTGAAGTGAACCAAATGAAGATGTTCGAGTCGCATGGTGCGAATTTCTTATTTTTGGCCTCCGTTACCCAAATCTCATGGCGAAGAAAACGAATCAAGAAGACGTTATTGTCAACGTAGACGAATTGTACAGCAAGTCTGAACAGTTTGTAGACAAGAACCGAAAGCAACTTACCCTCGGCCTCGGTGGCGCTGCAGCGCTCATTCTCGTGGTCATTGGTTACACCAGCTTGGTGGTGGCTCCCAAGAACATGAAGGCTGAAGAAGCTTCATTCATGGCGGAGCACTACTTCGCCAAAGACAGCGCTGACCTCGCCATGCTCGGAGACGGCCTAAACGCCGGCCTCGAAGAAATCATGGAAGATTACAGCGGCACCCCTGCTGCTGCACGTGCCGCCTTTGAACTCGGCCTCATGCACCGTGACGCAGCAGAATTCGATGCTGCAGTCGAATCTTTCAAGCAAGCTGGGTTCGGCGACGATGTCTTTGGTCCGTTGACAGACGCCAACATTGGCGACTGCCTCGTGGAACTCGGAGACTTCGAAGGCGCTGAAGGCCACTTCGCTTCTGCAGCGTCTGCCGCTGCTTCCGGCCTCGCAGCCAAAGCATTGTCACCGATGTGCTCTTACAAGCGCGCCCTCGTGCTCCTCGAGCTCGGCGAAAACGACAAAGCCCGCAGGGTGTTGGAAGACCTCTCTGAAGACTTCCCCAACTCCACCTACGCTTCAAATGCCACTGGGTTGGCTGCCTCACTCGCCCGCTGATTCATGGCGACGGCAGGAAACAATTTGAGTTCCTACAAGTCAGAGGACTTGCCCAACGGTGCCCACTTCAAAGTGGGCATTGTTGTGTCCACGTGGAACCAAACCTACACTGGCGGCATGCTCGAGGGTGCGAAATCGGTGCTGTTGGAAGCGGGCGTGCCCGAGGAAGCCATCGCCATTCACTGGGTTCCTGGTAGCTATGAATTGCCCTTGGGAGCACAATGGCTTGCAGAACGCGCTGACATCGACGGCGTCATTTGCATCGGCTCCGTCATCCGCGGTGAAACCGCTCATTTTGATTACGTCTGCAGTGCCGCTGCCCAAGGCATCCTTCGCGTCAACCAAGACACAGGCAAGCCTGTGATGTTTTGCGTTCTCACCGACGACACCCACGAACAAGCCGCAGCACGATCTGGCGGCGAACATGGCAACAAAGGCGTGGAAGCGGCCGTGGGCTTGCTGAACATGCTCACCCTGCGACAGACCCTCTCTCCTTCTCGATCATGAAACATTGCATTGCGTCCTTTTTGGCCTTGTGTGGTTTGGCCTCCACAATGAACGCGCAATACCCTGGATGGCAACAAGAAGCCAATTATGCCATGGACATTGTGTTGGACACAGCACTTCATCAATACGATGGGCAAATGAAGGTGGTATACACCAACAACAGCCCTGAATCGTTGGACAAGGTGTTTTGGCACTTGTTCTTCAATGCCTTTCAGCCAGGCAGCATGATGGATGTGCGCTCGCGCACCATTGCTGACCCTGATCGCCGTGTGGGGAGCCGCATCGTTGAATTGCCCGAGCACGAATGGGGTTGGCAGCGGATCGAATCGGTCAAGGTGAATGGCATGCCCGTTGTCTTTGTAGAGGATGGGACGGTGATGGAGGTGACGCTGAACAATCCGATTGGACCAGGACGCACGGCCACATTCGAACTCACTTGGAAGGCACAGGTGCCCCGCCAGATCCGCCGGTCAGGCTGGATGAACAAGGAAGGCGTGGAGTACAGCATGACCCAGTGGTTCCCCAAGATCTGCGAGTTCGACCATCACGGATGGCATTCAAACCCGTACATCGGAAGGGAATTTCACGGCATTTGGGGCAATTACGACGTGAGCTTGCACCTGCCTGAGCGCTACGTTGTTGGCGCAACAGGCATCCGCTTCAGCACCCGAAGGGCGCCCCTGCCCGACGGCAGTCCTGGTCTAAAGCACCGCTTCAAGGCGGAAAACGTCATTGACTTCGCATGGGCTGCGGACCCTGACTACGTCACAAGCTCCGTCGAGGTGGATGGCGTCACCCTGCGTTTGATTCATCAGCCAGGTCCAGATTTGGACAGCAACTGGAGCGCTCTGGCCTCCTATGCAAGCAAGGCCATGACCTTCATCAACAATGACATCGCCCCCTACGCCTACCCCGAATACACGGTCATCCAGGGAGGAGACGGAGGCATGGAATACCCCATGCTCACCTTGGTCACAGGAGAGCGCTCGCTTCGCAGCTTGGTGGGTGTGACGGTGCACGAAATGGCCCACAGTTGGTTCCAAGCCATGGTCGCCACGAACGAAAGCTTGTACGAATGGATGGATGAAGGATTCACTTCCTGGGCCGAATCACGGTGCATGGCAAGCCTGTTTGCTGACCCTATGAAACCCGAGGAAAACCCGCATCAATGGGCATACTCAAGCTACATCAACCATCATCTGTCAGGCAAGGAAGAACCCCTGATCACACACGCGGATCACTACAAGACCAACCGAGCCTATGGCGTGGCAGCTTACAGCAAAGGGGAAGTTTTGGTTGAGCAATTGGGAGCCGTTGTCGGAGACGACGTCCGAGACGAAAGCATGAGGGCCTATGTCAAGGAATGGTCTTTCAAGCATCCCGGGCCTCATGACTTCAAACGAGTCATTGAACGTGCTTCTGGCCTTGAATTGGACTGGTACTTCCAATACATGATGCACACCACAGACGCCATCGATTATGCCGTGGAATCGGTCGTCAATGCCGATGGCACGGTGACCGTCGAATTGGGACGTCGTGGCGACATGCCTATGCCGCAAGACCTCACCCTGACTTGGGAAGACGGAAGCTCCACCGAGGTGCACATCCCCTTGGTCATGATGCGTGGTCACCGACCTCTGGATGAGGGAGAAACGTTGGGAGCCGATTGGCCTTGGGTGGACCCCACTTACACATTGGAAGTCCCTTCGAAAGGCAAGCTCACGAAGGTTGAACTCGACGCCAAGGGACAGCTTGCAGACATTCATCGCGACAACAATGTGCTGACGTTCAACCTCAAGCGCAAACAAGAAGCGAAACAGTCCAACTGACCAGCCAGTCCATGTTTCGCAGCTCCATCCACTGGCAATCTCCATTGTTGGACGATGTTTTTCTGACCATTTCAGGCACCGCCCTCCTTTGCTGGCTTTCGCCCCAGGTCTGGATGTTCCAAGGAAACCTTCCCATCACGCCTCAAAGCTTGATGGTCGTGCTTTGGGGTGTCTTGTGGGGATGGAAAGTGGGGACGCTTGCCGTGGTTCTTTATCTCGTTGCTGGCGGATTGGGGGCGCCTGTATTCGCGGAAGGTGCATCGGGATGGCACCACTTCACGGGCAGCACTTCAGGCTTTTTGATGGCCTTTCCCCTTGGCGCACTTGTTGTCGGCTGGTTGGGCGAGCGTGTCCAAAAGATGCGGTACGCAACTTCCGCATTGCTGATCCTGTTGGGCCAAGCAATCGTGGTGGTTTTGGGACTGACCTGGTTTCGGCGCATTGTTCCAGTTGATCAGGGTTGGCTTGACACTTTGGCAGACCTGATGCCAGCCATCCTGGTCAAAACGGCCTTAGGTTCCTTGGTGGTTGTGTTTGTGGGGAGGGTCTTGACCCAACATCAGCCCGTGTCCTCAACGACTGACAAGCCATCGAATTGAAGAGGATGGCCCTACCTTCATGGGCCAAATCTGAACCATGAAATTCCCTACATCTTGGGCGTTGGGCGTGCTTGTTGGTCTTGCAGCATGCTCGCCATCCCCTGCCCCATCAGCTCCTTCCGAAGCCAAATCTCAACTTGTCGCAAAAATGAAACGAGCCACCGACAACCACAGCTACAGCCGACCTGATGAGGCGGTCACCACCCACCTTCATTGGGATGCCAAGGTGGACTTTGAGCAGCGGAAAATCAACGCCACAGCGACGTATGACATCCAAGTCGCCTCCAATGCGGAGCGCTTGATGTTGGACTGCAGAGATTTGACCATTCAAAGTGTGACTGTTGACGGCCAAACGGTTGATGCCCAGTTGGGACCAGAACAGCCTTTCATTGGGCAACCTTTGTCCATCCCCATCACTCCGCAAAGCAAAAAGGTCAGCGTGGAATACACCACGTCGCCCGATGCAGCTGCGTTCCTGTGGGTCGAAGGCGAAAGCCCTTTCTTGTTCACCCAGAGTCAAGCCATTTTGGCCAGGACTTGGGTCCCGTGTCAGGACAGTCCCGGCGTTCGATTCACGTACAGTGCCGATGTTGAAGTGCCGTCTACCCTCATGGCCTTGATGAGCGCCGTCAATCCCACAGAAAAGTCAGAGGACGGTCGGTATCACTTTGACATGGCCCAACCCATCCCCTCTTACCTCCTTGCTTTGGCGGTTGGTGACGTGGTGTTTGAACCCGTGGGGGCACACACAGGCGTCTACGCCACCCCAGACCTGATCGAAGCCGCAGCCTATGAATTCGCAGAAATGGAGGACATGTTGGTTGCCGCAGAAGAACTCTACGGGAAGTATGCATGGGAGCGCTATGACCTCTTGGTCCTGCCAGCCGCCTTCCCGTTCGGCGGAATGGAAAATCCAAGGCTGACGTTTGCCACGCCGACCATCATTGCCGGTGATCGGAGCTTGGTCTCTTTGGTGGCACATGAGTTGGCCCACAGCTGGAGTGGAAATTTGGTCACCAACGCAACATGGGACGACTTCTGGCTCAACGAAGGCTTCACAGTTTACTTCGAGCAACGCATCATGGAAGCCGTCTACGGTCGTGACATCAGCGAAATGTTGAGCACACTCAGCTACCAAGGACTGGTGGGTGAAGTGGATGCCATCATGGATGCCAATCCCAACGACACGCACCTGCGCCTGCACTTGAAAGACCGAGACCCAGATGACGGCATGACCGCGATTGCCTACGACAAGGGGTACTTCTTCTTGCGTCTTCTTGAAGAAACTGTCGGACGTGCAACGTTTGACGCATTCTTGAAAACCTACTTCACCACCCACGCCTTCCAGGTCATGGACACGGACACGTTCTTGGAGTATCTCGACAAGCATCTTTTGGTCGATGAATCCCTGCGCAAAGCGGTGAACGTTTCAGCTTGGGTGGATGGCCCAGGACTGCCTGACAATTGTCCTGAGGTGGCCAGCTCGCGCATTGAACGCACCGATGACGCCTTGGCCGCTTGGGTCGACGGCACACTGGTCACCGAGGCATTGCCCTGGAACGATTGGCTTTACCAGGAGCGGTACCGCTTCTTGTCCAATTTGCCCGACAACACGTCGTCTGAGAAAATGGCTGAGTTGAATGACGCTTGGAACATCAATGAAACTGGCAACAACGAAGTGTTGTTCGCCTGGCTTGAGCAATCGGTGAGAAGCCAGCACACGCCGTCATACGACCGCCTTCGAACCTTCCTCGTCAATGTGGGCCGCCGCAAATTCCTGACCCCCATCTATCAAGCATTGATTGAAACAGGCCAAACAGACCTCGCTCGTGACATTTACCGCGAAGCACGACCCAACTACCACAGCGTGGCCACCGGCACGATGGACGCCTTGCTTGGCGATGCATCCTGATCGCTTTCGAGAACCGTCAAAAAGGGCATCCAAAGAGGATGCCCTTTTTTGTGTTGTCGTGTTGGTGCTTTTGTGAGGCCTGTCGTTTGCAATCAGCGAATGACATTCACGTGGCCGAAGACCTCCTTGCGCACATCCTCTTCAGACAAGCTGTTCACCTCAACTCGGTAGGAATACGTTCCACTTTGAACGTAATGTTGACCGTCATCTCCGACCTGACCATACCATGCGTCAGTAGGATCTGTGGTGAACCAGATCATCTCTCCCCAACGGTTGAAGACCTCCATCCTGAATCGAGCGGGATCGATGTCCGTGCCCTCGATGAAGAACGCATCGTTGTACCCATCGTTGTTGGGTGTGAACGAATTGGGGATGAACAAATTGAACAGGTCGTGCACAACCACATTGGCACGTACAATGTTCTCACAGCCATTGAAATCGGTGACTTCCAGCGAAATCGGGTACGTCCCGCCTGCATTGGTGGGGAACGTGAACATTGGATTTTGTTCAAAGCTCACACCCAGGGGGTCGGGATAATTGAACGTCCACTGCCACTGTGAAATTGCAGCCGGAGACGATGCGGTGAACGAAATTTCGGTGTCGGGAACACGGGTCACCCAAGGATTGGCGATGAAGTTCACTTCAGGCAACGGCAACACCCAGACGTATCCATCGGCAACCGAGTCGTTGTCACATCCAGACTGAGACGTGACCGTCAGCATCACGTCATAGAACCCTGGAGCATCGAACGTTTTTACCGTGTTGAATTCATTCGCATACGTGCTGTCGCCGAAGGTCCACAACACCGAAGACACTGCGCTCAAGTCGGTGAGTGTGTCCACTTGGAACAGGAAGGTCCCAGTCCCGCATGCTCTGGTGGTATCCGCAAAGAAGGAGGCCGGCAGCGGCGTCTCCAAATCGATTTCGGCGCACGCCGTTGACAGTGGCGTTTCACAATTGTCCCCTATGGTCACACAGAACTCACCCGAACTCACGGGAGTGGTCCAAATCGCGGGGTCGTTCCCGTTGATGACCCCTCCTTCAAACGTCCATGTGTATGTCAGCCCTTCACCAGATCCGCCGGTCGATCCCGTTCCGTCGAGGTAGGCTTCCTCGCCTGGGCAAAGTTCTGCTTCAGTGAGAAGTGTGGCTGTGAGCGGTGGATTGACTGCAACACTGATGGTATCTGGGATTGCTGGACAACCATTCAAATCCGTCGCATTGACTTCATAAACGGCGTTCGCCACTGGTGACACAATTGGAGAACTGCCATTGGGCACTGGCGTCTCTGAGTTCAAATCTTCCCAAGTGTACGTCCAAAGGTTCAGGGGGTCATCTACAGAACTTGCCGCGATTTGAGCCGTACCTCCGAGACAAATCAGGGTGTCCGGTGACACCTCCAAGATCAACGGCTCCGGAGGACTCATCGTCACAGGCAACTCGTACGTGCAACCGTCAACGTCATACACTCGCACGAAATAGTTGCCTGGCACCAAATCGTCCTTGATGAAATCTGAGATGTTGTCCCATTCCGAGGCTTCAATCAGATTGTCTCCGGCTCCTGTGGCTTGGTACAACTCAATTGTAAAAGGAGACCCCTCTGCAGTGGCATCCTCCAACACTTCCACTTGAATCACGCCGTCGTTGGCAAAGCACGAAGGCTGCAACGACGCCACTTCGAACTGAAACGAAGGCTCCACGGTAACGACATCCGTTGCTTGACAATTGTCAAAGCCCACAGGCTCTACAAAGAGCGTAAATTCAATCGCTTCACCTTCAATGCTCTGGACAGTGGGCTGTGGAACCGTGTTGTCCACAAAATATTCAGCAGGCTCCCACAACCAATCGAACCCACAAGCGTCGCCAGACCCTCCGCATGTCACACACCATTCCAATGGCTCAAAGCCACAAAAATCTGAACAACTGCAGAAGCCTGCATCGCTGGTGACTTGGAAAGAGATGCAGCCATCGGCGCTTGTCGCAGTGAAACTTTGGCCCGCGACATTCAAATCAAGGGTAGCCAGAACAGGACCTGTGGCGTCTGGACCGTCGTATACCGTGATGAAATCTTGACCAAAGCCCTCCAACTCGCCCGCCGTGAAATTCAACGTCATAACAGTGCCATCCCCTATGTTGTCCGGACAGTAACTGAAGATGATGTTGTCCCCAACGTCGTAACAATGTGCGTAGGTGCCTTGCACGGCAGCACATGAAGACTCCTCACCGGTGTCGAACCCACCTTCCAACACCACGGGATCGTTGCAAAAGATTTGGTCCGGACCAGCCGTAATGAACGTCCCCGGGTTGTCGATGACCTCCACCACAACTGTGGTGTCCCAGCTGCAACCAAAGTTGTTGGTCACGTAATACCCGAACTCATAAGTTCCTGGATCGGGAAACTCAAGGTCAACGTTGTTCGCGTCGTCACTCACATCAACCACCCCAAGCTCAGACTCATCCAGAATCGCATCCAACTCACCTACAGGGTGCCAATAAGAGCTGTCAGAATCGAGCCCAATGATTGGCGTGAACGTGGTGACACCAGGAACGATTTCAGGATTAAAATCAATTCCCCATTCGAAGAGCGTGCCATTGTCTGCCGCCCATTGGTCAATGACATTGAAGGTCCAAATGCCGTTCAACGGACATCCTTCAAAATCGCACAAATCGCCGCATGGCAAATACGTACCTGCCGGCATTGGGCTCGCCGCATCTGGGTTGTTGGCGTCGTCAAGCACCCACTCCGCATCCATGTTCCACGA
>JBELLK010000013.1:31254-51077 GCA_042088625.1 Flavobacteriales bacterium
CCGCATCTGGGTTGTTGGCGTCGTCAAGCACCCACTCCGCATCCATGTTCCACGAATAGTCAAAACCTTCGACATCAACAATGCCAAGATCGTTCCCGCCCAAATCGTTTGGCGTGCAGCCCGTAGGGTCAGGACCTCCCGAAGCACCGTTGTCCATCAAAAGCACTTCGGTTCCATCTGGACATGTGATCCAAAAACTCAAATCACCGATGAAGCTGTGCTCGATGTTCGCCGTGATCAGTTCGATGTCGTCGCAATCCTCAAGAACTTGGTCATTGTCAAAGAAGTCAATGAACAACTCTGAGGTGAATGCCACTCCTGTTGCATCGGGCAAATCTGCCAACTCGGACACTCCCACAGGAGGCAGCGCCGTCCACGTGATGCTCTGGACTGGATCACCGTTCAAGAATCCTGGTGCGTCCTCACACAGTGGCGTAGAGACCTCTGCGTTGAAGATTGGAATGGTTGACACCAATACCTGATGAGGCAACAAGTTGGTGCTGTTGCAATTGTTGATGTCTTGCACCACCAATGTCACGATGTACTCCCCAGGGGTTGGGTAGCTGTGTGACACCTGGAATCCATCCGAAACAGCAGTGGTTTCGACCTGGCCATCGCCCCAGTTCCAAATGAGTGAGTCCACAGGAAACTCAGGGGCCCCTGGCAAAGAACCACTGGCATCAAAGGTCACAACCTCATCAGGGCACACCCCCACACTGATGGGGTTGTCAGGGAACGATTCAGGACTCGCAAGTTCAATGCCGGCTTCGGGATAAGAGCATGGAGTCACACACGTCACTTCAGCCACCCAGCCTTGATCACCGCCCGTGGCGTTGTTGTTCACGTTCAGCTGGAACGTCACACACCCCGTCGGATTGTCAATCGACGCCGTAATGCTTACTCCTACAAAGGAATTGCCCGTCCCAGCACCCACCAAATCGGCACCGGTGTTGTCGCCATTGTACGCGAACAGTACGTCGTTGTTGTTGGGGTTTGCATTGGTTTGGAGGTCAAACGACAAAAAGTTGACTTGCACCGCATCTCCAGGCTCATCCGGGCACAACGTGATGGTGTAGTTCTGGTTGGAATAGGGGTCCTGGAAATCGGCCCCACCCGAGTTGTCATCCGTGAAGTAGATGGTCTCAGTGGCACCACATTGGATGGTCACATCTCCTCCAGAAATGGGGACAACAATGCCTTCCTGAGCCTGCGCGGTATTCAACCCCATTGCCACAGCAACGAAGGCCAGGATTTGAAATCCAAAAAGCGGTCTGTTCATGTTCCTTCAGTTCGACGTAAAAATACGCCAATCTGCAAACGCAATTGGGCCGAAATACGTTGCACCTGTCAACCGCAAAACGAATTGAAATGTGAGCAACTTAGCGCTCGAGCAACACCTTGTCGGTGAACAACCGAGTGTCTCCCTCTGCATCCACACATCGTACAGTCCAGATGAATTCCGAGCGCGCGGGGGCAGGCTCACCAGAGGCGAGTGTGCCACCCCAGGGTTGGGTCAGCTCCGAGGTCCGGAAGACTTCATTTCCGTTGAGGTCTGAAATCACCATTTCCCAAGCTTCCGTGAGTTCCTTGAGTCCATGAGGCATGAACGTGTCGTAACGACCGTCACCATTGGGGCTGAATCGTGAGAGGGCCAAGAGGCCATTCATGTCTCCCACATGTATGTCTTTCTTGGCTTCATCGAAACATCCATATTCATTGGTGGCCTCGAACGACACCTCATACACGCCGGGAACATTCAGAGCGAGCGCTTTGACCCTTGTGCCTTCCCCATCCACAGTCCACGACGACGACACCACATCTTCCGTGGTTTCCTTGAGCTGCACTTGAACGGTCTGTCCATCAGAGGTTGCGGGGAATGCCCAAGCAAATTCGGCGACGGGCTTAGGCAACACTGTGATCATGTTTTGGATGGTCCGAGTGTGAATGCTTCCATCTCCAGAAGGTCTGACTGAAAGCGTCACGTCGTAGGTCCCAGGCTCATCGAACGTGTGAGTAGGAGCTGGATCGCTCGAGAAATGACCATCCCCAAAGTTCCACAAGAAATTCATGTCACGCTCGATTCCTGAGAGCTCAAACGCAATTTCAATACCTTCACAGGCACGGTTGATTGAAGCTTCAAAGGGCAGCACCTCCAAAATCTCTTCACGTGTCAATGCGTGTATCGCGGTCGATGGACTTTCCTCCTCTTCAATCGTCACCTTCAAAGACGCCTCAGGCAAATCCGTCTCACCTACAATGCCCGGGAGTTCCTTGGAGATTGCAACTGCTTCCTCGGCAGCTTCTGCTTCAAGAGCACCTTCCATCCGTTCTGATGGAACTGCATCCGCTACTTCTGCGCTCTCCACGGCGTCGATTTCGTCGGCAACCTCCGATTCAGCATAGGCTTCCCATGCGTCGTCAAAGCTGATTGTCGGGACCATGTCACTCTCGACGAGCAGGTCATCTGTGGCTGGCGTTCCTGTCTCTTCTTCCACCAACGCATCCACTGCGGGCTTTGCAACCCACATGAGCGCGCTTCCCGCCGCAACTGCCGTGATCACCGCCCAGCGGTTGATCAAAGAGACGTCATTCTTAGTCCCTGATGCGTTGCCTCCATTGAGTCGCTGCTCAAAAGCATTCCAATCCCCGTCCACTTCAGGCTGAAATTGCTCAAACTGCTGTTTGAGGTTGGAATCAAATCGATGTTCACTCGGCATGGCAGATGTTTCCTTGTTGGGTCAATAAAATGGTTCGAAGGTTTCGTCTGGCCTTGGCCAAATTTGACTTCGAGGTTCCAACACTGATTCCCAAGCGATCTGAAATCTCCTGGTGACCCATGTTGTCAAAGACATAGAGGTTGAACACGGCTCGGTACATGGGCGTCAAATGCTCCATGGCATCCAGCACATCGTGAACCGTGAACTCTGCGTCTTCCTCCTCATCCATCTCCCAACCTCCATCTTCATCAACAGGTTCAAACGATTGCTCGTCTCCGAGCACCCACCCTGCCGAATTTTTCCGACGGATGGCATCGATTGCCGTGTTGACCATGATGCGACGCATCCAGCCTTCGAAAGAACCTTTGAAGGTGTACCCTCCGATGTTGTTGAACACCTTCAGAAACCCTTCTTGAACCACGTCCTTCACGCTGTCCTGGTCGGACATGTAGCGAAGACACACCCCAAACATCAGGCGGTAATACCGCTCGAAGATGAACCTTTGGGCTCGGCTGTCATCGGCTTGACAGGCTTCGATGTGAGGGCGCAACTCTGCTTCGTGCATGACGATGGCCGCTTATGTGACGAGTGCAATTTGAATGGGTTGCCTCTGGTCTTTTGGCCGATGCATGAAAGGTCGTGGAAATCCATGCCAAAACCAACCTTTGGGCTCGTTGGTGGTCAGTAACTTTGCCCCATGCGCGTGGTCATTGGACTTTCCGGAGGAGTAGATTCCAGCGTCGCCGCCCATCTCTTGATGGAGCAGGGACACGAGGTGATTGCCTTGTTCATGCGCAATTGGAACGACGAGAGGGTGACCATCAACAACGAGTGTCCGTGGATTGACGATGCCAATGACGCCATGCTCGTGGCCAACCACCTCGGCATCCCCTTCCAGGTTATGGACCTCAGTGCAGAGTACAAAGAACGCATCGTCGATTACATGTTCGACGAATACGCTGCGGGGCGCACCCCCAATCCCGACGTGCTGTGCAACCGCGAGGTGAAGTTTGACCTGTTCTTGGACGCCGCACTCAAACTCGGTGCAGACGCGGTCGCCACCGGACACTACTGCAGAAAATGGACCGACGAGAGCGGACACCATCATCTGCTGGCAGGGCTGGATGGCAACAAGGACCAGAGCTACTTCCTATGTCAGCTCAACCAGGACCAACTGGCTCGGGCGATGTTCCCCATCGGCGAGCTGGAGAAGCCCAAGGTTCGGGAAATGGCCACGGAAATTGGATTGCCCACGGCTGACAAAAAGGACTCACAGGGCCTTTGCTTCATTGGAAAGGTCAGGTTGCCGGAATTCCTCCAGCAGCAATTGGCAGTGAAACGCGGGGACATCGTTGAAATTGATGCCAATCACGAGGTGTTCGCCGATCGCTCCAGCATGGCTTTGAACGAACGCGCCAGGCCTTATCCGATGACACCCGACATGGGCGCGGTGGTGGGACAACACGATGGCGCACACTTCTTCACAGTGGGGCAACGAAAAGGACTTCAAGTTGGAGGCAAGCCCGAACCGTTGTTCGTGTTGGGAACGTGCATTGAGACCAACACCGTGTTTGTGGGCCAAGGCGAACACCATCCTGGACTGTACAGAACGGCCCTGCGCTTGGAAGCGCCGCACTGGGTTCTTCCGAGCCAGCAAACGGCTTCACCGAGCGAAACGACGTATGGGCTTCGCATTCGTTACCGACAGCCACTGCAAGCAGGAACGCTGGTGTGCGACTCGAAAGGTCAATGGTTCATGGATTTCAAGGACCCTCAACGCGGTGTGGCTGCAGGACAATTCGCCGCTTGGCACGGCGGCGCCGACAGCACGGAAGTGATTGGCTCCGCGGTCATTGCCGAGTGAGCTTGGCAGGCAGTTGTGTTGAGACCGAAGCTTCAGTCCTCGGCTTCGAGTCGGGTCAGGATGCGGTAATCGGTGCGCTCGGGGTCGGTGCGTGACACCATCTCGGCCAGGAAGCCCGCCAAGAAAAACTGCGCCCCCAAAATCATCCCGATCAACGCCACAAAAAACCAGCTCAGGTCGGCCAAGTTCTTCGCCGGAATGCCGTTGGCCATCGCCCAAACCTTGTACGTGCCGATGCCCAAGAACAGTCCTGCACTCATCAAGAACATGAGCAAACCAACCAGCCCAAAGAAGTGCATGGGCTTGCGACCAAACCGCGCTATGAAGCCTACGGTCATCAGATCAAGCAACCCGTTGGTGAAGCGTTCGAGTCCAAACTTGCTCACCCCATATGGCCGCGCGTGGTGCGTGACCACCTTCTCGCCAATCTTGTCGAAGCCCGCTGATTTGGCAAGCATGGGGATGTAGCGGTGCATTTCGCCTTGAACTTCAATGGCCTTCACCACATGCCACCGGTAGCACTTCAATCCACAATTGAAATCGTGCAGATGAATGCCGCTGACCTTGCGCGTGGCCCAGTTGTAGAGCTTCGTGGGAATGGTTTTGCTCAGGGGGTCATGGCGCTTCTTCTTCCATCCACTCACCAAGTCCAAACCACCCTCCAACAACTGACTCCTCATGGCAGGAAGCTCCTCTGGATCGTCCTGCAAATCGGCATCCATGGTGAACACCACAGCGCCGCGTGCGGCTTCGAATCCCTTTTGCAACGCGGCACTTTTACCGTAATTCCGGGCGAAGCGGATGCCTCTGACCGACTCAGGTTGGTCTTGTTGCATGGCTTCGATCACCGACCACGAACCATCCTGGCTCCCGTCGTCAATGAAAATGACTTCAAAACGGAGCCCGTCCAGCACACGGTCGATGCCCACCTTCAGTTCGCGCAGGCTTTCTTCTTCGTCCAACAGCGGCACAACGACCGTCACATCCAATGTGGGTTGACCTTGCATGGGTTCAATCAAGCGAATTCAGAGGGTTGGTTTCTGCGCGTGATGGCAGCGACGATCAAGGAAACGACCGCCCACATAAGCATGGCGCCCATGGAGTTTTTGGCAAGGCCTTTGGCGGTGTAGGCTTCGCTCATGGCTTTTTTGAGTTCACTCATTTGGAGTTCAAGCATGTCTCCGCTCATGCCAAATCCCTCCATCATCTCCCGAGACTTGTCCAATGTGATCTCTTCGAGGACTCCGGGCAATTCCGGCGCAATGACTTGGTAAAGGACCAGCGTGAGTGCCGCACTCAAGATTTGGGCCACAAAAGCCACCGTCATCGACGCCATCCATGCCTGACCAAACGAGAACGCACCTTCATTGGCTTTCCGCGCAGCCGCAGTCCCCAAAAACAGAAAGACCACGATGATCACAAGTGCCAAAATGCCCACGTACCACTCGGCCAACAAATTCATGTTGACCAAGTACAGCAGCACGATCAGGGCAAAGTTCACCGCTGCGCTCACCGCACCATACGTGCTCGTGACATTGAAATGCATCATGGGCTGCAAGGTACGGATGCTTCGTGCATATCTTTGCGCCGGGGCAAGTCTCTTGCGACCAGCTCCCGCAGAATCCCCCAGGGCCGGAAGGCAGCAAGGGTATGCGGTTGTAGCGGTGCGACAAGAATCGCTTGCCCTTTTTTCATGCCCTGTAGTGAAGGGTCCCCCTATCTTTCGAGTCCACATTCATTCCAAATGACGCAACCCGACATTCGACCCATCCACAAATTGCTCGTGGCCAACCGCGGTGAAATCGCAGTTCGCGTGATGCGCACAGCACGAGACATGGGCCTCGCAACGGTGGCTGTCTACAGTGAAGCCGATGCCGATGCCCCTCATGTCAAAGCCGCCGACGAAGCCATTTGTGTGGGACCTGCACCGAGCAATCAAAGCTACCTGATTGTCGAACGCATCGTGGAAGCCGCCCTGCAAACAGGCGCAGACGCCATCCACCCTGGCTACGGCTTCCTGAGTGAAAACGCTGAATTTGCGGAAGCCGTCGAACAGGCGGGGCTCCGGTTTGTGGGTCCTCGTCCGCACGCCATTCGCGTCATGGGGTCCAAACTCGCCGCCAAAGAAGCGGTCGCCGTACGCAACATCCCCATGGTGCCCGGCACCGAGGGCGCCGTCTCTGACCCGGCCGAGGCCAAACGCGAGGCCGAGCGCATTGGATTCCCCCTGCTCATCAAGGCCAGCGCCGGTGGTGGTGGAAAAGGCATGCGCGCGGTGCATGACCCCGCCTTGCTCGAAAGCGAATTGCAACGTGCAATCTCTGAAGCTGAACGGTCGTTTGGCGACGGGGCGGTGTTCATCGAGCGTCTCGTTCAACAACCCCGACACATCGAAATTCAGGTGCTGTGCGACACCCATGGCAACGCGGTGCATTTGTTTGAACGCGAGTGCAGCATCCAGCGTCGACACCAAAAGGTGGTTGAAGAGGCCCCCTCTGCCCTGCTCGACGATGCCCTGCGCCAAGAAATGGGACAATGCGCCATTGAAGTGGCCAAGGCTTGTGATTACGTGGGTGCTGGTACGGTTGAATTTTTGGTCGACGCGTCTCGGGAATTCTTCTTCCTCGAGATGAACACCCGCCTCCAAGTCGAGCACCCTGTGACAGAACTGATCACGGGGGTTGATTTGGTGAAAGAACAAATCAGAATTGCAGAAGGCCACCCCATTTCTTTCTCGCAAGAGGATTTGGAGATTCAAGGGCACGCCTTGGAATTGCGCGTGTACGCCGAAGATGTGCCAGGGGGATTCCTCCCGAGCACAGGCACTCTGAGACGGTATCGCACCCCTGTTGGCGCTGGGGTGCGTGTGGACGATGGCGTGGAAGAAGGTGGCGCAGTGAGCATGCATTACGACCCCATGCTGGCCAAACTGTGCACCCACGGTCCCACGCGAGAGGCGGCCATTGAACGCATGCTTCGCGCCATCGACGACTTTGAGATTCACGGCGTCGAGACGACCCTGGATTTTGGTCGGTTCGCCATGGATCACGAGGCTTTCCGTTCCGGGAAGTTCGACACGGGCTTTGTGGCCGAACACTTCAGGCCTGAGCTCTTGGAGCGTCCCTTCCCTTGCGACGACCAAACCGCCGCCGCCCTGATTTCAGGTGCCGCAGATCGATTGGGGGAGGATGTTCAGGGGCAAACGATGCCTGCAACGCCTCCAAGCGCGTGGCGCATGCGGGTTCGCTGAATCACGCTCCCATCCACATGCGTTCCAAGGCTGTGAGGCCCTCAACTGCGCCACACCGATGAAGGGTCACCCGTCCTCCGCCCTCAAGCGGGGTGTTGGGATCCACGACATGGATGGGCGCAGAGTGCGGGGCGTAGCCAACGAGGCCGGCTGCCGGATAGACCTGGAGTGAGGTGCCGACCACCACGAGGACGTCGGCGGATTCCACCACCGTCATGGCCTTGTCAATCATGGGCACAGACTCGCCAAACCAGACAATGTATGGTCGCAGTTGGGCGCCATCTGGACCGAGGTCTCCCCAATTCAGTTCCGTCCCGTCAAGGTTGACCACATGTCGCGGATCCCGGGTCGAACGGGCCTTCCTGATTTCCCCGTGCAAATGAAGAACCTGAGTGCTGCCTGCACGTTCGTGGAGGTCGTCCACGTTTTGTGTTACGATGTGCACGTCAAACCGGGATTCGAGTCGGGCCAACGCGAAATGCCCCTCATTGGGACTGGCGGCGACAATTTGACGACGGCGTTGGTTGTAGAATTCCAGCACGAGCTCCGGATTGGCCTGAAAGCCCTCTGGTGAGGCGACTTCTTCGACGCGATGTCCTTCCCAAAGGCCGTCGCTTCCCCGAAACGTGGCGATGCCCGATTCGGCACTCATGCCAGCCCCACTCAAGACCACAAGTCGCTTCCTCACGTTTGTCATGTCCACAAACATCGCGAAAACTGCACCGCAAGAGGCCACTTGTCCACATTCCAAGTCTCGGGCGGCAGCGTCCCGCTATCTTTGCATCCGATGAGCGAACGTCAATTCATTGTGTACGATTTGGAAGCCACGTGCTGGCGCAGTCGGAAGCCGCGCAAGGTGGAAATCATTGAGATTGGCGCCGTCAAATTGAACGAGAAGCTCGAGATCGTCGACGATTTCTGTCAGTTCGTTCGCCCCAAACTCCATCCTGAGATCAGCCCGTTTTGCACCAAGCTCACCAGCATCGTGCAGGACGACATCGAGGACGCCCCGCTGTTTGACGAGGCCATTGAGCTGTTTGAGGATTGGGTGGGGTTCGACGACACCCGTGCCATGCTGATGAGCTGGGGAGAATTTGACCGCCGGCAGTTCGCCAACGATGCGCGTCTTCACGATTTGGACTTGCCTTGGCTCAAATATTGGGCTTGCTTGCAGCGCCATTACAGCCGCTGGAAAGGGAGCAAGAACCAAATCGGGTTGAAAAACGCCTTGGACCTGGAAGGATTGAGTTTTGACGGGACCCAGCATCGGGCGATTGAAGATGCGAGGAACATGGCCAAGCTCTTTGCCAAAGTGGCCAAACCCCTGTCCATCGTTTGACTTCCTAACTTCGCTGCATGCGCGAGACTTGGTTCTTGTTTCGTCACTTCTGGCAAGCTGACTTGAAAGCCCAGCACGGCATTGCCGGTTTGGTGCTCTTTGCCGTGTGCACGGTGTACGCTGCGTACCAAGTGGTTCAAGGACGGCCAGAACCCGAAACGTGGAATGCGCTGGCTTGGGTCATCTTGCTGTTCACGGCGTTCAATGGGGTGAGCCGCGCGCTGGAAGAGGACCGCCGTGAGGTCCTCGCGTACTTGCGCACGACCGTCCAACCGCTGCACTACATGCTGGCACGCACGCTCCACAACGTGGTCGTGCTGTCGGGGTTGGCTTGCCTCGTTCTTGGATTCATGGGCTTGCTCATGGGCAGTGCCGATATGAGTGCATCTCGGTTCTTGGGATTTGCGATGGGCATGGTCCTCACAGCCATTGCGCTCGGGACCACCCTGACGTTGCTCGCCCTCATTGCAGCGCGTGCAGGCTCGGGGTTTGGATTGACTGCTGTTCTTGGATTGCCATTGGTCCTCCCCATCGTCCTCGTGTCCACCAACCTCGGCGCGGATTTGCTTTCCGGCGTCTTGCTCGCAGACACGTGGCACAACTTCGCATTTCTTGGGGCCCTGGCTGCAGGTTCTGGGGTGTTTGGGGCCGTGCTCTTCCCGTACCTTTGGCGCGACGCATGACACATCTTCAAGACCCGACTTCCAAAGGCGTTTGGGCCGTGCGCATCGCGGGGATCCTCCTCCTCGTCTACACGCTGGTCATGACGTTTGGCGTGCCGCTGGGCCCCGGCATCGAGGACGTGCAGGTCACCGCACTTGAACGAGATGGTCAGGAAGCACAATTCGAACTTTTGGTGCAAGGCCATGGAACACATTTTGACGATGCGACGACACGCGTGTTCTTGAAGCGTGACAATCACCTCATCTCCGCCACGGAAATTCGCAGCGCGAGCAACGACGTGCTTTCATGCCGAGTGACCTTGCCAACGGAGTTGCCTGCTGCGAGTTTCGACGTGTACGTCAACGGCAAAGTCGACGGCACCATCAGCTACGCCAATGGCTTTTTTGCCACAGGACTGGACGTGGTGGAGGGTGCACCGTTGCCAATCGACGCTGGGGCATTGGAGAACTTGCACGCAGGGGATTTGGGCTTTCACTTCCCCTTCCAACCCAACATCATGGAGAGCATTCGAAACCTGATGCTCCATGTCCCCATGTGGTTCACCATGTTCCTTTTGATGGGCATCAGCTTCGCCCAAAGCATCCGGGCCTTGCGCCTCGGCGGGGATGTCGACCGAGATTTGAAGGCCTTGTCCTCGGTGAAGGTGGGCTTGTGGTTTGGGGTGCTCGGACTGCTGACGGGAAGCCTTTGGGCGCGCTTCACCTGGGGCGCGTGGTGGGTGGACGACCCGCAATTGAACGGAGCGTTTGTGACGGTCATGGTGTACGCGGGCTACCTCGTGCTGCGGGGCTCCGTGCAGGACGCCAAATTGCGATCTCGTCTCGCTGCGGTGTACAACCTCTTTGGCTTCTGCCTGCTCGTGGTGCTGTTGATGGTCCTCCCGCGATTCACCGAAAGCCTGCATCCAGGAAAAGGCGGCAACCCCGCGTTCAGCAGCTACGACTTGGACAGCGCCCTACGCGCCGCCTTCTACCCTGCCGTCCTTGGATGGATGATCTTGGGGACTTGGATGTATGCGCTGCAGTTGCGCATCGAACGGTGGAGAACCCTTCGCGCAGATGTGAAGCTCAGCAGGGCATGCATGCCCCTGGGGGTGTTGCTCGTAACGCCAGCCACAACTTCCGGCCTCGAGAACGTGTTCATGGTTGACGGCAAGATGCCGGTGGTGACAGGTGTGGCCATCATCATCCTTTTGGGCCTCGCCCTGTGGTGGTTGCGCGCGCTGACTACGTTGAAAACGATGAAGGAGAAGACCTCAGAAACCCCGACCTCATGAAACGCACACACATCGTACTCCTTTTGTTGGTGGCTGGATTGATGGGGACGTTTGTGGCCAGCATCACCAGCACGAGCCGTTCGGTGGATTTCTCCACGGCCTTTGCCGATCCTGGCACGGAATACAAGGTCAGCGGAACCCTTGCCGTGGACTTCCCTGTGGAATACGACCCCCAGAAAAACACGGGCCTCACCAAGTTCCACATGAGAGACAAAATGGGCGAGGTGCATGAAGTTTGGCTTGAAAAGGCCAAACCCACAGGCCTCGAACGCTCCGAGAGCATAGACCTCTACGGGAAGGCGGCTGACGGTCATTTCCGGGCAACGGAGATGCTCATGAAGTGTCCGTCGAAGTACAACGAACAAAACCACCTGCTCGAAGCAGACGCTTGATGGAGTACCTCGGCGAATGGATGTGGGCCGCAATCCTTGGACGAGGCCTCGTGGCGCTGGCGTTTGCATCGGCGGTCCTTGCGACCGTGGCCTTCCTGCGCGGAAACGTCACCTTGGGACGACGGGCATTTCTGACCCATGCCTGCAGCACCCTGGGCGTCATTGCCCTGATTTTCGTGCTGTTCTTTGGGCATCGCTACGAATTCCAATACATCTGGAAACACCTGAACAACGAAATGCCCATGCGCTTCGTGCTCAGTGCGTTTTGGGGCGGACAGGAAGGCGGTTTCCTGCTTTGGATGTTCTGGCACAACGTGCTGGCCTTGTTCATCCTGCGCCGCGCCGATGCGTGGCAACGCGAAGTGATGACGGTGCTGAGTGCCATCGAAGCCTTCCTCGGCGTCATGCTGCTCGGCATCTACTTCGGCGACTTCCAACTCGGCCTCGACCCCTTTCTGCTTTTGAGAGAAGCACCAAACAACTTGGGCTTGCCGTGGACCGCCCGCGCAGACTACCTTACTTCTTTTGCGCAATTCACTGATGGACAAGGACTAAACCCACTTCTCCAAAACTATTGGATGACCATCCATCCACCAACCTTGTTCTTGGGCTTTGCGGCGTGCAGCATTCCCTTCGCTTACGCCATTGGTGCGCTTTGGCGCAGGGATTTGAAGGGGTGGATCAAGCCTGTGCTGCCATGGACCTTTTTCGCCGTGGGCATTCTTGGTGCGGGCATCTTGATGGGCGGCGCGTGGGCCTACGAAGCCTTGAGTTTCGGTGGGTTTTGGGCTTGGGACCCCGTGGAGAACTCATCCCTGGTCCCGTGGATGGTGCTCGTGGCGGCGGCGCATCTGCTGTTGATCAACCGCAACAAAAAGAAGCCGACGGCCCTGTTTTCGACGGTTTACCTGAGCATCCTGGCGTTCTTGCTGGTGCTCTACTCCACCTTCCTGACCAAAAGTGGGGTGCTGGGTGACACCTCCGTCCACAGCTTCGTGGACAGCGGCATCTTGCCCCAACTTCTCGCCTACTTGCTGGCATTTGTGGCCCTTGGACATTTGATGTTGCTGGAAGATGCGTCTTCTCGAAAGATTTTTGGAGGGTTGGCCTTGGCGACGTTGGGTGTGGTGGCCGCGGGTCATCCCGCGTTGGGGTTTTTGGCCTTCCTCCTTGTGATGGCGGCCGCAGCGTTGCGGGCATTCAGACGCGAATTCAAGGGCGACGATGAAGAAGACGCGTTGTGGTCGAGGGAATTCTGGATGTTTGTGGGCTCGCTGCTGCTCGTTTTGGGTGCCGTCCACATCACGTGGCAAACGAGCGTGCCGGTGTTCAACCTGTTCCTTGAACCCTTCGCCCCTGTGCTCTCATGGGCTGAAGGCGCTACGGGATGGAGCTTCTTGGGCGATTTGGCCCAACACGACCTTGCTCCGGGTACGGACCTCGACCGAACCTACCACATGGTCCAAGTGCCGTTGGCCGTGCTCATCTTTCTGCTGATCGGCCTGGCGCAATGGTTGAAGTACCAAAACAGTGACATACGTATTGTGATGGGCAAGCTTGTGCGCGCTCTGCTTGGGGCTGCTGTCCTCACCGGCGCGCTTTTGGTTGCCTACGATTTCAAGAGCCACGAGATCCCTCGCGTTGCCCTCCTGTTCGCAACGCTGTTTGCGGCATTGAGCAACGCCGACTACATCGTTCAAATGTGGAAAGGCAAGCTGGACACAATGGGCTCTCCCCTGGCGCACGTGGGGTTTGCGCTGACGATTTTTGGGGCTGTTCTTTCCACTGCCCAAAAAGACGTCATCTCCCAAAACCGCATTGGGGACATTTCCACCCTCAACGAGGAACTGAACAACGCCACCGACCTCCTGCTGATGGAAGGCGACACGCTGCCCATGGGGCCTTACTTTGTGTCTTACCGCGAGCGTCGACAAGAGGGCATTCACGTGTTGTTTGACATGGCCTATTTCGAGCGCGCTCCGAAAGCCTACACTGAGGACCAAATTGTGGTGCACGAAGGCATGGTTTGGCAAGCGCTGGACGACCACCTCGCCAGCCCAACGTTCGACGAGGACGTTGAGACGCACTGGAACTTCCTCCCCTTTCCTCAAGAAAGTCAAACCGCTCGCGCCACGCGCTGGGTGAACGGCACTCCCGGCGACGAGGTATTCACGCTGTCCCCACGGATTCAGCTCAACGCCCAAATGGGGAACGCCCCTGAACCTGACACCAAGCACTTTGCTTTCCGCGACCTCTACACACACATCAAGTGGGGACGCGTCACGCCCCCTGAGACGGACGAAGAAGGATGGCTCGGCGGGCAATCTCAGGAATTTGTGGTTGGCGACTCGATGTTTGTGGGCGGGGTCTTGATGACCGTCGACAGCCTGCGCGTGGTTCGTGACGAAGAACGTCCGGAGCGTGGGCTGCTCGACGACGACTTGGCGTTGGCTGCCTGCATTGGCCTGCGCCGAGGTCGCACCGTCGAAGTCCACGACCCGCTGTACATCGTTCGAGGCAACACGGTTGTGCCTGACCTCTACGAGGCCGAGGGCTGGGGGCTTAGGTTCCGCATCGAAGCGTTCGACCCGGAGAACGAGACCGTGGAAATGACGGTTTGGGAGCATGAGAGTGTCCGCCGCGACTTTGTGGTCATGCAGGCCGTCATCTTCCCCCAAATCAATTGGCTCTGGCTCGGATGCCTCCTCATGACCCTTGGATCGTTCTTGGCGGTGCGCATGCGCATCCGTCAACGCAAAGCTTCGAGCCGTGGATAAGCTTCGCATCGTCATCGTCGGCGCAGGTCAGGTCTCCTGTGAATTGGGGCCAGCTTGGAAAGCCGCAGGACACGAGGTGTTGCACTTGGTGAGCCGAACCGAAGCTTCTGCGCGTCCGTTGGGGGAAACCCTTGGTTGTCCCTGGACCACGCGCCTTCAAGAGGCTGCCGGCTCATTTGCCGATGCCCAGGTCGTGGTCATTGCCGTCACGGACGGGTTGATTTCGGAAATCGCGGAGGGCATCTCAGCCATGGTGTCGCCCAGCTGCGTCATGGTGCACCTGTCTGGCGCCACCGCCATGGACAAACTCCGAGCGCCCTGTGCTGTGGTTTGGCCCATTCGGAGCTTCAACCCCAAGGCAGGCAGCGTTCCGCTCGATGGCACGCCAACGGTGCTCGAAGCCTCGGACGCCCAAAGCATGGCCATTGCCGCCCTCCTTGCCCAAGCGTGGAACGGAGACCGCACCGAGGTTTCTGGCGACCAGCGTGCCGCAGCGCACCTCGCGGCAGCCGTGGCCGACAACTTCGCCAACCACATGTTCGCCGAATCTCAGGATTTGTTGCGCCAACGGGGGTTGCCAACCACCTTGCTTCGCAACCTCGTGCTGGGGCTGACCCAAGGAGGCTTGCAAGGCGACTCCCGAGAACGCCAAACTGGCCCCGCCCATCGTGGCGACGAGGCCTCCTTGGACCGGCATCGCGCCCTCCTTCCCGACGACGTGCGGGAATTGTACGATGCCGTCACGGCACACATTGTCTACCGACACACCTCATGAACTACAAAACCAAACTGAAGGACATCAAACTGTTCGCCTTCGACTACGACGGCGTCTTCACGAACGGCACGGTGTATTTGATGCCTGACGGCAGCATGGCCAGGACTGCCTCGGCGCGCGATGGCTTTGCCGTTCAATGGGCCGTCAAGCAGGGACTTGAGCTTGCCGTGATCACCGGTGGCAAGGAGGAACCAGTTCGGTGGCGCATGGAAGGCCTGGGCGTGAAAGAAGTGCACTTGGGGGCATCTGACAAGCTCGAGGCCCTGACGGCACTGGCCCAACGACGGGACCTGAGTTTGGATGAAATCGCCTACATGGGCGACGACCTGAACGACCTCAAAGCCCTGCAGGCCGCGGGACTGAGCAGTTGTCCTTTTGATGCCGTCGCCGAGGTGCGTGACGTCGTGGATTGGGTGGTGCCTGAAGGTGGCGGACAGGGATGCGTTCGCAACCTCATCGAACAGGCGATGAAACTCCGAGGATTGTGGAACAGCGAGGAAGGCCATCGTTGGTAACTCAACCCCTTGCAATTCCTGTTCAAGGACACCCCATACCCTAACTTCGCACACTCATGGATCGCAACACAATCACGGGATTGCTTCTGATGATGGCCTTGGTGTTTGGCTATCAATGGTACATCTCTCCTTCCCAAGACGACATCGCTGCCTGGGAAGCGCAGCAAGCCGCAGAGGCCGCCACCCAAGACAGCCTCGCGCAAATTGCGCAAGCCAAAGCGCAGGCTGAGGCTTCCACAATGCAAGCCCTGCAGACGGGTGCCGATCTGGAAGACAGTTCCGACGAATCGCGCAGACTCAACAACGAACTCGCACGTCGGTTTGGCATTTTTGGAAGCGCTGTGGCGGGCAACGACCGCGACATCGCGCTTGAAAACGACCACGTCAGGGTGGTGTTCAACACCCGTGGCGGCATGCCTGTCGAAGCCACACTCACCGACGGCTACACGCGGTACGGCTCAGATGAACCCGTCAGCCTTTGGGCTCGGGACAAGTCTGAGATGAACGTGTCATGGGACGTGTCCGGCGTGGGACGCGTGGGGTTCAACGACCTGCATTTCGAACCGGTGTCTGAAGCTTCAAACCAACTCGTGCTTGAAGCCCGAATGGGACCTGGAATGGCCATCCGCTTGGTGCACAACCTCGAGGGGTATCAGGTCAAGTCCGACATCAACTTTGTGGGTGTCGAAAACGCCACCGACAACAACCGAGTCTTCACTTGGAACGCTGTCGGACAGCGCAACGAAAAAGGGCTCCAATGGGAACGGCAGCACAGCGCGATTTACTACCTCGAATTGGGCGAAGAGCGCGACTATCTGAGTGACGGCACCGAGGATGACGAGGTCCTGGAAGAGGGCTTGTCGTGGCTCTCCTTCAAGCAGAACTACTTCTCAGCCCTGGTGAGCAGCCCCCAACCCTTTGCTCCTGGAGCGAAGATTGCCAATGTGCTCCCTGCAGACGACACGAGCTACGTCATGGGCTACGTGGCGGAACTGCCCTACGATGGCCAACCCCTGCACTTTTACTTTGGGCCCAACGACTTGGCAGAACTCGAGGCCACAGGGCTTGACGAAGTGGGGCGCATCATCGATTACGGGTGGTGGATTTTTGGGTGGGTCAATCGAAACATGATCCTTCCGGTGTACGGTTTCATCGCCAAATACATTGGCAACTTGGGGTTGATCGTGCTTGTGTTGACGCTGGTCATCAAGAGCGCCCTCTTCCCCATCACCTGGAAAAATTTCATGAGCTCGGCCAAAATGCGGGTTCTCAGGCCTGAGTTGAATGAAATCAACGAGCGCCACGCGGAAGACGCCATGAAGCGCCAGCAGGAAACCATGGAGCTGTACCGCAAGACGGGCGTCAACCCCATGGCTGGGTGCCTCCCTGCGCTGCTGCAGATGCCCATCCTGTACGCCATGTTCCGGTTCTTCCCCTCCAACATCGACCTGCGGGGGCAGTCGTTTTTGTGGGCCGACGATTTGGGCGCTTACGACAGCTTGCTCGAGCTCCCCTTCAGCATTCCCTTCTATGGCGCGCACGTCAGCGGATTCACCTTGTTGATGGCGGCATCGATGTTTGTGTACATGCGCATGACCATGGCCAACCAAAGCATGCCCCAACAACCCGGCATGCCCGACATGAAGACGATTCAAACCATCATGCCGTTCACGATGCTCTTCTTCTTCAACGGATTCGCATCTGGTTTGAGCCTCTATTACTTCACTGCCAACCTCGTGAGCATCGGTCAGATGGTTGCCATCAAGCGGTTCTTCATCAACGAGGAGAAGATCAAGACCAAAATCGAGGACAACAAGAGCAAGGCCAAAGACCGCACCAAGCCAAGCTTCATGGAGCGCCTTCAGGAAGCGGCCAAAGAGGCGGAGAAAAAGCAAAAGGAAACCGAGCGCAAGAAGAACGACGCGCGGGCCAACCGGAAGAAAAAATGAGTCGCGTCGTTGGATTGCTCGCTGGGTTCGCGGCACTGCTTGCCGTTGCGGCTGGTTGCCAAACCCAACCGCCTCAAACTCCCATGGAGGTGGAGGTCATGGTCGGCCTGCAGCGCACCGCGTGTTTTGGCCGGTGCCCGGTGTACGAGCTCTCGGTGCTGAACACAGGCGAGGCCACATTGAAGGTGGGTCGCTTCTGCGACGAGGCCTTTGGTCGCTCGCTTGCGGAAGGCATGCACAAGGCCAATGTGGACGTCACTGCTTGGAAAGAAGCCACGGACTGGGCCGAGTCGATGGGCTTCGACACCCTGCAGTCCCGATACGACAACCCCAAGGTGATGGACTTGCCCGCCAACATTGTGACGGTGAACGGCAAGACCGTGTTCAACCGCTACGGCGGACCCGACCTGAACGAACTTTACACCCGCATTGAACGGCTTGTCGGCGCCACGGACTGGGTTGCAGAACCTGCTTCTGCACGATGACCGGCACCCACAGCCCCAACCAAGAACAAACCATCGAACCATGAAACGATTCACCACCCTGGCAGCAGCGTTCCTGCTCCTCTTCTCCTCGGCCCGTGCCGACGAAGGCATGTGGCTCTTGCACATGCTCCAACGCATCAACGAAGCGAGCATGCAAGAAGCTGGCTTGCGTTTGAGCGCCCAAGACATCTACGACATCAACAACGCCTCCTTGAAGGATGCCATCGTGCGACTCAATGGCGGGAGCTGCACTGCCGAAGTCATCTCTTCGCAGGGCTTGGTGCTGACCAACCACCACTGCGCGTACGGGGCCATTCAAAGCTTCAGCACGCCTGAGAACGATTACCTGACGGACGGGTTTTGGGCCAAAGCCCAAGATCAGGAGATGCACATCGACGACTTCTACGTCAGCTTCCTCCAACGCATCGACGACGTGACGGAACGCGTCCTGGCCAAGGTCAACGACGACATGCCTGAGGGCGAGCGCGCTGCGGCCGTCGCCGAAGAGCTCAAGGCCATCCAAAAGGAGTACATGGAAGCCAACCCCGAGTACAGCTACGACATGAAGTCCATGTACTACGGCAATGAATTCTACGTCTTCACGTACCAAGATTACCGCGACGTTCGCTTGGTGGCTGCTCCGCCTGAAAGCGTGGGCAAGTACGGTGGCGACACCGACAACTGGATGTGGCCACGTCACACGGGCGACTTCAGCATGGTCCGCATCTACGCCGATGCCGACAACAACCCCGCCGGATACAGCGAAAACAACGTGCCTTACACCCCCAAGCGCCACTTGAAGATCAGCATGGCAGGCGTCGACCAAGGCGACTACACCATGATCATGGGCTACCCCGGCAGCACGGATCGTTTCTTGAGCAGTTGGGGTGTCGAGCAAGCCATCAACCTCTACAACCCTTCCGTTGTGGAATGCCGCGATTTGAAGCTCAAGACCATGAAGAGCCACATGGATGCCGACAAGGCCATCCGCATCAAGTACGCCGCGAAGTATGCCCAAACCGCCAACTACTGGAAGTACTACATCGGCCAAACCAAAGGCCTGAAGCGCCTCGAAGTCCAAGCCCAAAAGCAAAAACTCGAAGCCCTCTTCACCCGCTGGGTCAACGAAAGGCCTGAGCGCAAAGCCGAGTACGGCGAAGCATTGGATTTGATCGCCGACTACTACGCCAACACCGACGCCACTGTTCGCGGTGAGGTGTACGCCCGTGAGGCAGGACTGTTGGGCAGCGACATCGTGTTGTTTGGATTGCGCGTCGGTTTCCGCGGTGCAGGCCTCTTCGGAGAAGACATGGAAAAGGTGGAAGCCACCAAGGCCCAACTTCAGGGCTTGGCGGACGCCCACTTCAAGGACTACGACATGGAGACCGACCGTGAGATGTTCGTGAACATGCTCACCAAGTACCGCGATGACATCGCCCCAGAGCTTTGGCCTTCCCAATTCCAAGTGGTGATGGACAAGTACCAGGGCGACTTTGACGCTTACGCGAACAAGATCTACACCAAGTCACCCTTGCGCAGCGCCGAGGCATTCGCAGCGTTCCTTGCCGCACCCAAGCAAAAGGTGATGGACAAAGACCTCGCCATCGCCATGTCGATGAGCATTTACGAGCGCTACAGCCAAGGAACCTCAGCCGAAGTTCAGGACAAATTTGACCGCGGTTACCGCTTGTTTGTGCGCGGCCTTCGGGAGCTCATGCCCGAGAAGGCCTTCTATCCTGACGCCAACTCCACCATGCGTCTCACTTACGGCCCTGTGGGCGACTACAAGCCTGCCGACGC
>JBELLK010000014.1:0-26895 GCA_042088625.1 Flavobacteriales bacterium
TGAAAGGCGATCCTTTTGGCGCGCGCCATGCTTTGCAAGGCGAGCAGGACGTCAGACACCACCATCACATCGGAGTCTTCACTCCACAAGGCGCCAGGGCCAGGAGGCTCACTCACCACAAATCGCCGCACACCCTGCCTGTACGCATTCCCTAAAAAGTCGTGACCGTTGTGCCAAGGCCCGCGGATGGCAAAAAACACGGACGCACTTGGATGAAACAAGGTTCGAGTGTCCGCATTGGGATGGAGCACCATCCCATCGACAGGGCCGGCATGCGAACACGTTCCCCGTTGAGCGGAGGCGTGTTCTTGGGACCAATCTCGCCACGTGGCGACTGACCAACCCCTTCCGGTCATTCCACCTCAGTTGCGTTGGCTGCGACGTAGGCGTGTCGTGCGAGCGGGATGTACCGGTCTTGGGCACCGAGCTCCACTTGGCTCGTGCCCCCAGCGATGCGATGCGAAAAGTGGGCGGCCCGTCCGGTTTCGACACAGACGGCGTGGAGTTTGGTCACCTCTTCCGCCAAAGCCAGAAGCTCGGGCATGGGCCCAAACGGACGCCCTTCGTAATCCAAATCAAGTCCGGCAACAATCACCCTGTAGCCTTGGTTGGCGAGGTCGTTGCACACCTTAGGAAGGTCGCTGTCGAAAAACTGGGCCTCATCAATGGCCACGATCGAATAGCGCTCCTCTCGACCGGGCTCGCGTTTGGCTGCGCTTTGGATGTGTTTGTAGATGGCCTTGCTGTTGGGCACAACCACAGACGTCATGGAGTTCTTGTCGTGGCTGACCACTTCGACGTTGTCGTATCGCGTATCGGTGGATGGTTTGAACAACGCCACTGGAAGTTTGGCGATATGGGCGCGTCGGATCCTCCGAAGCAACTCTTCGGTTTTTCCGGAAAACATGGGTCCGCAGACCACTTCGAGTCGACCCTCGCCGGCGGGAAGGCCCTGCGGAAATGAGAAATGGTCCGATGCGTGCATGAAGGGCAAGTTAGCGCGCAGCGAGGCGTATGTTTGATGCCATGAAGCCAATTTCCTTCAACTTCTTGACCACAACCTTTCTGGTGTTGTTGGCCGCGTGTGTGCAGTCCCCAGGGGAAGGTGGAAGGGCCAGCATTGTGGGGCACGTCGAAGAGGAGGCGCGCACGGTGCTCAACAACCCCAATTCAGCCGCTCCGCAAGGTGCCTATCCCGCAACGGACCGCAATGTGTTTCTCATTTATGGCGACAACGTAGGACCGGACGATCAAGTTGAAACCAACCACGAAGGCGATTTTGTGTTCCCTTGGCTGCGACCGGGCGACTACACCGTGTACGTCTACAGCGATGACACGTCCACGACCGTTCCTCCGCGAGACATGGTCGTGCTCCAAAGGGTGACGATTTCTTCTGCGAAAGAGACTTTGACGTTGGACACCCTTCGCATTTTCAAAGAACTCTAAGCTTTGGATTCAAAACACATCCCGTGGATTGTGTTGGCTTGGTTGCTGTGTTGTCCCGTTTGGACGTTGGCGCAAGACACCCAATCGTGGTTGTCCACTTCAGTGAGCCAAAAACTCCCCCACAAGTTGGATTGGGGGGTTCAAGGACAGCTCAGGACGCGACCCGGGGAAGTGAACTTCGGAGAGGGAATTGTGGATGTGGGCGCCGGATGGTCTCCAGCGGCATTGTCAGGTTGGTCGGTAGATGGCACGTTTCGAACTGGTTGGAAATACCCTGCGGAGGGAGGATGGACAACGGGTTGGCGATGGGCGACTTCCGTCAAGTGGAAAACGTCGTTGGGAGACCACGACCTTCGACTCAGATTGAGGCACCAGTTCGGGGGCCCATGGATGCGCCCTTGGGACCGCGCTCGCTGGCGCCTTCAGGGGAAATGGACCCACGACCTGCCCAAAGGATGGAAGGTCATGCCTTCGGTTGAAACGTTTTTGGGAACGCGTTGGGTGTCGAGCGAAGCTGGCAATCGCTCGGAGCCCATGGCCTTGCGCGGCCGATTGATGGTGGACAAGAAGTGGACCAAGCGGCGGCACGTGGTGTTTGGGTATCAGTGGCAATCGACCCTGAATTCCTTCCCAAGGTGGCATGAGCACACCCTCTTGGTCTCCATGGATTTGGACCTCAAAAAAGCCAAACTGGGCAAGAAGGAGCGGGCGGGATCAGAATAAAAACGGCCTGAGCGCGAAACTTTGTCCACGATGTCGCTTGGGTTGTCCACAACGTTTCCTATCTTCGCACCCCCAAATTTTGGGGAAACTCAACTACGCAACCCGTACGCTGTGGATACTTTGAGCTACAAAACGCGCTCCATCAACAAGGAGAACGCAGACAAAAAGTGGTGGTTGGTCGATGCCGAAGGTCAAACTTTGGGTCGTCTTTCCACGCAAATTGCCATGTTGCTTCGTGGCAAGCACAAAACCAACTTCACCCCCCACGCCGACTGCGGCGATTACGTGGTCGTGGTGAACGCTGAGAAGATTGTGCTGACTGGCAACAAGATGCAGACCAAAGAATACATCCGTTACACGGGTTACCCCGGGGGTCAGCGTGTGCGCACTGCTGAAGAGCAGTTGGCGCGCAAGCCATTCTCTGTGGTGGAAGAGGCCGTACGCGGCATGCTCCCCAAGAACCGTCTTGGTCGCGAAATCTTCCGCAACCTGCACGTGTACGTTGGTCCCGACCACAAACACGAAGCTCAACAACCCACGCCATTTCAATTGAACGCCTAATGGACGTCATCAACACTTCAGGCCGCCGCAAGACGAGCGTCGCCCGCATTTACATGAAGCCCGGAAAGGGCGAAGTGACCGTGAACAAGCGCCCCGCGGCGGAATACTTCACCACTGGAGTTCTCCAGTACAAGGTCAACCAGCCATTTGCCATCACCGAAACCGAAGGTCAATACGACGTGAACGTCAATGTGTTTGGCGGAGGCATCACAGGCCAGGCTGAAGCGGTCCGTTTGGCAATGTCTAAGGCACTCATCGAAGTCAACCCTGAGTGGAAGTCCGCCTTGAAGGCAGAAGGCCTCACCACACGCGACCCACGTATGGTGGAGCGCAAGAAGTACGGCCAGAAAAAAGCACGCAAAAAGGAGCAGTTCTCAAAGCGTTGATCGCTTTGGGGGGAGGCTCCTCTCTTTTTCTTTTCAGTTTAGAATCCAAACGACGCAGACCTGTTTTCAGCTACTGCGCCGTTGCTTAACCCAGGAACGTAAACAACATCATGTCACGAGTTTCTTTCGATCAATTGCTTGAAGCGGGTGCCCAGTATGGCCACCTCAAGCGCAAGTGGAATCCCCACATGGCCCCATACATCTTCGCAGAGAAGAAGGGCATTCACATTCTCGACCTCCACAAGACGGTCATCAAGGTAGATGAGGCCGCTGCGGCCATGAAGCAGATTGCCAAGAGCGGCAAGAAAATTTTGTTTGTCGCCACCAAGAAGCAAGCCAAAGAGGCGGTTGCTGAACGCGTGAAGGCCGTGGGCATGCCCTACGTGACGGAGCGTTGGTCTGGTGGCATGTTGACCAACTTCGCGACCATTCGCAAGGCGGTCCGCAAAATGAGCACCATCGACAAGATGGAGAAGGACGGCACTTTGGCGACCATGTCGAAGCGTGAGCGCTTGCAGGTCAGCCGTCAGCGCGCCAAGCTCGAAAAGAACCTCGGTTCGATTTCCGATTTGACCCGCATCCCGGCGGCCATCTTCATCGTGGATGTGATGAAGGAGCACATTGCCATGGCAGAAGCCAAGAAGCTCGGCATTCCTGTGTTCGCGATTGTGGACACCAACAGTGACCCACGTGGAGTAGACTTCGTCATTCCCGCAAACGACGACGCCACGAAGTCCATTGCGGCCATTGTTGACGCTGTAGTCGGAGCTGTGGCTGAAGGCCTGAATGAGCGCAAGAGCGAGAAGGCTGCCGCCACGAAGGAAGAAGCTCCCGCCGCGGAAGCCGCTGCCGAGGCACCTGCTGCGGAAGCTGCTCCAGAAGCTCCTGCCGCAGAAGAATCGAAAGAAGCAGCAGCTGAGGCACCAGCCTCTGAAGCCAAAGACGACAAGGCCGAGGCGTAAGCCAACCGCCCCACCATTGAACTCAACGAAACCTCTGAGAACATGAGCATCACAGCAGCAGAAGTCAACAAGCTCCGCAAGCAGACCGGCGCGGGCATGATGGATTGCAAGAAGGCCTTGACCGAGGCCAACGGCGATTTTGAAGCGGCAATCGAGATCCTTCGCAAGAAAGGCCAAAAGGTGGCTGCCAAGCGCAGCGACCGCGAGGCTGGCGAAGGCGCCATTCTTTCAGGCGTAAACGGTGACGGCAACGTCGGCGTGGTCATCAGCTTGAACTGCGAAACTGATTTTGTGGCCAAGAACGACGACTTTGTTTCTGTCGCGAAAACCCTCCTCGACCTGGCGTTGAGCGAAGGTGTGGAAAGCAAGGAAGATTTGCTCACCAAAACGTACACAGGTTCTTCTTTGACCGTGGCTGACAAGATCACCGAAGAGGTGGGCAAGATTGGCGAGCGCATCGAAATTGGCGATTTGCGTGTGGTTCGTGGCGAGAAGGTTGTGGCGTACATCCACCCAGGAAACCGCCTGGCCACTGCAGTGGCGTTTGAAGGTGAGGTGAGCAGCGAGGTCGGCCGCGACGTGGCCATGCAAGCTGCTGCCATGGCACCCGTGGCTGTTGACGAAACCTCCATTCCGGAAGACCTCATCGCCAAGGAGCGTGAAATCGGCAAGGACCTCGCCATCCAAGAAGGCAAGCCTGCGGAGATGGCGGAAAAAATTGCTGAGGGCCGTCTGAAGAAGTGGTTCAAAGAAGTCACTTTGGTGAATCAAGCATTCATCAAGGACAACAAGCAAACGGTCAGCCAGTATGTCGCTACCAATGGAGGTGGCAAGGTGACCAACTTTGCGCGCGTGGCGTTGAGCTGAAAAATCGCGCAATGCAAATCAACGAAGGCTGCCCTCTGGGTGGCCTTCGTGCATTTTAGGCGATATTTGGGCCTTGATGAAGTACAGACGCGTCCTCCTGAAGCTGAGTGGTGAGGCCCTGATGGGCGACAAGCAATTTGGCATTGACAATGGTCGTTTGGCCCAATACGCTGATGAAGTCAAAGCCATTGTGGACAAAGGCATTGAGTGTGCCATTGTGATTGGAGGAGGCAACATCTTCAGGGGAGTGCAGGCGGAAGAGGGAGGCATGGAGCGCACCCAGGGCGATTACATGGGCATGCTCGCCACCGTCATCAACGCTATGGCGTTGCAAAGTGCGTTGGAGGCCGCAGGTGTTGACACCCGGCTTCAAAGCGCCATCGAGCTGAAGCAAATCGCAGAGCCATTCATTCGCCGGCGCGCCGTTCGTCACTTGGAAAAGGGACGGGTTGTGATTTTTGGTGGAGGCACGGGCAATCCCTTTTTCACGACGGACTCCGCGGCCTCGCTAAGGGCCGTCGAAATCGATGCGGATGTCATTTTGAAAGGCACACGTGTGGACGGCATTTATACGGCAGACCCGGAGCGGGACCCCACCGCCGAACGCTTTGATCGCATCACGTTCAGCGAAGTGTTCCAGCGTGGGTTGAAGGTCATGGACATGACGGCCTTCACGCTTTGCAATGAAAACAACCTGCCCATTGTCGTTTTTGACATGAACAAGCCAGGCAACTTGCAAAGGTTGGTGGAAGGAGAACCCATTGGAACCGTGGTCGAAGCCTGAGCGTCCGCGAATCAAAAGCAGCATTCACATGAACGAGGAAATCACAATGGCGCTTGAAGACGCCAAGGAGAAAATGGAGAAGGCCATCGGCCGGCTGGAGGGGGAGTTGAGCAAGATTCGTGCAGGAAAGGCGCACCCGAGCATGTTGGAGTCCGTCCGCGTGGATTACTACGGTTCGATGACCCCCGTCAGCCAAGTGGCGAACGTGAACAGCACCGACGCCAGGACCTTGGTTGTGCAGCCGTGGGAAAAAGGCATGCTCGATCCCATTGCCACGGGCATCATCAATGCCAATTTGGGCTTGAATCCCATGAACAACGGGGAGGTGCTGATCATCAATGTTCCTCCGCTGACCGAGGAGCGTCGCCGCGATTTGAGCAAACGCGCGCGTTCAGAAGGCGAAGGCGCTCGCGTGGGCATTCGCAACGCGAGGAAGGACGCGAACGACTACCTGAAAGCCGCCAAAGACGACGGCATGAGCGAAGACGACTTGAAGAAGGGAGAACAGATGGTCCAGGAGCTGACCGACAAATACACCACTCAAGTGGAGTCAGTGTTGTCTTCAAAGGAAGCAGACATCATGACCATTTGACCCTTTGCGCTTCTCACCCACGCCACTTCTCAGCGACCCGACGGGCTTCTTCATCGGAAGCGATCAAATCGTCGAGAGAGGGCTTGTTGTGATGACTGACTTTGGTCAAGGCGTGTTCCACGACACGGGGCAAGTCTAAGAATTCAATGTCGTCACGCAGAAAACGCGCGACGGCGATTTCGTTGGCAGCGTTCAAAATGGCCGGGGCGTTTCCTCCCTGACGCAAGGCGTCGAAGGCGAGGCCCAAATTGCGGAACGTCTCAACATCAGGTTGCTCGAAGGTCAACGAAGGGTGGTCCATGAAGCTGAATCGTGGGAAGTCGTTGTTCAGGCGACGGGGGTACGTTAAAGCGTATTGGATGGGCAACTTCATGTCGGGCAACCCCAGCTGGGCTTTGATGCTGCCGTCTTCGAATTGCACGCAGCTGTGGACGATGCTTTGGGGGTGGACGACCACATCGATTTGGTCAGGCGTGACGTCAAAGAGCCACTTGGCTTCGATGACTTCGAGCCCCTTGTTCATGAGCGAGGCGCTGTCAATGGTGATTTTGGCGCCCATGTCCCAATTGGGGTGCTTGAGCGCATCGGCCTTGGTCACGCCAGCCAAAGATTCGAGGGCCCTTCCACGGAACGGACCGCCTGAAGCGGTTAGGATGACCTTTTCAATGGGGTTGTGAAATTCGCCTGCGAGGCATTGGTAAATGGCGCTGTGCTCAGAATCTACGGGGTGGATGTCCACGCCCTTGCGGCGTGCCGCCTTCATCACGAGCTCGCCGGCCACCACGAGGGTTTCTTTGTTGGCGAGGGCGATGTGTTTGCCCGCCTCAATGGCACGGAGTGTGGGCTTGAGGCCCGCGGCACCCACCATGGCTGTGAGCACCATGTCGATGCCATCAACTTCAACAACCTGTTCGAGTGCCTCGACGCCACTGTACACCTTGATTCCGTCGTCGAACAACGCGTCGTTGACTTGCTTCCACTTGGCATCGTCGCCAATGACCACAACGTTGGGCTTGAATTCTTTTGCTTGGGCAATGAGCAGGTCAGCATTGCTGTGCGCCGAAAGCACTTCGACATGGAGGTCATCATGCTGGTCGCGCACCACTTCAAGGGCTTGGGTGCCTATGGACCCTGTGGAACCCAAGATGGCAACGCCTCGTGTGGGCGACTCGTTTTCAGGTTGACGCATCACAAGAATCCCAGTTCAAGTTTGGCCTCCTCACTCATCATGTCTTGTGTCCACGGCGGCTCAAACACGATGGTCACTTTGCAGCCTTTCGCGCCCTCCAGGGACGCCACCTTGTTTTCCACGTCCTGCGGCAGGCTTTCGGCCACAGGGCAATTCGGCGAAGTCAGGGTCATGTCGATGTGGATGAACCCGCTTGCCTTCACGTTGATCTCGTAGATCAATCCCAATTCGTAGATGTCGACGGGAATTTCAGGATCGAAAATCGTCTTGACGATGTCGATGACATCTTGCTCAGAGGGGATGGTTGCGGTTTCGCTCATGACGCTGGGTTGTCGGCGCTGGTGTACCACGCGCTCACTTCCTCAAGGCTAAGTGCGGCAAGGTCCAATTTGTTCTTCTTGCGGAACCCGTTCAACCGTTGGTGGACCTGGGTGGGTTTGGCTTCAAGGACATCTTGCGGCGTTGCGAATCCGGCGGCAACGACGTGCTCTGTCCACGCTTCCGGAATCCCCAATGCGCTGAAGTCGGCGTCGCCGCCCGCTGTCTCAAAAGACTCGGGTCGCATTTGTGGGAAGAAGAGGACTTCCTGGATGGACGTTTGGTTGGTCATCATCATGACCAGACGGTCGATGCCAATGCCAATGCCACTTGTGGGGGGCATGCCGTATTCCAATGCCCGCAAGAAGTCGTGGTCGATGAACATGGCTTCGTCGTCGCCACGGTCGGCGAGTTGAAGTTGGTCTTCGAAGCGCGCTCGTTGGTCCAAGGGGTCATTGAGCTCAGAGTAGGCATTGGCGATCTCCGTGCCGTTGATCATCAGCTCAAAGCGCTCGGTGTAGCCGGGCTTGTCGCGGTGCGCTTTGGTGAGCGGCGACATGTCCGTGGGGTAATCCATGATGAACGTGGGCTGGATGTAATGGTGCTCACACTTTTCGCCGAACAATTCGTCGATGAGTTTGCCGCGCCCCATGGATTCGTCTGTTTCGACGCCCTGTGTTTGGCAGGCCTTCCGAAGTCCGTCTTCATCGAGGCCGTCGATGTCAACCCCTGTGTGCTCAAGGATGGCGTCGCGCATGGTCACGCGAGCATAGGGGGGAGCGAAGTTGATGGTGTGCTCACCAAGGGGCACCTCTGTGGAGCCGTGCACGGCTTGAGCGAGTTCCCCAAACAGGTTTTCTGTGGTCTCCATCATCCAGTGGTAATCCTGGTAGGCGACGTAAAGCTCCATAACCGTGAACTCAGGGTTGTGGGTGCGGTCCATACCCTCGTTGCGGAAGTTGCGGCTGAACTCGTACACGCCATCGAAGCCGCCTACGATGAGTCGCTTGAGGTAGAGCTCGTTGGCGATGCGCAAGTAGAGCGGAATGTCCAACGCGTTGTGATGCGTGATGAATGGACGCGCCGCCGCGCCTCCGGGGATGCTCTGCAGGACCGGTGTGTCCACTTCCATCCAGCCTTTGGCGTCGAAGGACTCCCGGATTTTCCGAATGATGGTGGAGCGGGCAACGAACGTGTTTTTGACTCCCGGATTCACAACAAGGTCCACGTATCGCTGGCGATAGCGGAGTTCCGGGTCGGTGAATGCGTCGTGGATGTTGCCGTCTTCGTCGGTTTTGACTGCAGGCAAGGGACGAATCGCCTTGCTCAGGACGGTGAGGGACGTCACTTTGACGGAAGGTTCTCCCACTTGGGTTTTGAAGGTCTCGCCTTCAATCCCTATGAAGTCTCCTCGGTCCAGCAGTTTCTTGAACACATCGTTGTACAACGACTTGTCTTCGCCAGGACACAATTCATCCCGGTTGAGGTAAATCTGAAGCGTTCCTTCATGGTCTTGCAACTCTGCGAAAGAGGCCTTCCCCATGATTCGGCGCGACATGAGGCGGCCTGCGAGCTTGACTTTGAGGCCCTCTTCGAATTTGGATTTCAAGGACGCACAATGGTGAGTCACAGGAAATGCGGCGGCTGGATAGGGATCGATGCCGCGTGCACGAAGGGCATCTACCGAGGCGATGCGCTGGCGTTCTTGTTCACTACGAATCATGTGTTCAAATGTACGGATGCGGCCACTGGGAGAGGCCATCGAGTGTCCGTAGGTTTGTGAGGAACCGGAGGCCGAAAAGCCCAGATTAAATAGACAGTCATGACCACCCAATCGATTCGAATCTCGACCGCGCTGTTGATGGTTTGGGCAGTGGCCTTTGTTGCCGCAGCCCAAGCGACCATGACGGCCGACACCACAGCCATCCAGGCCGCACCTGTGACCGGGAGTTTGGCGAAAACCGTGCCTCAAAAAGCTCCCCGCGCCCTTGTGATCATTGGCCAAGAGGAAGTGGCTCAAACCGCCGCTTCATCGCTCGCGGATGTGCTGGAGTCCATCCCAGGGGTAGACGTAAGGGCCCGAGGACCTTTTGGCATTCAGACCGACCTCAGCGTGCGCGGGGGGACTTTCAACCAAACGGCCCTCTGGGTCGACGGCATCCGTTGGAGCGCGCCACACACCGATCACCATTTGCTCAACTTGCCCTTGGACCCAGAGGACATCACGAGGGTTGAGGTGCTCAGGGGCGGCGCATCGAGTGCTTTGGGAACAGGGGCAATGACCGGCGCTGTGGCCTTGACTGCCGGTCCGTCATTTCAAGATGGCACGACAGTCATTGCAGAAACAGGCACCAACAACTGGGCCCGGGCCAAAGTGACCACGGATTTTGGCACTGATCGTGGCGCGTCCAACGTGCGCAGACATCGGATCTCGGCAAGCCACGCCACGACGGAGGGAACGTTGGGGGCAGGCACCAACACGGATGCCGACATGACGCGCATGCGCTACTCTGGATTGCTCTCCGGCAAATGGGGGTCGCTTCGAACCAGCCTCGGTTACGCAGACAAGGCTTTTGGCGCCCTCAATTTTTACACCGCCAGTTTCCCCAATCAATTTGAGAAGACAAGGACCATCCAAGGCCAAACGATGTTCGCCAGATCCAAGCGGAACGTCAAAATTGAAGCAGGTCTGCACCACCGCACTCACGTCGACGAATTCCAATTGTATCGCGAAGGCGATGGATTCTACCAGTACACCGACGACGATTACCTGGTGTTGGGCGAAGACACCGCTGCAAGCTGGTACCAGGCCCCCAACAACCACATCAGCCACACCACCGGAGGTCGCGCCATGCTTCGTGTGGCTTCCTACCTCGGCCAAACGTTTGCAAGCGTTGACACGCGGCGGGAATTCATCAAGAGCAACCTTCTTGGCGTCGACAGCTTGGGTGACGATGAAGGCATCTATCGGAGGGGGGATGTTCGTTTGAACACGGACATTTCTTTGGGACATCGTGCGGAGTTTGGGCCCATGGTGTTGTCGGCGACTGCGGCGTGGAATGTGAATTCCATGTTTGGGACGAGGTTTGTTCCTGGTGCGGAACTCACGGTGGACGTGGCGGACGATGGCTCGTCCATCTTGTTTGTTTCTGCAAACCGATCCGTGCGTCATCCATCCTACACCAACCTTTACTACACCCTTGGTGGTGCGGTCGGCAGCAGGGATTTGCAGCCCGAAATGGCCGACCAAATTGAGACGGGCGTTCGCTTGAGTCTCCTTGACGACGCTGCGGTTGGCATCCAATTCGAGCAGGCTTTCTTTCAGAGGCGTGGCAGCGACATGATCGATTGGGCAAGGCCCAATGGGAGCGACACCACGTTCGCCATCAATTCGAGGTCCGTGACCTTCACGGGGTTGGAATCGGTAATGACGTTCACGCCAAGGCGCGAGCAGGACGGGGATTGGAAGGTTCGGTACGGACGTTTGGGCTTTTGCACAATGGAAGCGAGCGAGACGAGCGCAGGGTTTGAGAGCAACTACCTCCTGGACTTTTTGCAAACCAAAATCGACGCCTCCGTCGGGGTCACCGTGCCTGGAGACGTTCACATTGACGGACGCTGGAGTTACCAGGACCGCATTGGTGGTTACTACAACGCCACGCTTGGTGAGGAGGTCGAGTTTGAACCTTTCTCCTTGGTTTCGTTCACCGCAAGCCGTCGTTTTTGGGAAGACAAAGTGAGGGCCTACGCCAGGGTGGACAACGCCCTTGATCGCACCGTGGTGGACCTTGGAAACGTCCAGCAACCTGGCCGATGGTGGCGCCTTGGGGTGGCGTACACCTTCAAGTGATTCTTGCGACCTTTGGGTCATGGCTGAAAGCAAGGACATGGTAGACATGCGTGCGCTCATCGCGTCGTTGGGAGACCAAATGGCAGACGCATTGTCGGTGTCCGTCGAACGCTCACCAACCTCAAAGGGCCCGTTTCGAGGGGTTGTGGTGCTGGGCATGGGCGGCAGCGGCATTGGCGGGGCCATTTTGGCTGACATGTTGCGTCAAGGGTGCCCAATGCCATTCATGGCCGTGTCCGACCAAACCCTCCCGGGCTGGGTCGACTCTTCATGCTTGGTGGTGGCGTCGAGCTATTCCGGAAACACTGAAGAAACGCTTGCCGCACTTGGCGAGGCGGAAGGACGGGGTTGCACCATCGCGGCAGTGACGTCGGGTGGAACGCTCAAAGCCCGAGCAGATGAGCAAGGTTGGCCCACGGTGAACATGCCGGGCGGTCAGCCTCCGCGCTCGCAGTTTGGAAGGTCGTTTCTGGGCCTGTGCACATTGATGCATGCCTACGATGTGGTGAGTCAGGAGGATTGGATGTTGTTGCAGGATGCGGTGACTTCGTTGGATGGAGATTCTGCGGCGCTTCGCGGTGAGGCGTTGGCCAAAGCGGTGGAAGGCAAGCGCACCTTCCTTTACGGCGACACCCCGATGCGTGGATTGTTGATCCGTTGGAGGCAGCAATTGAACGAAAACAGCAAGCTGTTCGCCAATGTGGAGGTTTTCCCTGAAATGAACCACAACGAATTGGTGGGGTGGGAATCGGGAGACGAGCACTGCGTGGCGGTGTTGATTCGAATGCCCGGAGACCACGCCCGCACCAAGCTTCGGATGGACATCACGGCGAAAATTTTCCAAGATCAAGGTGCGGATGTCATCGAGGTTGAACCCGATGGCCCCAACCGCTGGGCACAATTGCTGGATGCGGTTTGGGTGGGGGATTGGATGTCGCTGATTCTTGCAGAGCGAGCGGAAGTGGACCCCGTGGACATTCGGTTCATCGACCACCTCAAAAACACCCTCGCGCAGCGCCAATGATCCGCAAGGTTCAGATTCGCAACCTCGGAGTCATGGACTACAAGCCTTGCTGGGACCTTCAGGAGGAGGCTTTTCAAGGCATGGTCAAGGCCAAAATCGCACGCCGCAACGCCGGCCTTTCCACCACGGACGCTGGACCAGAGGAGGTCCCTGAATTGGCGTTGCCTCTGTCAAGGGTGTATTGGGTAGAGCACCCGCATGTGTTGACCCTGGGCAAGAGCGGCGCCGCAGCCAATGTGATCGCTCCGCCCGAGCGGTTGGCTGAACTGGGCGTCCAGTACTTCCCCATCAATCGGGGAGGTGACATCACCTACCACGGGCCTGGCCAGCTTGTGGGATACCCCATTTTGGACCTCGACCAATTTTTCACGGACATCCACAAATACTTGCGGTTTTTGGAAGAAGCGGTCATTCGAACGTGCGCCGAGTATGGGGTTGAGGCAGGCAGAATCGAGGGCTTGACAGGCGTTTGGATCGATCCCGACACAGGTGCTCAGGCGCGGAAAATCTGTGCCTTTGGGGTCAAATGCAGCCGTTGGGTGACCATGCACGGCTTGGCGTTGAACGTGAACACAGACCTGGACTTTTTCAATTTGATTGTGCCGTGCGGCATCGCCGACCGCGGCGTGACGTCGTTGGCGAGGGAAGTGGGCCGTCCCATTGACATGGATGAAGTGAGGGCGCACATGACCCGTCATTTGGCTCGTCTTTTTGAGTGGGAGCAAGAGGATTGAGCACCAATCCAGCCTCTTTGTTCCGACCTTGCACACGCCCAATCTCCTGTCTCTCATGAAAATTGCGTTGCGCTCCATCTCAGCCGTGATCTTGGCCATTGGGTTGTTGTCCTACCTGACCAACTACGATTATTTGTGGGGCGGCATTCGGGAGACATGGTTGCGAGGCTGGGAAAACGCCCAAATTGACGACCTGCCCTTCCGAGATCACGTCAGAACCATTCCGGCTTCGTCGAATCCCCAGCCGTGGCCAGAAGGCCCAAATTGGGGCAAGATGGCTCCTGACGAGAAAGGGAAGACATGGCTTGAGAACAGCGAAACGGCGAGTTTTTTGGTCATTCAGCACGACAGCTTGGTGTACGAATCCTACTTCAAAGGTCACGATGTCACGACACTGACCAACTCGTTTTCGGTGGTCAAGTCGATCACGGCCATGGCTGTAGGGCTTGCGGTGAATCGAGGACTCGTCGACGAGCAGGCGCGATTGTCAGAATACCTTCCCAGGTTCGCGGAAGGCGAAAGTGCGGGCCTGACGGTGCAGGAAGTGCTTCAAATGCGGAGCAACATTCCGTTTGGGGAGAGTTACAAGGATCCTTTTGGCTTTCAGGCCAAGGCGTATTACCGCGATGACAACCGCACCTTGCTGCAGCCATACAGGGTTGAGGGAACCCCAGGCACGACGTTTCACTACCAAGGCGGGAACACGATGTTGCTGGCCGAAATGCTCGACCAGGTGCGTGAGGGCAACCTCAGCGAGGACATTGCCAATGGGTTGTGGGAGCAAATGGGTTCGGAACACGACGCATTTTGGGGCCTTGACGGTGACCCCGCAGGGGGTGCTGTCGAGCGGTCGTTTGCCCAGTATTACGCCACGACGAGGGACTTTGCTCGGTTTGGCCAACTCTTGCTCGACACGGGCGCATGGAAGGGCCAGCAACTCCTTCCACGGGACTTTGCGGAGCGCATGATCACGCCCATTGAACGGTTGACCGACGAAGTGGACACGGATTTCTATGGGTACCAAATCTGGTTGGGAACCACGGACGATGGCCTGCCCTTTTCCATGTTGGAAGGCTTGAGGGGCCAAATGATCATCTCCCTTCCCGACCTCGACATGGTCGTTGTGCGCACGGGATACGACAAGCTCAAAGCCAAGAAGCGCGACTTGCCTGTGGACACTTACACCGTCATTGATGTGGCGCGGCATCTCAAGTGATCGGTTGAGGCACGGACTTTTCACATAACCTTCAACGGTTACAAACCGAGCCCTGACGCTTGTGAACAGTTTCAAGGGGTGAAGCCAAGACGCCATTTTCTTGGGTTCAAACCTTACGACCATGCTTCGACAGCTTCATGCCCTCGTCGTGGACGACGAGCCCCATTGCCGAGACCTCTTGTGTCGCCAAATCGACAGGACCTGCCCGTCCATCACCGTCATTCAGACGGCATCCAGCGCCAAAGAGGCGGAACGTTTGATTCAGGAACTGGCGCCGGATGTGGTCTTCATGGACATCCACATGCCCCACAAGTCGGGGTTGGACTTGTTGGAGTCCTTGGAGTCGCGGGATTTCTATCTGGTCTTCACCACGGCGTTTGACCGTTATGCGGTCGACGCCTTGCGCAAACAGGCGTTTGATTACCTCTTGAAGCCCATCAATCGCGACGATTTGCAAGCCTGTGCCCGGCGAATCCTCATGCATTTCTACCATCACAGGGTTCCTGGTGAGGGTGCGCTGTCTCCGGCCATGAAAAGGCTGGAGATCCTCACCTCAGGAAAGCGGCATTTTGTCCGACACCGTGACATTGTGCATGTTCAAGCAGAGGGGAGTTACACCACCCTTCATTTGGCCAGTGGAAGGCGCATCACAATGAGCAAGAACTTGAAGCGGGTTGAAGAAATGCTTGACAACGACATGTTTTTCAGGCCCCACAACAGCCATCTCGTGCAGTTGGAACGGGTGGAGGCGTGCAATTATCGAGACAACACGGTGGTGCTGGACACAGGGGCGGTTGTGCCAATGGCGGTGCGCAAGCGGGAGGCGTTGAAACAGCGCTTGTCTTTGTTGATGTCCGCATAGGGGCGTGACCCTGGTTGTGGAGGCTATCTTTGCCCCATGGGTCAAGCCTTGCCAGACATCCGCACCCTTTCCTCAGAGGAATTGAGAAGTGCACTTGTGGACATGGGCGAGAAGCCATTTCGCAGCAAACAAGTGGAAGAGTGGTTGTGGACGCATGCCGCGGGCTCATTTGAGGACATGACTTCTTTGGGCAAGGACCTTCGTGCCAAGTTGGAGGCGACGTTCTCGCTGGCCCGCATTGATCAGGTGGAGGCCCAGCACAGCAAAGACGGCACGGTCAAGTGTGCCTTCCAAATTGACGGCGACGCCCACAGGGTTGTCGAAGGGGTGTTGATCCCCACGACCAAGCGTCTGACGGCATGCATCAGTTCGCAAGTGGGGTGCAGCTTGGCCTGCAAGTTTTGTGCGACAGGCCGGCTTAAACTCCTGAAAAACCTCACGGCAGGGGACATGTTTGACCAAGTCCAAATGCTCAACGCTTTGGCTCATCAGCAATACGACAAGGGCCTGTCCAACATCGTCTACATGGGCATGGGAGAGCCTTTGCTGAATTACCGCAATGTACTGGAGTCGGTCGACCGCATCACGGGCACGCCGGGGCTCGCCATGTCGCCCAAGCGGATCACCATCTCTACGGCCGGCATTGCCAAAGCCATCAAGCGCCTCGGGGACGACGAGGTCAAATTCAACTTGGCGCTAAGCTTGCACGCGGCCAACGATGCCAAGCGCAACCACATCATGGCGATCAACGAAACCAACAACTTGGCGGTGTTGGCTGAAGCGTTGCGTCATTTTGTGGACAAGACCGGGACCCGCCCGACGTTTGAATTCATCGTATTCAAGGACTTCAACGACGGCCTCGAGGATGCGCGCGAGCTCGCGCAATTCTGCAAACACATCCCTTGCAAAATCAACCTCATCGAATACAACCCCATCGACGACGGGGAATTCCAACAAACGACGCCGGAGCGACTGAATGACTTTGTGGACCTCCTCGAAGACCGCAACCTCATTGTGAACGTGCGTCGTTCACGCGGCAAGGACATTGACGCGGCGTGCGGCCAGCTCGCCAACAAAAACGCCGCGGGAGAAGAAGCGCCGAGAAAAGAGGTCAGTCCAGCTTGAGGACCGCGAGGAAGGCGGATTGCGGCACTTCCACTGAGCCAATTTGGCGCATGCGTTTCTTGCCCTTTTTTTGCTTTTCCAGCAGCTTCCGCTTACGCGTGATGTCTCCGCCATAGCACTTTGCGGTGACATCTTTCCGGACTGCGGAAATGGTCTCGCGGGCGATGATTTTCGCGCCGATGGCCGCCTGCAAGGCAACCATGAACTGCTGCCGTGGGATGAGTTCCTTCAGCTTGATGCAGATCTTTTTGCCGAGGGTGTGGGCGTGGTCCCTGTGGATGAGGGCACTCAGGGCGTCGACCTGGTCGCCATTCAACAGGATGTCCATTTTCACCAAGTGGCTTTCCTTGTACCCATCTGGGAAGTAGTCAAAGGACGCATAGCCGCGAGAAATGGTTTTGAGCTTGTCGTAGAAGTCAAACACGATTTCTCCCAACGGCATGCTGAAGGTGAGTTCCACCCGATCGGAGGTGAGGTAGACTTGGTTCGAAAGGACGCCGCGCTTTTCGATGCACAGGCTCATCACTGGACCAACGTACTCGCTTTTGGTGATGATTTGGGCTTTGATGAAGGGCTCTTCCACAAAGTCCAGGTGGTTGGCGTCGGGGAGATCGCTCGGGTTCATGATCTCAAGTTTCTCGCCTTTCTTCGTGTAGGCCTTGTAACCCACGTTGGGCACGGTGGTGATCACCGTCATGTTGAACTCACGCTCAAGACGCTCCTGGACGATTTCCATGTGGAGCATGCCGAGGAATCCACAGCGAAACCCAAATCCAAGCGCTGCCGAGCTTTCAGGCTCAAACACGAGCGACGCGTCGTTGAGCTGGAGCTTTTCCATGGAGGCGCGAAGCTCTTCGTAATCTTCAGTGTCGACTGGGTAGATGCCCGCAAAAACCATGGGTTTGACGTCCTCAAAGCCTTGAACAGCATTTTCGCAGGGCCGCTCTTTGGTGGTTAAGGTGTCTCCCACCTTCACCTCTTTCGCGTTTTTGATGCCGGAAATGATGTAGCCCACGTCGCCGGCGGCAAGCTGCTTTTTGGGGACGAGGTCCAAGCCCAAGATGCCGATTTCGTCGGCATCGTATTCCTTTCCGGTGGCGACAAACTTGACCTTGTCTCCTTTGTTGATGGTGCCGTTCAACACGCGGAAATAGGCAATGATGCCTCGGAAGCTGTTGAAGACAGAGTCGAAGATCATGGCCTGCAGAGGCGCTTCAGGGTCGCCTTTGGGTGCAGGCACCCTCTCAACAATGGCTTCGAGAATGGCCTCCACGCCCATGCCCGTCTTGCCCGATGCGGGCAAAATGTCCTCCATGTCACATCCGATGAGGTCGACAATTTGTTCGCCGACCACCTCAGGATCGGCCGAATCCAAGTCCATTTTGTTGAGGACCGGGATGATTTCGAGGTCGTGTTCGAGGGCGAGGTAGAGGTTGCTGATGGTTTGGGCTTCAATGCCTTGGGTGGCGTCCACAATCAACAACGCCCCCTCGCAAGCGGCGATGGAGCGCGAGACTTCGTAGCTGAAGTCCACGTGACCCGGGGTGTCGATGAGGTTGAAGACGTACTCTTGGCCGTCCTTCCCTTTGTAGTTCATTTGGATGGCGTGGCTCTTGATGGTGATGCCGCGCTCACGCTCGAGGTCCATGTCGTCGAGCGTTTGTTCTTGCAATTCCCGGTCGGAAATGGTGCCCGTCGTTTGGAGCAAACGATCAGCCAAGGTGCTCTTCCCGTGGTCAATGTGGGCGATGATGCAGAAATTGCGAATGTTCTTCATGTCCAAAAGTTCCTGCGCGAGTCGGCGACCGAGGTCATTCATGGGCACCGAATGCACGTGCAAAGGTACTCCTAGAAGCACCCGCGCGCGACTTTGTTATCTTAGCGGTCCTTGCATCGGCAACCTTCTTGCCGCCTCAAGGCGTTCTGTTCACAACCTACTGCCCGAATCCATGACCCGAGCCCTCTCAACTCAAGTCTTGCCTTCCTTTTTTGTGTTGACCATGTCCATCATGGCATTGTCGCCTTCGACAGCTCAAATCGCATTTGAGGAAAGTCGCACGGCCAAGCAAATTTTGGACAGCTACGAATCCTTCGAGCGTGCGGTCTTGAACATGACACGTGACGAATGGGAGCTGGTGCGTGCATGGGAGGGGTTCGACGAAGAGCGTTACTTGACCTTTTTGCATGAGTACCACGACAGCTTCGACACGGAACGCGCAGCCAAGAAAGAGTTGCGGCTGCAGAAAATCATGGAAGACGACGCATGTGGTTGCTGGGTTGAGCCAGATGACTCGTACACCACGATGGTGCCTCCTCCAGGACTTGGTGGTTTGGGACCCAATGAAATGGCATGGGCCAACCAAGGCGGTGCAGGGTGGAATGTGGACTGCGCCTCAGAACCCATCCCGGTGTCCGCGTCTGGTGCATGGACTTTCGACTTGTACGGAGACACGTACCAGAATTTTTACGTGAACTCGAAAGGCCAAATTTCCTTTGGCGGCGATGTCATTGACTGGACGCCAACAGGATTTCCGGCTGCAGAATACAACCAAATCGCTGGATACTGGCAAGACACAGACATCCGTTCTGTGGGTGAAATCAAATGGAAGCGCACCCAGGACGCGGTTTATGTCAATTACATTGATGTTGGCTACTACAACAACCAAGACAACCTGACCAACAGCTTCCAAATCATCATCACCTATCCCGAGAGTGGCGTTCTTCCTGAAGGCAGCAATGCGCAAGTGTGCTACCTCGACATGAATTGGTCGCATGGAGACGTAAACGGCTCTGGCGGTTGTTGTGGAACGGATCCGGGGGTGACCGGCGCCGATGGCGAGGACACCAGTCCCAATGTGAATTCAAGCCCACACGTTCAGTTTGGCCGTTTCAACTTGCCCGACGACACATACAACGGTCCCTACGGGATTGAGGAGGGCGAGCAAGACGGAATCAATTGGTTGGATTTCAAGTTCTTCAACATCAATACGGCCGAGAGCACCAACAACCTCAACCCTGTTGCGACTGAAAACTTGGGTTGTGATACCATCACCCTGTGTTTGGGTCAAACCACATCTTTGGACGTTGCCTTCTTGGGCCCTGAGCCAGGTCAAACGGTCAATGTCTCGGTTGAAGAAGCACTGAGCGGAGCGAGTTCCATCGACGGATTGAGTTCGTCCAATGGTGAGACGGCCACAGTGACAGGCACATTCACAGCAGCGACGGCGGGCCTCAACACCGTCACCATCACCGCCACAGACAGCGACGGCGCGACCACCCAGTTGAACATCGTCATCAACGTGCTCGGCATCAACCCGCCATCCATCGAGGTCACCTCTCCAACAGGTGAGGAGTTTGGCATTTGCGCAGGCTCTGAGTTGCCAGTCGTGGCCAACTCTCAAGGTGGCGATGAACCGGTCACAGACTGGAGCTGGAACCTGAACAGCACATACTGGGACGCCAATGAGGCCACAATTCCATTTGGAGGCACGTTCGTCGTCACTGGTGAAACTGCCGGTGGCTGTGTGGTCAGGGAATCGTTTGAAGTGTTTCAAACGCCCTATTACCTCCCCACAGTCGAGGGCACGTTGCAAGCTGTTTGTCCTGGAGATTCCGTTTTCGTGCAGGTCATTCCAGATGAAGACGAGAACTTTGTCTCCTATGAATGGGTGCCCAATTGGAACGACGGCGGTGGTGAGGTGGTAGAAGACCTCGGGTCAGGGGCCTGGTTGACCGCAGGCATTTACCAGGTCATCGTGGCAGATGAAGGTGGTTGTGAGGGGCGCAGAACGTTCTTGTTGAGCCCAACGGCGGCAACAATCCCCGAAGCGCTGAACGTGACAGCCCTTTGTGGAGATGAGGCGTTTGACCCCGTGGAATTCACAGGGGGCTTTGCTTCACCCTCAGAGGGATACTTGAGTTTCCAATTGATAGGAAGTACAGGGAACGGTTGGGGTGGCTCTTACTTGGACGTTCAAATCATCCACGAAGATGGCACGGTGACCACCAGCACGGTTTCGCTTGGTTCGGGCACTTTTGCCAACATCAATGACGACCCAGATTTGGCCATTGTCTACGGGGACAGCATTCAAGTGACCTACATCAGTGCGGACCCGTCCAACGACCAATTCAATTCGTTTGACATGTTCAACTGTGTGCAGAATTGCATCGGAAACAACGCCAATTCATGCACGACCTTCGACGACCTAGCCTCGGGCCTGTTGTTCTATGGTCCAGCGCTGTGTCAAGTCCAGCCTGCATTGGGTGCGTGGGAGGAGACGTCGAACTTGGGCAACAACGCGTTTGCCAGTCTTGACACCTTCAACACGGTTTGGTCGGCGACCGAGTTTGGATTGTACGAGCTTTGTTTCACTGAAAACGAATGCGGCATCGAATCGTGTTATGAGGTCGAGGTCAGCGATGTCCCAAACATCGAGTTGAGCGAGGATGATGAGGTTTGGGTGTGTGGTGACGACATCCTTGACTTGACAGCTTTTATCACCGATCCAGCGGGTGCGGCGTCCATCAATTGGCCTTACCCGGGCAACGACGACGTCACCCAAAACGATTACTCTTGGACGCAATACAGCACCCCTACTTTGGTGGTGACCGTCACCAACGGATGTGGAGAAGCATCTGACCAAGTGTCGGTGACGGCGGTTCCGGAGCCCTTGTTGGAAGACGCTTTCATTTGCGAAGAGGGAACGTTCATTGAGCTCGACCCTATCACGGGAGATCAAAACACGGATTTCGTGTACAATTGGACGTACAACGGCAGCGACCAAACCGATGTGCAAGACAACGAATGGGAGGTTGGTGCTTCTGGAGTTTACTGTGTAACAACCCCCTTTGAGGAGTGCCCTCCGTCTTATGACGACAGCGACTGTGGGTTTGTGGACATTGTCGGCGAATTGGATCCAGACATCGTATTTGATGGCGGGGCCACCACGGATTGCGATGGAGGCGGCATTGAGCCAGGCGCCGATGCTGTCCTGAGTGTCAGCGATGCCTTCGCGTTTCAGTACCCTGACTACACAATCACCTGGCCTGATGGTACCGAATCCGACGCAGACAACAATTTCCAATGGATCATTCCCGAGGAATCTGAGTTGAACAACACCACCATCTGCGTGGAAGTTGCGGATCCATACGGGTGTGAACCGCAGGAGGTGTGCGGTTTGGTGTTCATTGGAGACATCCCAACGTGGGACCCTCAGCCAACGTACTCCGGGTCGTTGTCGTTGTGTCCTGAGCAGCCGGAAACGTTGGATTTGAACGCCGATTTCACTGTGGATGGATACGCGGATTACACTTGGTCTGTGACCTGTGCCACGCCTGAAGGCGAAGACACCTTGGTGACGTTTGAATGGGAGAACGTCGTGGACGTGCTCGGGGAGATGTTCCCTCAAACCTGTTGGGGCTACACCCTGAATCTCACCGCGTCGATTGCGAACCCATGTTTGGCCTCAGGGCTGCAACACGATTACAGCGTCGTGGTGGACAATTGCGAAATCTTGCCAGTGAACGTGTTCACTCCACGGGACGGCAACGACAAGAACAACGCCTTCATCATCATGGGACTTGAGCCCTGGGAGGACGACGAAGAAGGCGTATTGGTTCGCATTTTCAACCGCTGGGGCAACCTCGTTTACGAGAATCCGAGATACAGAAATGCCACTCCTTGGTATGGAGATGATGCGGCGGACGGGGTGTACTTCTACACCATTCTGCTTCCCAATGGCGAGGAGAAGACAGGCACAGTGAACATTTTCCGTTTCCGCTGAGGAAGGCATCGGTGGCCAAGGTCAAAACGCGATACGTCTGTTCGGAATGCGGACATGCACACCCCCAATGGGTTGGGCAATGCACGCAATGCAAGTCTTGGAATACGCTTGAAGAAGAATCGGTAGGCCCCGTTTCACAACGGGCTGCACGGTCGGGACTGACGGCCCTTCAAAAGCCCAAAATCAGGCCGCTTGCCGAAGTTCAAGTTTCGGAGTTGCCCCGATTGGACATGGGCGATCAGGAGTTGAATCGCGTGCTCGGTGGCGGCGCCGTCCCGGGGGGTGTTGTGCTGCTGGGCGGAGAGCCCGGCATTGGCAAGTCCACCTTGATGCTTCAGGTGGCCCTTCAGGTTGGACAAATGGGCGCCAAAGTCCTTTACATCAGCGGAGAGGAGAGTGCCGAGCAGGTGAGGATGCGCGCCAACAGGCTGGGCAGCATTGCGCCGTCCGTGTTGATTTTCCCGCAAACCCAGGTGCCAGCGATTTTGGACGCGTTGCGAACGGAAGACCCCGCCGTGGTTGTGGTGGACTCCATCCAAACCCTCGACCACCCGGATCAGGACGGAGTTCCTGGCTCCGTAGGCCAAATCAGAGAGTCCGCCGCGGCCCTCACCACATGGTCAAAGTCGACAGGCACCCCATTATTCATGGTGGGTCACATCACCAAGGAGGGCTCGCTTGCCGGCCCCAAAGTATTGGAGCACATGGTCGATGTTGTCCTTCAGTTTGAAGGGGACAGGCACCACGCGTACCGCATGCTTCGCGCGGCCAAAAACCGATTTGGGACAACCGCCGAGTTGGGCATCTACGAGATGACCGGGGAGGGTTTGTCTGCTGTGGACCATCCGAGTGAGGTGCTTTTGGGCGAACGGGGAGATGCCAGCAGTGGCTCGGCCGTGGCGGTGTCCCTTCAGGGTGTTCGGCCGCTGCTCGTAGAGATTCAGGCCCTTGTGAGCACGGCCGTGTATGGCACGCCTCAGCGTTCCGGGACTGGATTTGATTTGAGAAGACTGAACATGTTGTTGGCCGTCTTGGAAAAGCGATGTGGATTCAAATTGGGCCAATTCGATGTGTTCTTGAACGTGGCAGGAGGACTGAAGATTCAAGATCCCGCGAACGATTTGGCTGTGGTGGCGGCAATCCTAAGTTCGAGCTTGGACCTGACCTTGGACAACAGGACGTGTTTCGCGGGCGAAGTGGGCCTCAATGGCGAGATTCGGCCCGTGGCGCGGTTGGAGCAACGGATGGCTGAGGCGTCGCGATTGGGCATGGAACGCATGCTTGTGTCCGGACATGGATCCCACCCCAAGGCGCCAAGGGGCCTGAAGGTCATTCCCGTCAAACGCGTGAATGAAGTTCAGCGCGTGGTATTCTGATCGGCAGTTCCCAGGACAACCACGTATTCGCCTCGCGGCGGTTGAGATTCGAGAACAGTTTTGAGGGCCTGGACAGAGCCTCGTAGGGTTTCTTCGTGAAGCTTTGAAATTTCTCTGCACAAGGCCACAGGACGGTCTCCAGCACCGAGGGCCTCGAGTTGGTCGAGCAGTTTGGCCACCCGATGAGGGCTCTCGTAAAGCACCACCGTGCACGGCATTTCCAACAAAGCCAAAAGCCGTTTCTGGCGACCTTTTTTGTGCGGAAGAAAGCCCTCGAAGTAAAAGCGGTCGCAGGGAAGTCCGGACGTGACCAAGGCTGGCACAAAGGCTGTCGCACCGGGCAGGCATTCCACCTTCACTCCTGCGTCGACACAGGCGCGAACAAGCAGAAAGCCAGGGTCAGAGATGCCCGGTGTGCCCGCGTCCGAGCACAGCGCCATCGTGACGCCCCCTTGCAGCTGTCCAACGACGCCCTCAAGTGCGCGATGCTCGTTGTGTTGATGGAAGGATTTCAAGGGGGTGTCGACCCCAAAATGCCGGAGCAGTTTGCCCGTGGTCCGAGTGTCCTCGGCCAAAACAAGGTGGGCCTCTTGAAGCACTTCCAACGCCCGAGGGGTCATGTCGCCCAAGTTCCCCACAGGGGTGGGCACCACAAACAACGTTCCTCCGCTCATGAAACGAAAGTGCGCATGATGCGTTTGGCAAACGCCTCTTTCAACGGATCCACTTCTGGTGCGTCCTGTGCGCACAAGGATTCTTGGAACATGGCGAAGGCTTCTTCTTGCGTGGAGGCTTTCGACAACTTGGACAAAAGCGCGCTGAACACTTCCTCATTTCCTCCAAACAAAATGCTCGTGAATTGCGCCCGGTCCAAAATGCTCATGCCTTCGGCCACACTCCCCAGCGGCTGCAACGCCAACTTCTCGGCAAGGGTCATCTCACCGATCGAAGAGAGCAAGTCCACTTGTGCCGGAGGCTCTGCTTCCCCTTTTTCCTCGGGAGTCAGCAACCGGTTGACCGCAGGTTCACGGGGGGGTGCCCCCTGAGGAGCAGCTGAGGCAGGCTCAGTCACATCCTCCACGCTCGTGAAAGGTGTTGGGCTTGGTTGGCCATGAATCGCTTTGCGCACAGCAGCCGCTTCGTGCAGGGCCCGTGTCGCGTCGAGGAAGGTTTCCAACAATTCCACGGTCCAACCCTCTTGCCGAGCCGCGTCGAGGGCTTCTTGGCACTTCACCAATTGCGCTTGTGCATCGGAAAAGTCAGGGTGATTCATGGCTTAAAGGTAATCTTCGTCGTCAGGGTTGAACAAGTCCTTGGAACGGTCCTTTTTCTTCTTCTTGGACTTGGGATCGTGCCCGGTCTTGTCCTCGTCGTCGGATGGAGTAGATGGGTTGGAAGGGGTGACGGGTTCGTCAGGTTCCGCTTGGGCTGGGCTGGGGTCGTCTCCACGGTTGGAAAGGGCATTGCGCAATCGTTCCTTTTCAGCGGCAAAGGCGGCCCGACGATGGGCCTTCGCGGCATCCCGGTCGTAGGCGTACTCAGGTTGATTCACCTCGCCAAACATGCGCAAAAACACTTGGGTGCCCAACCCGTCGTCTTCCATCACGCCCACGTTGTCTGAGGCCGAGGCGCGCAAATCGCGGAGCGCAAAACCCAGCGTGTAATCGATGTTGGAGTCAAAACCGTAGGTGCCTTCGATGGCCACATTCATCGCCGAGGATTCGATGACCGTTTTGGGCAGCCAAACTTCTTCGCCCCGCACATCCACACGCTGGTTCACCGGTTCAAACGCCACATCCTTGAGGCGTTGTCGGAGATCTTCGGGATCGACCAACGGGGCCATCAATCGGTGATCTGCCAGGTATTCTGCGACGTCGTCAAAGACCTCAAGGCTCCGCAATCGTCCGTGTTGCACACTCGTTTGCAAGCTTGCCGTCAAATGTTCGGGGTGCCAAGAACCATCCAGCCCCCATGACATGGAGAGGTTGCCAGCGGTGGAGAGCGCACCGCCCAGGTGGTCATGTCTGAGCAGGGTTTGGCCAAAATTGTTGAAGGTCGAAAACAACGCAGGTGCGGACACGTCGTCGAGAGAACCCCGAAGGGCAAGCACCCATCCTGCGCGTCCGGGAGCCAGTTGACCCTCGACGTGGGCGCGGCCTTCCAGCCCGTTCGCTTGCACGCTGCGCAGAAGCCATCGGTTGTGGGTCACCGTGGTCTTGGCAATGAGAGGGGTGCATCTGAGGGCGCCCCAATCGACCTGTTTGGCATTCACGTTGACTTCCAATTCCGACCCTGCCGGCAAAAGCACTGCGTCGGTAGCAGGTGCGCGATTCAAGTGGTCCCACCATTGCAAAATGGGGTCGACCACCAAGGCCTCCGCACGCAAGTTGACTTTGCCGGAGGTGGCAGAGCCGCGGACGAGATCTGGCCAAGTCAATGAGGCGATGTCGATCTGTGTTTTGTTGCCAGCCCACGCCAAATCCAGAGAGTCTGCAAAGACATGACGCGTGTCCAATTGAAGGCCTTGCACGTCCATTTGATACGGTTGGCCGTCGAGTTGACCTGAGAGTTGACGGGCGGTCACGGAGGCATGCAGGGACTGCACCCCGCCTCGCGCATCCACGGTGAGGTTCCCTTGCATGTCCACCTTTCCCGAGACAGGCAAAATGCTGGACACCGATTGCGAGAGGTTTGGCAACCAGGCTTCAAAAGGCGTAGACGCATCCAAGCTCGCTTCTCCACGGACCGTCACACCGTTGCCGGTTGTGGGGTCGGCGCTTCCCGACAACGCCCATCCTGGACCGGAGATGTCGGCATGATCGACCGTCCAGGACCACGCCCCACTCGACCAATGAACGGCACCGCGTCCCTGTGCGGTGCCCGGCAATGACATGGAAAGGCCTGTCCAAGCAGGGGCCAATTGAAACGCGTCGTTGCTTGTGGACCAAAGCACCGTGGCTTCTTGAGAGGTCAGTTCGGCTTCGAGCGAAAATTCTTGGTCAAAGTCAAATTTGCCATCCCACGGTGCATCCATCAAAAGCCTGTTGAGACGTTTTTGGGAGAGGTCGTTCGCGACAATGCTGGCTTGCCAAGGGCG
>JBELLK010000014.1:26995-50800 GCA_042088625.1 Flavobacteriales bacterium
TGGTTTCGAAAGGGACACTCGCCAAGCGCCCCTCCTCGTCGAGTTCGAGAAGAACACGCCCCCCTTCAAGGGTGATGGACTCGATTTGGGGTTGGTCACCCCAAAGGCTCCAAAAGTCCAAGGCCAATCCCAAGCGCTCTCCTGCAACCAGGGTGTCTCCCTCGTTCTGCAGGAGAGCCACATTGGAGACATCGACGCTGATGTCGGGAAAGCCATGCCACCATGAGAGGGTCACTTCGCCAACATTCAGCGTTCCGTCGATGTGGTCGTTGAGGGTGTCCAGGGCCCTGGCTTTCCAAACGTCTCCCCGTTGCCAGGCCAACAAGCCCAGTGCCAGCCCAAGCAGAATGGGCAGGCCAAGGATCAAACCCAACAAGCGGGCGCGGGAAGTGAATGCAGCTGACATGGGCGAGTCTAAATTTCGTGCGCATCCGGAGGGGCTTGGCGGCCTTGAAGACCTTCTGTTCACACCTTGTCGTGCACACCACAAGGGTCAACGCATTCCTTTCCATCTTTGTGTCATGGACAAGCGAACGTTTCTAAAAGTCACTGGCGCTGCTGGTGCAGGCATTGTGTTGACCCCATGGATGGGGTGTGCGCCTGGAAGCACGGAAAGCAAGCCGACGCCGTCGGCATTCGGAGACGAAACCTTCACCTTGCCACCATTGGGTTTTGCGTTCGACGCATTGTCACCTGCCATTGACATGGCCACGATGGAAATCCATCACAGCAAGCATCATGCGGGATACGTGCGCAAATTGAACGCGGCATTGGAAGGGAGGCCCATGGCGTCTGATGGGAGCCTCGAAGCCCTTTTGGCGGAAGTTCAACCCGAGGACAGTGCGTTGCGCAACAACGGAGGTGGGCATTTCAACCACACTTTGTATTGGGAGGTGATGCGTCCAGGAGGGCCTGAGGCGCCCGAAGGAGACTTGGCAGAGTTGCTTCGACGCGACCTTGGAGGAGTGGAAGCGTTTGTGGAAGCCTTTGCCAAGGCAGGGGCCACCCAATTCGGCAGTGGATGGGCATGGCTGATGGTGAATGCTGATGGACAGCTGGCAGTGTCCAGCACCCCCAACCAAGACAACCCACTCATGGCGAAATGCGCGGAGGAAACGGGCACACCCATTTTGGGCATGGACGTGTGGGAGCACGCCTATTACCTCAACTACCAAAACCGTCGCAAGGACTACATCGATGCATTTTTGGGCTTGGTCAATTGGGAGGCCGTGTCAGCGAGGTTGGAAACGGCCTTGCCTCAGGTGCGCTGAGGCGCTTTGCAGGCCTTCACTCATTCACCTTGGTGTAAGTGACGGAAGCGACTTTTCCCTTGCGGAGCAGTTGGCGAAATTGCCTGGTGTTCTTGGGGTTCAGCTGAACCTCCCTCAGCTTGTCCGTTGGGTCGTCGTTTTTGTGCAGTTTCACCACGTTTTCATGTCCAAGAACCTCTTCCCAAGAGTCCAAAGCGCCCTGTTCTTTGGGGTCCAACGATTGGATGTTGAGGGCATTTCCTTGGCGTTTGGCGACGAGCAAGGTGTAGCGCCCGCCCTTTTCTTGAGGGATGCTGAGCACCAGGCGCCGACCCAATTTTTTGAGCACACAATCCTCGCCTAGGACGAGGTCTTCGCTTCCAGGGTTGCCGAGGATGCGGTCGGCCATCACGACGAGTGTTTCTTCCCCTTCATTTGGGGAGCCTGACACCCAGGTGCCTTGCCATGCTTGAGGGAATTGGGTCAACGCCCTCTTTTTGGCTGGCATGGGTTCAGGGAAAGTCACTTCCACACATCCTGAAAGTGCAAGGCAAATGATCAGCAAACAACCGATCAACGATGAGGCATGGGTCATGGCTTGAGGTTTATCCAAAAATGAAGGCAAGGCTGCCGACGACAAAACAATACACCCCAAAAACGCCCAAATTGCTGCGCTTGACCAAGCGAATCATCCAAGTGCACGCCGCCCAACCGCTGACAAAAGCTGCGGCCGTGCCCAAAGCATACCCCAACCACGGCACAGCGATCACTTCCCCTGTGGCGGGCTGTTCCAGGAGTTCTTTGAGGGTCAACAAGGTGGCCCCTCCAATCGGGATGAGGGCCATCAAAAAGGAAAACTTGGCGGCTTCTTCCCGTGACACTCCCAACATGAGGGCCGCGCCAATGGTGCTTCCTGATCGGCTGATGCCAGGAAGAATGGCCATGGCTTGAGCCAGTCCAATGCCCAATGCCCGAAGTGCACGGATGGGTCGCTGGCCGCCTTTGGCTTTTTGGGAGACAAGGAGCACCCCTCCAGTGACCCAAAGCATGGCACCTACGAATCGCGGTGTGGCGAGCGCTTCGATGTCGTCTTTGAACCCCAGTCCGATCACGGCAGCGGGCACTGCACTCAGAAGGAGCAGGCCTGCATAGGTGCGCCCTTCGTTGCCTCGGTTTCCAGGGTCAAACAGAGAAGTGAAAAGGGTCAGGATGTCCTGCCGAAACACCACCACGGTGCTGAGGGCGGTTGCCGCATGGACGAGCACGGTGAACGTGAGGTCTTCCTCGTCGAGGCCCAACAAAGATTGACCTAGGGTGAGGTGGCCAGAGCTTGAAACGGGAAGGAATTCAGTGAGCCCCTGGATCAGGCCGAGAAGCAAAAAGGAAAGGGCCTCCAAGTCAGCGTTTCTTGAGGATGGCGTAGAAAATCACGCCGTAGCCTGCCAGAACCACAATGGGCGCCAAGGTGATGCGTCGGGCACTGAAAATGCCTTCGTCAAACACATTGGGATCGTCGGAGCCACCACCGCTCATGAGCAAGTAACCCACAATCAAAACGGCAATGCCGATGCCGAGCCAAACATAGTTGCTGCGGCCAAATGCAAAATTTGAAGGGGAGTCTGGAGCGCTGTTCATGGGCCGAAAATACGGCGAGACAGGCGACTGGACTCAATGCAGTTGCGACAGATCGGCCTTGAGGTAGCGGTTGACCGCAAAACTGGAGAATCCAGCTCCCAAGACGCTGCCTGTCATCACAAACACCCCGGCCATGAGGCCAATCCAAGGCAGGGTCAACGTCCCGAGTTGCGCCTGGAACCAAGTCATAAGCCCCAGAATGCCGGCAAAGGCGAGCAAGGCCGAGGTGGCGCCCAGCATCAATCCCTGGACAACGAAAGGTTTGCGCACCAAACGCGGTCGCGCACCGACCAGTTGCATGTTTCGGATGAGGAACCGACGTGCAAACACCGTCAGTCGAATGGTGTTGTTGAGCAATGCCAGCGCGACGACCAGACAAAGGGTGGCGGCAACCATGAGCACGGGCAAGAGTTGGTCGATGCCAGCCTGCATGCTGCTCAACAGGTCGCCGTGCCAAGAGACCTCGGCCACCCCAGGCAGAGATTCAAAACGGGCTGCGGCACTGGCCATGGATTCAGGGGAGACGTGGTCGGGACGCATCACGAGGTCAATCACAGGAGGCAGCGGCACGTATCCCAAGAACGAAACGAAGGATTCCCCCAGTTCAACCTCGAGCTCTTCGGCCGCCTCAGCAGGGTCGAGGTACTCAATCGCGGCGACACTGGGGTCGGCCGCGATGGCCAGCCGTGCCTCGTCGATTTGAGATTGTGGCATGTCCCGTTGCAAATGCACTTGAACGTGAACGTGCTGCTTCATTTGGGCGTTGGCCCACTGTCCAAGCAAGGCAGCAAGCCCCAACATTCCCATCAAGAACAGGGTCAATGACATCCCGATCACGGTGGTGAATTGGGTGGTCAGTTGCGCCTGGGAGCGACGCGGTTGGGACTTGGAAGCACCTGACATGGTCCAAAGATGCGACGCAGTTGGCGGAAACAGGGCCACAAGCTTATTTGGATTGAGTCCAAACAACGTACCTTTGCATCCCCCAAATGGGGTATTTTAGTTGCAGGTTTTCCACACATGATCAAAGTCAATGACAACGCACGCGACCAGGTTCAGCGCCTGCTCGCGGAAGAAGGACGCCCCTCAGGGAGTTTCGTCCGCGTGGGCGTGAAGGGTGGCGGATGCAGCGGTCTCATGTACCAGCTGGATTTCGACCACGTGATGAACGACGACGACCAGTCGTTTGAAGACAATGGCGTGAAAGTGGTCGTCGACAAGAAGAGTTTCCTCTACCTCGTAGGCACGGAGTTGCGCTACAGCGGAGGTCTCAACGGCAAGGGTTTTGAGTTTCACAACCCCAACGCCAATCGAACCTGTGGCTGCGGAGAGAGTTTTTCACTCTGACAACGGACAACCATGGCGTACGACGGAGAAGATAAAATTCTGGAGGAAGTCACCGGGAAGGCGTATGAGTTTGGGTTCACCACGGACATCGACTCAGACAAAGCCCCGGCGGGACTGAACGAGGACATCATTCGGCTGATCAGCACGAAGAAGAACGAGCCCGACTGGCTCCTTGAGTGGCGCCTCAAGGCGTTTGAGACGTGGAAGGGGATGGTCGAGCCCGAGTGGCCGCACCTCCAGTACGAGAAGCCGGACTTTCAGGCCATCAGCTATTACGCCGCGCCAAAGCAAAAGAAGGAACTCGCCTCCATGGATGAGGTGGATCCGGAACTGCGCAAGACCATGGACAAGCTGGGCATCTCGCTCGAGGAGCAGAAGCGACTCAGCGGCGTGGCGGTGGACTTCGTGATGGACAGCGTCAGTGTGGCCACCTCGTTCAAGGACAAACTCGCGGAACTCGGCATCATCTTCTGCAGCATGAGTGAGGCTGTGCAGGAGCACCCGGAGCTGGTCCAGAAGTACATCGGCTCGGTCGTCCCGGTCCGCGACAACTACTACGCGGCGCTTAACTCGGCGGTCTTCACCGACGGATCGTTCTGCTACATCCCCAAGGGCGTCAAATGCCCCATGGAACTGAGCACCTATTTCCGCATCAACGAGAGCGGCACGGGACAGTTTGAGCGGACATTGGTCATCGCTGACGAGAGCAGCTACGTCAGTTACCTCGAAGGGTGCACGGCGCCTCAGCGCGACGAAAACCAACTTCACGCGGCCGTGGTTGAACTCATCGCCCTCGACGATGCGGAGATCAAGTACAGCACCGTCCAAAACTGGTACCCTGGCGACGAAGAGGGCAAAGGCGGGGTCTACAATTTTGTGACGAAGCGCGGCATTTGCCACACCCGTTCCAAAATCAGCTGGACGCAAGTGGAAACAGGCAGCGCGGTGACGTGGAAGTACCCCAGTTGCGTCCTAAAGGGCGACGACAGCGTGGGTGAATTTTACAGCGTGGCTGTCACCAACAACATGCAACAGGCGGACACGGGCACCAAGATGATTCACTTGGGCAAGCGCACGCGTTCGACCATCATCTCCAAGGGCATCTCTGCGGGCAAGTCCCAAAACAGCTACCGCGGCCTCGTCCAAATCATGCCCAACGCCGACCACGCGAGGAACTTCAGCCAGTGCGACAGTTTGCTGATGACCGACCGCTGCGGCGCACACACGTTCCCGTACATCGAAACGAAAAACCCCACAGCCCAAGTCGAGCACGAAGCGACAACGAGCAAGATTGGGGAAGACCAAATTTTTTACTGCCTCCAGCGCGGCATTGACGAAGAGCAGGCCATCAGCCTGATTGTCAACGGCTACGCCAAGGAGGTGCTCAACAAGTTGCCCATGGAGTTTGCCGTTGAGGCCCAAAAGCTCCTGGCCATCTCACTCGAAGGATCCGTAGGCTAATGCTGACCATCAAGAACCTCCACGCGCAAGTGGAAGATACCCCCATCCTCAAAGGACTGAACCTCGAAATCGGCCCTGGAGAAGTGCACGCCATCATGGGCCCCAATGGCTCGGGCAAGTCGACCTTGGCGTCGGTCCTCGCCGGCCGTGAAGACTACGAAGTGACGGCCGGCTCGGTCGACTTCGACGGCACCGACCTCCTCGAACTCGACGCGAGCGACCGGGCCCACGAAGGCCTGTTTCTGGCGTTCCAGTACCCCGTGGAAATCCCCGGCGTAAGCAACCTCAACTTCATGAAGGCGGCCATCAACGCCAAGCGGGAGCACCAGGGTTTGGAGGCCATCTCGGCCAAGGACTTCCTCGCGCTCGTCAAGGAGAAGTCCGCCCTCGTGGAATTGTCCGGACGCCTTCGCGACCGCAGCGTGAACGAAGGGTTTTCGGGCGGAGAAAAGAAGCGCAACGAGATCTTCCAAATGGCCATGCTCGAGCCCAAGCTCGCCGTCCTCGACGAGACGGACAGCGGCCTTGACATCGACGCCCTTCGCATCGTGTCCGAAGGCGTGAATGCCATGCGCGATGCGGGACGCTCGTTCTTGGTCATCACGCACTACCAGCGCCTTCTCGACCACATCGTGCCCGACCACGTGCACGTGTTGAGCGACGGCCAAATCGTCAAGTCCGGCCCCAAAGAACTCGCCCTCGAGTTGGAGGCCAAGGGCTACGACTGGATCAAAGAAGAAATCGCCTGATGTCCGCAGCCAACGACAAAGCGCACGCATTTGTGGCGGGGCTTGCGGCGTCCGCGGGTTTGGCTCCCTTGGCCGAGGCTGGGCGTCAAGCCCTGGCCGACTTGCCGGTGCCGACCAGAAAGTCGGAGCGCTGGAAGTACAGTCCCCTGACGCCGATGTTGGCGTCACCCGTACGCACGGCTCCGGCCCCAGAGGGCTGGCCCCAAGACGTGCCGGCCAACCCGGTTCCTGGCTTGGATGCGTACCGCATCGTGTTGCTGAACGGCCAAGTTGTGGCAGAAGCATGCGACTTGCCCGTGGCAGATGGCGTGGTGTGCATGCCGTTTTCACAAGCCTTGGCCGAAGGCCGAATTGCAGAAGGCGACGAAGACTGGTCGGCCTACCACATCCGTGAGTGGGTGGGTGCCGTCAACGCAGCCTACGCGCAGGATGGACTGTTCTTGAGCTTGGACGCAGGTGTGGTCCTCGACCGACCGGTGCTGGTGCACCACCACACCACGGGCGACAACGTGGCGTCTTGCCCACGTCACCGCGTGCAGATTGGGGCGAACGCCCACGCTGAGGTGGTGCTTTGGTCTTCGGCCCCGGAGGGCGCGAGCGGCATGGTGAATGCCGTCTTGGAGGGCAAAGTGGGAGCGGGTGCGCGTTTGGGCGTAGACAAAATCCAGCACGAACAAGGCACCGTGTTCCACCTTGCGCACGAACACGTGACGCAAGACAAGGACAGCACCTTCCGAATCCACACCGTCACGGTGCAGGGCCATTGGGTGCGCAATGAGTTGAACGTGCTTCAGCACGGCAGCGGGTCGCACACCATCATGCATGGTGCTTACTTGCCCAAAGGCCAGGAGCACGTGGACAACCACACGACGATGGACCACACCGTGCCGCATTGCACCTCGAGCGAGCTCTACAAAGGCATTTTGTACGACCGTTCGACGGGGGTGTTCAACGGCAAAGTCTTTGTTCGTGAGGACGCGCAGCTGACGAACGCCTACCAGCAAAACGCCAACATTGTGGCGGACGCAGGCGCCAGCATCAATGCCAAGCCCGAGTTGGAGATTTATGCCGACGATGTGAAGTGTTCTCATGGCTGTACGGTGGGCCAATTCGACCAAGAAGCCTTGTTTTATCTCAAGTCGCGCGGCATTGCAGACCGCGCCGCCCGCGCATTGATGGTACAGGCGTTCATCGGGGATGTCCTCGAGGGCTTTGGCCAGGAGGAAGTGGCTCAGGAGGTGGAAGGTTTGCTTGCAGATCGCCACGGCTGGATGTAACCTCTTCCCATGTCAAGTTCGGAACTCACCAGACTGGACAAGCTCCTTGTAGATCGTGGCCTTGTGGCTTCTCGGCCTCGCGCGGAGCGCATGATTTCGGAACACGGTGTCCTGGTGGCGGGGTCCAAGGTGACCAAGTCTGGCAAGAAGTTTCCGGTCGACGTGACTATCGAGCTGATTGAAGAAGACATGCCGTGGGTGTCCCGTGGCGCATTGAAGTTGCTTGCGGCGCTGGACGAGTGGACCGACATTGACGTTGAGGGTCGTTTGGCGCTGGATGTGGGCTGCTCCACAGGCGGTTTCAGCCATGTGATGCTCCAGCGCGGGGCCCAAGCGGTGCTCGGGGTGGACACAGGTCGGGATCAATTCGACGCGGGGTTGGCCGACGACCCGCGCATGATTGTGCGTGAGTCCACCAACGTCAAGGACCTGACCCCAGCCGAAGTGAATGCGGTGATGGGCGGGTTGCCAGAGCTTGTGGCCATTGACGTTTCGTTTGTCGGGCTCTCTCACATTTTCCCCACGGTTGCGACATTGACGGCGCCGGGGACGCCAGTGGTGGCCTTGGTGAAGCCCCAATTCGAGGTCGGCCGCGAGAACCTCAGCCGTGCCGGCATCGTGCGCGACCCCGCCATGCGCGCCAAGGCTTTGGACGACGTGAAGGATGCGGCGGTGGAGAGTGGGTTTGGGGTGATTGATGCCCTTGATTCCCCCATTCAGGGTGGAGACGGAAACCACGAGTACCTTTTGAGACTTGAACGATTGTGACCACGGCATGTTGTCGCGTGTCGTACCCTTGCAGAGATGAGCACTTTTGATGTCCAGGCCATTCGCGCCCAATTTCCCATCCTTTCACGGGAGGTGAACGGCAAACCGCTTGCCTACTTCGACAGTGCTGCGTCCGCGCACAAGCCGCAGGCGGTCATCGATGCCCAGTCGCGCTACCTCGCGCACACCCACAGCAACATCCACCGTGGTGTGCACGCCTTGGCGCAAGAAGCCACCGAGGCCTACGAAGCTGCGCGGGAAACGGTCAGGGCCCACATCGGTGCGGCCTCGACAAAAGAGATCTTGTTTGTGGGCGGCACGACGGACGGCATCAACCTTGTGGCCCAAACCTGGGGTCGCACCCACTTGTCCGCTGGGGATTGCATTGTCCTCACCCGGATGGAGCACCACAGCAACATCGTGCCATGGCAGATGCTTGCGATGGAGCAGGGCTTCGACATCCTTGTGGTGGAATTGAACGAGGACGGCTCCTTGGACGGCGAGATGTTTGAGGCGCACCTCGCACACAAACCCAAACTCGTGGCGTTCACCCACGTCTCCAACGCATTGGGCACGGTGAATGACGTGAAGCACTGGACAACCCGCGCCCACGATGCCGGCGCCACCGTGCTGGTGGACGGCGCACAATCCGTCCCCCATTTGCCGGTCAACGTGCGCGACCTGGATGTGGACTTTTACATGTTCAGTGGTCACAAAACCTACGGCCCCACGGGCATTGGGATTTTGTACGGCAAAGAGGCCTTGCTCGATTCGATGCCGCCCTATCGCGGCGGCGGCGAGATGATTGGCACCGTCAGCTTCGAAAAGGGAACGACCTACAACGAGCTTCCCTACAAGTTTGAGGCGGGAACCCCGCACATCAGCGGCGGGATTGCCTTGGGTGCGGCACTGGATTGGATGAACGGGGTGGGCATGCCTGCCCTGACCGCCCACGAGCATGAGCTCACGCAACACGCCCACGCTCAATTGGAGGGCATTGAGGGGCTGCGTTTCTATGGGACGGCCCCTTGCAAGGCGGGAGTGGTGTCCTTTCTTGTGGATGGCGTTCATCCCTACGACTTGGGCACGTTGCTCGACCAGCTCGGCATCGCAGTGCGTACAGGCCACCACTGCACCGAACCGCTCATGGACAAGCTCGGGATTCCGGGAACGGTCAGGGCGTCTTTTGGGGCCTACAACACGGTTGAGGAGATCGACCGATTGGCCGAGGCCGTCGAGCGAGCGGCATCGATGTTGCGTTAAGGATTTTTCATGTGCGGCACGCCGTGTCGCATCCGTCGTATCTTATTGGGGATGAAACCCATGACATTTTCCCAAATCTGGGCCTGTTTGGCTGCGGGGTGGCTTGTGCTTGGCGGCACCGCCCATTCCCAAGACCTCTTCGCCGACCAACCGTTCAGCATGGCGCAACCGCCCTATCCGCTTCTGACGCATGCAGATGCGCCGTCGGCACTTTGGTCCGATGCATCGGCGCCACTTCCCACGAACGTGTGGTGGCAGAACATGGTGCTTGGGGAGGGCAGTTGGACCAACAATGCACTTCCCTACATCGTCATGAGTCAGTCCGACCATTTGCGGGTGAGCATGCCGAGTTTCGTAGAGGGAGAGACGTTTGTGTTTTCGGCCACGGCCTCAGACGTCCGGATGTCCGCCGTGGAGGCGTTGACGTCCAAACAAGTGACTGAGCACGATCTTGCTTCTGTCACGGTGGAATGGAGCGATGGAGCGGCGGGGACCATGACGGCTCCGGTGGTGCGCGGCATGGCCTATGCCACGACGTTGTACGACGGTTTGACTCCCTCGTTGTCCACCCAACACGCGACACTCACCGTAGATGGCGCCGGGACAAGCGGCCCTTGGACGGCTTCCCGCTTTGAATGGGGCCTCAACAATGGCCAAACCTGGATCGTCTACGCCTCCGAACCTGTGACGTGGTTTTTGGACAATGGCGCACCGACGGCCACGGGTCCGCTGAACGGATGGGTTCGGGTGGCCCTGAAAGGCAGCAACGACGAGGCCGTCTTGGATGCGCATGCGGCGGCGGTGCCGACTGGCGGCGTGTTTTCGGCCACGGTGGATCCGGGGGTTGGTCCAGAGGGGAAGGACGTGGCACACCTTGTGCTGGATTGGGAAACCCTCGACGGCGGGGTGCCGCTGATGATGTCCCTTCCGCATCACCGGGCCGTGTTTGACGCCCCGACATCCGCAGCGCAAGTTGCCGTGACGTATGCCACCATCAAGGGGCCGATGCACGGCGTCGCTGCCGCGAGTTGGACCATGGATGAGGTGCTGACCGACATTTCTTGGAGTCCGCCAACGCCCATGGGTCCGGCACGTGCAGAGGTGGTTCGGACCGCGCTTTTAGGCCAAGCCAACGAGACCATCAACGCCGGCGACACCTACTTCGGAGGCAAGCAACTGGCCAAAATTGCACGGCTCATCCTCATTGCCCAAGAACTCCAAGAGGTCGGCGCCGAAGCCACGCTTCGCGCCACGTTGGAAGGGGCCATGAACGCATGGCTTGACGGCACCAACGGCGATCCTTTGCGTTACGACAACCAATGGGGTGGGCTCGTGACGGCGAGCGGAGGCTCTTTTGACATGGGCCGCTACAACGACCATCATTTTCACTTTGGCTATTTCCTTTACGCGGCGGCCGTGCTCGCCAAGGACCACCCTGCATGGTGGGCAGCTTGGGGCGACCGCGTGATGCACATCGTACGCGACATCGCCAACCCTGCGCCTTCTGACCCGCACTACGCTGTGACGCGATGTAAGGATTGGTTTGTGGGCCATTCGTGGGCGTCGGGGCTGTTTGAGTTTGGGGACGGACGAAACCAGGAATCGACGTCGGAGGCGGTCAACGCGTATTACGGGGCTTACCTCCTGGGAGAGGCTGTGGGGGATGACCGGTTGCGCGATTTGGGCCGGTTGATGCTGGAGACGGAGATTCGCACAGCCCAAACCTACTGGCAAATCGACTCCAACGACGGCATCTATCCCGAGGCGTTTGCGGCGAACAAGGCGGTGGGCATTCTTTGGTCCACGAAGGTGGATTACGCCACCTTTTTTGGCGCCAACGTCGAATTCATCCACGGCATTCAGATGTTGCCATTCACGCCCATCTCCGAGGAATTGCTGGAATACGAGTGGATTGTCGAGGAATACCCCGTCTTGTCCCAGGCCTTGAACGACCCCAATTTGAGTGAAGGCTGGAAGGGGTTCATCGTCATGGCGCATGCGGTGATTGATCCTGATGCAGCGTGGCTCGAAGGCCTCGCCCTGGAGGGCTACGACGATGGAAACACGGAGACCAACACTTTGCACTGGTTGGCGACGCGGCCTGGCCTCGGGCCCTGTGGCTCGGAATGCGATGGCTCCACGGGCGGCGGCGGGCCTGAGGGCGTGACGTTTTCGGTGGACATGACCGAGCAAGGCCCGACTCCTCAAGGGGTTTTCCTGACAGGAGGCGTCATTGACGGGTGGTGCGGCACGTGCAACCCGATGTCTGACCCGGAAGGGGACGGCATTTGGACCCTTACGTTGGCCCTCAACCCAGGGGACCTCGTGGAATACAAGTTCGTGTCCGGCGACTGGGGAGGCGAGGAGACGTTTGACCCCGAACTCGACGCCGCGTGCACGTTGACGACTGACATTTTCACGAACCGGGTCTTCACGGTGCCGGCCTCCGGCACGCTTGTTCTTCCCACGGTGTGCTTCAACAGCTGCGACGCTTGCGCTTCTGACCCGCCGCCACCGCCGCTTTGTTCAAGCGACTTGACTGGAGATGGCGCCGTCACCATCGCGGATGTGTTGGTGTTGCTGGGTGATTTTGGGCTGATCTGTGACGATTGAAGACCGCCCCCCTCGGAAGGCACGTACCTTTGCCTTATGGCATCGGTCATTGACGAACGGCAAGAAGAAATTGCAGAAGAGTTCGCCATGTTTGGCGATTGGATGGAGAAGTATGAGCACATCATTTCCTTGGGAAAGGAGCTCGCCCCCCTGGATCCCCGAGACAAGGTGGACGACAACCTGATCAAGGGTTGCCAAAGCCGCGTGTGGCTGGCCGCAAGGCGCGGTGATGACGGTCAAGTGGTGTTCACTGCGGACAGCGACGCCATCATCACCAAAGGCCTGGCCGCACTGATGGTCCGCGTCCTTAGCCATGCCCCAGCAGCGGACATTGCCTCGGCGAAGCTGTCCTTTCTCGATGAGATCGGCTTGCACAGCCATCTCAGCCCCACCCGAAGCAACGGTCTGCAATCCATGGTGAAGCAGATGAAGTTGTACGGCTTGGCGTTCACGGCAGGCGCGTGATTGTCAGCGAAGTCACCTATATTAGAGCATGCAAAGATTTATTTTTGTGCTCGCTTTGGCGGTGGTTGGCCTTTCCGCCATGCACGCCCAAACCCTTCCCTGCTCCTGTCTTGACGGCAGTGGAGATGAGGTCGTCACCAACACCGATTTCATTTCTCAGGTGCTGACCTACGGCTGGGGAGATTCCATCCCAAGCGACTCCGGCGTGGAGCCTGGCATGTGCGATTTGGACGGGGACGGCACGCGCAATGTGCACGATTTGATCCTCTTCACGAGTCTGCAAAACCATTACTGTCAGGAGCAAGGAGGGCAGGAAGTCCTGACTTTGGTGGACACCATTCCTTCGACGTTCCAAGGTTGGGTGTTGGAACTCGTGGCCGACCACGATGCGGGCCTCGGCGACATTCCAGCGGGAGCCAAGACGTACCGTTTGTATGCGGATTTTGAGGCGCTTTCCGGAAGTGAATTGCGCATGATGGGACTTTGGGGCGACGAACAAGCGCAGTGGTTCATCGAAGCGCCAGGAGGCTTGTACGTGTCGGCGTTTTCGGGGGCAGGCGAAGATGCATTGCCCAGCCAAGAGCAGATCAATCCGCTGTTCTTCAGCGCCCTTCCCGGAGTGGAATTCTCGTCGTTCTGGACGGTGGGTGAGATGTGGGCCGGACCAGCTACGGTGGAAACGCCCTACACCTTCTCGCGAATGGCGCCTGGCCAAAGGCTTGCCTTTGAGGCGGGTGACTGGTCGTCTGCAAGCGCCAGCGGCTCAGGCATGCTGGCGGTGGCGGCCTCCATTTGGAACGATCGCGTGGTGGTGGACGGCCTGCACTTGATGGGGCAATTCACTGTCCTTGACGGCCAAGCGTTGTCCGGCCAAGCAAGCATGGCTTTGGTGGAGACCGATGGGGCGTACGGCAACGTGTTGGGCCTTATGGTGGTCGAAGGTGCGCCCTTTGACTTGACCAACCTCGAAGTCCTCGGCTGCACCGACGAATCGGCCTCGAATTACGACGCCGAGGCGACCTACGACGATGGCACATGCGAGTCGTGTGGCCTTGGCGACGGCGATTGCGATGGGGCTGTGGGCACGAGCGACCTGCTGGGTTTGCTCGGTCAATTTGGATGTGCCTTCGATTGCGGATGGGCAGAAATGGACGGCGACGGGGTGGTTGGCGTGAGCGACGTGCTGTTGTGGTTGAGCTTATTTGGGGATTGACCGCTTCGCTCTGACCCGATGCTTCTACCTTTGAGAGGTGCAATCCTCTGGCTCCATGTTGACCAAACTCCTCGGCGCGAGCGGGTGGATGATGTTGGTCAAGTTGCTGGGCGCAGTGTCCGGGTATGCGTTGGCGTGGATGGTGACCCAAAACGAGGGCGCCGCCGCCTACGGGCGATTTGAACTTGGTTTGACAGTGCTGTCCATTGGTGCCCTTGCCGTCCGGTTGGGACTGGATGGGGTGATGGTGAAATGGTTGGCCTCGGCCAAGGCACAAGGTCTGGTGGCCATTCAACGAAAAGTGGCAGGTCGAGCGGTGTTGATGGTGATCGTGGCGGGTGCTGTAGGCTGGCTCGGCGTCCACATGGGGGCCAGGGCTCTCACGACATGGGCGGACGACGAAGCAACGATGGACATGTGGCCTTGGGTGGCTGCGGGCGTTCCTCTGATGGGACTTTGGGGCTTGTCTGCGGAGATGCTCAGGGGCTTGTCTCAAATGAAGCGGTACGCCCTCGCTCAGCAAGGTTTGTTGACCGCTGTTGCGGTCGTGGTTTTGTGGTGGACGTCGTGGGAAGTGGTGCCGGTCTATGCCGCGGCTGTTGTGATGGTGACGGTGTTGGCTTTGGGATTGATGTTCAGTGGGTTGCCGTGGCGGGATGCGGTCGAGCCGCCAGTGGAGGCGGAGCAGTGGAGTTGGAAAGCCATGATGATCACGGGTTGGCCGATGCTGATGGGCTCAGCCATGTACTTGGTCATGAGCTGGTCAGACACGTTGCTGGTGTCCCATTTTTTGGAAGAGGATCAAGTGGGCGTGTACCGTCTGACGTTCAAGTTGGCGGCTGTTGTGACGCTGGTCCAGGCCGCGGTGAACAGTTACGCAGCACCTCTTTTCGCCGAGCGTCATGCCGTTGGAGACCAGCAAGGACTGAGAGATGCCTTGCGCCATGCCACGCTGCTCAATGTTGCGTTCAGTGTGCCGGCGTTTGTGGCCATTTTGGTTTTGGGGCCGATGGTGCTGGATTGGTTTGGCCCTGAGTTTGTCCAAGGCGAAACCTGCCTGATCTGGCTTGCCATAGGGCAGCTCAGCATGACGTTGTGTGGTCCGGTGATGTACGTGTTGAACATGACGGGCTTTGAGCGCATTGGCAATCGCATTCTTTGGTCGACGGCCCTGGTGAACATCGCCTTGAATGTGTGGATCATCCCGCGTTACGGCATTGAAGGTGCCGCTTTCGCCACGGCCGTTTCACTGGCTTTGTGGAACGGCGCAGCCGCCTGGGCCGTCCGCAAGAAATTGAGCTTGTCAGTGTGGCGGGACGTGTTCCGAGGCGGCAAATAGCGTTGAGTTCAAGGTTTGACCGAGGTCAAGGGCGCGTTGGGCTCGAGTTGCGCGGCAAGGGCCTCATGCGCGGACACTTGAAGGGCAAAGGCGCCTTGCAAGTCTGCCGCGATGGGGTCAGAAGGGGGGAAGTCCTCGCGAAGGTGATCGACCTGTTTGCCGTGTTTCCAAAAGCGGAAACACACGTGCGGCCCGGTGGCGAGCCCCGTTTGCCCGACGTACCCAATCACCTCGCCTTGCTTCACGCGCTGACCCTTCTTGACGGCGCGCTTTGACATGTGCAGGTACTGGGTTTCGTAGGTGCTGTTGTGCCGAATTTTCACATACTTCCCGTTGCCTGAGGTGTAGCTGCTCTTGGTGACAACGCCATCGCCGACCGCGACGATGGGCGTGCCTTGGGGTGCGGCGTAGTCCGTCCCGAAGTGTCCTTTGACCTTTTTCAACACAGGGTGAAAGCGCTTGGGATTGTACCGGCTGGAAATGCGACTGAACTCGACGGGCGCCTTCAAGAAGACTTTCTGCAAAGAGCCGCCTTCAAGGTCGTAGTATCCTGCAATGCCGTCGTCTTCAAAACGGTAGGCGTCCAGCGGTCTTCCCCAGTGAGAGAAGGTGCTCGAGAGCACCTCAGGCATGCCGACGGGCCGGCCGTTGACCACTTCTCGGCGGTAGAGCACGTCGTAGGAGTCGCCTTTTTGGACCCGACTGAAGTCGATGGTCCAAGCATACACATTGGCCATGGCCACGGCCAAATTCGTGGGGTGACCGGCCTTGTCGAAATCCATGTAGAGGGAATTCTCGATGGTGCCTGTGGCCCGAGCGTACAGGGTGTCGACAGGATAAGTGCCGAGTGCCACACCGAGGGTGTCTCTCAGTGAGAAGCGTGCGTAGTCTTTAGGGTTGCGCTCGTACACCAACCATTTGGGAACCAAACGGGCTTCAGCGTCGCCGCTGTCTCGGACCGTTTCTGAGGCAAGCCACCAGCGATGACCGGCTTTCATGTAGCGCACGTCCCAAACTTTGCGGCTGTTGGCTGCGAGCGTGGCGATGGTGCCCGGTCCGATGCCTGCAGGGTCGAGCAGGTGCGAAAGGCTCTGTCCTGACGCCACTTTTCCAGAGTCGACCACCAAGCCCTCCCAAATCACCCCAAACCGCATTTCGGGCTCGGGTTCGGGAGCCGCTTGAAACAGCCCGCCTCGGCCGCCTGAGCCAAACTCAGCGTCCCCACAACCCAGCATCACGAAAGCGAGGCTTGCCGCCCACGCCAACCCTTTGTGCGTTCGCTTCATCCCCGTCCAAACACTTCCTTTTCCACCCAGCCCTTGCCCCATTCTTCCAATTCTTTCTCGCTCCAGAACTCCGGGAAGAAGATCCGCTTTTGGAACCTCGGAGGCAGGTATTTCTGCCAGTTGGTTCCGCCCGTGGCGGCAATGTCCACAGGGTCTTTGTGCAGGTAACGCACAGCACTTTTGTAGTGGGCCAGAGGCCAATTGACGTTGACATTGATGTCCAGCCATCGCATGGCGTCGACGAGTTCGGGCGATGCCCCGCCTTCCACTTTGGTGGACAGTGCCCGCACGTTGCTGTGGAACATGCCTCGGGCCAGCTTTTCAAGTTCGTCGTCGTACTTCTCTTCAAATTGCTTGAGCGTGAGGGTTTTGGCCCCACTCTTCAATTCCACCGCCCCTTCGCGCCAGTACAAATGCGACATCAATTCAGGCACGTCGGCCACGGTGTGGTCGGCGTATTGGTCGCGGAGGTTGTGGTGCACGATGCGGTCCAGTGACGTCGCGCAAATTTCGATCATGCGGTACTGCGCACTTTGAAAGCCAGAGGCGGGCAGCAAGGACATGCGAAACTTCATGAACTCAGCCGGATCCATGCCGTCCACCATGATGTCGAAACTCGTCGTCAACGCTTCGAAGTAGCGGTTTACCCGCCTCACCCGTTCCAACAGGAATGCCTCATCCACCTTGCCATTCTGTTCACGGGCTTCTTGAGCCATGCGCTCAAACTCGTGCAGTGAAAGCTTGAAGTAGAGCTCCGTAATTTGGTGATAGACGATGAAGACCACTTCATCGGGAATGGGGGTTTGGGGTCGCTGAAGGCTCAGCAACGTGTCGAGGTGAATCAAATCCCAATACGTGCGGTAATCGGCATAGAGCAGTCCGTCGAGGTAGCTGCTTAGGTCTTGCCCCATCGCAGCGTATTTCTCCTGCAGTTTCTCGAGTTTCTCGAGGATGGCAGGGTCGAAATGGTGCGCTTTCTGAGGGTCCGTGGACATGAAGGCAAGTTCGCAATCAGACCTCGTCGCGAAGGGTGCTGGTCAACAGGTTGTCACCCATGCATTGTCAACGAATCACTCGACCGTGGCAATGCACTTCAGCTCAATGGCAATGGGTGTGGGCAAGCGGTTGATCTCCATCGTGGTGCGGCAAGGTTGGTTGTCCTTGAAATACTCGGCATACAAGCGGTTGAACGCATGGAAGTCCCGGTTCATGTCCACCAGGAACACGGTCACATCCACAAGTTGCTCCCAGCTGCTCCCGCTCGCCTCAAGGATGGATTTGACGTTGGCAAACACGCTGTGGACTTGGGCTTCGAAATCGAAGGCCTTGAAATTGCCGTTGTGGTCCAGCTCCAATCCTGGCACACCGCTGTCGTTGGGGTCGCTGCCAGCGGTTCTTGGCCCGACACCGCTGAGAAACAAGAGGTTGCCCACGCGACGAGCGTGAGGATAGAGGCCGACGGGTTTGGGGGCGTTGGAGGTGGAAATGCGTTCGCTCATGAAACGAAGGTAGGATGGCGTCGGGCATTGAGCCGCATCGAATGGGCTTGACTGCGTTGGAGCGATGTACCTTCGGGGCATGCGGTACCAAAAACTTCCCTCCGACCTCTACGTCCAGAACCGAGAAGCGTTCACGAAGCGGATGAAGCCAGGTGGATTGGCGCTGTTTTTCAGCAATGACATCTACCCGACGAGCGCCGACGGCACCTTGCCGTTCAAGCAGCACGCGGACATTTTTTACCTCGCAGGCGTGGACCAAGAAGAGACCGTGCTGTTGCTCTTTCCGGACGCGCACAATCCGGCAGATCGAGAAATTCTGTTCACGTTGGAGACCAACGACGAGCTGGCGATTTGGGAAGGAGCCAAGCTGACCAAAGCCCAAGCCACCGCCGAGACCGGCATTGCCAACGTGCAGTGGACCAAGGCGCTGGAGCGGACGCTTCATCGTTTGATGGCGGAGGCCCAGTCTCTGTGCCTCAACGACAACCAACATACGCGTGCACGCCTCACCGTCGAAACCCGCACCGACCGCGAAAATGCTGCGTTGCGTGCCAAATACCCCAACCACGAAATCGAACGCAGCGCACCCATCCTGCACGCCATTCGCGCCGTGAAGCACCCGTTCGAAATCGACCAGATGCAGCGTGCGTGCGACATCACCAAGGCAGGATTCGAACGGGTGCTGCAGTTTGTGAAGCCAGGGGTGATGGAGTACGAGATTGAGGCGGAATTCATGCACGAGTTTTTGCGTCGTGGCTCGCGTGGCTTCGCCTACACACCCATCATTGGATCTGGCTTCAATGCTTGTGTGCTTCATTACATCGAGAACGCCGCGGAATGCCAAGCTGGGGATGTCATTTTAATGGACGTGGGCGCGGAGTACGGCAACTACGCTTCGGACATGACGCGGTGCGTGCCTGTCTCAGGACGGTTTACGGACCGTCAACGGGCGGTGTACAACGCGGTGCTTTCTGTGATGAACGACGCGATGAACTTGCTGCGCCCAGGCGTGACGTTGCATGACTATCACAAAGAAGTCGGCGAGTTGATGACGGCACAATTGCTCGATCTGAAGTTGATTGACCGTCACGACGTTGAAAAACAAAACCCCGCTTGGCCTGCATACAAGAAGTACTTCATGCACGGCACGTCCCATTTCATTGGGCTGGATGTGCATGACGTGGGCCATTGGCACGAGCCGATTGCCGCAGGCCACGTCTTCACTGTGGAGCCGGGCATTTACATCCGAGAAGAGAATTTGGGCATTCGACTCGAAAACGACATTGTCATCACCGAGGACGGTTTTCACGACTTGATGGCGAACATCCCTCTTGAAGCGGACGCCATCGAGGAGGCCATGAATGCCTGACCCTAGCTGCGATCAGGGCTCGCAACTCGACCCGTACATCACCAGGAAGTCGAGGAGGTCGTTGATCTGAATGACGCCGTCGCCGTTCAGGTCAGCCTGACAAATCAACTCACATGATCCGTCGTCCATGGTGGCCGTGGCGTCGTAGTTGGGGGCCAGGGGATACGTGCATCCTGCCTCTTCAGACTCGTCGCACAACCCGTTGAGGTTGAAGTCGTGGCAGGACGTCGTGTCTTCTGCTTGGTCGGAAGGTGCGCACCCTGTGCAAACGTCAAAAGCAATGGAAGCACCGAAATTGCCCTCTTCCATGGTCACTTGGGCCAGGGTGTCACCCGCGTCGTTTTCGAGCAACATGCCGCCTCCAAAGTTGAATCCGTCGCCATCGTCGTCCGTCAACTCGAGGGTGTAACATCCCTCTTGAAGGCATCCCTGCTCGATGTACGTGGCGGAACCGATGGGGTAGTCGTCTCGACCCCAAACTTGAGTGCCAGTGCTGTCCGTCACAGACCACCCCAAATCAAGCCCAAAAAAGTCCGTCATGATTGTCAGTGTCCACGCTTCGCCACTCGATCTGTACACGCTTTCGACAAGCGAGTCGTTGGCGTTGTATTCGTCGAGCCCTCCATTGGCCAGGCGCACAGAGAAAATCCACTCCGAGGTGTCCACGGGCAGCGGTGTCGGTGGCATGAAGACGGTCGTGCTTTGGCCTGGAAGAAGGGCCTCATTGAAGGCCACAGGAGGCATCACTACACCGTTGATCGACCACCGAATTTCGCCACCTGACATCTGAGTGGTCCCTTGATTGAGGACAGTCAATTGGGGTTCCCAAAAGGCGGAGCAAACCTCGTACGCCTCCAACGGCTGAAGTTGGAAATCCTGATCCACGACAGGGATGCCACCCTCGCTTGCCAAAAGTTGGGAACGCACGGTGGCCAGACAGGTCCTCATCCGGTCTCTTTGGCCTTCGGTGAACATGTTGCGACAGGAGGTTGGCGCGTAGTCCATGTAATTCTCAAGTAAGGCACCTGGACAGGACGCGTTCACACAAGAACCGTTTTCGAGTGTTGTGGGCGTGTCACACACCAAGTCTCCTGTAGCGAGGCAGTTTCCAGGGTCCAAGCATGAGGTGGTGTTCCAAAAAGGGTGCAACAGGCTGAGGTAGTGGCCCATTTCATGTGTCAAGGTGCGATTCATCTCCCGCCCCGGCTTGAGCGTACCCTCGGTGCCAAACGCATTGTACAAGACCGTGATGCCGTCGCGGACATCGCCCGTGGGCCCCACAAACGCGAACCCCTGCACGCCCCCACCGCCATTGTTGCCGTTGATTTCAGGCACCACGAAGACGTTGATGTAGTCGTTCCGGTTCCAAGCACTCGCGGACTTCACTGTCACCTCATCCACACCTAGAAATTCTGAGGCTGATGCGATGCCATGCTCCGCAAAGCCAGGAATGTTGCTGGCATTCAAGCGCACGATCCCAGAAGAAGGCGTACCGTCTGGGTCACGTTGTGCAAGAACGAACTCGACCCCCACATCCACACCGTTCCCATCCCCGGCACTGCCCGCGACTTTCCGAAAGTCATTGTTCAATGCTGCGATGGCCGACAAGATTTGGGCGTCGCTGATGTTTTCATCCACTCCCACGGGCGAACCTAGGTGGAAGACGTGCACGACGACGGGAAGTGTCCAAATGTCCAAATCCTGTGATGACATCGATGCCATTGGCACGCCCTGAATCATGGTTTGGGCTGAGGTCCACTGGGCATCCATCGAAGCCCTCAAGCTCGCGTACTCGGAAGAATGCGCCAAGAGCGTTTGATGCGCCTGGTCAGTGCCACAGGTCGGCAATCCCATCGGCAATTGCGCCGCCGCCGTCCCCCAAATCACCAAAGCCCAAATGAACCAAGTCCATTGCGCGATCCAAGAGTTTGGTATTGGAGCATTGGATTCAGTCCAGGTGGTCACGGGTCATGAGGTTGCCGGACTCATTCACAGGTGGTGTTGTACACCGCCAAGAAGTCCAAAAGATCATTGAGTTGAATGAGGCCATTCCCATCCAAATCGGCACGGCACCACTCACAAGTCCCGTCGTCCACAGTGGCTTCAGGGTTGTAATTGGAGGCGTCGAAGTATGTGCATCCTTGGTCTGCGTCGCACAAACCGTCACCGTCATTGTCGGCCAGGCAATCCCCTCCGCACACCCCGAGGGCATCGAGTTGGTTGCCGTCGCAATCGCAGTCGCCTTCGGGGATGTTGTCACATCCGCATTGGAACGTTTCACCAAGACCCCCGCAGACCCCACAGGCGTCTGTTTCTGCACAGGTGCCATTGTCGACAGTTGCGTTGGCGTCGTAGTTGCACGCCTCCTCGTCCGTGCACCCAAAGACCAAGCACGTCAAGAAATCACAAGTGCCGTCATTCAATGTGGCGTTGGCGTCGTAGTTGCACGCCTCTTCCACGGTGCATCCGGGCACCTCGTTGACGTCACAAATCCCGTTTCCGTCCGCGTCTTCCAAACAGTCGCCTCCGCATACGCCAATGGCGTCCACCTGGTTCCCGCCACAGTCGCAGTCGCCTTCGGGAATGTCTGAGCAACCACAATCGTAAATGGCGCCGGGACCGTTGCAAATGCCACACGCATCGAACATGCCAACGCACTCATCGACGTCGTCACAAATGTCATCTCCATCCAAATCAGAAGAACAATCTCCGCCGCAGTTGCCGAGGACGTCTTCGTATTCGCAGGAACCGTCATCGGCGCAGGCATTCGGGTCGAAGTTGCAGGCACATCCGTCCATGCACCCAGGGAACACGCAGGATCCGTCGTCAATCAAGGCGTCGGGATCGTAGTTGCAAGCCTGTTCATCGGTGCAGCCTTCGCAGCTCGTGTACTCGCACGACTCGTCGTCCACTGTCGCTTCGGGATTGAAGTTGCACGCTCCGTCATCGGTGCAGCCGACGCAGCTTTCGAATTCGCAGCTCTCGTCGTCAACACAGGCTGCAGCGTTGAAGTTGCATGCAGATTCGTCAGTGCATCCAGCGATGCCTCCTCCAGCGTTTGCAAATTGAAGGTCGAGGCCTTCGGTGACCGCGGGAATGTCAAATGAAACCGTGGCGATTTCAGTCGGCGAGTTGGAATTGCTGTTGGGCTGAACTTTGAAATTGAGCGTTCCAGAAAGGGAGCTGTTACGTGGCAACGTGATTTGGGCCAACGCCACAAGTCCATCGGTGTCGGGAAGCGAGTTGGCTCCGAGAGAAGGTTCAGAAGTCGAAGCAATGCCCCATCCAATTTCATCGACGCCATCGTAAAAGACAGATGACGATGCCGGAGGAATGCTGTCGAACATGGCGCGCAATGCATTGGTCGCCGCAATCTGGCCCTCACTGCCAACGGGAAAAAGTCGCGTCTCAGCAATGGTGTTGTTGGCGCTTCCAGGGTTGCCTGCGGTGGGCGTGAATTGGCCCAAGGTGACGTAAGAGTCATTGACATACGCCAGGTCATTCAGGTACTGCAGGCCAATGCTTTCGTTGGTGAATCCCGCGCTGATGTTGTTGTATGCAGCACCATTGCTTGTGATGGAGAGCGGATAGGCTTGGCTCCCAAACACCATGAACACCCGATCGTTGGTGCCGCTGGGGCGGGCATAAATCTTGGCACGCACAAGGCCTGTGTCGTCTGCAGTGGGAATCTCAGGAAAGGTTTGGACCACTTGGATGACCAAACTGTGGCACGTCGTGTCTTGAGCGAGCACAGTCGTGCTTCCCAAGCAGACCAAGGCGAAGGCGGTGACAATGAGGTGAAAAAGCTTCATGGCAGCGTATAATCTGTTATGTCAAATATACAACAATTATACTCAACTCCAAGTTATTCACAATTCGCTCCAAACAACAAGAGGAAATCAAGAAGGTCGGTGAGCTGAACCAACCCGTCTCCATTCAAATCTCCTTCGCATGCCTCAATGCACGTTCCATTGTCCATCGTGGCGTTGGGATCGTAGTTCTGCGCCCCTGAGAACGTGCAGCCCACAACTTCCTCAGCATCACAGAGACCGTTTTGGTTGTAGTCGGTGCAACATTGCTCTGCGCTGCCCACGCAAGGATCCACATCATCGCAGATGCCATCGGCATCGGCGTCTTCAGTACAGCCACCGCCACACACACCTGTTGCGTCGAGTTGGTTTCCGTCACAATCGCAGTCGCCAGAAGGGATGTCCGCGCATCCGCACTCGTAAATCTCTCCTGGACCGTTGCACACGCCACAAGCGTCAAGC
>JBELLK010000051.1:0-10085 GCA_042088625.1 Flavobacteriales bacterium
CCCAGAAACCGAATGGGTGAGGATTTTTTCGCGCGCCAACGCTGAAGTCTGGCATGCCGAATCTCAGTGGCCGGTGTTGCCAGAGGGTTGGGTCCAGCAATCTTGGCGGGGCGGCTGGCTGTGCGGAACGCCAACGGCGCTGGAATTGTGGAGGCCAGAACCCGGCGAAATGTCAAAACACTGGCGTGAGGGCGAGCATGGTGCGACCCTCAAGCGCACCGCCACCGGATGGGCCTTGAAATCGGAGGGTTGGGTTGTTTGGAGAGACACCGTGCAGGGGCAGAACCCAAATCGCACGGCAGAGATGCCGCTTTTGGCCCCTGAAGGCCGCAACGTCCCATCAACTTGGTGGGCTGGACATAAATGGGAAGCTCCGATGGCGGCCTCTCAGGTCGAAGCCGTCCTTCGCGCCAGCGGGGTTCCCTTGTCGTCTTGGGCGACGCGTTGGCATGACGGCGGACGATGGGCCGTCGAGGACCCCAATTCTTGGCGGGACGACATCGATGCCTTGTCCGCCGCAAAGAACTGGACGGTGTCGTGGGATGACCACTCGCTGGTTGTGAACGGCGATCCCAATTGGACATGGGAACCCCTGGCAGAATCCCGAGCAGGGAAAACCTCAGCTGGACAATGGGTGGGGCATCTCGCCGGTGACGACGTCGTGATTTGGGTGGCACAAAGGACGGAAAACGACAGAAATGTCGCTGCGCCACCACCAGCTGCAACAGTGGCATTGGGCGTGGAAGACGACGATGTGATGGGCGAGGTTCGAAACCACCGAAGCCAAACTCGAATGACGGTGTGGCATGCTGACGGCCGCGTCACGGCCGTTCAACCGGATGGCTCCGTCGTTTGGTCCTTGGCCCTGACGGAGGCTCCACTCACCGGCGGCGTTGCTGAAGTGGATGTGTATGCCAACGGCAAGTTCCAAGCAATGTTTGGCGTGCCTTCTGGGTTGCACATGCTCGATGTCAAAGGACGTGAAGTGAATGGGTTTCCAATCGCGCCCTCAGCTGGACTGTGGACCGCTTGGACTGTGGTGGATTACGACGGCAACCGCAAGCATCGATACCTGGCCGCGACGGACGCGTCAGGGCTCTTAGAAAACCACCGAAAGGAGGGGGAGCGAACGCCTGGATGGACGCACCGGCCAGACGGAAGCATCGATGTCAAGTCCCCCGTGCGTCACATTCGTCATTTGAGGCTTGGTTCACGAGACTACATCTATGTGGGGCGAGAGAACGGACAGGTCGAATTGCTCAAGCGCAACGGATCGCCCCGGGCCACAACCTCCGTGAAGGTCAATCCCACCCATCCCCCGTTGTTCAGACGAGGCGCAACACTCGAAGGATCCTCGGTGCTGTTCATTGACGACGACGGCTGGGTGCAGGAACGCGCACTCCAGGGAGGCGAGGAGGTGGGGATGTCAAGCGCCGTGCGCGCTGAACGATTGGAGTGGCTTGACGTGGATGGGGATGGCCGCGATGAGCTGATCACATGGTGGCGTGGCATGCGTTCAGTCTGGAACGCGCGCAACGAGCGGATCGATTGACCTGATGCCCGTGGGCCATTGAGGTTCAGTCCGCGAGCACAGCGCGGCTGATGACGATCTTTTGCACCTCAGAAGTGCCTTCGTAGATCTGCGTGATTTTGGCGTCACGCATCAATCGCTCAACGTGGTATTCCTTGACGAAGCCGTACCCACCGTGGATTTGCACGGCCTCGACGGTTTGTTTCATGGCGACCTCTGAGGCGTACAATTTCGCCATCGACGAGGCCAAATCGTAGTTCTCTCCCGCATCCTTCAATGCAGCGCTCTTCAAGGTCAACAAGCGGGCGGCCTCGATTTGGGTGGCCATGTCAGCCAGCTTGAAGGCAATGGCTTGGTGCTTGTGAATTTCCTTGCCAAACGCCTTGCGCTCTTTCGAATAGGCCAAAGCCAGTTCCATGGCGCCAGAGGCGATGCCGAGGGCTTGGGCGGCAATGCCAATGCGTCCCCCGCTCAATGTCTTCATCGCAAATTTGAACCCAAATCCATCCTCCCCAATTCGGTTCTCTTTGGGAACCTTGACGTCTTGGAACATCAGGGTGTGGGTGTCCGACCCGCGGATGCCGAGCTTGTCCTCTTTCGCGCCGAGTTGAAACCCTGGCATGTCCCGTTCAACAATCAAGGCGTTGATGCCGCGGTGTCCTTTTTCTGGGTCGGTTTGCGCGATCACGAGGTAGGTTGATGCGCTGTTTCCGTTGGTGATCCAGTTTTTGGTGCCGTTGAGCAGGTAGTGGTCTCCCATGTCCACGGCAGTCGTCCGCTGTGACGTCGCGTCAGATCCTGCCTCAGGCTCTGAGAGGCAAAACGCCCCGATTTTCTCGCCCATGGCAAGAGGACGCAGGTACTTCTCTTTTTGGGCTTCGGTTCCATAGGCTTGGAGACCATAGCAAACCAACGAATTGTTCACGCTCATGCAGACGCTGGTCGACGCGTCCACTTTGCTGATTTCTTCCATGGCCAACACGTAGCTCACGGTGTCCATGCCTGAGCCTCCGTACTTGGGGTCGACCATCATGCCCATGAAGCCAAGTTCGCCGAGCTGACGAATTTCATCTGCCGGGAAGCGTTGGTCCCTGTCGCGTTCAATGACGCCGGGCTTGAGGACGTTTTGGGCGAAATCTCTGGCGGCTTCGCGCACCGCGATTTGTTCTTCTGTGAGGTTGAGGTTCATTGCCTGCTTCCTTTCGTAGAGGTGAATAAGTCCAAATGTCAGCTCAAGGTGACCGCATGAATGCGCTGTACATTCCACCTCGATGCACGGCGAAGATAACAGGAGGTGCCCTCCCGATGGTTGGCATGTCGTCGGTCTGATGAGCGGAACGTCCGTGGATGGTCTGGACGTGGCCTCTGTGCGCTTCCATCTAAATGCCTCAGGTGATTGGACTTACCATCTTCAAGCGTTCGCCACATTGGCGTATCCCAAATCGATGCGGGACGCGTTGTGGGATGTGATGACCTTGAATGCTGAGCAGCTGGCACGATTGGACCACGAATGGGGTGTTTGGGTCGGTCAGGCGGTGCAATCTTGGCTCCAGACCCAGGCAATTTCCTCGCCGGACTTGGTGGGGTCTCACGGCCACACGGTGTTCCACAAACCGCATGAGGGTTGGACGATGCAGATTGGAAGTGGCGCGGCATTGCATGCTGCCCTTGGCGTGCCTGTGGTCTGCGATTTGAGGCGCCTCGATATGGCTTTTGGTGGTCAGGGCGCACCGCTGGTTCCTCTGGCCGATGAGGTGCTTTTCGGCGATTGGGATGTGGCCTTGAATTTGGGGGGATTCGCCAACCTCAGCCTGCAGGATCCGGAACGGGGACGAGTCGCTTGGGATGTGGGGCCAGCCAATTTGTTGTTGAACATGTTGGCCCAAACACGTGGCCTCGAGATGGATCGTGATGGCAAGCTCGCGCGTCAGGGCAACGTGATTCCCGAACTCTTGTCCGCGTTGTCCTCATTGCCTCATCACAAACAACCACCTCCCAAGAGCTTGGGTCGGGAGTGGCTCGAAACACAAGTTTGGCCTCGTGTTGAGCGGGCATTGGGGGAGTGCAGCCTTGAAGACGTCATGGCCACGGCGGTCGAATACGTCGCAGCGATGGTGGTGGGCGAAGTGCCCGCGGGAAGCACCGTGCTAGTAACCGGTGGCGGTGCAAAAAACCGAGTCCTCATGGAAGCCATTTACAGGCGTTCTGAGGGTCTCAACCACGCCTTCCACGTGCCAGACGCCACGATGGTGGATGGCAAGGAAGCGCTCGTGTTTGCATGGCTTGGGCTGCTTCGCTGGTTGGGAATGCCCAATGCCCTTCCCAGTGTCACAGGAGCGCACAAGTCGACCTCAGGAGGTGTGATTTGGGGTGCCAGTGCAAGGTGAGGTTTGAAGTACCTTCGCCGCGTCGACTGAAACGGGCAGCATGAAAGACCTATTGAAAGCATACGAAAACCGGCCACCTGAAATTGTGTTTGCGTGGCAGGACAGTGAGACTGAAGCGCGAGGTTGGGTGGTCATCAATTCGCTTCGTGGAGGAGCTGCGGGCGGCGGAACGCGAATGCGGAAAGGCCTCGATCAGCGCGAGGTGGAGAGCCTGGCCAAAACCATGGAAGTGAAATTCACCGTGTCTGGTCCTCACATTGGGGGCGCCAAAAGTGGCATCGATTTTGACCCTGCAGATCCGCGAAAAAAGGGCGTGTTGGAACGCTGGTACAAGGCGGTGACTCCGCTGCTGAAGCACTATTACGGCACAGGAGGCGACCTCAATGTGGACGAGATTCATGAGGTCATCCCGATGACTGAGGCCAACGGGGTTTGGCACCCACAAGAGGGGGTTTTCTCAGGCCACTTTCAGCCCAACGAAGCCCAAAAGGTGCGCCGCATCGGCAACCTCCGCCAAGGGGTGTCACAACCGGTGGAAGACCCCTCAATCAGTCCTGATGTTCAACGGAAGATTCGCGTGGCGGACCTCATCACCGGCTATGGCGTCAGCGAGTCGGTCCGACATCACTATGACCTCACAGGATCGAGTGTGGCTGGAAAGAGAGTGGTGGTCCAAGGTTGGGGCAACGTCGGCGCAGCTGCGGCCCTCTACCTCGCCCAAGCGGGTGCGAGTGTGGTGGGCATCATCGACCGTGTCGGAGGCTTGATCCGTCCTGAAGGCATGTCGTACGAAGAAGTCAAGGACCTCTTTTTGGCGAAGGAGGGCAATGCGCTCAAGGCTGAGGATTTGCAAACGTTTGACGTGGTCAATGCGGCCATTTGGGATGTCGAGGCGGACGTGTTTTTGCCTTGTGCGGCAAGCCGCCTCGTCACGCAAAATCAAGTGGAGCGCATGGTTGCTGCCGGTGTTGAGGTGATCTCTTCCGGCGCCAATGTCCCCTTTGCAGACAATGAAATTTTTTACGGCCCAATTGCGGAATACGCCGACGCGCACATGACCGTCATTCCCGACTTCATCGCCAACTGCGGCATGGCCAGGGTTTTCGCGTACCTCATGGGCGACGAAGATGTCGACATGTCCGATGCAGCCATTTTTGAGGACACGTCAAAGGTGATCCGAAAGGCCTTGGCCAAGGTTCAAGAGTCCCATTCTGAAGCGACGCACTTCACAGCCAAGTCGTTTGAGCGTGCGTTGAATTTCTTGATGTGAAGTTGACCTTCCCTTGATCATGGACCGAACATTGAACGCATTCTTGCTCTTACACTGACAACCATGGATATTTTCATTCTCGTCGTTTTCGTTTTGGGCTACGCCTTCATTGCGCTTGAGCACAACGTGCACATCGACAAAGCAGCGTCGGCGTTGGTGACAGGCACCGTTTGCTGGGCGTTGTTTGTCCTTGGATGGCACGAGGCACCGGCCCACCTGGCGGAGGAATTTCACTTGTTTGCGGCCGACCACATCGGCCAAGGGCATGGGGCATTGTCCCAATTCTTCGAGCACAGGCTGCTCCACCACATGGAGGAAATCAGCAGCATTCTGTTCTTTTTGATGGGCGCCATGACCATCGTTGAGTTGATCGATGCCCACGAGGGGTTCCGGGTGATCACGGACCGCATCCAAACGAGGAACAAGGTCAAAATGCTCTGGATCGTCTGCGTATTGACGTTCTTCTTCTCGGCCTTGCTCGACAATTTGACCACGTCCATTGTGATGGTGTCTTTGCTGCGCAAACTCATTGACGATCGACAAACGCGGTGGCTTTTTGCAGGGATGGTGGTCATTGCGGCCAATGCCGGTGGCGCGTGGTCGCCCATAGGCGATGTCACCACCACCATGCTTTGGATTGGGGGACAGCTGACCACGACGACCATCGTTGGGAATTTGATTTTGCCAAGCATCGTCTGCCTGTTGGTGCCCCTTGGTTTGCTCAGTTTCAGGCTCAATGGAGACATTGAACGCCCCAAGGCTGAAGAGGATGAAGGGTGGGATCCCACCACGCCATTTGAGCGCAACTTGGTGTTTGCCGCGGGCGTGGGCGGATTGTTGTTCGTGCCTTTGTTCAAGACGGTCACCCATTTGCCGCCATTCATGGGTATGATGCTGAGTTTGGGCGTGCTGTGGATGATGACAGAGCGGCTGCACAGAACCAAAAACCTCGAAGAGAAATCCCACCTTACCGTGATTGGAGTGTTGCGTAAGATTGACTCGGCATCGGTCCTCTTTTTCTTGGGCATTTTGCTCGCTGTCGCAGCCTTGCAAGAAGCCGGTCACTTGTTGTTGGCGGCGGATTGGTTGCGCACCAGCCTGAACGACGTGTACCTGATTGACCTTGCCATCGGATTGTTGAGTGCAATCGTCGACAATGTGCCGCTCGTGGCGGCGAGCATGGGCATGTACGACATCGTGCCTCTTGAGGCAGCTACAGATGCCTGGGCCGCGATGTTTGTGCAGGATGGCATTTTTTGGCAGTTCCTCGCGTACTGCGCCGGCACAGGTGGCTCAGCATTGATCATTGGGTCGGCCGCCGGGGTGGCTGTGATGGGGCTTGAGCGCATCGATTTTGTCTGGTACCTCAAGAAAATCAGCTTGTTGGCCATCCTCGGGTATTTCGCAGGAGCCGGTGTGTACCTGCTGATGTTCGCTTGAGAAAGCAGGCATTGAAGGCGGGCGTTGTGAACCCCGAGCGTTGAATAACTGAGGTGCAGTCAGCCCAGTGGAGGCCAATATTCTGGGGAACTTGTACGTTGAAACCCGGAACCTCTGCCTCCATGCAATTGCCCTTGACCCACCTGCTGCTCCAAACCCCCACTGACGTCGCCGATGTGACCGAGGTCGACGTCAATGTCCTTCAACTTCTCATGGAAGGGGGGTGGTACATCATGCTCCCACTCGCCTTGATGAGCCTGATTGGGATGTATGTGTTCTTCGAACGGTTTTTGGCCATTCGAAAAGCAGACAAAGTCAGCCCTGATTTCATGAACCGTCTGAAGGACTTCATTTCTTCCGGCAACTTGTCAAGTGCGCGCAACCTGTGTTCCGAGAGCAACACGCCGTTGGGGCGAATGTTGGACAAGGGAATCAGTCGGATCGGCAAACCGCTCAAGGACATCAGCGTGGCGATTGAAAATGTGGGCAAGCTCGAGATCTACAGGCTTGAAAAAAACCTGAGCACGTTGGCCACAGTGGCCGGTGCCGCTCCAATGGTGGGCTTCTTGGGAACGGTCATTGGCATGGTGAATGTCTTTCTCGACATGGAGGCAGCGGGAACAGTTCAGGTGAGTGACATTTCCTCGGGCACCAAACAAGCCATGGTCACCACCATCGTGGGGTTGATTGTGGGGATTTTGGCCTACATGGCGTACAACCATCTGGTTAGTCAGGTGAGCAAGGTGGTCCACCGAATGGAAGCCAACAGCCTGGAATTCATTGACATCCTCGAAGAACCTGCCCAGCGATGAATCTCGGTCAGCGCAACAAAGTCAGCTTGACAGGAAACATGTCCTCGATGACGGATTTGGTGTTTCTGTTGCTCATTTTCTTCGTCATCTTGTCCACCTTGGTAAGCAATGGCGTGAATGTGGACCTCCCCACCTCCAAAGGAACCACCTCCGTGACGTCTCGGCTGACGGTCAGCATTCAAGAGGACGGTTCATACCATTTGAATGGCGAACTGCGCCCCATTTCCCGGGCCGACCTTGAGCCAAAACTGACGCTGGAGATGGCCAAGCAATCGGAGAAGGTCATTTATCTCCAGGTCGACAAAAACGTCCCCACGGGCCAAACCGTTGAGCTCATTGGCATGGCCAAGACCAACCAATGGAAGGTCATGTTGGGTTCCAATCCTGCAAGCGCCAAGTAAATGTCCAACCAAGCACAGCTCGAGCAATCGCGTCTCTCCCTCGAGAAGCGCAACAAGCGCCAGGCGGCAGTCCTGAGCGGCTTGTTGTTTGTGGCTGTGTTGGTCTTGTGCTTTTTCTTGACGGCCTTCACGATTCAAGACCCGCCTCCGGGTGAGCAATTTGTTGCAGTGGGCTTCGCGGACCTCGGTTCAACGGAAGAAGCAGGCGGGGTCACCGAGTCGGAGGCGCCGAGTGAGGTGATTCAGGAAGCCGAAGAGGAGGAAGTCGCCGCTTCGGAACCTGTCCCTGAAGTGCCCGAAGCGGCTGAGGAAGTCGCCACGCAAGAAGAGAGCGAAGTGGCGGTCAATGTCAAGCCCGATCCAGATCCTGAATCAGAGCCCGACCCTGAGCCGGTGCGGGAAGACCGTACGGCCCATTTGTTCCGCAATCCAGGCAACCCCAGTGCTGGAGGCGGCGGGTCTCAAGGCGAGACGGAAGGGACGGGCAACGAAGGCGAAGAGACGGGAAAGATCGACGGCCGTGGTGTGGTGTCTGGAGACTTCGGCGACGCCATGCTCAACGGAGGCACCATGATTGGCGAGCCGCGGCTTTCGGAGCGCCCCAACGAACAGGGCACAGTCAGGGTCAACATTGTGGTGGATGGCACCGGCAAGGTCATTCAGGCCAGTCCCGATTACCAATCACTGGTGACCACCCTGACCGATTCGTACCATGTGAATTTGGCCATGCGCGCAGCGAAGACAGCCCTTTTCGATGCGGATCCCATGAAGCCACGCCGCACGGGTTACATCACCATTCGATTCGACCTTGAGTAACCCCAAATACGACGCGGCGGTGTCTGCGTTGTTCACGCAGTTGCCCATGTTTCAGCGTGAAGGCCCGGCAGCCTACAAGGCCGACTTGAGCGCCACCCAACAGGTCTGCAAGGCCATTGGGCATCCTGAACAACGACTCAAGTTTGTCCATGTTGCTGGAACGAATGGCAAAGGCACCGTTTGTCACATGGTCGCGGCCGTGCTGCAATGCGCAGGACATCGTGTGGGTTTGTTCACATCCCCACATCTGGTGGACTTTCGCGAGCGCATTCGGATCAACGGTACTTGCATTTCAGAGAATTCGGTGATCGATTTCGTGGCACGATGGCAAGAGGGTGGCAAGGACTGGGGAAACCCTTCGTTTTTCGAATTGACGTTTGCCATGGCCATGGATGAATTTGAACGTCAAGGCTGTGACATTGTGGTGTTGGAAACGGGCATGGGAGGCAGGTTGGATTCTACCAATGTCATTCCCGCGCCCGAGGTCGCTGTGGTCACGAACGTAGGATTGGACCACCAAGCGTTTTTGGGGTCTGACATTCGCTCGATTGCCCGCGAGAAGGGCGGCATCTTCAAAGACGGAGTGCCCGTGGTGTTGGGGCCAATGCGACCGGACGCTCAATCTGAATTGCTGGCTGCTGCGTTGCGAACATCTTCCGAAGTGCATTTCGCCCAAGATTTGAAAACTGCCTTTTCGGAGTTCGTCAACGAAGAGGACTCCTTTGTGGTCAGGGCCAACCTCGGCACTGCCTATGCTGCCCTTCATGTGTTGCAACAAAAAGGGTGGTGTTGGACCGATCAAGCTCTGTCTGAAGGCTTGGCCAACCACGCTTCATTGACTGGTCAACTTGGGCGCTGGCAATCTCTGGAGCTCCCGGAGCGTCCGCTTGTCGTGCTCGACGGGGCCCACAACCTAGACGGTGTCTCCAAAACTGTGGAAGAGCTCCAAAGATGTGTGGAGCGACGGGGTGGCGAGTTGCACGTGGTTTGGGGAGCTGTGGAGGACAAAGACCCCTCTGCAGTCATGGCCCTCCTTCCAGAGGCGGCAAAGTATTGGTGGTGTGCCGCAGACATCCCTCGTGCCATGGCGCCCAATCTTGTGGCGAAGGTCAGACCTGAGTTGCGCGGCGAGGTTGTGGGTTCTCCTGTGGAAGCGCTTCAGGGTGCGCTGGCGAGTGGAGCGAAGGAAGACGTGATTTGGGTTGGAGGCAGTTTGTTTGTGGTGGGCGATGTGTTGCGTACTGCGCCTCAAAGCGTCGAGGGTTGGCCCCAAACCCATTGATCGCTTCGTTTTGTTCTCGAGCTTGGTGCATTTTTCAGCATCAAAAAGCCCCTGCATCGCAGGGGCTTTGGGCCTTGTTCTGGGTGGGCGGTGAGGGACTCGAACCCCCGACCCCCTCGGTGTAAACGAGGTGCTCTGAACCAACT
>JBELLK010000015.1:0-40557 GCA_042088625.1 Flavobacteriales bacterium
CAGTCGCAGTCGCCAGCAGGGATGTCAGAACATCCGCACTCGTAGACCTCTCCTGGGCCGTTGCAAGTGCCGCACGAGTCGAGTTGTCCTATGCAAGGATCTTCGTCGTCACAGATGCCATCGGCATCGGCGTCAGCTGTGCAGTCACCGCCGCAAAAGCCCAAGGCGTCGAGCTGGGTGCCGTTGCAATCGCAGTCCCCAGCGGGAATGGGGTCACAACCGCATTGGTAGATGGCGCCTGGGCCGTTGCACACGCCGCAAGTGTCGATCTCGCCTACGCAGTCGTCAATGTCGTCACAGATCCCATCGGCATCTTCGTCTGCGGTGCAATTGCCTCCACAGACGCCAATGGCATCAGCGTTGTATGAACAAGAATCGTCATCGTATTCCGCGTTGGGGTCGTAGTTGCACGCAGCAGCATCTGTGCATCCGCAAGCGTTGCTCCACCCAAATGCGCCAGCTCCGTTGAACGCCACCGACACGTTCACATCGCTGGAACCCTCGCCTTCAGCGAAAATTTGATAGTTCAGCTGCCCAGAGATGGGTCCCGAAGTGGTGACTTGCATGATGAGCACGCGCAAATCGGCATCGGGCAATCCATTGTCTTGATCCGACAGGACGAACCACGAACTGCCGATGAAGTCATTCATCTGCAACGCGGTGTTTCCATCTTCGAGGAAGAATGGGGTGACGGCTTGGTTGGGGTCTTCCAATAAAGTGGGATCTGCCGCACCAGAAATGCCTGAAAGACTTGCTGGGCCCTCAAGACCGATGGTTGCAAAAGAATCATCGGCAAGGTCAGGGAAGGTGGTGACAAATGCTGGATTGATGCCAGCGGCATTCCATGAGGCGTTGGCGGAGCTGTTGAAGGCACCTTCAGGCGTGATCACCGTCAAAGGATGATCTTGATTTCCGAAAATCGCGCTCACGCGATCGGTTGCACTTTGGAGCTGGATGTAAAATCTGTACACGGTGCTTCCAGCTTGGGTTGTGGCCGGTGCAGATTCGATGAAAAGGGGGTAAGGCACGGCGCTTTCGGCACATGAACAAAAGTCACAGGAGCCATCGTCATCGGTGGCCTCCGCAACATAGTTGCAAGCCAAGGGGTCTGTGCAGCCTTCAACCTCATTCTCATCGCACACGCCATCGGAGTCGCCGTCGTTGAGACAACTCCCGTCACAATTGAAGGGATCCTCTGGATAGGTGCAAGATTCGTCGTCTTGGGTCGCGTCTGGGTCGTAGTTGCAGGCCGCCGAATCCATGCAGCCCTCGACGGGTCCAAAACCACCGGGTCCGAAGGTGCCGGCACCGTCAAATGTGGCTGAGAGTTGCAATTGATCTGCACCCACGCCGAGTGGAAACACTTGGTAGTTGATTTGGCCTGAGATGGCTCCGCTTGTGGTCACTTGCATGATGAGCACACTCCCATCAACAGGCAAACCATTGGCTGCCGTGTTGAGCACATACCACGAGGCTCCTGTCAATGTGGTGCTCTCAAGGTTGGTTGCCCCATTGGTCAAGAAGTAGGGCGTGATCGGTTGGTTGACATCCTCCACAATTGAGGGGTCAGCTGCACCCGCAATGCCGGAGGTGGAGGCTGGACCCTCCAAGCCAATGGTGGCATACGTGTCGTCCGCGAGATCTGGCACCAAGGGCAAAAACGCAGCGTTGATGCCGGAAGCGTTCCAGCTCGCGTTGAACGTGCTGCTGAATGCACCGGCAGGGGTGTTCACGATCAAGCTGGCCTGGTCGTTCCCAAACACCGCACTGAGGCGGTCCGTGGGGTTTGCCATGTCGACATAGAAGCGGTACGTCGTGGATCCAGCAGTGACGGCGGGCGTGGCTTCTACTGTCAGACTGTACTGGCCCCAAAGGGGCGATGCAAGCACAAGAAGAAGCGCGCCCAGTCCGAGGAGTTTTGGGGTTGAAGGCATCGCGATAACGGTTTACTGTTGACAAAGTAAATCCCCCCAAAAGATTCGACCAACCTATTATATCATTATATCAATCACAACTATTCATCGATAAAAATGGCTTTTAGTGCTTTGCATAATGCGGTGCAACGATTTTCTTGTCCTTCATGTTTTGAGAGTAATTTGCAGCTCAGAACAATTCACGATATGAAGCACCACAGGATTTCGTTGGTTTTGGGAGGATTGATGTTGGGATTGGTTTCCGTTGGAAACGCCCAAATCACAGGGTACACGGCTGAACTTGACACGGTCTTTGGAGACGTTCAATCCTCAGACCCTTTGGCGGATCTCGCATACCATGGGGTCTACAACATCTACGCCAATTTCACGTCGCCAAATGACGTGCTGAGCGCTCTTTTTGCGCGTAACGACTCAATTCTAACGACCCCCCCAATGGGCATTGATGCGCCTTGTGGCTGTTTCAACCCAACAACTTCTCCCATGTTGATCGATGCGTCGAACAACCAATTGCTTTTCGGATCCTTTCCCGAATATGCATATGACTCGTTTTGGACCATCGGGATGACAGATGTGCTTGATGAAGGCCAAAGCCCCCAGTTTACCTCGCTTTACCAGCCAGAGGATTTGTGTGAAGGCTTTTCCATTGCTGACGGCCTCGTCTTTGCGGTAGGAGGAGGAAATGAGGGTTTTCCAGTCAACATGGTGGCAGGTGACGATTTGAAAGTTTTGGTCGCGCGGGTCACAACCTGTGGAGATTTTTCCCTATACGCTTGTGCTCAGGTTTTTATTGACGGCATCCAGGATTCCACTCAGCAGTGGTGCCCAGAAGAGCCTCTGTTTGTGGAGCACGTGATTTTGGGCTGCACAGATGAAGGAGCATGCAATTACAATGCGCAGGCAAACCAAGACGACTCCTCATGCATTTTCGTCAACGCCACTTGCGATGACCTGAATGAGTTGACGGTGGGGGATGTGTACCAAGAGGACTGCGATTGTCAGGGATTCAGTTGTTACGACCCCTTCGCATGCAACTTCAGCACCGCTGGCCTCCAAGATGACGATTTGTGCTCCTATGTGACGGAGTATGACATTGTTGGCAGCACGGATCCATTCTCTTCCACCCTCCAAGTGTACACGTATACTGAGACCGCCGGCAGCACCTATGATTGGACAGTAGAAGGTGGCAGTGTCACCGATGGTGACGGAACAAGCACATTGAGCGTGGTTTGGACAGACGAGGGCAACGGCTCGATTTGCGTGGTTGAAACCACCGCCGACGGGTGTGTGGGCCAAGAGGTTTGTTTGGATGTGCTCGTACGATTGAGCTCCGTGCAGGAGCTCCCGCAAGGGCAACTTGAGGTTTACCCAAACCCTGCCCGCGATTGGCTGCAGCTGCAGTGGACCGGTCCCGTTCTGAACAACGCTCGCATTCTGTTGCGGGACGCTGCGGGTCGGGTCGTGCTCAATCAGAAGGTGTCTGAACGCGAATCCGTGGACGTGTCGTCATTCGGTGCTGGAGCTTACGTTCTTGAATTCACGGTGCCTGAGTTTGGGTCCATCCAGCGCCAGGTGGTCATTCAGTGACGGTTTCGACGTCAATTAAGCTTCAAAAGCGCTCCAAGCACGGGGCGCTTTTTGTTTGCTGCAGGCCAATTGGCAAACGCGAGTCAACCACATGAATTGCCAAAGGCTCCCAACATCAAGAGCACATCGTTGACCGCCACAACCCCATCGTCGTCCAGATCGCTTGTGCAATTGGTGGTGCATCCAAAATCAGAAAGCAACAAGAGCACATCGTTGACCCCGATGAAGGCGTCGTTGTCCAAGTCTCCCAGGCACGCGTTGTAGGGTTCCAAGTTGCCGCAGATCGTGCATGTGTTCCAACAATGCAGGTCCGCAAACACCTCATCTGCTTCTTCGTCCACAGAGACACCGTAGTTGGTCCATTCGTCGCATGGGTTGAAATCGCAGGTGCTTCCTGCTTGAGGTTGGCTGATCGCACCTCCCCATCCATTGACCACGTATTGGAACTCGTGCTCACCAAGAGGCAGATTCAGGGTGGTGGTCCAAACAAAGTCGCCGTCGTCATCGGACAGAGGGGTGCAATTTGCGCACCAACCGTTGAAGCCGCCAGCCACGTAGACGACATCGGACGGGGCTAGCGGCAGGCTGGAGACGTCCACTCCTAACGTCACTTGCCGCGTCGGCACCACGGGGTTGGGCTCCGTGATGGACAAGTGCAATTCGCCCCCGTTCACCTCGACGTTGGCACTTCGGAACGTGCAAAGCGGACCGACGCTGCCGTCCTCACTTTGGTCCCAACGGGAGGCGTCGAGTGTGTTGAAGTCGTCGACCCATTCCAGCGAGTAATTGTTGCTCGTTCCCGCATTGCCTGTTCCAGGCGTGTATGCGTAGTACTTCACGTAGTCGTAGCGCGACATGCCCGGTATGGCCGTGGGGTCCCACTCCCCGGTCCACCCGAGGTTCTCGACCGCCCAAAGGTTCATGAAGATGCGCATGGGATGAACCAGTTGGTCGATGTAGTCGTGGGTGAATTCGGTGCTCAGCTGGCCATTGATGAACCACCTCACCGCCGTGGGTTCCCATTCAATGGCGTAGTCTACCATTGTGGTGTGTGGATTGAACGGGGTCGGCACGATGTCGGTGACGCTGGTGAGGTAGGGGTGGTGCGTGGTGAACTGGACGGAGTTGTCCAAGTTGCCAGTCATTTCGATGTCGATCTCGTTCACCGCTGCAGGCCAGTTGCAGTTGAGGTCCCAGTTGTAGAGGAAAAACGAGCTGACGATGCCGCTTCCCTGCGTGGAGGACATCCTCGTCTCGAACCGTCCGTACAGGTAGGCGTCGTGCGTTTTGAGTGCGCCGCCGTCGCATTGGTCGTTTTGGGCCCAAACCGCGAGGCTCGAAACCGTCATCAACAGGGTGAATATGAAGTGGGTGGGGTGGACACACATGGCTTTAAGGTACGGAAGGCGGTGCGACCGTACCTCGAAAGCCAGGCGCTTTGGCGCTTTTGGGGGGCTGTCGACGTCGACTGGAAAGGCCGCTGTCGATGCCGGTGGGCATCACGCCGTTTTCGGCGTATCGCGGGTCAGGAAGCGTGGAAAGCCGTTCCATGCGTTGCGCGTCGATGTTGAGGCACCCAAACGATTCGGCCACGTTGCCGCGCACCGCGTACACGCCCCGACCTCGAAACGGGAAGTCGCGCGCGACGCCGGGAAAGTGCACCGTGTCGAGCCACTGGCCCTCGAGGTCGACGAAGCATCCGAAGCACATCCGCTCGCCCTTGGCGGTGGCGGTTTCTTTGACGGTGACGAGGTGGCCGACGACGGTGACGACGTCGCCGATGCGGTCGGGGAGGTCGCGGGCGAGCACGCCGCTGCGGACGACGGCTTTGGCTTCTTCGGTCAGCAACAGGAAAGGTGAACATAGCGGGAAGCCCAGCAACTCCCACTCGTCGAAGGCGTCCGTCAGCGGCGCGGCGTCGAGCGGCGGCAAGACGTAGGTGCGCGGCTTTGGGGGCGCGAAAAGTTCGCCGGTGCCGGCGCCGGATCGGGCGGGCAGGGCGCGTCGCCCGGCCAGGAGTTCCGCCACATGGGCGGGGCTGGAACCGGCGCTTGCTGTGCTCGATCTGCCCTGGGTCTCGGCGGCGAGCAAGAAATGGGCCTCCCACAACAGCACGTGCTTGGTGGCGCCCGTGAAGCGCAGGGCCCCCACCCGAATCAGGATCGTCAGCTGCTCGAGCGACGGCGCGATGCGCTCGACGAGGTCGACAAGTGAGGTGAAGGGTCCGCCTTCGCCCCGGGCTCGTTCCAGGGAGGCCACGGTCGCGTCGTTGAGGTCTTTGACGAGGTTGAAGCCCAGGGTGAGGGTTTGCGTGTCAGGGTCGGCGACGGCCAAGGCGCCCACGGTGTTGACGCACGGCGCTTCGATGCGGGCGCCAAGCATGCGTGCTTCGTGCACGTAGAATTCGGTCCGGTAGAAGCCTCCGAAGTTGTTGATGCATGCGCACATGTACTCGATGGGGAAGTGGACCTTGAGGAACAGGCTTTGGTAGCTCTCAACTGCGTACGAAGCGGAGTGGCCTTTGGCAAAGGCGTAGCCGGCGAAGCTTTCCATTTGGCGCCAAACCTCGCGCACCATGTCGGGCGCATGGCCCTTCGCCACGGCCTTGGTGTGGAAGGCGTCGCGGGCCCGATCGAATTCTTCTCGCGACCGGAACTTCCCGCTCATGCCGCGCCGCAACACGTCGGCTTCCCCGAGGTCGAGGCCCGCGAACCGGTGCGCCACCTTGATCACGTCCTCTTGGTACACCATGACCCCGTACGTCTCGGGCATGAGGTGGAGCAGGACGGGGTGGGCTTCAGCGCGCCGGTCCGGGTCGCGGTGCCGTTCGATGTACGCCTGCATCATCCCGCTTCGCGACACCCCAGGCCGAATCACCGAGCTCGCGGCCACCAACCCCAAGTAATCGTCGACTTGGAGCTTCCGCATGAGCATGCGCATGGCGGGGGATTCCACGTAAAAGCATCCGGTGGCCCGGGCTTCCCGAAGCATGGTGCGCACGCCCTCGTCCGCCTTGAACCGCCGCATGTCGTGGATGTCAATCTCTGCGGCGGTTTCTGGGTCTCGGGCGCGCACCATCTCGAGCGCGTCCTTGATTTTGCCAAGCCCACGTTGGCTCAGGATGTCAAACTTGTGCAGCCCCACATCTTCTGCCACAACCATGTCAAACATGACTGTCGGAAGCCCTTTCGGCGGCATGAACAGCGCCCCGTAACGGTGGATGTCGTCGTGGGCGATCAAGACCCCACACGCGTGAAGGGTCAGGCTGCTGGGAAAATCCCGAATCACCGCCGCATACTTCAGCACCACGGTTTCCATCTCGCCCAGCCGGTTGGGGTTGAATTTGCCGGCGGCGAGGGCGTCGATTTCGTGTTTGGGCAACCCCATCACCTTACCCAATTCCCGCACGGCCGCACGGTACTGGAAGGTGTTGTAGGCCGCGAGCAGGGCCACGTTGGGGAAGCGCTGGAACATGTACGCCACCACGTCGTCGCGGTCCGTCCACGAGAAGTCGATGTCGAAGTCGGGCGGGTTGGCGCGGTAGAGGTTGAGGAAGCGCTCGAAGTAGAGGTCGAGTTCGATCGGGTCGACGTCGGTGATGCGCAACAAATAAGCGACGAGGCTGTTGGCCCCGCTGCCCCGCCCCACATGGAAATAGCCCCGACTTCGCGCGTAGCTCGTGATGTCCCAATTGATCAGGAAATACGCGAGAAAGCCCTGCTTGCGGATCAATCCGATTTCGTGTTCCATTCGTTCCAGCACGGCGTCTTCGTGGTCGGGGTAGCGGTAGGCCAAACCCTCTGCACACAGCGCCCGCACCAGCGCCTCGTCACCATCTTCGCTCTCTGTGTACGTGTGGGGGTTGTTGTGCAGGTGCCCTTCGGGCGGCTCCGGCAGTTCCATCGAACAGCTGGCCAAGAGGTCTTCGGCCCGCGTCACCAGTTCCGGCATCTCGGCGTAGGCTTCGCGGAGTTCGTTGGGCGGCCGGAAACAGTCCCGCGGGTCGCCACAGTCCGCGGCATCGAGGCGGCTCAGGAGCGTGTTGTGGTCGATGGCCCGCAGCAGCCGGTGCGTGTTCCAGTCCCGTTTGCAAGTGAACGTTGCCGTCGACAGCGCCACGAGCTTCGGCCCCAGCACGGGGTCGCAGTCGGCCTTTTCGAGACGAACTGCGGGCACTTCCCAGGCCTGCACACCCAACCATTCGTTGACGCCAAGGGGCGGTGCTTTGGGGCGTTCGTTCGTCGTGTCCTTGAGCGGCTCGCGCCACACGGCCCAGGGATAGATGGCGACCACGCCGGCGGCGCGGACGGCCTCGGGCAATCGCGCAGGGAAGGGTGCTCCAACGAGGTTCAGCTTGGAATACCACCTGCACAGCGCTTCGTATCCCGCCGCGTCTTGGGCGAGCGCCACAAATTGCCGCGTGTTGCCGTTCCGCACGTCGATGCCCAGCACGGGCGCGACCTCAAACCGCTCCGCCCGCCGCACGAAGTCCCAGTTCGCGGATGTCGTTCCCACGTCGGTCAGCGCCATGCGCGTCACGCCGTGCGCCTGCGCCCACGACAGGATGTCGTCGACGGACAAGACGCCGTAGCGCAGGCTGAATCGGCTGTGGGTGTTCAGGTACATGAGTCAGGACAAGGGCGAGAGTGGCCGGGGAGAATGGGTCAGTCGAACAACGAACCCTGATGTCCCCACGTGACTTGCCGCGATTCGGCGGCTTGGCCCGAGGGCGGGGTGGCGCCCCGGGACGTGTCGGAAGCTTCGGCGGCGCGACGGCTTCGGGACTGCGATTCCTTCATCCCAAACACCTCAAGTGTCGAATGGATTTCGTGGGTGAACTCCGCCCAAATCCGTTGCCCCACGGGCTGAAGCAAGTCCGAGCCGTTGCGGCGCGGATCGCGGATGGCGGGGGAGATGGGGTAGGCGTTGAAGCGTTTGGCGTCCCAGGTGCGGAGCATCGAGGTGATGTCGCCGAGGGGCGTCTCGGGGTCGAGCCATTCGCGTTCGCGGTCTGGGTCGAGAATCACGGGCGCGCGGTGATGCCCGATGGCCCGAGTCAGGGGGTTAGAGACGGTGGTCAGGACCGCAAAGGAGCGGAGGAGTTCGCCTGAAGATGGGTCGCACCACTCGTCCCAAATCCCGGCCAAGGCGAACGGGCGCTGCCCGTCGCGGGGGTAAATCACGTACGGCTTGGACAGCTTCTCGCGCTCGGGCCCCTCGATGAACGCGTCGGCCACAACGAGGCAGCGTTGCGACCGAATCGCCTTCCGAAACATCGGTTTGTCGAGGATGCCCATCGCCCCGGTGTAGCTGGGGTCGTTGACGGCATTTCGGTCGCCCTCCGCCCGCGCATTGATCATGTAGTACTGCTTCTTCGCCCACCCTGGCGTGAACCCAAATTGCATGAGCTGCACTTCCCCTGGATTGTCGCTCGCAACGACTGGAGCGCGGTCGCCGTGGCTGACGTTGGCGTTGGACGCCCAGGGCGTGGTCGTTTTGACGTTGAAGCGTTGTTCAACGGCTTGGATGGAGGAGACGGTGACGTAACGGCCGCACATGGGTCAGGGGGATTGGAGGAAGGTAGGAGGAAAGGGGACAAAACGAGACAGGCCGCGGGCCGGTCATTGGTGGTGTGGACCAGTCACTGGTGGCGGTGGGCAAGGAGCGGTGGTGGGCCGCCGTTGAAGGGGTTGGTGCGGCCGATGGTTCGGGCTTCGAGGCCTGCGGCGCGCACCACACTCCGATCGCCATACTGCACGCGGATGCGGTCGAGGGCTTGGTAGAGCTTGACGCGCTCTTCGGTGTCGTCGAACAGGTTGATTTGGCACCCGCCGCCCACCAAATGGCTGTAGCGCACCCCGATGAGCCGCACCCGCACGCGTTTGTCGAGCAGGTTTTCGAGCAGGTCTTTCGCAATGGGCACGAGATGGTGGTCCGCAGCGGTGTAGGGAATGCGTCGCTGCATGCTCTTGGTCGAGAAGTCGGCATAGCGCACCTTGACCGTCACGCAGGCGGTGAGTTTGTCGCCGCGCCGCAGTTGGAAGGCGAGGTTTTCCGCCATGGCGAGCATGATCGCGTGCAGCTTGTCGCCGTCGGTGGTGTCCTTGGCAAAGGTGCGTTCGGTCGAAATCGATTTGCGCTCGTTGTATGCGATGACCGGCGCATCGTCGAGCCCGTGGGCCTTCTTCCAAATGGCCACGCCGTTCTTGCCCATCACCTGCTGAATGAGTTCCACCGGCATGTCTTGCAGCGTGCGGATCGTGGAGATGCCGAGGTTGCGCAACGTACGGTAGGTCTCCGCGCCAACCATGGGAATTTTCCGGACTGAGAGGGGTCCCAAAAAGTGCCGCTCCGTTCCCCGGCTCACGTGTCGGGCATTGTTGGGCTTCGCCTCGCCCGTCGCCACTTTCGCCACGGTCTTGCTGGTACTGAGCCCCACGGAAATGGGCAAGCCGGACTCGCGGATCACGCGCTCCCGGAGCTCGCGGGAAAATTGCCAGCACCCAAAGAACCGGTCCATCCCGCTGAGGTCCGCGTAGAATTCGTCGATGGAACTCTTTTCACAGACCGGCACGGCCTCCCGAACGATGTCCGTCACGATCTCCGACTGCTTGGAATAGGCCATCGAATTTCCGCGAATCACCACCGCTTCCGGGCACATCGCCCGCGCCATTTTCATCGACATGCCGGAGTGCACCCCAAACCCCCGCGCCTCGTAACTGCAGGACGCCACCACGCCTCGATCGCCCGTCCCCCCAATCAAGATGGGCCGGCCCTCGAGGCGCGAATCCATCCTGCGCTCCACCGACACAAAGAACGTGTCGAGGTCCAGGTGCAGGATCGACCGTTGCTGCCCAAACGGGTTGGATTCAGCATGCAGTGCAGGGAGTTCGTTGGAAGAATGGCTCATGATACAAACCCACACAAAAGCGTGTTGGTTTTGCTAAAATAATGAGCAAAACCAAAGAAACGAGCAAAAAGAAGGTTTTTTGGTCTGCAAGCCCACCTGAAGGGCCTCAGTCGCAGAAGTCGCCGTACGTCGTCAAGAAGATCAACAAGTCCGCCGTGTTCACCGCGTCGTTGCCGTCGAAGTCTGCAGTGCAGCCTGAGAGACATCCGTAGTCCGACAGGAAAATCAAGGCGTCACCCACTTCCACAGCGCCTCCGCCGTTCAAATCGGTTGGACAAGAACACCCGCCTGGGGCAACCACTTCGCCTGTGAATGTCGCCGTGCACAAGGGGTCATTCGCAACGGTTACGGTGATGTCGAGGGTGTCGCCATTGGCAGGCAAGGAGAGCACCACGTCCCAAGGGTTGCTGCCATCGTAAACAAGCAGCGAATCTTGAACCCAAATGCTGTCTCCCGCCGCTGGCGCATTCAACAACACAAAACTCAGGGATTGTGTGAAAACGTCCCCTTCAGCGATGCAAGGCGATGCTTCACCGACTTCCATGTCGGCAATCGTGCAGGGGTACGGTTGTGCACTCCACAAGTCCACACCGTGCTCCGCGACGTAAGGATCTCCCTCGAACACGTAGGGAGGCAACCCATCCACGAACGTTCCGGGTTCCCACAAGTCGTAAATGTTGGCGAGAACCTGACCGGAGTTGCCTGCGGTTCGCCACTGGACATAGTCGTCGAACGCCCCAACTTCGTCAAACAGCGTCAAATCACCGCCGTCGGCATTGTCAGGCCAATCGGGCCACGTCACGATCATGGTTGCGCCGGGACCAATGGTGGTGTCTGCCGGCAACAGGTCAGCCAAGGCAACCTCGACGTTGTTGGATTTGACCTTTTGGCCTTCGAACCCGCCTTCACAATCCGACACGTTCAACACCGCAATTGTCTTGGCCACGGGATCCACTTCCGACAACCGCAGACGCGTGCAGCAAGAGGAAGGCGCAGTGAACAAGGAAGAGGCGCTCCAAGCGCAGTCGGGATTCTCAGAAAAATGAACGTCGACATCAACCGCCAAGGCATCGGAAGTCAATCCTGAGAGCGACACAAGCTGAGGACTTCCCAAAATCGGGAACACCACGCCATTGACCACGAGGTTTCCGGTCTCGGGGGCGTTTTCGTAGGTGATTTCAAGCTGTTGGGTGTACGTGTTGGTCAGGGGATTGCACGACGTTTGGGTTGCCACCGTCACGTCCAGGATGGAACACAACACGGGAGGCAATTCCCAACCCATGTCCCGCATCATGCCCAATGCGACGGACCCAGGGCTGTGGATGCTTTCTCCGGCGTTCAAGAACGGAGTCATCAACGAATGCTCGTCTCCTGCGGGGTAAGAAAGATCCCTGAGGTGTGAGAAACTTGCACCAGATTCCCAGGGGTTTGGAGCGTGCAAGCGAGGACGACCGATTTCAGAGGCTTCCACACCAAAGGCGCCGTTCCAATAAAGCAAGTCGCTCGTCAGGAATGCCGCCAATCCAGAGGTCCCGCTGATTTCGTCAAGCACTGACTCTTGGTTGTTGTTCTCTACAAATTCATCATAGATGAAAGGGAGGCCTTGAAACCCCAAGAAGCCAGACGTCCCATTGAAATTCGCACTGCCTAAAAACCCAAGGCCGTGCGCGATCTCGTGCAACGCCACAGTGACCATGTCGTAGGTGTCGTCGGACACATTGCCATCCAAGCCCAAGTACCATGGCAGGTCTTCCCCAAACGTGACCACCATGTCGTGTTCGCCCGGCCTCAAATCGGTCCCTGCAAACTGGTTGGCGAGGGCCACAGCGTACTGACGGTCGTCGGAAGGCGCACCGTCAAATCCGTTCAACACTTCTGAAGGCGAAGACTGGGCAAGCACATTGGGCGCAAGGGAATCCCATTTGGCCAAAATGGTGATCGGCACTACAGTCTCCAGCGATTGGGCCCAAATGTCGGCCGCCATGTTGACCGCAGGCATCGCCTCAGCTGGAAAGGTTTCGTCAAATTCGAGGGACACAATGGCGCTGCGCATGCCAGGTGAGTCCATGTACCAATTGGGGGTGGGGACCGAAGTGTGTACGGTTTGTCCAGAGCCTTTCAGTCCTTGGCATACGAGGTGGGTGCAAGGTTGTGAGCCATGGTTGGCGGCGAGTTCATTCAAAGCCAAAGGCCCACAGAGTTGTTGTCCGTAGAACAAAGGGGCAATCAGCAGTCCGAGAAGCGTTGTTGTCCAGCGCATGGGGAAGGTCTTTCGTTGTAATCGAACATAAATATAATATATAATCATTATATATCGACAAATGGGGCTGGGTTGTCGACGAATTTCATCTTTGCTCATCTTTCGAGCATTGCTCATATCTTGGGCGACATGCAAAGCAAACTGCCTGAAAATCTGAAGGCCCTCCGCAAGTCACGGGGCTGGACGCAGCAAGCGTTGGCCGACCGTTTGGGATTGACAAGGCCGACCCTTGGTGCCTACGAGGAGGGCCGGTCGGAGCCCAAGTTGTCCGTGCTCATCAACATCGCTGCTTGTTTCAACATCACCGTGGATGCGCTCGTTCGTGGAAGCGATGCAGAATGGAGCGCCGAACGCGCCAAAGGCGACGGGCTGAGGGTTTTGACGGTTTCTGTGGATCCTGAACAAGACAACGAGCGTGTTGTCGTGGTGCCCGTCAAAGCCGCAGCGGGTTATGCCCACGGATATGGGGACCCGGAGTGGGTGTCGCAGTTGCCCACGTTTGGACTTCCATTGAAGGAATTGGCGCCAGACCGCACGTACAGGATGTTCCAAATTGAAGGGGACAGCATGCTGCCCATCCCTTCAGGAAGCTACATCTTGTGTCAGTATGTCGACGATTGGATGAGTGTGGGTGGGTTGCGTCCTCACATTGTGGTCACCAAAAACGATGGCGTCGTATTCAAGCGCATCGAAAACGACTTGCCAGGCGGCAGTCGCTTGGTGCTCCACAGCGACAACCCTGCGTTTGCGCCTTACGCTGTCGCCGGTGATGACGTTGTCGAGGTTTGGCGAGCGGCGGCTTACTTGAGTTTTGAATTGCCTTCTGCACTGGATGGCCAGCCCGCTTCTGCGGCGAGTTTGCGCAGCGCCATGGATGCGCTCAGAGGTGAAATCGACGCTCTGAAACGCACCGAACAGGGCTGATCATACGCCGAGTGCGACCACTTCTTTGACGTCGTCGATCTTGGATTTCAAGAGCTGTTCAATCCCTCCTTTCAGGGTTTGGGTGCTCGAAGGACAGCCGGAGCAGGCGCCGCGCAGATGCACGTAAACCGTGCCCTCCTTGAAGGCTTTGAAATCAATGGCTCCGCCATCTTGCTCAACTGCGGGGCGCACGAATTCTTCGAGGAGTTGCTTGATGGTCTCGTCGTGCTCCGAAGGAACGATCTCTTCTTCGGCGATGAACTTCACGGATTCTGGCGCGAGGCCTTGCAAGGATGGCGCCGGGGCGTCGGGAGAAGGCGCACCGAGCTGCGGGATGGCCTCTTCCAATTTGGACGCATCGACCGCATGGGCATGGTCCATGAGCCACTCCCGGATGTATTCGCGCAGTTGTTGGACAATCATCTCCCAGCCCAAGCTTTCGTCTTTGGTGACGCTCACCATGGCGCCACTGATGAACACGTTGGTGACAAATGGGAAGTTGAACAGCTCGGTGGCCAGTGGACTGCACAACATCGCTTCGCTTTTCGAGCGAAATTCCAATTGCTCGGTGCCTGGGGTTAACGCTCGGTCTGCGACGAATTTCATGACCGCTGGGTTGGGGGTCATTTCAGCGTAAACGCTCGTGGGAATGCGGGGTTGTTCCATGAGGCACAAAGGTACACCCGGCCATGGGATGCCCCGGCCTTCCGATGTACCTTGAGGCGGCCTCACGGGGACGCAATTTGCGCACATGGGGCCTTTGTTGAATTGAAACCTCTCTGATGCGAATTCATCCCACGATGTCGACGGCCAGTTTGGCTTGGGTTTTGGCACTCACTGCAACTTCTTTGAGTGCCCAAACTTCGGACCCCACATTCCCCGTCAATGGCACCCACGACAAGGCCCTTGTGGCCACAGTCCTCGAGCATGCCACCGTGCATCTGGACGCCAGCACAACGTTGGAAGATGGCACCGTCGTCTTGCACCGCGGGCGCATTGTTGCGGTCGGCCCTTCGGCAACCACCCGTTTTGATGGTCCGTCCATGACCCTTGACATGACGGGACTCCATGTCTATCCTTCCTTCATCGACGTGCACAGCGCATTTGGGACGCCAGAGGTCCAAAGTGCCGGTTGGTCGCGTACACCCCAAGATTTGAGTGACAAAAAGGGGGCCTACGGCTGGAACGAAGCTGTGCGCCCCGAGACGTCTGCCGCGGCGGTGTTTGACCCCTCTGCCGTGACCGCCAAATCCATGCGAGAGGCGGGATTCGGCGCAGTCCTCACCCACGTTCAAGATGGTGTGGTTCGAGGCACGGGTGCGGTGGTGCTTCCGCTTGACGATCCTCGCGAAGCTCTTTTGTCCCCCTCAGCGTCGTTTCACATGAGCTTTCGGAAAGGGTCTTCCTCTCAGAACTATCCCAGCTCGTTGATGGGGGCGACAGCGTTGTTGCGCCAAACGCACCTGGACGCGGCGTGGTATGCCCAAGCTGCAAGGCAGGGCGCTGCCGGTGGCACCAACTTGTCCTTGGAGGCATTCGTGGCTGCAGACGATTTGCCGCGCGTCTTTTCGGCTGGGGGATGGAAGGATGTGCTCCGAGCGGATGCGGTGTTGAAGGAATTTGGCATCGAACGTGCCATCATGCTTGGCAACGGAGATGGGTACAGACGCGCTGAGGCTGTCGCAGAAACGGGCCACCGCATGGCCGTGCCCGTGAACTTCCCCAAGGGCTATGACGTGGCGGATCCTCATTTGGCACGGATGATTGGCCTGGATGAGCTGAAACATTGGGAATTGGCCCCCTCGAACGCTGCTCGGTTGCATGAAGCGGGCGTCCCCATTGCCTTCACCGCCCATGGCTTGAAGGACCCTGGGGCCTTCTTGGATGGCGTTCGCAAGGCCGTGGCATCAGGCTTGCCGGAAGAGGAGGCGTTGCGTGCCCTGACCTCAAATCCCGCGAGTTGGTTGGGGCTGGAGGATGAATTGGGAAGCCTTCGTGAAGGTCGTTTGGCCAACGTGTTGGTGACGGATGGTCCATTGTTTGAGACCTCGACCCACCTTGTTGAGCACTATGTCAGAGGCAAAGCCACACCCATGAGAGATCGGCATCCGTTGGACCTTTCTGGCAGTTACAACATCAACGTGGACGACAGTGTCTATGTGGTGACAGTAGAGGGAGAACCCGGCAAGTGGAAGGCCACCTGGAGTGTGAACGATTCGACCGAGGTGAAGGTCCCTTTGACCCTCGACAACCGGAGTGTGGTGTTCAGGTTGTCTACTGAAGATGGTCCCATCCGCTTGACGGGCAACGTGTGGATGGAGAGTCGGATTTGGGAAGGTTCAGGCCAAACCGCGTCCGGAGCGTGGACCGACTGGTCGGCCATTCGCAACGACGAGTCTTCCGACTCCGAGGAAGTCGCTCAGGAACCTGCATCGGCAAGCCCTGGGTCGAATGATGATGTCGCCGACGACCAAGCTCAAAATGAGACTTCGGATGCGAGCGCAGGAATGGACCTGTCAGGCGTCGTTTATCCGTTCACGGCATACGGCTTGCCCGAGCGCCTGACGGAAGAGACCGTGTGGATTCGGAATGCCACGGTTTGGACGTGCGAGGAAGAGGGCATCCTTGAGAATGCAGATGTGCTGTTCCACGACGGAGCCCTTCTGGCCGTGAGCCCAAACCTCAACCCCAAGGGACTGCTTCCAGAAGGGGTGACGCCTCTGGAAATCGACGGTCGCGGCAAGCACGTCACTCCTGGCGTCATCGACGAACACACGCACATCGCCGTGGACCGCGGCGTGAACGAGGGCACGCAGGCCAGCAGCGCCGAGGTTTGGATTGGGCACGCTGTAGATAGCGAGGACGTGAACATGTACCGCCAGCTTTCAGGCGGCGTGACGTGCGCCCAAATCCTCCACGGCTCCGCCAACCCCATTGGCGGCCAAAGTGCCATCATCAAATTCCGGTGGGGCGCCGAGCCGCAGGATCTCCTGTACGAAGAAGCCGTGCCGTTCATCAAATTCGCGTTAGGCGAGAACGTGAAGCAAAGCAACTGGGGCGACGGTTACCGCTCGCGCTTCCCGCAAACGCGGATGGGCGTGGAGCAGGTGTACTACGACCACTTCATTCGGGCCCGTGAGTACGGTCTGGCCCAAATCGAGCACCGTGCCGCCCTTCGCACCGCCAAGCGCAAGGACATTCGTGAAGGACGTGGGCCTGTGGCACCGCGCGTGGATTTGGAGTTGGAAACGCTGCTGCAAATCCTCAACGAAGAGCGCTTCGTGACCTGCCACAGTTACCGCCAAGACGAGATCAACATGCTCATGCACGTGGCCGATTCGCTTGGCTTCCGGCTGAACACCTTCACCCACATTCTCGAAGGGTACAAGGTGGCCGACAAAATGGCCGAGCATGGCGCCGGAGGCTCCAGCTTCAGCGACTGGTGGGCGTACAAGTACGAGGTGAAAGACGCCATCCCTTACAACGGGGCGGTGCTCCACAACCAAGGTGTGGTGACGGCATTCAACTCGGATGACGCCGAGATGGCGCGCCGCCTGAACCAGGAAGCGGCCAAGGCTTACAAATACGGCCGTGTGCCTGAGGAGGATGCCTTGAAATTTGTGACCCTCAACCCGGCCAAACTCCTGCACATCGACCACAAGACCGGCTCCCTCAAGCCCGGCAAAGATGCCGACGTGGTCGTTTGGTCTGACCACCCTTTGAGCATCAACGCCAAGGCAGAACAGACCTTCGTGGAGGGTGTTCGTTGCTTTGACGCCGCCCGAGACCTCGCCCTTCGAGAGGCCATGCGCACCGAACGTGCGCGCCTGACCGCCAAGATGTACAACGCCGGACAATCCGAGGGCTCCGGCGCATTGAAGCGCCCTTCTGAGCGCATCCAATCTCATTACCACTGCGACACCCTGACCGATGAAAACCGCTAAGCACCTTCTCCAATCGGCCTGCACGGCTGCGTTGTTCAGCGTTGTGACCTTGACCGCGTGGGCTCAGCCCTCGCCTGGCCCAGACCAGTCGCGCTCCATCCTCATCCTCGGCGCCACGGCCCACTTGGGCACTGGTGACGTCCTTGAAGACTGTGCCGTGGGCTTTCGCAACGGTGAAATCGACTACGTGGGACGGAGCTTTCAGGTCAACCGCCAGAAGTACGACGACATCGTAGACGCCACCGGCCAACACCTCTACCCGGGCTTCATTGTGACCAACACCACGCTGGGCCTCCAGGAAATCGGAGCCGTGCGCGCGACTCAAGACCAGTACGAAGTGGGCACATTCCGGCCCAATGTTCGGTCGGTCATCGCGTTCAACACCGACAGTGAAATCACTCCCACTGTTCGGACCAACGGCGTGTTGATGGGCCAAGTCACACCCCGCGGCGGCGTGGTCTCTGGTTCCAGTGGAGTCGTTCATTTCGACGGATGGAACTGGGAAGACGCGGCGATCGCCATGGTCGACGGCATCCACCTCAATTGGCCTTCGACCCACCACCGCCACCGCAGCGATGGCAAAATCGACATCCAACGACGCAAGACGTACGATCAACAAAAGCACGAGATTGATCGGTTCTTTGGCGAGGCACAAGCCTATGCCGCTGCACCGCGTGGCTCCGTGACCGATGTGAGGCACGAGGGCATGCGCGGACTCTTTGACGGATCGCTTTGTCTGTACGTCCACACCAACGACGCCCGCGCCATCACCGAGGCGGTGCACTTCAAGCGCGACCTCGGCATCGAGCGCATGGCCATTGTGGGCGGCTATGACGCTTACCTCGTGGCAGACCTCCTTCGTGAAAATGACGTGGCGGTCATGCTTCAGAGCGTGCACAGTCTGCCTCGCTTTGCGGACGACGACGTCGACCTCCCCTTCAAACTTCCCAAGTTGCTGATGGACGAAGGCCTCACCGTCGCGCTCCAAGTCGACAAACGCATGACCGAGATGAATTCCCGCAACTTGCCCTTCTACGCCGGCACGGCCCGTGCCTACGGCCTCACGGAAGAGCAAGCCATCCAATCGTTGACACGCAACCCAGCACGAATCCTCGGCATCGACGACCAAGTGGGGACGATTGAGAAAGGAAAGGTGGCCACCATGTTTTTGTCAGAAGGAGATGCGTTGGACATGCGCACCAACAGTCTGACCTACGCGTGGATCGAGGGACGCCAAATCGACCTCGACAACCGCCAGCGTCAGCTCTACCGGAAGTTCCAAACGAAGTACGGAGCCGAAGTGCTCGACAGCCCTTCGCCCAGGAATTGACGGCGAATCAGTAACCAGCGCGCTCGCGAACGCGGGCCAACACATCGGCCGCAACGGCACGGGCCTTTTCAGCCCCTTTGGCAAGCGCCTCGTCGATCTCACGCTTGTCGGCCATGAGCTCGTGAAAGCGTGCGCGCTCGTCGGCGAAGCCGTCCACGAGGGCTTCAAGCAAGGCCTTTTTTGCGTGGCCCCAACCGTACCCTCCGGCTTGCAGTTGCTTCGCCATCTCGTCGGCCTGTGCCTCGCTCGCCACAAGGCGGTAAAGGCTGTGGGTGATGTTGGCTTCGGGGTCCTTGGGATCTTCCAGGGGCGTGGCGTCCGTGACGATTTCCTTGTTGATGCGCTTTTTCAGCGCCTTGGGGTCGTCAAAGATGTTGAGGGTGTTGTCCCGTGACTTGGACATTTTGCCGCCGTCCAAGCCAGGCACGTACATCGTGGCTTCCCGGGTCATGGCTTCCGGCAACACAAACGTCTCGCCCATGGCGTGGTTGAAACGGCTCGCGACGTCGCGGGTCATTTCGAGGTGTTGCATTTGGTCTTTGCCCACCGGCACGAGGTCCGCGTCGTAGAGCAAAATGTCCGCCGCCATCAGCATGGGGTAGGCGAAGAGCCCGGCGTTCACGTCGCCGAGGCGGTCTTGCTTGTCCTTGAAGCTGTGCGCCAAGGTCATACGCGAGAAGGGGAAGTAGCACTGCAGGTACCAGGCAAGCTCGGTGCATTCAGGCACGTCGCTTTGGCGGTAGAACACCGTCCGCTCTGTGTCCAGGCCAAACGCCATCCACGTCGCCGCCACCGCGTAGGTATTCTCGCGCAGGGTGGTGCCGTCCTTGATTTGCGTCAATGAGTGCAGGTCCGCGATGAACAGGAAGCTCTCGTTGGAGCCTTCGTTCGCCAATTCAATCGCCGGCTTGATCGCCCCCAAGATGTTTCCGAGGTGCGGGGTGCCGGTGCTTTGGATGCCTGTCAGGACGCGTGCCATGCTGCGAATCTCAGCAGAATTCGTCGAACGCCATCTTGAGGTGATCGGCGATCATCTCGGCGGTTCGGCCTTCGATGTGGTGCCGCTCCACCATGGCCGCCAAACGGCCGTCCTTGAACAACGCCACGCAGGGTGAAGATGGAGGGTAGGGGAGCATGAATTTGCGGGCGCGATCGACCGCTTCACGGTCGACGCCAGCAAACGCCGTCGTCAGGTTTGTGGGCACCTTGCTGTGCTTCACGGCGAGCTTGACGCCAGGGCGCATCGAGCCGGCGGCACAACCGCAGACGCTGTTGAGGACCACGAGCGTGGTGCCTTCTTTGGCGAGGGCCGTGTCAACGTCAGCTTCGGTGATCAATTCTGAGAAACCGGCCTCGGTGAGGTCCGCTTTCATGGGGGCTACCATTTCGGGAGGGTACATCGTTGTGGAATTTCAGGGTTGGTCAGTCAACACGGCTCACGCGTCGGTGTTCTCGTCCGGTGCCGTGGAGCGCAGGAAAAGCTCGTCGTATTGTTCGTCGTGGATGGGCGAAGGCGCGTCGATCATGACGTCACGGCCGCTGTTGTTCTTGGGGAAGGCGATGAAATCGCGGATGCTGTCGCTGCCGCCAAACAAGCTGCACAAGCGGTCGAACCCGAGGGCCAACCCACCGTGCGGCGGCGCGCCGTATTGAAACGCATCCATCAAGAACCCAAACTGCGCCTGCGCCTCCTCGGGGCTGAAGCCGAGCAGGTCAAACATGCGCGCCTGGATGTCCTTGTCGTGGATCCGGATGGACCCTCCGCCAATTTCCACGCCGTTGATAACCATGTCGTAGGCGTTGGCCTTGACCGCACCGGGATCCGACTCGAGGATGTCCATCTGCTCCGGCTTGGGCGACGTGAACGGGTGGTGCATGGCGTGGTAACGCTTGGTGTCTTCGTCCCATTCGAGGAGCGGGAAGTCGACGACCCAAAGCGGATTGAAGACTTTGGGGTCGCGGAGGCCAAGCTCGGCACCCATGTGCAGGCGGAGTTCGCAGAGCTGCTTGCGCACTTTGTCGAGGTCGCCGCTGAGCATGAGGATCAAGTCGCCCGCTTTGGCGCCGGAGTGTGACGCCCAGGCCGCTTGGTCCTCGGGGCTGAAGAACTTGTCGACGCTCGACTTGAACGTGCCGTCTTCGTTGACTTTGCAGTAGACGAGGCCTTTGGCGCCGATTTGGGGCCGCTTGACCCAGTCCGTCAGCTTGTCGAGTTGCTTTCGCGTGTAGGACGCGCAGCCGGGGGCCACGATGCCGAGCACGGCTTCTGCCGAGTCGAACACGCCAAAACCCTTGCCTTGCGCGACGGGCGCGAGGTCCACAAACTCCATGTCGAATCGCACGTCCGGCTTGTCGCTGCCGTAGCGGCGCATCGCCTCGTCGTAGTCCATGCGGGGGAATTCCTCCACCTCCACGTCGAGGACCACCTTGAACAGGTGGCGCACCATGCCTTCAAATGTGTTCAGGATGTCTTCCTGTTCCACGAAGGCCATCTCGCAGTCGATTTGGGTGAATTCCGGCTGGCGGTCGGCGCGAAGGTCTTCGTCGCGGAAGCATTTCACGATTTGGTAGTAGCGGTCGAACCCGCTGACCATGAGCAGCTGCTTGAACGTCTGTGGACTCTGCGGCAGGGCGTAGAACTGGCCGGGGTTCATGCGGCTGGGCACCACAAAGTCGCGGGCGCCTTCCGGCGTGGACTTGATGAGGTACGGCGTCTCGACGTCGATGAAGCCCACGCTGTCGAGGTATTTCCTGGTTTCGATGCCCACGCGGTGACGCAGGAAGAGGTTGTTTTGGACGGGCTTGCGGCGCAAGTCCAAATACCGGTACTGCATCCGCAAATCGTCCCCACCGTCCGTCTCGTCCTCGATCGTGAACGGGGGCGTCTTCGCGGCGTTGAGCACCTCAAGGCGCGTCACGTCGATTTCGATGTCGCCCGTCGGCACGCGGTTGTTCTTCGACTCGCGTTCCCGCACGGCGCCTTCCACCTTGATCACAAACTCGCGGCCGAGTTTGCGGGCCTGCGTGCAGAGCTCCGCGTTGGAGTCCATATTGAAGGCGAGTTGGGTCAGTCCGTAGCGGTCCCGAAGGTCCACAAACGTCATCCCGCCAAGGTCGCGGGTTCGCTGCACCCATCCGCTGAGCGTGACGTGGGTGCCTGCGTGGTCAAGGCGGAGTTCTCCGCAAGTGTGCGTTCGATGCATGGAACCCCAAAGTTACCAAGTCCTATGCAGGCAACGCAGCACGCCACCTAACTTTCGGGCATGGTTTCAACACAACGGTCTGTCATCTGGCTTTTGGCGTTTTTGGCAATGGGCTCGGCCTTTGTGGCTCAGGCCCAAAACTGGCAACAACGCGTGGACTCAGACATTCGCGTCACCCTCGACGACACGGCGCATCGCCTCCACGGCGACATTCAGTTGATTTACCATAACAACAGCCCGGACACTCTTGACTTTGTGTGGATGCACCTTTGGCCCAATGCCTACCGCAATGGCAAGACGGCCATGGCCAAACAGCACTACCGCGACGGGGACATGTTCATGTTTTATGCAATGAGCAGAGACATGGGCGGGATCGACTCTTTGGCCTTCACCTCGATGGGCAGACCGTTGGAGTGGAGCTACGACGAGGAACACATTGACATCGCCAAGGTGATGTTGCCCAAGCCCCTTCTTCCTGGAAAGGCCTTTGAAATCAGCACGCCCTTTCGCGTCGACATTCCCAATGGAAGCATCTCACGGCTCGGCCACGTTGGAGAATCGTACCAAATCACCCAATGGTATCCCAAACCCGCCGTCTATGACGAGGAGGGATGGCACCCGATGCCTTATTTGAGTCAGGGAGAGTTTTACTCGGAATACGGCACGTTCGACGTTCGCATCACGTTGCCCTCGAATTACACGGTGGGCGCCACGGGAGATTACGTGAAGGACTCCGAAGACAACGCGCTTGAGCTGGCGCGTTTGGACCGATTGGTTGAAGAAACCGAAGCTTGGGTGGAGGCCAAGGGTTGGGAGGATGTCGAAGAGTCTTGGGGGTTTCCGGCATCTTCAACCCAAACCAAGACCCTGCACCTTCGTCAAAATCGGGTCCATGACTTTGCTTGGTTTGCCGACAAGCGATTCAAGGTGCTGAGGGGTGAAGTGGCCCTTCCGGGCAACGGCAAGAAGGTCACAACCTGGGCGATGTTCACGCCGGAACAAGCGGAGCTGTGGCAAAGAGCACCGGAGTACCTCCATGATGCCACATACTACTACTCTCTCTGGAATGGGGACTATCCTTACAATCACGTGACTGCGGTGGACGGAACCATTTCCGCAGGAGGTGGCATGGAGTATCCCAATGTCACAGTCATCGGCCAGTCAGGCAGCGATTTTGGGCTGGAAACGGTCATCGTGCACGAAGTCGGACACAATTGGTTCTACGGCATTTTGGGCAGCAACGAGCGAGACAACGCTTGGATGGACGAGGGCATCAACTCGTTCAACGAAACACGGTACCTCCTGACCAAATACGGAGAGCAAGAGGACGTTTCCATCATGCTGGAGGGAAGGGAACGGCTCGTCGAGCGGCTCGACCTTGGGTCGTTTCAGTACAAGTGGATCGATGAGCTGAGTTACCTCTTTCCTGCGAGGTTCGGTGTGGACCAACCCATCCAGTGTCACAGCACGGACCTGACTTCGACGAATTACGGGGCCATCATCTACAAGAAGACCGCCGCCGCGTTTGCGATGCTGCAATCCCACCTCGGCACCGCGCGATTCGATGCGGCCATGCAGTTGTACTACGACACGTGGAAATACCGTCACCCAGGCCCAGCTGATTTGCAAGCCTGCATGGAATCGTCCACGGGGGAAGACCTTTCTTGGTTTTTCGACGGTTGGATCCAAACCACCAAGCGCAACGACCTCGAACTGCGCAAGGCCTCGACTCGTAAAGGACTTGTGGTGCGCAACCGCGGCGAGCTGGCTTCTTCGGCCAAAGTCTCGGGCCTTCTCGGCGACTCGGTTGTTGCTGTCCTGGACGTTCCGCTGATGCAGCCCGGCAGCAAAGTCACGTTGGCACACCCCGAAGTTGCGAACGTGGAACGTTGGGTTCTGGACCACGAGCGGGTGACGTTGGACTACGATCGACGCAACAACTCACGCCAAACGCGACTCCTGGGAGGCGTCGAACCCCTGCAATTGCGGTTGTTGTTGCGGCTAGAAAACCCTGAGCAAACCCAAGTGTTTTGGATGCCGGCCTTGGGGTGGAACGCCCACAATGGCCCGATGGCAGGATTGGTGATTCACAACCTGATGCTCCCTCCGCGCGATTTCACTTATCAGTGGACGCCCTTGTTGTCCGCACATTCAACGGGGATTGATTTTGGCGGCATCCTCAATTTGGATTGGCGAAAGCGAGATTGGCACGTGGGGATTCGCAGCTCTCAATTCAGGGCGGAGGAGGCCATGCAAAAGCGTCCAGACGTCACGATTGGCGACTACGATGGCGAATTGTTTACGCGAACGTCATGGGAACTCGAACGCATGCTGAATGCGAATCCCGTGTCGGCCTGGAAGGGATACGTCAAGTACGAAGGCACTCATTTGTTTGGCTTTGTGGATCCTGTGGATGCGTCCTACACCTTGGTTCCGAATTCTGGAGGGGTCCGCTTGCAGAGAAGGGCCTCACGCATGGAACTGCGCGGAGATCAACGCTCTACAAGGACACCAGGGTGGAGCCAAACAGGGTCACTGATGTTTGGACGCGTGGTGACATATGGATTCAAAGAGGCGACTTCGCCTGCTTTGGTTGAGCCGCCGGAAATCGTGTACAATGCGGCAGAGGTGACGCACCTGTTCGCCGATGCATGGTGGCATTCCGAGTACGAAAGGCCGCGCCTGGGCCGAACCCACCGTTGGTCGATTGACGCGCGGGCGTCAAGGGTGTCTAGCAAGGTGCCCCGATTCAACACCGGGAGGTGGTCCAGCGACCGGAACATTGGGCTGCCTGACTTTGGCACGGCCTTGGCCGGCACTGGAGCCCATTTCGACCCCTTGGCAGATCAATTGTTGTTGAACCGCGGTGGTGGCATGCCTGGAGTTGATGGCGGTTGGACTGGAAGGCAAGCGGCTTTGGACCGTGGGGGACTTCCCCTTGACATGGTGGCACCCACGGGCCTTTGGTCCGTGAGAGGGGCGTTCCGTCATGGCATAGGCCTGGAAGTTTTTGCAGGTGCCGCTGGCGCTTGGGACGACGGTCGCGATTTGGCAGGAGGAGCGAGCTTGGCCCAAGACTTCAATGCAATCGCAGGGGTGGCCTTGCCTTTGGGTCCGCTTGAAATCCAAGTGCCGTTGTGGCTGGCCAACGCCTCGGAAGACGCTCAACCATGGGACGGCTGGATGTTCAAATTGGATTTGCGCTCGCTCAATCCCTTGACCCTTGCGAGGAAAAACCTGCAGTAAGCCGCAGGAAGGTGCGTAGCTTCGCATCATGCAGCATCCCACGGAACGTTTGGAAGCCATGCGCGCAGAAGCCCTCAAGGGGGGTGGTGAAGCCCGCATCGAAGCACAACACGGCAAGGGCAAATTGACTGCCCGCGAACGCCTTCAGCTCCTCCTGGATCCTGGCACGTTCCAGGAGATGGGCCAATTGGTCACCCACCGGTCGACGAATTTTGGGCTGGACAAGCAGAAATTCCTCGGCGACGGTGTGGTGACGGGTTACGGCAAGGTCAATGGCCGCTTGGTCTACGTGTTCTCCCAAGACTTCACGGTGCTTGGAGGCTCGTTGGCCGAGGCGCATGCTCAGAAAATTTGCAAGATCATGGACATGGCGCTCGAAAACGGCGCACCTGTAATCGGCCTCAACGACAGTGGCGGAGCCCGCATTCAGGAAGGCGTGGTCAGCCTCGGCGGCTACGCGGACATTTTTCACCGCAACGTGAAGGCCAGTGGTGTGGTGCCTCAGCTGTCACTCATCCTGGGGCCTTGCGCCGGGGGGGCGGTGTATTCGCCGGCACTTACCGATTTCATTTTCATGGCGGAAGGCACGTCATACATGTTTGTGACGGGCCCCAACGTCGTCAAGACGGTGACGCATGAGGAGGTGACCTCCGAGGAACTCGGAGGCGCAAGCACGCACGCGAGCAAGTCGGGGGTGACGCACTTCACAGCGGCAAACGAAGCGCTCGTCATTGAGCACGCCAAGAAGGTCCTGGCTTTCTTGCCCCAAAACTGCGAAGAAGACCCCGCCCGTTTGGTCTACCAAGGCGGAGACGAGTCCCGCCCCAAGCTCGACAGCTTGGTGCCGGAGAGCGCGCAACAACCTTACGACATTCGGGATGCGGTCAGCGAGATCCTCGACGCCAATTCGTTCCTGGAAGTGCAGCCGGACTTTGCGGAAAACATCGTGGTTGGCTTTGGGCGCCTTGCAGGCAGAAGTGTCGGGGTTGTGGCCAACCAGCCGGCTTTCCTGGCGGGGGTGTTGGACAATGACGCTTCGACCAAGGCGGCGCGATTCGTGCGCACATGTGACGCCTTCAACGTCCCGCTTGTGGTGCTCGAAGACGTCCCAGGATTCTTGCCGGGTACGGACCAGGAGTGGAACGGCATCATCACCAATGGCGCGAAGCTCCTGTACGCGTTCAGTGAAGCCACGGTACCTCGCATCACGGTCATCACGCGCAAGGCCTATGGCGGCGCGTATGACGTCATGAATTCACGACACATCGGTGCCGACCTCGTTTTGGCTTGGCCCACCGCAGAAATTGCGGTGATGGGCGCCAAAGGAGCGGCCGAGATCATCTTCCGCAAGGAGATCGCCGCGGCGAACGACCCGGCAGCCAAGTTGGCGGAAAGGGAGGCGGAATACGCTGAACTGTTTGCCCATCCTTACAACGCCGCAAGTCGCGGATACGTTGACGAAGTCATTCATCCACGTGACACTCGGGAGAAGCTGATTCAAGCCTATGAAATGTTGGAGAACAAGGCGGTCAAAACCCCGCGCAAGAAACACTCCAACATTCCTCTTTGAGACTTGAGGGAGGTTCAACCCAGTTCAAAGGAGGTGATGCCATAGATGCGCTCAGGGGCCATGCGGGCACTTCGCCGTGCACCATGCGTGCGCATTCGAACACCGCCTCTCCCCCCAATTGTTCCACCAGGGCGCGTGCATGTGGGTTGCTCATCGGGATGTCGAGGTCGACGTTGCCTTCAGGGACTTCAGACAGACATGCCTGAACCAATGCGATTCCAGCTTTTGGATGGTTCGCAAACAACGGACCGATGCGGTGACCCTCAGTGGCCAAACGCAGCGCGAATTCCTGGGTTCAAACTTCTTGTCTGGCCCAATCAACGAGCACAAAAAACCCCTCACGGTCGAGGGGTTCAATGCGTAAGTCGTTCAAGTCCGGAGGCGTCATGGCTTCATCACTCGCTTGATGGAGCAGCCCACGGCTTTCGTCTCTTGGGTCTTGATTTTCTTGCCTTCTGCCATGCGTGTCATCGCAACGCTGAGGTAATTCTCTTCAACCTCCTCTTGGCGATTGACGTTGTCGTCAATGGAACCGCGGTAGGCAAGGGTCATGTCCTTGTTGTAGAGGTACACGTGAGGCGTGGTTCGTGCGCCGCAAGCGTTGGCGAGCTTGGATCCTTCGTCCATCACGTAGGGCATGGTGTATCCCGCTTCAGTTGCGTGACGCTTCATGGCCACAAAACTGTCGTCGCCTTCGCGCTTGGCTTCGTTGGAATTGACAAGCACCATCCCAATGTTCAGGGATTCAGCCAATTCGGAAAGACCGTTGTAGCGACCCTCCCAACCTTCTGTTTTGGTGCCATTGCCCACCACAAAAGGGCAGGTGTTGCAAGAGAACACAACCAACAAACCGTTGTCGCCTCTCAAACTGGTCAGCGTGTGTTGTTGGCCGTCAACGCCCATCATTGGTGCATTGGGCATTGGAACGGTTTCTCCAATCGCTTGTTCTTGGGCGAACAGAGGGGCGCCGGCCAATAGAAGAGCGCCGGCAAGGCTAAGGAACAATGACTTCATGAGGATCTGTTTTGGACGAAGTTAAATCACCATCAAGGCATCTCCGTATGCGAAGAACCTGTACTTCTCTTTGATGGCCTCTTGGTATGCTTCCATGGTGAGTTCGTGCCCGGCAAAGGCAGCTGTGGTCATCAGCAAAGTGCTCTGAGGCGTGTGGAAGTTGGTGATGAGCGCGTCCGCAATCTGAAATTCAAACTTGGGGTAGATGAACTTGTTGGTCCACCCTTTGAATGGCTTCAGGGTTTGTGTTGTGCTCACAGAGGTTTCGAGTCCGCGGAGCGAAGTTGTGCCCACCGCCACAATGCGCTTTTTGTTTTCGATGCCACGGTTGACGATGCGCGTGCACTCTTCGTTGATGGTCAATTCTTCGCTGTCCACTTTGTGTTTGCTCAAATCTTCAACCTCAACTTCGCGGAAGGTGCCCAGGCCAATGTGCAAGGTCAAAAAGGCCATGTCGATGCCTTTGATTTCCAAGCGCTTCAACAAATTCTTGGAGAAGTGAAGGCCCGCTGTGGGAACGGCCACGGCACCTTCTTCAGAAGCGTAGATGGTTTGGAAGCGGTCCCGATCCTCGGGCTCAGCATCGCGCGTCATGTAGCGCGGGAGCGGCGTTTGGCCCAGGTTGTGCACTGTCTGCATGAATTCTTCATGCGTACCGTTGAAGAGAAAACGCAGGGTGCGTCCGCGAGACGTGGTGTTGTCGATGACTTCGGCCACCAGTTCGTCGTTCTCCCCAAAGTACAGTTTGTTGCCAATGCGGATTTTCCGCGCCGGATCGACAAGCACGTCCCACAGCAAGCTTTCGCGGTTGAGTTCGCGCAGCAAGAAGACTTCAATGACTGCACCGGTCTTTTCCTTGTTGCCGTACATCTTCGCTGGGAAGACGCGGGTGTTGTTGGCCACGAAGACATCGCCCTCATCAAAGATGTCGACCACGTCTTTGAACATGCGGTGTTCAAAGGTGCCAGTCTCGCGATTGATGATCATCAATCGGCTGTCGTCACGGTTGTCAAGGGGGTACTGTGCCACCAATTCCTCAGGCACGTCGTACCGGAATTGGGAGAGCTTCATGCGTTGCATTGCCATGGATGCAGGGGTTGTGGGATGGGTTCAAATCGGCCGAGAAAAGCGCGCTTTTCGGAGGCGCGCGAAAATAGCTGAAAACACCTTTCAAGTCAAGTGTTTTTGACGTGAAAGTCCCGTCAATTCAGGATGTTGCGCTGTTGCGGTTGAATTGAGCCACGAGGTCATCGACTGTCCAGGCATGGTCCACATGAAAATCTCCGCTGGAGACCCGGCACAGTGCAGTCAATGTGCCACCCACGCCAAGAGCATCTCCCAAGTCCCGAGCGAGCGAACGGATGTACGTCCCTTTGCTGCAGTGAATGGTCACGTCGACGTCGATCACAGGATGGCTTTCCACGTCGAGAGATCGCAACTCTTCGACCCGGAAGACGTCGACAGTGACGGAAGACGTGCGGAGTTTGATGGTTGCGCCCTTTCTCGCCGCGTCATATGCCTTGACCCCATCGACTTTTTTGGCGCTGAACATGGGAGGACGCTGCTCCAACGGGCCTGTCAAGGTTGCAGTCGCGTTTTGGATGTCTTCAAGAGAGAGATTGTGCACAAGTGCCGGATCTGATGCCCATCGGTCCACGTCGGTCTCGGCATCCAACGACGGGGTGTGTGCGCCGAGTCGGATGGTGGCGGTGTAGACTTTGGCTTGCGCTTGAAGTGTGTCTATGGTTTTGGTTGCACGACCGCAACACACGACGAGCACACCGGTGGCCAGGGGATCCAACGTCCCAGCATGACCCACTTTGATTTTCTTGACCCCAGTGAAACCGCGCAGGGCATAGCGCACCTTGTTGACGACGTCAAATGAGGTCCACGTCAGGGGCTTGTCAATGACCATGACCTGACCTTCCAAGAACGCGTCAGGTCGGTCGAACGGCAGGGTGTGGGGAGAGGCTAAAGGCATGACGCGAGAGGGCTGGGTGCGAATTTAGGGTGGCAGGTTTTCTTGTTGCGAAGGGTGGATTGTGGCCGTTTGTAACCTTCTGGTTGTGAACATCGTACACATTCGATGTTGCATTTGAGTAACGTTTTGTTTACATTGGCTTAACATGAAGCATACGGCACACATGGTCCTCAGCGCACTCGCGTTCCTTCTTTTGATGGGGACGCCAATGCGTGCTCAAGATCCCATTTCCAGGGGTTGGGGCGTGGGTGTGGATGCCAGCAGGTTGCTTGGAGGGCACGCTGTGGTGCAAGTGGAACGTGCCCTTTCACCAGAGTGGTTGTGGCAAGTTTCGGCGGGGCCACATGTGGGCACCTTGCAGGGAAACAACCCATGCTGGAAAGGACTGAAAGGCGATGTGGTGTCAGGTTCTGTGCTGTCGTTGGGCACCCTTGTTTATCCAGCGCAGGAACGCAAGCTTGGGGCCGCTTGGTTCCTCGGGATGGATGCTTCCATCGAACAATCCCGCATCGTCAGAAACGATTTGGACAGGTTGAACCTGTCTGAATCGGTCCAGGGAACGGTCGTCCAAACCCGAGAGGAATTGAGGCTGGTTGCCGGGGCGCAGTGGGCTGTGGGCAGCCACGCTGCCGTTCGCTTGCACGTTGGTGTCGGGGCTGTTCGGGAACGTCTGTCCAACAGATTTGAAGGCGAAGAAGTCAATTCCCTCCCGATGGCGCGACCTGGGGGAGTGGCGTTGCTGTGGCGTTGGTGAATTCGGCTGCTTCGTCCGCGGTCATTCCGGCGATGTCCTCGAAGATGGCCAGCGCCTGAAGCACCGCCTCCACCTTGTCGATTCTCAACCTCAAACCGCCGTTTCGCTGATACATGCTGGCGTCTTTGGCGTGATGTTTCAAGTATTCTAAGACACGCGCAAACGTGGCGCTTTGGAAGTACGCACTTTCTTCATCAGACACAAACGCGGCGATGAGCTTGCCGCTCTTGAGCACAAGCTTTTCCATGCCAAGCAACTGGGCGACCCAACGCAACCGAATCGTGCCGAGCAATTCCTCAGTTTCATCCGGAAGAGGTCCAAAGCGGTCTTCCAGTCGATTTCGGAAGCCTTGCAGGTCGTCCGCATTGTTGAGGTTGTCGAGTTCCCGGTAAAGCGAGATCCGCTCCGGAATGTCGCTCACATAGTGGTCCGGAATGAGCAGACTGAGGTCCGTTTCAAGGACCGTTTCTTCGACGTATTGGCCTGACTCGGCTTGTTCAGATTCCATCAGGTCTTTGAATTGCTCCTCCTTCAATTCTTTTACGGCTTCAGCGAGGATGCGTTGGTACATGTCGAAGCCCAAATCGTTGATGAACCCACTCTGTTCTGCGCCGAGGAGGTCTCCCGCACCCCGGATGTCGAGGTCGCGCATGGCGATTTGCATGCCGGAGCCAAGCTCCGAGAATTGTTCGAGGGCCTGAAGTCGTTTCCGCGATTCCGCCGGGAGGGCGCTCAATGGCGGTGCCATGAGGTAGCAAAAGGCCTTGCGGTTGGAGCGCCCGACCCGTCCCCGCAATTGGTGCAGGTCACTCAGCCCAAACTTGTGCGCTTCGTTGATCAAAATCGTGTTGGCGTTCGAGATGTCAATGCCGCTCTCGATGATGGTGGTCGCCACCAACACGTCGAAGGCGCCGTCGATGAACCGCGCCATCACGTCCTCGAGGTCTTTGCCTTCCATTTGGCCGTGGCCGATGCCGACTCGCGCGTCGGGGACAAGGCGTTGGATCATGCCCGCGACTTCTTGGATGTTGCCCACGCGGTTGTGGACGAAGTACGCCTGCCCTCCGCGACTGAGTTCGTAGGCGACGGCGTCCCGGATGACTTCTTCGTTGAAGCCTGAAATGATGGTGTCGACGGGGTGCCGATTGGGCGGCGGGGTGCGGATGATGCTCAGATCGCGCGCGCCCATCAATGAGAATTGCAACGTCCGGGGAATCGGTGTGGCCGTGAGGGTCAAGGTGTCGACGTTGGCCTTGAGGGTTTTGAGTTTGTCCTTGACGCCCACCCCAAACTTCTGCTCCTCATCAATTACGAGCAGACCCAGGTCTTTGAACTTCACGCGTTTGCCGACGAGGGCATGCGTGCCCACCAAAATGTCCACCTCACCCGACTCCACGCGATTTAGGGTTTCAGTCAAGGCTTTGCCTGTCTTGAAACGGTTGATGTATTCCACGGAGACAGGGAACTCGCGCAAACGTCTGCTGAAGCTCTTGAAGTGCTGCATCGACAAGATGGTCGTGGGCACGAGCACGGCCACTTGTTTGCCGTCGCAGGCCGCGCGGAAGGCCGCCCGAATGGCGATCTCCGTTTTCCCAAACCCCACATCCCCGCACACCAGACGGTCCATGGGCGTGGACTTGAGCATGTCTTCACGCACGGCTTGGGTGGCGGCGTTTTGGTCAGGAGTGTCCTCGTACATGAAGCTCGCCTCCAACGCGTGCTGCAGGTAGCCATCTTCAGGGTAGGCGTGCCCGGGTGCCGATTTCCGCTTGGCGTAGAGTTGCAAGAGGTCGTAAGCAATCTGTTTGACACGGCCCTTGGTCTTTTGCTTGGTTTTGGCCCAGGTGTTGGTGCCAAGCTTGTTGATTTTGGGCTGGGTGCCTTCCTTGCTGCTGTATTTGGAGATGCGGTGCAGGCTGTGGATGCTCACGTACAGAACGTCGCCGCCGCGGTAGGTGAGGCGAATGGCCTCCTGCATCTTTCCGTTCACCTCAATCTTGTGGAGTCCGCTGAACTCTCCGATGCCGTGGTCGATGTGCACCACAAAGTCCCCCACTTCGAGCGCCATCAATTCCTTGATCGTCAGGGCTTCTTTGTTTTTGCGGAAGCCTTCCTTCAACCTGAATCGATGGTAGCGTTCAAAGAGCTGGTGGTCGGTGTAGACCAAAATCTTGAGCTCCTTGTCCACAAAGCCCTCGCTGAGCTCCATCGGAATGGGCTTGTACGGCACGGGCTCTTCGCCCTCTTCGAGGCGGTCGTGGAAGACGTCGTGCAATCGTTCGAGTTGCGTGGCTTGTCCGCTGACCACGACGTTGACGTAGCCGTTTTTGTGGTTGGATCGCAGGTTTGACGCAATGAGATCAAACTGCTTGTTGAACGCGGGTTGAGCGGACATCCCGTACTTCAAGATCATCCGATTCGCCCACGTCGTGCCACCGCCAAATTCCACAACGCTGAACGGCTCGAGAAGGCCCTCCAGCGCTTCGCCTTCGAGGAACAACTCCTCCGGGGGAGTTCGCTTCACTTCGCCACTCAATCGGTCATAGTGAGAACGAGCTCGCTCCATGGCCTTGTCGAGTCCGGCTTCACACCGCTTGGCGTCGGCCATCCAGATGACGGCATCCGAAGGCAGGAAACTGAAGAAGGGTTCGTGGGCGTCGTGCAGCCGGGAATTGCCCACGTTGGGAACGACTGTGGCGCGTGTCATCTTGGCCACGCTCAGCTGGGAGGTTGGCTCAAACTTCCGGATCGAATCCACCTCGTCGCCGAAGAATTCAAGGCGATAGGGGTGGTCAAAGCTGTACGAGAAGATGTCGACGATGCCTCCGCGCATGCTGTACTGTCCAGGCTCGTAGACGAAATCAACCTTCTCAAATTCGTACGCCAAGAGCACCTCGTCCAGGAAGTCCATTGTGTAGGATTCGCCGATGGAAATGGTGAAGGTTTGGTCGCTCAGTTCCTTTCGGGTGATGACTTGCTCGGCCAGCGCCTCGGGGAAGGTGACAATGCACAATCCGTCACGGCCGCCGTTGATTTCGTTCAACACCTCCGCCCGCATTGCCACGTTGGCGTTCTCGACGGTCTCCTCCTCGGTGTAAGGCACCCGGGCGGAACGGGGGTAAAACAGCACAGGCCTGGTGTCGTCCAGCACGGACTGCAGGTCGTTCATGAAGTACGCTGCCTGCTCCTTGTCATCCAGCACAAACAAGTGGTGCCTCGGGTTTGTCTGCTCGTCTTCATGGCTTAGGAAACCCGCAACGCTCAAGGGAATGGCCGACCCCACTGCCCCGTGCATCTCCACTTTCGCCCCGCGCTGAGACACGGCACCACGCAATGCCCCGTTTCTGGGGTCACGCACGTAGAACTGAAGGAGGTCCGTGGGCCGCATGAAGCGGCAAAGTTAGGGGACGGCGTGAGCGTCTGGGACAGTCGGAGGTGCTTTCGTGGTGAAGGCGTCCACGGGGGCGAGTCGACACGCTTCAAGCGCTTCGACAAGGTGCCGTGTTCCAACGTAGTACGGGGTGCGCTCGTGGAGCGACGCGGGCACCTTATCCAAGATGCGCCCGCATTCGTCCACCGCCTTGCCGCCGGCCTGCTCGGCAATCCACGCCAGGGGCGAGCATTCATAGAGCAGCCTGAGCTTGCCGTGGGCCTTGTCGGTGGTGGAAGGGTACAGGTAGATGCCGCCGTGAATGAGGTTGCGGTGGAAGTCGGCTACGAGCGATCCAATGTAACGGCCTCGGAACCCTGCGTCGACCGCTTCGCGGCAACCGTCTATGAAGGTTTGGGTGGCGCGGCTGCTATTGGCCTTGACGGCGTCGTTGATGCTGTATGTGGTGCCGCGTTCTGGAAACGTCATCGAGGGGTGGGACAAGAAGAACTCCCCGACCGCGGGGTCGAGGGTGAATCCGTTGACGCCTGTGCCGGTGGTGTAGACCAGCATCGTGCTCGAACCGTAGAGGACGTAGCCGGCGGCGATTTGGGCTGTTCCTGGCTGGAGAAAGTCCGCCTCGGTGAGGGACTCGCCCATGGGGGTAACGCGCCTCACAATGCTGAAAATGGTGCCGATGCTGACGTTGACGTCAATGTTGGACGACCCATCTAGCGGATCGATCAGCACAATGTACTTGCCGGTGCGGCCCTCGCCGTGTTCCCCGCACAGCACAAAATCTTCCCGCTCTTCGGATCCAATGCCGCACACGCTCTTCCCTGAAGACAGGATGCGCATGAATGTGTCGTCTGCAAAGACGTCGAGTTTCTGCTGCTGCTCGTCTTGGATGTTGGTGTTCCCGGACGCCCCGAGAATGGAGGTCAAGCCTGCGCGGTTGACCTGTTGGTTCACGATTTTGGCCGCCACCCCGATGTCGGTGAGGAGCCGCGTGAGTTGACCTGACACAAACGGAAAGTCCGCCTGTCGGTCCATGATGAATTCGCCAAATGTCTGGGCCTTGCTCATTTCAAGTGCCTTTGAACCAAAGGTAGGCACTTCGCCCTCAGTCCATCAGGGCGGCGGCCAGTTCGTGGAATTCCGCCACGCTCAGCTGCTCTGCGCGCTGCCCCAGGAACCGTTCAGGGATCTTCGCAACGTCATACCCGCCACTTTTGACGCTGTTCCGAAGCGTCTTCCGCCGCTGACTGAACGCGGCTTTCACCACCCGCCGAAGGTGGGCGAACGAGATGCCGTGTGGCAAGTCGGTCACGTCGTTTCGAACCAACCGAATGACACCGCTTTTCACCTTGGGAGGAGGGTCAAAAGCTTGTTCGTGGACCGTGAACAGGTATTCGATGTCGTAGTACGTCTGCAGCAACACGCTGAGGATCCCGTATGTTTTGGACCCAGGGCCTTCTGCCACGCGTTCGGCCACCTCTTTTTGGAACATGCCGACGCACTCTGGCACACGGTCTCTCCAATCCAGAACGCGGAACAAGATCTGCGAGCTGATGTTGTAGGGGAAATTGCCTGCCACAATGAACGGCGCGCCATCTGGAAACGCTTCATCGGGGTCCCATTTCAACAGGTCCACCCCAAACACTTTCTCCTCCTCAAGCACGCCCTGCGTTGTGAGGTAGAGCACCGACTCGTCGTCGAGTTCCACGGCGCGAACGTCGAGGTCACCGCGATTCAGCAAGGGCCTGGTCAGTGCACCAGTTCCCGGGCCGACTTCCAATACATCTGTGCAACCCTTGTGTTTGGTGATGCCTTCGGCGATGCGTCTGGCGGCGTCAAGGTCCTTGAGGAAATGTTGACCGAGGTGTTTTTTGGCACGAACGCGCATGGCTCACGAAGTCGGTCCCGACTCAGTTTTGTTGTGGATCAATGTCGGCCGTGGGGTGCCCTTCTGCAATCAGGGGGAGCAGGGTGCGAAAGGCCACGGCCTTGCTGCCCCATTTGGCTTGGTGTTCGGCTTGAAGAGCTGGTGCACAATCTCGTTGGTACGTTTCAAAAGCGTCGGCATCACGTGCCATGTACTGAACGGCAAACGTGATCCCGCCTTCCGCTTCGCCTTGGACGTGGCACAGTCTGAAGTCGCGGAAATGTCCGGTGGCCAACACGTCTGGGATGTGTTCTTCCATCATGTATTTGACCCAATCGTTGGCGCATTCTTCGGTGACGCTTACGGTGACGTTGTAGAGAACCATGAGGTTGGATTGAGGGTCAGTGGACAGAGGCGGCTCACTCGAGTTCGTCTCCTCGAAGTGTCCGGAAGCGCTTTCGTGCTTCTACAGCATAGAGGGAGCCGGGAAATTCAAACAAAAGTTTTTCATAGAGCGCTTGGGCCTCCCTTGGATCCATAAGACGATGGTGAGTCAGGTCTGCCAGCATCCAAAGTGCGTCGTCCCCGGTGATGTCGTCGAAATGCAATTCCACGACTTCGCGATACAGCGCCATGGCGGTGTCGAGGCGGCCCTGTTGAAGGAACATGTCGGCCGACATCATCAACATTTCGTCTTCCAATGCATGGCCAGGAAACTCTGCTGTCAGCGAGTCGAGGGTGGTCTTGGCGAGGTCGTATTTCCGTTGCATGCGCAACAGGTCTGCCCGTGCGTACATCTCCATGGGCAGGGTCAACGTGTCCAAATTGAAGTTGTCGGTGATCAGCAAGCTGAGCTCAATGGCGTCGTTGGAGATGAGTTTGGAGGTGGACGCTTTGAGGGCGTCGAGTTGGCTTTGGGCCCAGTTGAAGTCGCCGCCGTAGTAACTGACGCGGGCGTTGCGGAATTTGGCCTCATGCCCCAGCGGGTCGTCTTTGAAATCGAGCACAATCTGGGAGAACAACAACGAGGCGTCCCAAATCAGCCCTTCGAACACGTAGATGTCTCCCAAGGTCAGCTTGCACGCCGCGGCAACCCGTTCGTTGAGGTCTTGCTCCGCCAAAAGGGTTTCCAGGGCCTGCACCCCTTCTTCAGCCCGTTGGAGGTGGAAGGCAAGCAGGTAGGCGCGGTCCTTGACCATCATCGCCGTCTCGGACCGCACGCCCAGGTCCCTCAAGCTTGCAGCGTAGTCTTCCGCAAGCTCAGCCATGGCCAAAGGGTCTGAGGGCACCTGCGAGGTCAGCTCTTCGAAGCGCACCTGGAGCACTTCGTTTCGCGCTGTGAAAAAGTAGGGATTGTCGGGACCTTTGGCCGCGACGTAACGGTAGCACTCCAGGGCGGTTTCGAGGTCTCCGTTGGCTTGCGCGGTGTTGCCCAATTCCATCAAGCGTACGCCCTGTTCTTGCAAGCGCAAATCCAACGCCTTCGCGTGGATGACGGAGGAGGCGAAATCTCGGATTTGGTTGAAATGCCAAACCAACAACTCCGGAAACACCACGTTGTCCGGATAGGTCTGAACCGCCCGGAGCAAGGCCACGCGAACCAGCTCACGGTTGTCCTCAATGGTGGTCAGTCGCAGGTTGCGGTTGAGGCTGTTTTGGACCGTGCGCAGGTAATTGGGTTTGGTGCTCAACAGGGCCATGTAGGCGTTGACCATGCCTTCGAAGTCGCCTCGCATGCCCTGCAAATTGGCAAGTTCGTAGTCGAACCCTACGGTGCCGAGTTTTTCCGCTCGTTCGTAGGTGGCAAGCGCCATGTCGAGCTCGTCCAGTTTGATGAATGCATTGGCAAGGGAAACCGCTGCAGGTCGTCCCGGTTGCAGCCCTTCGAGCGCTTCCATGAAGGCTTCCATGGCTTGATCACGTCTGTCAAAATGCAGATACAATGAGCCCAAATCGACCAGCGCCGTCGACCGGGAGTTTTTGTGACGCCGCTTCAGCCTGGACTTGACCACGTCTTCGGCGGTGTCAAAATCATCCAGCGCCAACAACGTGGCGTAGTACATTTTGTAGACCGCATTGGTTTTGTTCTTCTTCCAAATGCCCTCGAGGTAAAGCTTGGCCTGGGGATAGCTGCCTTCGTTGAAATAGTACTCGGCAAGCTCCATGTCGGTTTGGGCATGGACATCAGAACCCCAACCCAATGCCAACACACCGGCCAACAGCCACATTGCCATGCCCCAGCACAGATTGTGTCTTGCGCGCGTTTTGGTCTGAAGGGGATGGCTCACTCGCTGAGGGGGTTGGCGATGGTTTGTGCCCATTCGGCGCGCTTGGCACGAATGAGGCTGTCAATGGAAAGACGGGTTTCACCTTCGAGGTCAATCCCGAGGTTGAGGAGTCGTGCGGTTTCGTCGACCGCCGCACACCACTGATCCGCGATGTCAATTTCGCGAGATGATTCCCGCTCGAAGTAGGCTTCGTCCATGGAAGTGCCATTGGCGTCCTCCGTGGCGCCTTGTCGAATGGCGTTGCTCAAGTTGCCCATCTGGTCCAAACAAATCGTGCCTTGCTTTTTCAGCATGGTGAGCCTGGTTGGACCGTCCTTCAGGTAGCGTCGCACTCTGGCCCAATCTCCGATAAGTTGGCCGTCGTCGACGGTGAAGGTCAACGTCGTGTCTGCGGACAACCAGTCCAAATCTTTGAACCGTGTGGCCACCCGTTCCCGGCAAGCCGCCACGCTGTCCGCGGGCCACTGCTCAAGGATGTTCATGCCCCTTTCAACGCGATCTTCAGCTTCTCCGAGTGAAGCGAGATGGACGTCGCCTTGTTGGGCACAACCCGTCCAAAGCCCCAGCACGCAGAGGCCAATCAGGGACACTCTGGTGTGAAACGGCTTCATGCGTCGATCCGCTCAAATCCAACATAGGGAACCAAAGCCTTAGGGATGACCACCCCATTGTGGTCCTGGTGGTTCTCGAGCAACGCAGCCACGATGCGTGGCAGGGCAAGCGCCGATCCGTTGAGGGTGTGGACGAATTTGTTTTTGCCATCCTCGTCCTTGAACCGGCATTTCAAGCGGTTCGCTTGGAACGTCTCGAAGTTCGACACCGAGCTCACCTCCAACCAACGCTCCTGCGCCGCAGACCAAACCTCAAAGTCGTACGTCAAAGCACTGGTGAACCCCATGTCTCCACCGCAGAGGCGCAGGATGCGGTATGGCAACTCAAGCCCTTCGAGCAACCCCTTGACGTGCTCCACCATGGCGTCAAGCGTGGCGTAGCTCTCGTCGGGATGGGCCACCTGCACGATCTCCACCTTGTCAAACTGGTGAAGGCGGTTCAGACCGCGGACGTCCTTGCCGTAGCTGCCCGCTTCACGGCGGAAGCAAGGGGTGTATCCGCACAGTTTTTGGGGAAGGTCGCTGGCGCTCAGGACCACATCGCGGAAGATGTTGGTCAGGGGCACCTCTGCCGTGGGGATCATGTACAGGTCGTCGTCCTGCATGTGATACATCTGTCCCTCCTTGTCCGGCAACTGACCCGTGCCGTAGCCTGAGTCCGCATTCACCACGTGAGGAGGAATGTACTCAGTATACCCGGCTTCGTCCGCGCGCTCGAGGAAGAAGCGGATGAGGCCGCGCTGGAGCTTGGCGCCCTTGCCCTTGTAGAACGGGAATCCGGCGCCCGTGACCTTGGCTCCGAGGTCAAAGTCGATGAGGTCAAATTCCTTGGCGATGTCCCAGTGCGGCTTGGCGTGGCCGCCCGCGGCTGGGGGTTCGCCACTTCGGAAGACTTCGACGTTGTCGTCGGCGTGCTTGCCGGACGCGACGAGGTCGCAGGGAGTGTTGGGCAACTGAACGAGCAGTTCGTTCAATTGATGCTCCGATGTGTCCATGGCTTCCTTGAGCGCGTTGGACTTGTCTTTGAGTCCGGCGGTTTGGGCCTTGATGGCTTCTGCTTCTTCCTTCTTGCCTTCACGCATCAACCCGCCGATTTGGCGTGAGAGGGCGTTGCTCTCGGCGAGGACTTGATCGAGTTCCGTTTGAGTGGCCCGACGCTGTGCATCGAGCTCGAGAATCTGGTCGACGGTGGCCGCCGCGTCGACGTGGCGCTTGGCCAAGGCCGAAATCACGCGGTCGCGCTCCTCGCGCAGGCATTGAAGGGTCAGCATGTCAGTGGTTCTGTGTTGTCCAAAAATAAGAACTCCCGACCTGTTGGGGCCGGGAGTTCACAAGCTTTCAAGTGGATTGCAATCAGGCGTCTCCCGCGGGAATCACGGAGACGAACGAACGGTTGTTCGCCTTCTTGCGGAATTGGACTTGGCCGTCGGTCAAGGCGAACAAGGTGTGATCCTTGCCCATGCCGACGTTTTCGCCTGGGTGGTGCTGGGTGCCGCGCTGACGCACGAGGATGTTGCCTGCAATGCAGTGCTGACCACCAAAGATTTTTACACCCAACCGTTTGCTTTGGGACTCACGTCCGTTCTTCGAACTCGCTGCCGCTTTTTTATGTGCCATGGTATCGGGGGTTGAAGACCCTGTAGGTCTGTTTTATTCTTCTGTCTTTTTCGGCGCCGCCTTCTTTGCGGCAGGCTTTTTGGCCGCAGGCTTTTTGGCTGCTGGCTTTTTGGCTGCTGGCTTTTTGGCTGC
>JBELLK010000015.1:40657-49493 GCA_042088625.1 Flavobacteriales bacterium
GGCTTTTTGGCTGCTGGCTTTTTGGCTGCTGGCTTTTTGGCTGCGGCCTCCTTTTTGGGAGCGGCTTCAGCTTTAGGCTCAGCCTCCTTCTTGGGCGCTGCCTTCTTTGCCGCGGACTTCTTGATGTCCGTGATCTTGATTTCCGTCAGGGATGCACGGAAGCCGTTGAGCTTCTGATATCCTTTCCGGCGCTTCTTTTTGAAGATGAGAACCTTGTCTCCCTTCAAGTGCCGTTCAACGACGGCGTGGACGGCCATGCCGTCTACCGCGGGGGCGCCAACAGTGACGTCACCTCCTTTGTCGACGAGGAGGACGCGGTCAAATTTGACCTTCTTGCCTTCCTCAGCGTCAAGGCGGTTGACAAATACCTGTTGGTCTTTCTCTACCTTGTACTGGTGCCCTGCGATCTCTACGATTGCATACATGAGTATTGATTTTTTCCCACAAAGGGGCGGCAAAGATAGTGGGAAAGTCTGAAAAGCCCAAACCTATTTGCCTCCCCGATTCACCAACCAAACGCCCGCCAACACAACCACCCCGCCGGCAAGGTGCAGGACGGTGAGTGGCTCGTTGTCCAACCATCCCCACATGGTGGCAAACAGTGGGATGATGTAAGTAACCGTGCTGGCGAACAGGGCGTTGGTTTTTTGGATGATGCGGTTGAAGGCGATCAAGGCCAGGCCGGTGCCGACCAGGGCGAGGACGGTCACAGCAAGGATGCCACGGGGGCCGTCGGGGTGTGTCGCGGCCAAGGTCATTCCAGGACCGGCGACGGCGACGGCGACGGCCGGCAAACTCATGAGCCCGAGTGACAAGGCAGCCACGGCCGCCGGAGGAACGTGACTGAGCTTGTTGCGAATCAGATTGACGCTGAGACCATAGCACGCCGTGGCGAGCACCACACGCCCGGCACCCCATGCCATGTCAGGGGCCAACGTCGCGCCCATGCCGGGCTGGAAGGCCAGGACTGCCGCGCCAATCAGCCCCACGACCAACCCCCACACTTGAAGTCGCTTTGTGCGCGTTCCGAAGAGCACGACACCCACCACGAAGGTGAACATGGGCGTCAAGGCATTGAGCATGCCGGCGACGGAGGAGGGGATGAGGGTTTGGGCTGTGGTGAAGAAATAGGCAGGAAGCAAGTTGCCGACGCCGCCCACCAGAACCAGCCACGGCAGGGTGGCGCGGTTGAGGTGCCTTCGCTGAATCCAGGCCACAGGCAGAAGGGCCAAACCAGCAATGGCAATGCGACCCATCGCCACATCCAACGCAGGGAAGAGCGGGTCGCCTTGGGTGTCAAACAGGGCGAGTTTCATCAAAATGAATGAGCTGCCCCAGATGAAACCAAGAATGAGCAGGGCCACGCCCATGGCTGCATTGGAGGTTCGCATGAGGATGCAAAATTACCACAAGGCGCATGGGTGCACGTTGCACGCCTTCTATCTTTGACCCATGCGTTACCCCTCTCTTTTGGCCGTAGTTGCTGTGTGCTTTTTGGCGGCTTGCGGTGGCGACAAACCCTCCGCGGTCGACACGGTTTACACTGAAACTCAATTGGAGGGCACCATGGACAAAACGATTGCCCAAATGTCCATTGAAGGCATGATGTGTGAAATCGGATGTGTGGCGAAAGTCCGAAAGGAGCTGCTCGAAGTGCCAGGTGTGGCCTCTGCCACCATCGACTTTGAAAAAGACCGTCAGCTGAATGTGGCCAACGTCGAGTACGATGTTGATGTGGTGGATGCCGAAGCGTTGGTGGCCAAAGTCACTGCCATTGGCGATGGCATGTATCCCGTGCATCGAATGGAGGTGACGCGATATGGCAAAGTGGATGTTCGTCCATGAGTGGAGCGATGCTTTCGCTGGCGCGTGCTTCGTTTTGGCTGGCCTTCCTCGTGGTCTTGGCAGGGAGCGTGGTGCGCATGACGGGAAGTGGAATGGGATGTCCGGATTGGCCAAAGTGCTTTGGGCTGCTCGTGCCTCCAACCGAGGCCTCCCAGGTGACGTGGACTCCTGGGGCCGAGTACGACGAAGGTCGCATGCTCGTCAACAACGACACGTTGTGGGTTGCCCAATCGGCCTTCGTTGCCCGGGACTTTGATGTGGAGCGCGCCCGGGGTCAATGGCAACCCTACCTCAAACACGACTATGCCACGTTCAACGCCGCCCACACCTGGATTGAATTCATCAACCGATGTTTGGGTGCCCTTGCCGGCCTGCCCGCGCTCCTGCTTTTTGTCGCGGCAGCGTTGTCACGCGACCTGCGCACCACGTTGTTGGCCTTGCTTGGTGTGCTCGCCCTCGGGTGTGTGGCGTGGCTGGGCAAGCTCGTGGTCGACGGCAACCTCATCCCGCACAGCATCACCATCCACATGCTGGGCGCCCTTGCCATCCTGTGCATCGACAGCTTGATCATCCAGCGCCTCCGTGGCCTCACCGTCCGCTGGCACCGCTCCGCGCGCTGGGGATTGGCCTTGGCCCTTGCTGTGACTTTGGCCCAAATCCTGACCGGCACCGAGGTCCGCGAGGTTGTCGACCTGCTTCTCAAAAAAGGTCTCGGCCGACCTGACCTTGCGACGTCCCTCGCCGAGAGTCACGTGTTGTACCTGATTCACCGCTCAGGCTACTGGGTGGTGTTGGCGGCACACGCGTTTTGGATTTGGCGCATGGGCCCCTTTGGCCAAAAGCACGTCCTCCGCGCCCGCAACGTGGTTGTTTTGCTCCTTGTGGGCCAACTCGCCACGGGCCTGCTGTTTGCCTACGGCGCTTTCCCCGCCTGGGCCCAACCGATTCACCTGCTCCTCGGCCTTGGCGTGTTCCTCACGTCGTGGGGTCTTTTTTGGCGCACAACTTCTCGCTGAATGGCCGCCACTCCGACCACAGACCTTCCCTTGGGTTTTGAAGCCCCTGCTTTCGCCTTGGCCGACGCGGTCACCGGCACCACCGTCACCTCCGACGACGTCTTTGCTGGCGGTCCTACCGTGGTGGTGTTCATGTGCAACCACTGTCCCTTCGTCGTGCACATCCTCGATGCCTTTGTGGCTTTTGCGGCCGAATGCCTTGACAAAGGGGTCAATGTGGTGGCGATCTCCAGCAACGACGTGGTGAACTACCCGCAGGACGACGTTCCCCTCATGAAAGCCCTTGCGGAGGAGAAGAGATTCACCTTCCCCTACCTCTACGACGAGACACAGGACGTGGCTCGGGCCTACGACGCTGCTTGCACCCCTGATTTCAGCGTCTTCGACGTCGATCGCAAGTGCGTTTATCGGGGTCAATTTGACGGCTCGCGCCCGGGCAGCAACCTCCCTGCAACCGGCGAAGACCTGCGCCGCGTGGTGGACCTTCTTCTTCAGGGCAAACCTGTCCCGGAGACAGGCCAGCAGCCCTCCATTGGTTGCAACATCAAGTGGCGCTGAGGCCGTCAAGCGCGGCGCTCCAACCCCATGCTTGTGGCGAGGCTGCAGTGCCGGCCAACGTCAACCCGATGCGCGTGACATGCTCCGCCGTGGTGCCTCCGATGGCAATGACTGGTGCACACCCACCACTCTCCTTGTAGCCCTCGGCGTTGGAGGGGCTCAGCACCAAGGCCACGTCGTGATCTGGCAAGGCCACCGATCGGGGGCTCACGTTGTAAAAGTGCCATGGCTTGGCGTGGGACAGGTGGCCTTCCCAACGACGCATGGTGCGGTTGGCGTGGGGAATCCAAACCGCCAAATCGCCGACCTCTGCTGCCAGGGCTTTGAACACCTCTTCCGGATTGCCGTTGCCTGTCCAAGCGATGTGGGTGCCAGCAGGCAAAGCTTGTCGTGTTCCCTCGCCCATGGTGGCGATGCGGAAGCGGGACGCGTCGTGCGTGGCGGCGAAGAGGGCCGCGCATTTGGGGGAGCCCAAAAACAGCCAGTCTTCCTCCACCGGACTGCCAGGCAGTGCCCTGTCCGTAGGGTGCACCTCAATGCACGACGTTCCGTGAAGGGTTGATCCCCGAGAGGCAAACAACGCGCGAAGCGGAGCGTCAGGCGCCAAGTCCTGGGTGATGAAGGCCGAGGGCCACTGGACCGGAGAGGTCAGCTCGCGCAAGAAAGGACCCTCAGTCGCGTCGGAGGCCGACACATCAAACCATGCCTGTCGCAAGGGTCCTTGGGATTCGCCGAGATAGGTGTAGACGTCACGGGTGCCACCTGGCGCGTAGGCGCCAAAAGGCAGCTGACACCCGCCTTCCAATTCCCGGAGGATGCTCCGCTCCAACCCGATGGCGTGAACGGTGTCGGGGTCCGTCAAGGATGCGACAAACGGCAGGAGGGGGTCGCCTTCGCGCATCTGCAAGGCGAGTGCACCTTGGGCCGGGGCGGGCACGAAGTTCAAAGGGTCGAGCACGTGAACGTGCAGGTCACTAAGGTCAAGTTCGAGTCGGTGCACGCCGGCGTGTGCAAGCATGATGGCGTCGTACTGTCCGTCGCGCAATTTTTGGATGCGGGTGGGCACGTTGCCTCGCAAAGCCTTGATGTGCAGGTCGGGTTGTCCCAATTCGAGCTGGTTCTTCCTTCGCATGGAAGAGGTGCCCACCACACCTTCACGCTTCACTTGAAAGGGCGTGGTGAGGTCCACAAATTCGGGGCGCACTAAAACCACGTCTTCGACGGGGCCTCGCGGAGGCACAGCCGCGACCACGAGTCCGGCAGGTGGGGTGGTTTCGAGGTCCTTGTGGCTGTGGACTGCAAGGTCGACTGTGCCATCGAGCAAGGCCTGTTCGATCTCTTTGGTGAAGAATCCCTTGCCCTCCATCTTGTCGAAGCTGACGTTCTGGATTTGGTCTCCACGCGTCTTCAACACCACAATCTCCACCCTCGCGCCGCGGGCCTGCAAGAGGTCACTTACGTGGTGGGCCTGCCACAACGCGAGGTCGCTTCCGCGGGTACCGATGCGAATGTGGGGGGAGGTGGCAGACATGGGAGAAAGGTACGCTCGCGGCGCCTGTCGAGGTCAGGACTTGCGAAGCTGTTCGAGCACGGCTTCCTTGGCCAACTTCATGGGCAAGCCGACGTACTTCTTCTCGAGGTAGGCGACGATTCGCTCCACCACTTGGCGGGCCTCCGCGTCCAACCCTTCGAGGTCTTCGGCAAAAATGTCGCCCATGGCCGTGTCGCGAATGGCCTTGATCATGTTGGGCAACTCAATGAGGGCCAGCTCCACCTCGCGGGCTTGTAGACGCTCGAGGTATTCCTTCAGTCCAGCTTCGAGCAGGGATTCGCATTTGCCGACTTCGGTGGCGCGGATGGCCAGGTTTTGGTCTGCAATCTCCCTGAGGGCAGTCATGTCGACCACGGTCAATTCCGGGCGCTCCCGAAAGCTCGCATCGAGGTCTGAGGGCACACCAAGGTCCAACACGCACAAAGGCCCATCAGGCAGCATGCGGGCGTGGTCGCCGGAGAGCAGGGCGTGGTCGCTTCCGGTGCAGATGACAATGGCGTCGGGTCCGGCGGCAAGGGCTTCGGGAAGAGCCTCGAGCGTTCCAACCTTCGCAGTGTGGAGGATGTCAGCCAAGGTCTGGGCGCGCTCCAAGGAGCGGTTGAGGACATGCAGGTTGCCGTACCCGGCCTTGTGGAGGAATCGTCCCACGGAGGTGTTGGTTGCCCCTGCGCCAATCATGAGGATGGACGCGTTCTTGGGAAGATTCCAGGCCTTGAAGGCTTGCCAACCAAGAGAGTTGACCGAGACGGCTTGGGTGGCGACGTCGGTGTCGGTGAAGACCTTTTTGGCCGTTTCGACCACGGATCTTCCCGTCACTCGTAGTCGGTCGCCTGCAAGTCTGTGCTTCATGGCCAAATCAAAGGCTTCGCGCACCTGCGTCAGGATTTCACGCTCCCCCAGCACCATGGATTCCAAGCTCGAGGCGACGCGCATCAAATGGCGCATGGCGTCTTCGCCTCGGTACGTCTGAAGGGCGCTCATCACCCGTGACAAAGCCTCAGGATTGAGGTTGAAGTGCTGCAAGAGCTGCGAGGTGCGCCCCATGCAGAAGTACTTGTCGTCGCTCATGATGAACTCGACACGGTTGCAAGTCGACAAGAAGACGATGCCGCTGAGCTCGAGTTCTTTGCACCACTTCTGGAGCAGGTCGGGCTGATCTGCCGGCGCAACATGAAGGAGTCCCACATCCTCAATGGAGGCGTGTTGGAAGTTCAACGAGAGGATCTGGAGGTGTTCAGTGCCCATGGTGCTGTGCAAAGATGCAAGCAATGGCAGGGGTGCACTGTCATGTGGAGGTCAGAAGTTTCCATCGGCGGGTGCAAAGGGACATTTGGTGGAATCCAATTGTCCGTGTACCTTTTACACACATTGACCTTTCCACACCTTCAGGCATTGTACCATGACGTTCTTCACTGAATTCCTGCGAAACCCGCGGCAAAATGCCAGCATCGTCCCGAGCGCCCCATTGGCGTGCGAGAAGATGTTTGAGGGGCTCGACATGGCCGCCATGCAGTACGTGGTGGAACTGGGGCCAGGTACAGGGTGCTTCACCCGTGAGCTCATGACCCAACTGCCCAAGTCGGCTCAAGTGTTGATGCTTGAAATCAACCCCACGTTTTGTCCCAAATTGGAAGAAGAATACGGCCACCGATTTCACGTCCGCCAACAAAGCGCCCATCTCATGGACCAAACCGTCAATGAACTCGGTTGGCCGCGCATTGATCTTGTGGTGTCGGGTTTGCCATACACCCTTCCTGACGAGGTCATTGACCCGCTGTTCGACAGCTTGAAGCGCCGCACGCGACAAGGCACCACCTACCGGTTCTTCACCTACGTCCCCCCTTTGATGAAGCGCAAATACGAGCCTGCAGGTTTCGACCTGACGCTAGAGCACCTTGTGGTTAAGAATGTCCCGCCCATGTGGATTTACTCGGCGAAAGCACGTCACTGAGGAATCCGACGAGGCGTCGACAGGTGCAGACATGAAAAAGGCGCCCTGAGGGACGCCTTTTCATGAATCGTAAATGTTGAGATCACCCGCTGCACATTTCGCAGTCGGGACCGTTTTCGATGCTGCAAGCTTGAACCTGCTGTTCGTAAGTCATCTCTTCCGGTTTCGCGGCCACTGCGGCCTCTTCGGCCTTGGGCTGCGTCTTGTACTTTTTGTCTACCGTGAACTTGATGGCGTCTGTGGCCGCTTTGGTTCGGAGGTAGTACATGCCCGTCTTCAGGCCTTTCTTCCATGCGTAGAAGTGCATGGAGGTGAGCTTGGAGTTGTTGACGTTCTCCATGAAGATGTTGAGCGACTGGCTCTGGCAGATGTACGCACCACGGTCCGCAGCCATGTCGAGGATGGCGCGCTGGGGAATCTCCCAGGCTGTGCGGTACAACACCTTAAGGTTCTCTGGAATCTCGTCGATGTTTTGGATGGAGCCGTTCGCCGCAATCAGACGGTTCTTCATGTCGTCGTCCCACAAGCCGAGCTTGGTGAGGTCGCGCAACAAGTGCTTGTTGACTACGATGAACTCACCAGACAAGGTACGGCGGGTGTAGATGTTGCTTGTGTAAGGCTCAAAGCACTCGTTGTTGCCGAGGATTTGGGCCGTTGAAGCAGTGGGCATGGGGGCCATGAGCAACGAGTTGCGCATGCCATGCTCCTTGATTTCCTCCTTGAGGATGTCCCACTCCCAGCGGTCCGATGGGGTCACGTCCCACATGTCGAACTGGAGCTTGCCTTCGCTGGCAGGAGAGCCGGGGAAGGTCTCGTAGGCGCCTTCCTCTTTGGCCATGTCCTTGGACGCGGTGCACGCGGCGTAGTAAATGGTCTCGAAGACGTCCTTGTTGAGCTGACGGGCTTCGTCGCTGTCAAAGGGGAAGCGCATCAAAATGAAGGCGTCGGCCAAGCCCTGCACACCGAGTCCGATGGGGCGGTGACGCATGTTGGAATTCCGCGCTTCAGGAATGGGGTAGTAATTGCGGTCGATGACGCGGTTCAAGTTGCGGGTCACGCGGTAAGTGACTTCGAACAACTTGTCGTAATCAAACGTGCGGTCCTCCTTCACAAACTTGGGCACTGCAATCGACGCGAGGTTGCACACCGCCACTTCGTCGGGCGACGTGTACTCAATGATCTCGGTGCAGAGGTTGGACGAGCGGATGGTGCCCAGGTTCTGCTGGTTGGATTTTCCGTTGGCAGCGTCCTTGTAGAGCATGTACGGCGTGCCGGTCTCGACTTGACTTTCGAGGACCTTGAACCACAAGTCCTGAGCCTTCATGGTCTTGCGACCCTTGCCTTCTGCCTCGTACTTGGTGTAGAGGGCTTCAAACTCAGGGCCCCAGCTGTCGGCCAATCCTGGGCATTCGTTGGGGCACATCAGGGTCCAGTCTCCGTTTTCTTCGACGCGCTTCATGAACAAGTCAGGCGTCCAAAGGGCGTAGAACAAATCGCGGGCGCGTTGCTCTTCCTTTCCATGGTTCTTGCGCAAGTCGAGGAAGTCGAAGATGTCCGCGTGCCATGGCTCGATGTACACTGCGAAGGAGCCTTTGCGCTTGCCACCGCCTTGGTCCACGTAGCGTGCCGTGTCGTTGAAGACGCGGAGCATGGGGACGATGCCGTTGGACGTGCCGTTGGTGCCTTTGATGTACGACCCCGTGGCACGGATGTCGTGAATGGCGAGGCCGATGCCGCCGGCATTCTGTGAAATTTTCGCGCACTGCTTGAGCGTGTCGTAGATGCCGCTGATGCTGTCTTCTTTCGTGGTGAGGAGGAAGCAGCTGGACATTTGGGGCTTGGGTGTGCCAGCGTTGAACAGGGTGGGCGTGGCGTGGGTGAACCAGCCTTCGCTCATCATGTTGTACGTCTCAA
>JBELLK010000016.1:0-46742 GCA_042088625.1 Flavobacteriales bacterium
CACTGCTGCCTCCCGTAGGAGTCTGGTCCGTGTCTCAGTACCAGTGTGGGGGATAGTCCTCTCAGACCCCCTACCCATCGTAGCCTTGGTGAGCCGTTACCTCACCAACTAGCTAATGGGGCGCATGCCCATCTCTTACCGTAACCTTTAATCATCTGATCATGCGAACTGATGATGTTATGGGGTATTAATCCAAATTTCTCTGGGCTATCCCCCAGTAAGAGGTAGGTTGCATACGTGTTACGCACCCGTGCGCCGGTCGTCAGCGAAAAAGCAAGCTTTTTCCTGTTACCCCTCGACTTGCATGTGTAAGGCCTGCCGCTAGCGTTCATCCTGAGCCAGGATCAAACTCTCCATTGTAAGTGTTTGATGTGTTTGACTCTCTGGAATCGTTTTTCATCTCCTCCCGAAGGAATCGATGCCACCCCCCGGGGGGGGAGTGGATTTCACCCCACTCCGAAGAGTGGAATGACCATCTTCTTGCGAAGATGGATTTGGGCTGCTGCATCAAGTCAAAGAACGTTGTATCGAGTCGGGGCCGAGGCCCGTCGTTGATGGCTTTTCTTTCAAAGCGGACGGCAAAGGTAGGTCGTCTTTTCAAACCACCAAGGGAATGGTGGTTTTTTTTTCGACCGATCTCATCGTCCGTTTTGTCAAAGAATTTTGCTTTCCTTCGAAAGCGGCCGCAAAGGTAGTCCGTTTGTTTCTTCCACCAAGCGATGGGGAAACTTTTTTAGGCTGCCTCGCCAACCGTCTGTCAAAAGTGACTCACCTTCCGTTGAAAGCGGCCGCAAAGGTAGTGCATCTCTTTCTTGCACCAAGGCCAAACTCAACTTTTTTCAGACTTTTTTTTGATTAGAAACTGTAAGTCTCTGAATAGAAGAGACATCGACTTGGAATCGGTGCCATCGTAAAAGCCACGAAGCCTGCCTTCGTCATCCACGAGAACAATGTTCTCCGTGTGCACGAAGTCCTGGAATCCCCCATCTCCTTCGTCCAAACACGAGAAATAGGACTGTCGGGCGAGCTTGTAAATTTCCTTTTTCTCCCCCGTAAGGAACCACCACAGGTCGGGATTGGCACCATGCTTCTTCGCATATCTGTTCAGCACCGACACGCTGTCTGCCTGCGGCGTGACGCTGTGGCTCAGGATGCGAATGGGCATTTGAGGGTCGAGGCGGTCGTGAATGCGCTGAAGGTTTTGGGTCATCAAAGGACAAATCGTGGCGCATCGCGAGAAGAAGAAGTCCACCACCAGGATTTGACCTTGAACATCTGCAAGCGTCACCGTGTCTCCGAGGTGATTCACAAGCTCAAAGTCCAAAACCCGGTGATCCTCAACACGCATGGCCGAGGCATCCACCAATGCGGGGTTCAATTGAGACGGCTGGTAAATCGGCAAGTCCTCCTCTGGTTTGAAGTACAAGAAGTAGGCCACTGCCACAGACGAGAAAAAGATGATAAGAAAGGATGCAATGCGTGCCATGGTCAAAGTGCTGAAGGATGAACTTGTTCGCCGTCGATGAAGGTCTTGAGGATTTCCACGTTCATCACCTCGTGCGGATCAGACAACTTGAGCCAATCGCGGTCGGTGACGATGAAGTCCGCCCGTTTTCCCACTTCCAAGGATCCGGTCAAGGTGTCGATGCGGCTTGCGAGCGCAGCCCAAAGCGTCATGCCAAGCATGGCCTCACTCGGAGACAAGGCTTGATCGAGGTGAAACCCCTCTTCAGGGTGTCGAGAGAGGTCTTGCCGGGAGACGGCAGCCAAATACGTCTTTCGAGGATCGATGTCTTCCACTGGGAAGTCGGTGCCGAGCGGAAGCATGCCCAACTGGTCTCGCAGGTCGGCGTAAGCATAGGCACGTCGTATTCTTCCACGTCCGAGACGCGTCCCGGCCCAATACATGTCTGACGTGGCATGGGTGGGCTGAACGGAAGGGATGATGCTCGACTTCCCAAACCGATTCATGTCGTCGGGATGAATGACTTGCGCGTGCTCCACGCGCCAGCGATGGTCATTGGGGCCACCCAATACGCGTTCGTATGCCTCCAACACGAGCCGCGCAGCGGAGTCTCCGATGGCGTGCGTCGCAGCCTGGAACCCGTCGGCATGGATCCTGCGAAGCTGCGCTTCATATTCCTCCATCGACTGAAGCAGCAATCCGCGGTGTCCAGGTCGATCGTCATAAGGCTCAAGCAAAGCTGCACCCCGAGAGCCCAAAGCCCCGTCCATGTAAAACTTGAACGATTGGGCTTTGAGGCGTGGCGTGTTCCAGCCCCCACGCTCGGACATGGACTGAAAGTTGACTTCCGTCGGATTGGCCATCGCCACCACGCGGAGATTGAGGTCTCCCGTTTGGTGCAGCGAGTCCAACAGAACAATGTCGTCGACATCCAGGCCGGCATCCGTGACGGTGGTCAGTCCGCATGCCATCAAGCGCTGCGCCGCAATTCGCAGGGCTTGAGCCTTGGTTGTGGCGTTCGGTTCGGGAATCCGAGCCAGCAAGGAGTCCGCAGCTCCGTCCACCAACACCCCGGTCGGTGAGCCATCGGGGCGAAGCAAGATCTCCCCGCCGGGCAACGATTTGGCGTCCCAAAGCCGAGTCAGCTCCAACGCGTGTCGGTTGGCAATGATCGCGTGCCCGTCTATGCGTTGAAGGGCGACGGGACGGTTGGGAAACATCTGGTCCAGCGCCTCGCGGTCAGGAAAGGTGGGATCGGACCAGTCGTTTTGGTCCCATCCCCTCCCCCGCACCCACGGGGTGGTCGACTGCGCATGATCGGCTTGCAATTTGGCCAACACCTCTTCCCAAGACGTCGTCCCCACAAGGTCTGTAAGCGCCAAGTTGAGGGCATAGCCTAACAAATGGCTGTGGGCATCAATGAGCCCAGGATACACTGTGGCGCCTTTCAGATCCTCCAACACGTCGCCGCGGTATCCATTCAAGATCTCGTGCTCTTTGCCAAGGGCCACAATCTGACCGTCGCGTACAGCCATGGCTTGGGCTTGGGTCCCGGCGCCATCCAAACAGACAATGTGGGCATTGCGGATCACGAGGTCCACCGGCTCCTTGGCCCAGTGGCATCCGATGAGAAGAAGCCCAACGAAGGGAAGGTGACGCATCACGTTCATGAGGGTACCTTATGAAGGTGGTGGGCGCTGGCCTGGGCCGTGGGCATGATCACCATGTCGTTGATGCAGACATGGGGCGGCCGAGATAGCACAAAGGACACTGCCTCGGCAATGTCTTGGGCAACAAGTGGTTCGAAACCTTGATAGACCGCATCCGCAGCCACTTGATCCCCCTTGAAACGAACGTTGCTGAATTCGGTTTCTGCCGCGCCAGGACAAATCTGACTCACGCCAATCCCACGTTCAACCAAATCAATGCGCATCGCCTGAGACAACGCGTCCACCGCGTGTTTGGAAGCGCAGTACACATTGCCCCCAGGATAGACCTGCTTGCCGGCAATGCTTCCCATGTTCACCATGCGCGACCCTGCTGTCATGTAAGGCACGCATGCGCGGGCCAAAAAAAGCAGCCCTTTCACATTGGTGTCAATCATGCGATCCCAATCGTCACCCAGACCTTCGTCAAACGGTCCTTTGCCTACAGCCAGTCCCGCATTGTTGACAAGACCGTGCAAGGCAAGACCGCCTTGGCTGGGCGCAATGCCCGCGCGGGACATCAACGTCTTCACGCCGTCGAGGGTGTCTTGACGCTCCCGCATGTCCCAGGCCTCGACGTGAACCTCCGCGCCGAGTTCCCGACACGTCTCAGCCACGGCGACAAGACGGGCTTGCCGGCGGCTGGTCAGTAAGAGATTCCACCCCTCTTGGGCCAACTGCATGGCTGACGCCTCTCCAAACCCGGAGGACGCGCCTGAAACCAACACCCATGGACGACTCATGCTTTTTACGATTTGAACTGATCGGCTTTGCTGCCTTTGTACATGGAGAAGCCAACCCATCGGCATTCGAGCGCCCCGTTGAACACGGGATGCCTTTTGTGAGGACGCAACCCCACCCGCTTCAAGGCTTCGTCGTTCGACGAAATGACCCACGCATCGAATCCAGACCAATGGAATTTCAGGCGGTCTCCGATGCGTTCGTACAGACCCACGACGTCCCCGGGGTCCATGCGCTCTCCGTACGGAGGATTGAACACCAACATGCCCCCGTCGGTTCGCGGTTCAAGCTTGAAAAAGTCGGCTTGCTTCACCTCAACCAACGACTCAACGTCGGCGCCTTCGAGGCTTTCCATGGTTTGGCGCACGGCACCAGGGTGTTGATCGGAGGCGAAGATGGGAGTCTCGACCGGGGCGATGCTGGCCATGGCTTCGGTGCGAACCGTGCGCCAAATGTCAGGATCGAAGTCGCTCCAATCCATGAAGGCAAAATGCTTCCGCCCCGCCTGCACGGGAAGACCGGAAGCCCAAAGCGCAGCCTCTGTCGAAAAAGTTCCTGACCCACACATGGGGTCGTAGAGAGGCGTGCCAGGGCGCCAACCACTCAGGGCGAGCAATCCAGCGGCAAGGACCTCATTCAGGGGCGCCTTGGCCGTTCGCGGTCGGTACCCTCGGCGCGACAACTGCTCCCCAGACGCATCGACCGAAATGGTCACTTTTTCTCCTGAGATGTGCAGGTTGAGCCTCAAATCTGGACGAACCTTGTCGATGCTCGGACGCTTGCCTGTCTTCCCGCGAAACCGATCGACAATGGCGTCCTTCAACTTCAGCGCCGCAAAATGGCTGTGAACAAAGCCATCCGAATGCACCGTCGCGTCAATGACAAAGGATCCGTCTGGGGCGAGCATGTTCTCCCACGCAAACCGGGCGCCTTGCCGGTAGAGGTCGTCGGGGGTTTTGGCCTCAAACGACGTCAAGTAGCGCAACACACGCACCGCAAAACGGCTGTGCATGCAAATCGTGTAGAGCACTTTCGAATCTCCTTCAAAAGCAATGCCACGACGGCCCACCTCGATGTGGGTCGCTCCGGCTGCTTTCAATTCTTCAGCGGCAAGTGCTTCTAAGCCTGCCAGGGTTTTCAAATAGAGGTTCATCCGCCTTTGCGTTTGGTCTGGTATCCCAGGGAATTCAAATGGGTCACCACCTTGTCACGGTGGTCGCCTTGCACCAAAATGCAGCCTTCTTTCACGGCACCGCCCACCCCACATTGCTGCTTGAGTGCTTTGCCCAGCATGAGCAGCTCGCTTGCCGGACCGTCAAAGCCCTCCACCAACGTCACGGGTTTCCCTGCCCGTTGCTTGCGGTCCAGGCTGACGTACAACGTGGCGCATTGCCCCACGGACCACTCCTCCTCTTCCTCATCCTTAGCCTCCCAAGAATACCCCGGATTGGTGCTGTAGACCATGCCGTCGTTGTCGCCGCGGTTGCGGCCTTGCTTGCGCTTTCCCATGGAGTTCGAAGGTACGCATGGACCATGGGTCTGAGGTAGCTTTGCACCATGGCCAAACGACGAGGCAAACCACCACGCATTCCCCAGTTGGGCAACCACGGTCTGGACGATGCACTGCACGAATATGCGACGTCGCTGTCCAGCGCTGAGCCCAAAGGCCTGGAGGCCTTGCGTCGTGCCACTTGGACCCAAACCGTCAAGCCCCAAATGCTTTGCGACGAACTGCAAGGTCGATTGCTCGCGGCGCTCAGCCACATGATCGCGCCCAGCCGCGTGCTGGAGTTGGGCACCTTCACGGGATATGCCACGGCATGTTGGGCGGAAGGACTCGCCGCTGAAGGAACTGTGGACACCGTTGACGTGGACGACGAATTGCATGCCATCCAAGACAAGCACTGGACAGAACTGGGCATTGCCGACTGCATTCGCCGTCACACAGGAAAAGCGATGGACGTTCTTCAAAGCGAAGCCTTGTTCTCCTCCGACACCCGTCCCTTCGACGTGGTGTTTGTCGATGCAGACAAAGAACATCAAAAGGCCTACGTCGACTGGGCCATCGATCACGTCAGAGATGGCGGATGGATTGTAGTGGACAACGTTCTATGGTGGGGGGAAGTGCTGCGCGTGATGGCGGGCACCTCCGAAGACCCTTACGCCGTGCGCATCCACGAACTCAACCTGCACATGAAAGGCCATCCGGAACTGGACAACGTGTTGTTGCCCCTTCGGGATGGCCTTCACGTCGCGCGGCGCAAGCCACGCGGGTAAGCAGGAACGAATCAGGCGAGGACGTCCGCCACGGCGTCCGCCGCTTCTTTGAGCAGGATGGCGCTACGCACCTCCAAACCAGACTCGTCAATGATCTTCTTGGCTTCTTCGGCGTTGGTGCCCTGAAGACGAACGATGATCGGCACGTTGATGTCGCTCATGTTCTTGCAGGCATCGACGACCCCTTGGGCCACGCGGTCGCAACGGACGATGCCTCCGAAGATGTTGACCAAAATGGCCTTCACCGCAGCGTCCTTCAAAATGATGCGAAAGGCTTTCTCCACACGAGCAGCGTCGGCAGTTCCGCCAACGTCGAGGAAATTGGCGGGCTCACCACCGCTGAGCTTGATGATGTCCATGGTCGCCATTGCAAGGCCTGCCCCGTTCACCATGCATCCTACGTTGCCGTCGAGCTTCACATAGTTCAATCCCGCTTCATCGGCTTCCACCTCAGTGGCGTCCTCCTCGGTCTTGTCGCGCATGGCGGCGTAGTCGGGGTGGCGGTACAAGGCGTTGCCGTCGAGGCTCACCTTGGAGTCCACCGCAATGATCTTGTCGTCTGAGGTCTTGAGCACTGGGTTGATCTCAAACATGGACGCATCGCATCCGACGTAGGCGGCGTACAATGCTTGGGTGAACTTCACCATTTGCTTGAAACCCTGGCCAGACAATCCAAGATTGAAGGCGATGCGGCGAGACTGGAAGCCCTGAAGTCCCACGGCGGGGTCGACTTCCTCCTTGAAAATCAAGTGAGGAGTTGCCTCGGCCACGGCCTCGATGTCCATCCCGCCTTCGGGAGAGTACATGATGATGTTCTTTCCTGTGGCACGGTCGAGCAACACACTCATGTAGTACTCTGAAGGCTCACTTTCACCGGGGTAGTAAACGTCCTCGGCGATGAGGATTTTGTTGACTTGCTTGCCGTCCTTGGACGTTTGGGCTGTGACGAGGTGTCCGCCCAAAATGCCCGCAGCCTTCTCCTTCACGTGCTCCAATCCTTTGGCGAGCACCACCCCGTGAGAACCCGTCTCGGTCACCACGCCCTTGCCGCGACCGCCCGCATGGATTTGGGCTTTCACCACAAACCACTCCGTGCCTGTTTCCTCTGCCAAGGTCACAGCGGCCTCATGCGCGGCTTCAGGAGTGTCTGCAACTTTGCCTCGTTGAATGGCGACGCCAAACGACTGGAGGATGCTTTTGCCTTGATGTTCGTGGATGTTCATGCCAAATGTGTTGTGTGAATCGGCCGCAAAGGTAGTAGCTTTCAGGCGTGATTCAAGCCGAGAACATTGTCAAAAGGTACGGTGACCTCGAGGTCTTGCGAGGCGTCGACTTGACCGTGAAGTCCGGAGAGATTGTGAGCATTGTTGGCGCATCAGGCGCAGGCAAAACCACCCTTCTTCAAATCCTTGGAACCTTGGCTTTGCCCGATGCCGGCACCCTTTCTGTGGGAGGCCAATCGACCTCGGGCATGTCACGGCGAGAACTCAGTGCTTTCCGCAACACACATCTGGGCTTTGTGTTTCAGTTTCACAGGTTGCTGCCCGAATTCAACGCTTTGGAAAACGTGATGATGCCGGCATGGATCGCTGGCAACAAAGGAAAGGGCGCCCAAGCACGTGCGACGCATTTGCTCGAAGAACTGGGACTCGGGCACCGACTCGAACACAACCCTTCTGAATTGTCCGGCGGTGAACAACAGCGCGTCGCCGTGGCGCGTGCCTTGATGAACGAACCGAGCGTCCTGCTGGCGGATGAGCCGTCAGGCAACCTGGATTCAGAAAACGCATCGGCATTGCACGACCTCTTCTTTGACCTGCGCGACCGATTGGGCCAAACCATCGTGCTTGTCACCCACAACGAGGACCTCGCGAATCGGGCCGACCGCATGTTGCGCATGGCGGACGGTCGATTTGTTTAAGCACAGACCTCACAAAAGGTCGCGGCGCCTGTAAACGGCCGTATCCGCCAGCTTGTCGTGAAGGGCTTGTTTGTGTGGGGCAAACAGCAAAAGCGTGCCCACACTCACCACCAAACCTGCAGGCCCTGCCAACCACCCCAACAAACTCACTCCAGTCAGAGCCGCGAGTGCGCCCAAGACAGGACGTATGAACTTGACGGCAAATCGTTTGAGAAACAAGGCCACATGCCCGCGATGGCCACTGGGGTGCCCCACTCGCAAACCCAACGCCCATTTTCCAGGACTGGCGCCGGTCAGTCCCTCAATCAACGGATAGGTCAGTCCCATGAGCGCCGTGGCCGCCAACAAACCAGCCACCCCGTGAACCATGCCCGCTTCAACCAAGGCGTCCTCCATGGGCGCATACACCTCTGTCAACTCCTCTGACCCCGGCAATTGCTCCATGATCGCAGACCATCCCCAACCATTCCAGGCTGCTAAAATGACGGCTAGGGTGCTCATGAGGTAGTCCAGCATCGCGGCCGCCAGCCGCGGGCCAGCCCCGACCCGAGGCACTTCGTTTGGTCCTTGCTCAAATGCATTCACGGGCCCAAGATATTGACGGGCTTCGACACCCTTGTTGCTGTGCGCGCACAGAAAAATTGCAAAACACTATGCGTGCACAGGAATATCGTGTACTTTGGACGCATGGAAGCGCAAGACACCATTGACTTTCAACTTCGCTGGGGATGGAGCAAGCTCGCCCGTCTTTACACCAGCCTTGCAGAATCCCATGGCATCAGCATGAGCGTGGGCTATGCATTGTTGAGCATCGAGAGAGAGGGCACGCCTAGCACCAAGCTTGGACCGCGCATGGGCATGGAGGCCACAAGCCTGTCTCGCACCCTCAAGGGCATGGAAGACAAGGGGCTCATTGAACGCCGCCAAGACAACCTCGATCGCCGCTCTGTCCGCGTCTTCCTCACTGAGGATGGTGTTCAAGCGCGCCGACAAATTCGCGAACTGGTCATTGAATTGAATGCCCGCCTGCACGAACTCCTCGGAGAGGAAGCGGTGGACCAATTGCTCAAGGGCCTTGCTCGATTGAATGAATTGCTTGAAGTCCCTGACCAATTGATCCCTCCCAATTGGCAACCCCAAACCGAATCTCTTTCGTCATGACGACACCCCTTCCTTTTCATCGGATCAAACGCGTGGCCGTTCTGGGTTCAGGCGTGATGGGATCTGCCATTGCCTGCCATTTGGCCCAATGTGGAGCCGAAGTGATGCTGCTCGACCTTCCTTCAGAGGAAGGCGCTCGAGATGGCGTGGCTGCCGGCCACTTGGCCAAAGCCCTCAAGTCCAAGCCCTCCCCCATTTACAGCAAGCGATTCGCGTCCCGAATCGAAACCGGCAACTTCGACGACGACCTCCCGCGCATTTCAGAATGCGATTGGATCCTCGAGGTCATCGTCGAGCGCCTCGACATCAAGCAGCAATTGTTTGAGCGGGTCGAGCAGCACCGCAAGCCCGGAACCTTCATCACGTCCAACACGAGCGGCATTCCGATTGGCAGGCTGTCCGAGGGGCGCAGCGAGGACTTCCGAAAGCATTTCTGCGGCACCCACTTCTTCAATCCGCCACGCTACTTGCAGCTGTTGGAGATCATTCCCGGGCCGGATACCCTGCCTGAGGTGTTGGACTTTTTCACGGCTTACGGCGAGCGCATCCTAGGAAAGCAAAGTGTCCTCTGCAAAGATACACCGGCCTTCATTGCAAACCGCGTGGGTGTCTTCGCCATCCAAGCCCTCTTCCACACCGTGGAAGACATGGGGTTGAGCGTCGAGGCTGTCGACAAACTGACCGGACCAGCAATGGGCCGTCCCAAGAGCGCCACGTTCCGCACCTGCGACGTGGTCGGTTTGGACACCTTGGTTCACGTGGCGCAAGGCGTGGCCGACAACTGCCCCGACGATGAGCGCGCTGAAGTGTTCGCCATTCCTTCCTACGTCAAACACCTCGTCGACCAAGGTTGGCTGGGCAGCAAATCGGGCCAGGGCTTCTACAAGAAGGTGGTGGCCGATGGCAAGAAAGAGATCCAAGCTTTGGACCTCAAGACGCTTGAATACAAGCCCAAACAAAAGGTCCAATTCGCCACCCTCGCCGCTGCCAAAAACGTCGACGACCTCCACGAACGGACCAAACTCCTGTTCAATGGGCAAGACCAGGCCGGGGAGTTTTATCGCCGCATTTTCGCGGACGTCTTTGCGTACGTGAGCCACCGCGTTCCTGAAATCAGCGACGAACCCTACCGCATCGACGACGCGTTGCGTGCCGGGTTTGGGTGGGAGCTCGGCGCTTTTGAAAGTTGGGACGCGATTGGACTTCAGGCCGGCCTTGACGCCTGCGCCGAGCGAGGCCTCGAGGTGGCGCAATGGGTGCACGACCTCGTTGCCTCTGGTGCCACAAGTTTCTACGGCGTCGCCGACGGGAAGCGCACCTCATGGGACGTGCCAACAAAAAGTCACACCGTCATCCCCGGACAGGACGGACGCATTGCGCTGTCGTTGCTGGGCGAGGACAAGACGGTTTGGGCCAACAGCGGCACCACCATCCAAGACCTCGGCGATGGCATCCTCAACATCGCCTTCCACACCAAGATGAACACCATCGGAGCGGAAGTGATTGAAGGGCTGAACAAAGTCATTGACCTCGCCGAAAGCGACCCCAAGTGGCGCGGTGTGGTCATCAGCAACGAAGGGGGCAACTTCTCTGCTGGCGCCAATGTGGGCATGATTTTCATGCTCGCCGTGGAGCAAGAATGGGACGAACTCGACTACGCCATTCGCATGTTCCAAAACACCACCATGCGCCTTCGCTACAGCGGCATTCCCGTGGTGGCCGCACCACACCAACTGACGTTGGGTGGCGGCTGTGAGGTGTGCCTGCATGTTGACAAAGTCGTGGCCCACGCTGAGTCTTACATCGGATTGGTGGAGTTTGGGGTTGGGGTGATTCCAGGCGGTGGCGGAACCAAGGAGTTTGTGCTTCGTTTGAACGACGAACTCAAAGAAGGCGACGTTCGCATCAACGCCATGCGCGAACGCTTTTTGACCATTGGCCAGGCCAAAGTGGCCACATCAGCGCACGAGGCCTTCGAACTCGGCTACCTCCGCGAAGGGGTCGACGAGGTTGTCGTGAACCGACGCGATCAACTTGCCCGTGCCAAAGCTGCCGCTTTGGCAATGGCCGACCAGGGCTACACGCAGCCTGTCAAGCGCAAGGACATCACCGTGATGGGCCAAGAAGGCATGGGCATCGTGCATGCCGGAGCAAGCTCCATGGCTTCAGGCAACTACATCTCTGAGCACGATGCCCTGATCAGCGAAAAACTCGGCTACGTCATGTGCGGTGGAGACCTCAGCGCCCGCACCGATGTGAGTGAACAATACCTGCTCGACCTCGAGCGTCGGGCTTTCCTCGAACTCTGCACCAAGCGCAAGACCCTTGAGCGCATGCAGAGCTTGATTCAAAAGGGCAAAATCCTTCGGAACTGATGGATGCATACATCATTGGTGGATACCGATCCGCCGTCGCCAAAGCCCCACGTGGTGGGTTCCGCTTTTTGCGGGCCGACGACTTGGGAGAGCAAGTGATTCGCCGTTTGGTGTCGGATTTCCCCCAACTCGACAAAACGCGCATCGACGATGTCATCGTCGGCAACGCCACCCCCGAAGCCGAGCAAGGACTCAACCTCGGACGCATGGTGTCGCTCATGGGCCTCGACACGGAGAAAGTGCCGGGCATGACGGTCAACCGCTACTGTGCGAGTGGCCTCGAAACCATCGCCATTGCCTCTGCCAAAATCCACGCAGGCATGGCCGACTGCATCATTGCAGGTGGCATTGAGACCATGACGCCCATTCCCTTTGGAGGGTGGCGCCTCGTGCCCAACGCACGTGTGGCCAAAAACAACCCAGAATGGTACTGGGGCATGGGCTTGACCGCCGAAGCCGTCGCCAAAGAATTCAACATCTCGCGGGAAGACCAAGACGCCTTCGCGGTGGAGAGCCATGCCCGGGCAGCGGCCGCAATCGACAGCGGTGCGTTCGCGGCAGGGATCACCCCAATCACGGTGAACGAAGTCTACCTCGACGACAACGAAAAACGCCAGGAACGCCAGCACGTCATCGACACCGACGAAGGCGTCCGTCGCGGCACCAATGCCGAGGCACTTGCCAAACTGCGCCCCGTCTTTGCTGAAGGTGGCTCCGTCACGGCCGGAAACAGTTCGCAGACCTCGGACGGCGCAGCTTTTGTGATGGTCGTAAGTGAGCGCATGCTGAAAGAACTCGGCGTCGAACCCATCGCTCGATTGAAGTCCTATCACGTGAGCGGTCTCGAACCGCGCATCATGGGGGTTGGTCCCATCTATGCAGTGCCGGAAGCCCTGAAAAAAGCCGGACTCACCAAAGCCGATATTGCGCGATACGAACTCAACGAAGCGTTTGCCAGCCAAAGCGTGGCCGTACTTCGAGAACTCGACCTTGACCCCACGACAGTCAATGTTCACGGTGGCGCCATCGCCCTGGGACACCCCCTCGGATGCACGGGCGCCAAACTCACCGTGCAACTGCTCAACGAATTGAAAACCCAAAACGCCAAGCACGGCATCGTCACGATGTGTGTTGGCACCGGACAAGGTGCAGCTGGCGTTTTTGAAATGCTTTAATCCTCAACGACATGACCACTGGAAACCCCACGCCCACCAAGGCCATCACCGGCGGTGAATTCCTCATCCGTGACGTGAGTGCCGACGAAATCTTCACTCCTGAAGAATGGACTGAAGAGCATCGCATGATGCTTCAAACCGGACTCGACTTTGTCGCCCAACGCATCATCCCCAACCTCGAACGCATCGAAGCGCAAGAGGAAGGCCTCACCCCCAAACTGCTCGAGGAAGTGGGTGAGCTCGGCCTGCTCGGCAGCTCCGTGCCGGAAGAGCTCGGTGGGCTTGGTTTGGACTTCAAAAGCACCATGCTCATCACCGAAAGCATGGGCGGTGCGCACAGCTTCGCCGTGAGCTTTTCTGCCCACACTGGGATTGCCACGTTGCCCATCCTCTATTACGGCAACGACGCCCAAAAGCAGAAGTACGTCCCCGGCCTAGCCACGGGAGAACTCAAAGGATGCTACTGCTTGACCGAGCCGGGCAGCGGATCCGACGCCAACAGCGGCAAGACCACGGCCAAGCTCAACGAGGCAGGCACGCACTATGTGTTGAACGGCCAAAAGATGTGGATCACCAACGGCGGGTTTGCCGACATTCTCATTGTCTTCGCGAAGATTGACGGCGACGAAAACCTCAGCGCCTTCATCTGCGAGCGAGGGTTCGACGGCATCACGATGAATCCAGAAGAAAAGAAGATGGGCATCAAAGGGTCGAGCACCCGCCAAGTCTTCTTCAACGACGTCGAGGTGCCGGTAGAAAACCTCCTGTACGAGCGCGGCAAAGGCTTCAAGATTGCCGTGAATATCCTCAACATCGGGCGCATCAAGCTCGGCGGCGTCGTGATTGGATCTTGTAAAGACGCCATCAACGAAAGCGTGAAGTACGCGAATGCACGGGAGCAGTTTGGACGTCCCATCAGCAAGTACGGGGCGATTCGCCACAAACTCGGCGAGATGGCCATCCAGACGTACGCCCTTGAAACGGCCGTGTACCGCGCCACCCAAAACATCGACGACGCGATCGCCGACCTCGCCGCCGGCGGCATGGACAAGGGAGAAGCAACGCTGAAAGGCATCGCGGCCTTTGCCCCGGAGTGCGCCATGATGAAGATTCTCGGCTCAGAGGTGACGGACTACGTGGTTGACGAAGCCGTGCAGGTGCATGGAGGCATGGGCTACAGCGCGGAGACCCGCGCCGAGCACGCCTACCGCGACGCCCGCATCAACCGCATCTTCGAGGGCACCAACGAGATCAACCGCATGCTGACTGTAGACATGATCTTGAAGAAGGCCATGAAAGGCGAACTCGATTTGATGACGCCTGCGATGGCGGTGGCGAACGAGCTGACGGGCATCCCGGAGTTTGGGGATGCGCCTGCGGACATTTACGAGAAGCACTTGGGCTACATCAAGAATTTCAAGAAGGCCACGCTCATGGTGGCGGGTTCCGCAGCCCAAAAACTCATGATGTCCCTCGCCAAAGAGCAGGAGATTCTGATGGGCATCGCCGACATGGCTGTTTGGACTTACACGGCAGAGAGCATGGTGTTGCGTGCCCAAAAAGTGGCCGCCAATCAAGGCGCAGAAGCGGCGGCATTGCCGACCGACATGATGCAGACCTACCTCTACTGGGCCGCCGACCGCATCAACATGGCGGGCAAGGAATCCCTCATGGGATTTGCGGAAGGAGATGAACTCAAGATGATGCTCATGGGCATGAAGCGCTTCACCAAGGTGGACCCCTTCAACACCAAGGAGGCCCGTCGTCGAGTCGCTCAAAAGCTCATTGACAAAAACGCCTACGCGTTCTAACATCTCACCCATTCGTGGTGAACAACTGCCGGGGGAGTGCTGCATTGGGCGGTGCTCCCCCGCGGTAATTTTGGGGTATGGCAAAGAAGAAAATCATCACGGCGAAGTCCCAGAAGTTTCTGGAGGCTTACCTGAACAACGCGTCGCCCACCGGCTTTGAATCCGAGGGCCAAAAGCTGTGGCTCGACTACATCAAGCCCTACATCGACACCCACATCGTCGACACGTACGGCACGGTCGTGGGCGTCATCAACCCGGACGCCCCTTACAAAGTGGTCATCGAGGCGCACGCCGACGAGATCAGCTGGTTTGTGCATTACATCACGAGCGACGGATTCATCTACTTGCGACGCAACGGCGGAAGCGACCACCAAATCGCCCCGTCCAAGCGCGTGAACATCCACACCAAGAACGGCATCGTGCCCGGCTTGTTTGGCTGGCCTGCCATCCACACCCGTTCGGCGGGGAAAGAAGAAGCGCCCACATTGAAGAACATCTTCTTGGACGTCGGAGCCAAGAACAAGGAAGAGGTGGAAAAGATGGGCATCCACGTGGGGTGCGTCGTGACCTACCCCGACGAGTTCATGGTCCTCAACAAGGATTGGTACGTGGGGCGTGCACTCGACAACCGCGCCGGTGGCTTCATGATCGCCGAAGTGGCGCGCATGCTTCACGAGAACAAGGTGAAGTTGCCGTTTGGCCTGTACATCACCAACTCAGTGCAGGAAGAGATTGGCTTGCGGGGCGCCCAAATGATCGCCGAACGCTTGCAACCCGACGTGGCGATTGTCACCGACGTGACCCACTGTACCCACACGCCCATGCTCAACAAGATTGAGCAAGGCGACACCGCCGCTGGAAAAGGCCCAAGCGTGACCTACGGTCCGGCAGTCCAAAACAACTTGCTCCAGCGCATCATCGACACGGCCGACAAGAACAAGATTCCGTTCCAGCGTCAAGCGGCGAGCCGTTTCACCGGCACAGATACGGACGCGTTTGCCTACTCCAACCAAGGGGTGCCAAGCGCCTTGATTTCCCTCCCATTGCGCTACATGCATACCACGGTGGAGATGGTGCACAAGGACGATGTGGAGAATTGCATCCGCCTCATCTATGAAACACTCCAAAACATCAAGCCAGGGGAAGACTTCAAGTACCTCTGAACGATTGTAGGACCGACTGAACAAAGGGGCTTTGCGGCCCCTTTGTTGTGCATTGAACTTCCGTGGTGTATTTTTGTTGTATATACATCTAATGTTAAGACAAACGTATTCAATGCACGCCCCACTCCTGGCCATCAGCCTTTTCGCTATGGTCAGTTGGACACAAGCCCAATCCACCATGAACACCGTATTTCACCCTGCTGATTCCCGCGGCCACGCCGACCATGGCTGGCTCGACACGTATCACAGTTTCAGCTTTGCGAGCTGGCACAACCCTGAGCGCATGCACTTCGGTGCGTTGCGCGTGCTGAATGACGACGCCGTGACTAGCGGCGCCGGCTTTGGCACCCACCCCCACGACAACATGGAGATCGTGAGCATTCCCTTGTCCGGGGATTTGGAGCATCAAGACAGCATGGGCAACAAGACTGTCATCCGTGAAGGCGATGTCCAAATCATGAGTGCCGGAACGGGCGTCATGCACAGCGAGAAAAACCACAACGCGGACGAAGAGGTGCGCTTCTTGCAGATTTGGGTGTTTCCCAACGAAAGAGATCTGACCCCGTCCTACGGACAACTGAGCATGGATCTTGCAGACCAAAAGAACACGCTGCAATGCGTGGTGTCACCCGACGGAAAAGAAGGGGTGCAAATTCATCAACAAGCCTGGTTCCACATCGGACAATTGTCGGCGGGATGGAATGACCGCTACAACCTCCATGGTTCCGGGCAAGGCGTTTACGCCATGGTCCTTGAAGGCGAAGCCACCGTGGCGGGCCAGTCCTTGAGCCGTCGCGATGCCTTGGGCATTTGGAATGTCGACGTTGTCAACATTGAAGCCAACGAAGACACCCGATTGCTGCTCATCGAGGTGCCCATGCAATGGTGATCAGAGGTCCAAAAGCTGCCGGAACATGTACACATCCAGCGGCTTCTCCATCAATGCAATGACACTCGGATCGTGCTCAGCCTTTTTGAGCTCCTCGCGGTCAATGCTTGCACTCAACATGTAAATCCGGCACATGGACTGAACCGCATCAGGAAGGGTCCGGAACTTCTCGAGCCAAGCAAAGCCATCCGTTCCAGGCATTTGAATGTCCAGCATGATCCACCTTGGTGCCGTCCACGTCGCCCCTTCTTTTTCCAGGTGAGCAAAGGCCTGCAACGGATCAGTGAAGGCCACAATGTCCGAAGTCAGGCGGGCCAACTTCAAAAGTTTGGTGTTGACCTTGTTGTCAATGTCGCTGTCGTCGATGAGAATGACTTGCATGCCGTCGGAAGATACGGCGAGGTTTTAAGCCTCGTGCAATACAGACCACCAAGTGCTCAAAAATCAGATTCGGGGTGCTCAATCCAACGAATGGCCCGCTCTAACGTGGCGGCCCAAGCTGTCTTGTCGGCCGGAGGCAACGACGGATGTGCATCGGCCTGTTGTTTGACCCCGGACAGAGCCTCCCTCAAGGCCATCAAATTCTTGGCGTAAGACTCATTCAATTGGGTGGACCGACGGCGCACGCGACAGAGCTCAGCGGCTTCTTCCACCAAGCGTTTCAACTCCGCCTCGTTCCATGGCTTGGAGATGTACTTGTAAATCCGGCCTTTGTTGATGGCGTCGATGACGGCATCAATGTCGGCATGGCCCGTGAGCAACATCCGGACTGGGTCAGGATGGTCCGCCATGATCATTTCAAAGAATTCCACGCCACTGATGTCGGGCATTTTTTGGTCTGAGATGACCACTTCAATGGGATGCTCCTGCAGGATACGCACCGCTTCGCTCGGCACCGTGGTGACATGCACGTGAAAGTCCCTGCGGAAGGCCGCTCGGAACGCCGTCAAGTTGTGCTCCTCATCGTCTAAATAGAGAACGTGAATCATGTTGGAAACGTGATTAGAAAGTGAGAACCTTGGCCTGGGGCAGACTCAATGCTGAGAGTAGCATTGTGATCGTCCAAGATGCCTTTGACGATGCTCAATCCCAAACCTGTGCCCTCCCCCACCTCTTTCGTTGTGAAGAAGGGGTCAAAAATTTGGGCTTGCACGTCATCACTCATGCCAATGCCGTTGTCTTCGATGCTGACCTGAATGCACTCCTGACCCTCAGCCTTGACCCACCTCGTGCGAATGCGAACTTGGCGGGCATCCTTGACTTCGTGAGCCTTGACTGTCGCTTGGGCGGCATTGGTGATGAGGTTCATGAAGACTTGATTCAACTTGCCAGGTTGACAAGCAAAGCTGGGCAAGGTCGGTGCCAAATCGACAACCAAGGCCACGTCCTCTCTCAACGACGACCTCAAGATGACCATGGTTGACTCCAAAAGGTCGTTCAAGTTCGCCTCGGTGTTGGCATCCCCATCCATGCGGCTGAAGATGCGCAGGCCTTTGACAATTTCAGAAGTCCGCTTCGCTCCGTCGTCAATGCCCGCAAGCAATTCATCGATTTCCTTCATGGTGAATTCCAAGTCCAGCTGTGCCATTCGCGCATGAAGTGTTTGCACCTTTTCTTGCAAAGCCTCAGTCTCTCCATCCCAAGATTGCAGCGACTGAATGACCTCCGCCACATCGTCGAAGTCCCGGCGCAAGGATTGCGCACTTGAGGAGACAAAATTGATGGGATTGTTCAATTCATGCGCAATGCCTGCAGTCAACTGACCAATGCTTGCAAGCTTTTCAGACTGCACCAACTGGTCTTGTGCCAATCGCAATTCCTCGAGAGCAGATTGCAGCTTGTCGTTCCGTTCCTCCAACTGTTCTGTGCGCTGACTCACTCGCTGCTCCAGCACTTCGTTCTGTTCCCGAGTCATTTTTTCGTTGAGCTGACTGATGCGCAATTGTTCCTCACGGGCCTTTGCCGAATCTCGTTTCAACTGGTTGATGCGGTCGGCCAACGCGATGGACAGCAACACAACCTCCACAATGCTTCCCACGGGCATGGCAAACTTGACCCAGTCTCGCTCCAGCACGCCACCTCCGACCTGAGCGAAGGATTGGCTGGCCGCAAAAACCACCACAGTAAGAATGAAAAATGAAAACGCAATCAACAGGTATCTGGCGCTTCGGTGACCTTGTCTCAACACTTGAATCGATGCCGGAATGACCAACAAGGCCGCCATGGCCACCAAATTGATGACCTGGTAAGCCCAATTCAATTTGCCCACCAGCAGGCATCCCATCGCCAACACGTAAAGAGACATCAAGCCATTGAAGACTCGGTGGTAGCGCGGCGCGCGCTTTCTCAAGTCCAAGAATTGATTGACAAACAGAATCGTGGACACCCCAGAGAAAATGCCAATCAAGTGCACCGAACGAAGCCCCAACCACGAGGTTGGATTCCAACCAGGCAACACCCATTGGTATCCTGCGAGGAACAATTGAGACCCCGCCACACCCACCAAAAACAGAACGTACAGGAAGTAGGACCGGTCTTGGACCGTGAAATACAACACCAAGTTGTACAGCAACATCACCAACATGATGCCCGTGTAGAAACTGAAAAACACGTCCCGCTTGAAACTCCATAGGCGAAGGGTGCCGCGATCTGAAATGCGCAAGGGCAAAGACAACTGCTTCCCCGACTGCACCCCCAAATACATGGCCACGATCTCACAGGCGCCTTCAGGAATGGGGAAAGCAGGGTAATTCCCATCATTCCAAGAATCAAAGTTGCCCACGCCTTGTACTTCTCGACGATACAGAACAGTTTCATCGCAGACGGCCATCACAACAATGCTGTCTGTTTGGGCTGAGGCGATTTCCAAATAAGAACCCGCCTTCGAAGATGCAGGAACGTCCAGGCGCACCCAATGCCACAATCCATCGTTTCCGAGGTTGAGCACGCCAGAAGTGCCTGACCGCTGGGCAGCTCCCTTCAAGTCATCCAATGCCGCATCCGCGCTCCATTCGCCATCCAAGATGATCGCTTGACGGCCAATGAATGGGGTCGGTGCTGTGGTCGCTGTGGCAGCAAAAGGTGCTGCAGCCATTGCAATCAAGGCGAGACAAGCCAGTCGAATCCAACTGTGCTTAAGACCGATCATCAGAAGGTCAAATTCAAACGAATCGTCAGTTGACCTTTGGGGCCTTGAACATGGGTGGTCACATCTTCAGGACGCTCTCGAATTGAGGACATGAGGGCCTGAACGTTGGGGTCCACACTGATTTCATAGTCTGGATGAACAAAATGCTCCACCGTGGCTCTCAGGGACTCCTTGGGATAGACAAAATACCCGTCATTTCCGAGGTCGCTTCGCAACTGCCAACCGTGCCTTTCGCGCCAACGGCGTGTCACTGGGGATGTCAGCGCGACGAGGTGTTTGGCCTCCAACAAAGGGAGCGCCGCCATGGACACTTGAATCAAAAACTCTGAGCCCAGACCCATGCCTGCCAACTCAATCGAGTTCCAAAGCGCGTTGAGCTCGTAGGCCTTCTCGGGGATGATGTCCTCCAAAAAAGCCCCCACCTTGGGGTCCATGTGTCCCACTGCTTGGTGCAACGGAAAATCGTTGGCCACCAAGCCTGGCTGAAGCCTGGCGCCCGCCAACACGCGCTCACCGTCTGGGGTCAACACCGCAATGACCAGCACATCATCCCTCCGGAACCAGTCTGTGCGAAAGGAGGACAAATTCTTGATGCCATAGGCTTCGAGAACGCGTTTGTGGCCATTCAACAGCTTCTTGCACAACCGTGGGTCGTGGCTTGCACGAGAAACCATGACAATGGCTTCTTCGATTTGCGTCGCTTGACGCAGACGTTCAACGGACGGCCTTGTCGGTGAGGTGCTCATGAAGGTCCATTGTGATTCGGGCGTCGGGAAGGTCTTCGCCCAATGCGAGACGACGGCAAGCCTCAGCAGCATGCGCGCCCCCTGAGGCAACGCCGGTGTAGGTTTGTGGCCAACTTACCAGGGTACTGCCCACCTGAGGCAAACTGAGTCGACCTCGCTCCGATGCATTGGCCACGTCCACAAACGCATCAAGGGCCTGTGGCGTCCAAGCATCGCTCGCTGCGAACAAACGCATGGTTTCCTCATCGATGCGGCCGTGGAGGTATCCCGCAGCAATGTCTAATGTGTCGTAACGTTCGATGTCCAACATGCCTCGGTCGTTGGTGTCCATGACAAGCGGACGTTTCTGACGTTTGGCCTCCAACCTCAACAGGGCCTTGGCCGAAAGGCTGTCGCAAGCATCCACAACCACGTCGCAACCTTCCACAAACGAGGCCACGTTTTCTTGGGTCACCCCATCATCAAAGACCTCCAGCTCCATGTAGGGGTCAAATTCAGCGATGGTGCGAGCCGCCACCACCCACTTGGGCAATTCCAATTGGTCCAAACTGCATCGAATGCGGTTGAGGTTGGACAATTCGATGACGTCAAAGTCCGCCAGTTTCAATCGACCGCATCCACGCTCCATGGCGAGAGCGATGGCCGTGGTTTGTCCCACGCTCAGGCCCGCAATGCCCACGGTCTTGTTTTTCAATGCTGCCGTTTCTTCGCGGGTGATTTTGTCCCTGTTGCGGTTGGTTCGGACTTCGATGAAGGCATCTTCCGGCAGGACGTGCACCAGCTTCCCAGACCAGGGATAATGCACCCAAACCCCAAACGTCGACCAATCTCGCCCCTCCATGAGTGCGCCCAAGGTTGAGGCGAGCAGCGACGGATCGTGTTTCGCTGCTGGGGCGTGACAGATGGCCCACTCCGCCACTTGCGCGTCCAAGGTGTCGAACTCCTCGAGCACGCTCCCACTCTCACGCAGCGTCTGCAGCCGAATGCGGTTGGACTCCACCGAAAGGTCGAGGACTTCTGGTTTCCACAAATGATTCACGGCCATACTGCAAAATCCGAAAGGGCCTTGCGCACCCAACTGCACTTGGCAGCAGTTGTCAACATGTCAACGGGGAAGAACCCGCGCCAATCTCACTGACCGTAGTAAACCTTCAAATGGCCTTTGGCCAAAGCATTCGCCCAATTCCGAAGTCCGACCATGGCCGATTCGGTTTCGGCACTCACTGCTTCCTTTTTCATCCGCAACACCAGCCAACCGTAGAGGCCGACCACCAATTGTTCCACAGGATGAACCGCTTTGGATGAGCGACTTCCGAGGTCTTTGAGCAAGGGCTCAGCAGCCTCAAATGCCGCCTTGTACACCGCGTCGGACATCGCACCCAACAACAATTCGTGCAGGTGGGCCAGCTCCATCAGCGTCTCTTGAACCTCCGAGGCATGTCCCTGTTCCTTGGCCCCACCGTCTCGCAATGATTGCGCCATGTCCATGAGCCACTTGGCTTCTGCAGCAGGATCCGTGCCTTCTGACGTCGCTTGTTGTTCAGCCCATTGCTGAAGCACGTGAGGTTGGAATTGTGCGGCGCGGATAAGGTCTTCCATTTGAAGGCAAAAGAGCACGTGGTCGACGATGTGCTCTCGTTTCTTTTGCGCGGCGACGGTCATTCTTCCACGGTGTTCAGTTCGGCATCGAGTCGCGCCTGTATGGGGTCGGGATGGGCTTCATTGATGCGGTCCAAAACCTCAGCTGTGATGTCCCACGGCTTTGAACCATAAAGCACCCCTTCCCCGCTCAGCCCCCAATTCAAAATGAAGTCAATGCCTTCTTGTTGGGCATGGGCCTCAAGGTGCCTGCGCAGGGCATCTGCGAGCACCGCCTTCATGTTTTGTTCAGCCACAAACATGTCTTGTTCTGCGGCACCCTGCATGGCGCGCAACCCTTCTTCCAATTCCAAGATGCGGGTTTGGGCAATCTCCAATTCATCCTGGGACGCTTGACCGCTCTGGGCGTACTCGAGCAACTCTTGTGCTTCTTTCTGAAGGGGCAACGCATCTTCTTGCAATTGCTGCTCTCTCGCCTCCAATTGCAATTGAAGGTTGGCTTGCATGGTTTGGAGCAGGGCCATGCCTTGTTGCAGACTGTCTCCATGGACGTAAGCCACCACAGGCCCGGAGCCTGCAGCAGCGCGTTCGGCAGCACTCGGCTTGTCCTCCAAGGTTCTCCAAGTCAGGATGCCCAACCACAAGACAAGCACGGCAGTCACCCCCCAAAACACCTTTGCATTCATTTCTTTCATGTCGAAGATTCTTGTTGAAGCCACTGCTCACGCATGTCCACAAACCGCATCAGCACCCCTTCGGACAAGGCTTTCGCCCGTGCCTCGATGTCTGCGAGGGTGTGCTCGGATTCGGGGTACTTGAACGACTGCTCGTACCGATCCAACTCGTACCTCAGTCGAAATTGTCCGTTGTAACTGTGCACGGTGATGCGCATCAAGGGATGAGGAATGTGTGCGACTTCACGCATAGCCGCAAAGATAGAAGTCGAGAGTGCACTGCCGAGCGCGACCAAGCACAACTCAGTTGAGGACTTTCCCCTCTTCCACAGCTTCTGCCTTGACCTCCGCCACCGAAACTGGCTCCTCCTTCCAAGCGCGTTTCAATGGTGGCTGTTTAGGTGCACTCGCCCGAGCTGCCCAGCGTGCCAAACGATGCACAATGGGGTTTTTCATCCGCTCATGCAGGACCAAACGCTGTGGTTCTGCTCCGAGTGAAGCCTTGATGTCCAGGGCCGTACGGCCAAGGTTGACACCACTGCACCCTGCTCGCAAGCCCCACTGAATGAACTCCAACAACATGCGCTGATAGAGTGCGTGAGACTTGTTGTGACTCCCTTCAAAACCAACGAAATAAGCTTCAACCTCTTGGCCATTGCACATGCCACAGTGAAATCCGATGATTTCACTCCCCAAAGTGGCCACCCAAAGCTGAAACCCATCGCCCATTTCTTCTTTCAACAAGGCAAAATCTTCTTTCTGCAGGCATCCCAATCGAAAGCCTGCGCGGCCATACACATTCATGTACAACGCATGGAGCACATCTCGCTTTTCCGTCATCTCCTCTTGAGTCAAGGCCCTAAATTCAAGGTCTTTTGACAAGGTCAGGATGCGTTTCACCTTGGTTCTGGCTTTGGTTCTCATGCCGGCGAGGTACTCCTCCCAAGAATCCTTGCCTTGCAAGTGAACTTGCATGACAGGGTCAAATTCCAGATCCACCCATCCCTTTTTCCATGTGGACCGACCTGCATGAGGATGACCGCTGGCCCAAGGTTCGGCGGAAGGCTTGTCTTTGATGACTTCAGTGTTCGGTGCCCTAGCTCCATCTTCGATGGCGGGCAAAGCGAGCAACTCTTGCAAGCAGGCCCATTCATCCACCCCAGGAGCAAAACGCGCACCATGGGGTCCACTGGCCAAAGGCGAACCGATGACCCTTACGCCAAACCGCAGCCCTCCACGCCGATGGAGCCAAGCCTTGGCCCGGGCAAACATCCTCGAACCCTCGAGAAAATCGTCCACGCTTTGGCTGATGGCCTCGCTGTCTTCACACACTGCAATGCCAACAAGGACATCGTCATGATCATGCCAGACTGCGACTCGCACCGCGCGATGAGGACTCCGTAAGCTCGCGCGCACCGCACCGCTAGAAAGATGAAGGCTCGGCTCACCTGAACCGACGAGGAACGCATCCCAAGCTGCCCAGTCATCCGCAGAAAAGGAGGATGCTTCAGTGGTGGTGTGCATCGAAAGGTTCACCATTTCAGAACCGCAATGAAGGGTGGATGTTCAAGAGAATCTCACGCGTTTTCGCTGCGATGTCTCCAAGCACACAACCCCAACAACGCCACCCACAGCAGAGAACCGGCGTGACTCATGCCTTTAGACATGCCCCAACCTTCTGGCTCGAAACTCAATTGAACTTCGTGCTCGCCCGCGGGCACTTTCAAGGCCATCAACAAGGCATTGGCGCGAACGATTGGCGTTTCCTCGCCATCGATTGTGGCCGTCCAACCCAGCGGGTAAAACATTTCGCTGAGACAAAGCAACCCGCCCTTGGCCGAATTGACCTCATACGTTGAACCTTCTGGATGGTACTGCAACAACCGTGCGCTGGCGTCGCCAGGGCTGGATACCGACCCCAGGATGTCCTTGAATTCTTCGTGCACCAATGCCGTTCGCGAAGGATCCAACGACTTGACGCCAGCAATTTCGGTTTGGGCATCTCCGACCCACTCCACTTCATCCACGAACCATGCTGGGCCCGTGGCGCCTCGGAATGGCAACGGTTGATCCGACCCTGGGATGAGGATGTACTTCGTATTGAGCATCGCCAACCCAGGAGCCAAGGAAGCGTCGAGGTTGAAATTTCCCGATTGAATGGCTTCGATGACTGCATAGCGCTCGTTGAACAAAACACGATCGATGAACTCTTGGATGCGCATCAATTTGGCCGCATGGTACCCACCCACAGACTTGTGGAAGTACGACACCCTCGGGTCGGCAAAAGGATTGCTCAACTCAAAAACGCGGTAATGGGTGTTCGCGTTCAGCACCTCAAACGCCGCGGCGTCCTTGACCCGGTCGTATCGGCGTGTCAGTCGGGTGTCGAGGCGTTCCTCCCATCGCTTTTGGGCGGCTTGCCACTTGGCGTCAAAGTCATCTACACTGCCACGTTCTCTCGCCAAAATCGCGTTGTCTGCTGGCGTGGCTTCGAAGGGGAATCGCTTGTCCAATTTGGACATGTAATTGCGGTCAGCCACATAACGTCCGTCCACATTCAACATGTCAATTGTCAAAACCACGGCACATCCAATGACCACCCATTGGGCCTTGACCCATTGTTTGACCAACGCCATGACGGCGACGAAGGCGACCACGGCCAGCCCGAGGGCGCGAAGCACATCGGCTTTGAAAATGTCTTTGCGCATGGCAAACACACGATTGCCCAATTGTTCCAGCGCCATGTCTTTGCGGATGCGGCTTTTGAAATCAAAGAACACGTCGGGCATGATGTAGAACGCGAGGAGGATGACGACCGAGAGTCCACCGCCGATGGCCCACCACTTCCAACGTTTTTTGGCCTCGGGCTGAGCCATTTCATGCAACGCCATTGCGGCACCCAAAGGCAGTACGATCTGCAAGATGACCAACATCATTTTGGTGTCGCGGAACTTGTCGAACAAGGGGACGTGATCGATGAAAAACGACGTCACAGGGGACGCTCCCCGCCATGAAAGCACGATTGCAAGGACCGAGACTGCAAGTGTCGGCCACCTCAACCACGACGTGCCTGCAACCATCCATGCCAACCAAAGGGCAAAGGCGAGGGCACCGAAGTAAAACGCCCCTCCACTGAATTTTTGTTCTCCCCAGTAAAGTTGGTTGTTGCCCCCTTTGATGTCTGGAATGGCCACGCTCAGCCACTCTGAACGAGACATGCTGTATTCCAAAATGTAGCCACGGTCGAGTCCGTCCTTGGGGCTTTCATCAGATTGGGCCACGAGATTGGATTTGCCTCGCGTGGTGAATTCAGCGTATTGCTCAGTCAACGCCAATTGACTGGTGTGGGGAAGCGCTGCCACGATGGCCCCAGCTGCCAATAGGCCTGCCGTCTTGAAAAATGATGCGATGCGTCCCTCTTTGACTGCAACAACACCTGCGCCGAAGGCGACGGCCAGCAGCAAAAACAGCAAGTAGTAAGTCATTTGAAGGTGACCTGCCTGAATGTGCACTGCCGCGAACATCGAAGCGATGCCCACCCCGCCCCAGACTCGGCCACGAAACGCGAGGATCACACCCGCCACCACACCGGGCATGGTGGCAATGGCTCGCACCTTGGTGGCATGTCCTGCCGCGAGGTACAGCACGTTGACGGACGACAATCCAAACCCCAGGGCCAGAAGCAGTGACAACCACGTTGACAAGCCAAGACAAAGCCCCAAAACATAGGCAGAAATCATGGCCACAACCAGGGCTCCAATGCCCTTGGGAAAAGTCTTGAATACGGCCTGCCACGCGATTTTGGGAGCAGTAACGATGTCTGCTCCCACCATCTGAATGGTGGGCATTCCGCCAAACATGCTGTCCGTCCAATGCGGGAGGTCGCCCTCCTTCATTTGCACATCGCGCGCTTCTTTGGCCATGCCGATGTTGTTCTTGATGTCGTCCTGACGCAATTCCTTGCCTTCAAACATCACTGGAGGAAACACCATGCCCGCCGCAAATACCATGAGCACCACAGCCACGGCGTGTGGCAAAGCCGCCATGAGCAGCCCGCGAAAATCAATCGAAGTCATGCCTGCAAGTTACTGCGGCTGCAGAAGCATTGCCGCACCGAGTGCGAGGAATTCAGTCGTCAACTTCCTCGTAATCGATGTACTCCCCTTCGTTGGAATCGTCGGCGTGACGCTCAGGACGACGCTCAGGACGACGCTTGGCAGGTGGAGGATTGAATCGGCCAGGTTGCCTGCCACCAAACGTACGGTCGAGCCACCGCCAAATGAACCACACCCCGACGATGTACAAAATCGTTCTAAACAAACCCGCGAACATGATGCGAAGCTCGGGTTATTTGCTCAGATACAAGTTGCGTTCGCTGTATACCTTCCTGAAAAACGGATCCTTCAAATCAGGAATGAATCGAATGGCCTCCCCAGTGGACTTCATTTCTGGCCCGAGTTCCTTATTCACATTGGGGAACTTGGAGTAGCTGAACACAGGGATTTTCACCGCGTAGCCATCCATGTGCGGGTCGTGCGGAAGGTCTTTGAGTTTGGCTGCGCCGAGCATCACTTTGGCCGCGTGATTCACGTAAGGCTCCCCATAGCTCTTGGCGATGAACGGCACCGTTCTGGAGGCACGAGGGTTGGCCTCGATGATGTACACCGTGTCGTCTTTGACCGCAAACTGAATGTTGATGAGACCCACCGTTTTCAAGGCAAGCGCGATGCGCTTGGTGTAGTCCTCGATTTGCTGGATGACCAAATTGCCCAAGTTGTAAGGCGGCAGCACCGCATAGCTGTCACCCGAATGGATGCCCGCCGGCTCAATGTGCTGCATGATGCCTACAATGCGAACCTCATCCCCGTCACAAATCGCGTCCGCTTCACATTCCATGGCGCCGTCGAGGAAGTGGTCGAGCAAGATTTTGTTTTCTGGCATGTCGCGGAGGATGTCCACCACGTGACGCTCCAAATCGTGTTCGTTGATCACAATCTTCATGCGTTGACCTCCCAAGACATACGAAGGACGCACCAACAGCGGGAAGCCAAGCTCACGGCTAAGTTCCACGGCTTGATCCGCACTTTCCACCACCCCAAACTTGGGGTACGGAATGCCGTTGTCTTTCAACAACGTAGAGAAGCTGCCGCGGTCTTCGGCCAGGTCGAGCGCCTCGAAGGACGTACCCATGATTTTGATGCCGTAACGTTCGAGCTTTTCGGCAAGTTTGAGCGCCGTTTGGCCTCCAAGCTGCACGATGACACCCTCCGGCTTTTCGTGCAGAATGATGTCGTAGATGTGCTCCCAAAACACCGGTTCGAAGTACAACTTGTCTGCTGTATCGAAATCCGTAGACACCGTCTCGGGGTTGCAGTTGATCATGATGGTTTCGTAGCCACATTCTTTGGCGGCCAACACCCCATGCACGCAACAGTAATCAAACTCGATGCCCTGACCGATTCGGTTGGGACCGCTGCCAAGAACCACAATCTTCTTCTTGTCGCTCACCACACTTTCGTTCGCCTCCTCCTCAAAAGTGCTGTAATAGTAAGGTGTCAAGGCTGGGAACTCAGCCGCGCACGTATCCACCAGTTTGTACACCCGCGTGATGCCCTCCTCGTGACGGCGGCTGTGCACTTCGCTTTCAAGGCAGTTCAGGATGTGCGCAACCTGACGGTCGGCGTAGCCCTTTCGCTTCGCCTCACGGAGGGTTTCTGTGGGCAAATCCGCGATGGTATGCTTGGCAAGGTCCTTTTCAAACATCACAAGTTCCTCAATTTGTCGAAGGAACCACGGATCGATTTTGGTGGCTTCGAAAATGCTTCGGAACGGCATGCCCAGCTTGAAGGCGTCGTACACGTGGAACAACCTGTTCCATGACGCGTGCTTGAGGCTTTGCATGATGGCGTCCTGGTCGCGGAGTTCTCGCCCGTCGGCCCCCAAACCATTGCGCTTCAGTTCCAAAGACTGGCATGCCTTCTGAAGGGCTTCCTGAAAGGACCGACCAATGGCCATCACCTCTCCCACGGCCTTCATCTGCAGCCCCAATTCACGGTCGCACCCTGGGAACTTGTCGAAGTTCCAGCGAGGGATTTTCACAACCACGTAATCGAGGGTGGGCTCGAACATCGCAGAGGTGTTCCCGGTGATTTGGTTCTTGAGCTCATCGAGATGGTAGCCAATCGCCAGTTTGGCAGCCACCTTCGCGATGGGGTACCCGGTCGCTTTCGACGCGAGGGCTGAGGAGCGTGAGACGCGAGGATTGATCTCAATCGCAATGATGTCTTCATTTTCGTCCGGTGAGACCGCGAATTGAACGTTGCACCCCCCTGCAAAATCGCCGATGCTGCGCATCATCTTGATGGCCATGTCACGCATGCGCTGAAACGTGCTGTCGCTCAGCGTCATGGCCGGTGCAACGGTGATGCTGTCCCCAGTGTGTATGCCCATCGGATCGAAATTTTCGATGGAGCAGACAATGGTCACGTTGTCGTTGGCATCGCGAAGCAACTCAAGCTCGAACTCTTTCCAACCGAGCAGCGCCTTGTCAATCATCACTTCGTGGATGGGGCTGAGGTGCAATCCACGCTGCAACTTGTCCTCGAAGGCGTCCTTGTCGTACACCACTGCCGCGCCTGCCCCACCCAAAGTGTAAGAAGCACGAATGCACAGCGGGTACCCAAATTGCTGGGCCACCTCTTTGCCTTCCAAAAAGCTTTTGGCCGTGGCCTGCGGGGCCATCGGTACATCGATTTCGCCCATCAGCTTGCGGAACGCTTCGCGGTTCTCTGTGATGTCAATGGCCTTGGTGTCCACACCAATCATCCGCACGTTGTGGTCTTCCCAAATCCCCATCTCCTCGCACTGAATGGCCAGGTTCAAAGCCGTTTGTCCGCCCATCGTGGGCAACACCGCATCGATGTTGGGGTGTTTTTCAAGGATGTTGACGATCGATTCCGGCTCGAGGGGCTCGAGGTAGACATGGTCCGCCATGACCGGGTCGGTCATGATGGTTGCAGGGTTGGAATTGATGAGGGTGACCTCAATGCCTTCTTCTTGCAAACTGCGGGAAGCCTGGCTTCCAGAGTAGTCAAATTCGCAAGCTTGTCCAATGACAATCGGTCCGCTTCCAATGATGAGGACCGACTTGATGCTGTTGTCTTTGGGCATTTTTTTTTTATCCGAGCGCCTCATCCTTGTGTCGGATTGGGCATTCGGGCAAGAAACAGAAGACCAAACGTTGTGGAACGCCGCAAAATTACACGAAGACACACCCCATCCATGCACTTTCAAGCCTCGTGGTTTTCCACAAGAAACCCACGACGCGACCTTTGTGCCGTGCACGTAGAAAACACCACCACGCAACCCACCTCGTTCTGTCGTGAAGGATGGACATGGAGCGGACTGACTTGGACGTGCCCACGGCCTGAACGGGTGGTGGTGGCGTTTCACGGCTTTGGGCGTCCCATGTCGGAAATGGGCGCCTATCTGTCACTTTACGATCCGCATACAGCGATGCTGTCCGTCGGCATCGCGCATCAAAATGGAAGCACTGTCCCCGCTTCCTCCTCTCCTCCTCCGGTCCTTAACCCCTCGTTTCTTCAAGAGGTCATCGACGGATGGCTGCGAAACTTGGGATGGGGGCATTTGCCCAAACACCTTCTTGGCTATTCGTTGGGGGGTCGGATTTCCTTGACGTTGTTCGAACGGGCTCCCTTGTCCTGGTCAGGCATGCTGTTGCTTGCTCCCGATGGATTCAAGAAAAACGCGATGTACCGTTTTGCCGTCGAAACGGCCGTGGGCCGTGGATGCTGGACCTTTGTGGACAAACATGCCGACACCGCCAGGAGCCTCATTCGGGGCCTGCGACGAATGCGCATCATTCCTGCACACCTCGAACACTTCGCCCTTCATCACACCGAAGACCACGACATGCGTCAACTCGTGTCGAACACGTGGAAAACGCACCGTCGGTTTTGGCCTACACAACATGGCACGAAACAAGCCTGGAAAGACTTGCCCAAACGGGACGTCGACGTGCATGTGGTGTTCGGCTCGCGCGACGCCATCATCCCGTGGCGCTGGTCTGCGCCGTGGCGAGCCTTCGCGAACAGCCGCGTTCACTTCTTGCAAATCCAATCCGGTCACGTGATGCGACATGCAGACACCGTCCAAGCGTTGCGGGACGCTATCTTGGGAACCCAATGCAACCCCGCTACACCATGAGTTGGCTCGAATCTCTGACCTCCGATGCTTCGTCGGGTTCGAAACGTTTGGCTGTGCTCGTTGACCCTGAAGAGGCCCCTTCTGGGACAGCTTGGTTGGAACTTCTCGAACGCTTGTGCTCGAGTGATGCCACAGATGTGTTCGTCGGAGGAAGTTTGGTCACGCACAACAGCACGCAGCGTGTGGTCCAAGAGTTGAAGCGGTCCATTCCGCAACCGGTTGTGCTCTTCCCAGGCGCCACCACCCAGGTCGTGGGCGAAGCGGACGCATTGCTGTTCCTCAGTCTCATCTCAGGCAGAAATCCAGATTTGCTGATTGGTCGCCATGTGGAAGCCGCACCGAGCATCGCAAAACTCGATTTGGAGACCGTCCCAACGGGATACATGTTGATTGGAGATCCGCCACTGACCGCTGCCGCGTACATGTCGCACAGCCTTCCCATTCCGCTCTCGAAGCCCGATTTGGCCGTTGCCACAGCCTTGGCCGGCGAAATGTTGGGGTTCCGTTGCCTTTACCTCGATGCCGGAAGTGGCGCCGGCACCCCCATTCCCGCGCGGACCATTCGAGCAATCACCGAAGCGGTGAACCTCCCTTTGATTGTAGGTGGCGGGCTCTCGTGCCAGGAAGACCTTGAACGGGCATGGGACGCAGGGGCCACATGCGCGGTCATCGGGTCAGCCGTGGAACAAGAGCCCGCCGTGCTTGACTCGTTGAGGCTTCGGGTTTAAAACTCCACAGCCAGCGTCACAAAGCCGTGGCGCCCTGCCTGCGGATAAACGTAGTTTTCTGTGACCGTCGAGTTTACCCCTCCCAACCGGTAACTGTACGTCCATCCCGTGACGCTGTAAACCGCATCCAAGAGGTTGTTGCCAAAGAGGGAAAGCACCACGTTTTGGCCTGAAGGCAATTCGCGCTCCCCGCGAATCATCACATCCAAGGTTGAGAATGCGTCCAAAGAACGCCCCCTGTCTTCAGTGTTGTCGAGGTATTGCCTCCCCACGTGCTTGCCAATCAAACTGACCGACACACCGGCAACAGGACTGTTCGAAGGAGCCTCCCAAGTCAACATGCCCATGGCCACTGCATTGGGGGAAAGGGCAATGTCCGTGTTGCGGTGGTTCACCACATTCACGTAGTCGAAGCCTTCCGCGTAGTCGTAGACAATCTCTTCAAAATCGGCGATTTTGTTTTCTGACAACGTCGCATTCGCGTCCAACCGAATCTCAGGCGTCAACTGCACTCCCCCCTCAAGCTCCAAGCCTCGACGGTAGCTGTGTTCCACATTCACGCGCACGGGGTTGCCCACGTCGTTCAGCAATCCAGTGGCCACAAGCTGGTCGTTGTAACTCATGTTGTACACCGTCGCTGCCAAAGCCCAATTGTCTCCACGCCACGTTCCTCCTGCCTCCAAATCCACGAGGCGTTCAGGACGCAACGGCGTGCTTTGAGGTGAATCGAGGTAATCGGCACGTGAGGGTTCGCGGTGTGCAACCGCAAGAGAAATGAACGCTTGCCGGTCGTCAGAGGGCAGGTAAGTCAGGCCCGCTTTTGGATTGAAAAAGGACAAATTGTCCCGAATGTCGATGTCACTGTAATCGTTGTCTCGACCCCGTGTGGTGTAGAACACTTGACGCCACTGCGCCTCAGCGTGCCACCGCAGGTCGTTCTGCATGCCAGACCACTTGCCGTACAAGCTCAAGTCCCGCTTCTTGCCCACCGAGCGGTAATATTCATCTCCTGGCTTCGCGCCCGCGTCGGCACTCATCCAAATCAACTCGCCGAAGTGATCCCCTTCATAGGTTGAACTCGAAACGCCATACACGTGGTCCACTTGGTCCGTCGAAGTGCTCATGGTCCACGATGACCCCAAGAGGGTGTTGTCGAGCCAACGGCGGCGCACCAAATCCGTCGTGAGCACAGTGTCAGATCCCAGCAGAAGCCCCGACGAGTCCAACACGTTGGTGACAATGGGGCTGTATCCATAATCCGTGAGATCGTCCCCTTGTCGGAATTGCTCGTAGTAACCAGCACCAAGTGTGGTGAACACCACACCGCCGAGTTGCCAGTCTCCCATCGATTGGTCCAAGTGAAGCTGGTAGTGGTCTTGACGGTAATCGTCAACTTCGTTCTCGTAGCGGTAATAGTTGTGTTGGGCGCGGCGTTCGAGCATGTCTTGCACGCGAACCGTGTCGGCACCGTAATCGTACTCGTAACTGCCCTGCACCCAATTCAAGATGTCCTCATCCGTGGATTCTGGGTCGGCCACGATTTGAGGCACACCTGCCCACGCTTGGTAGGTCCGCTCGTGTCCCAGCGTGGTGGTCAATGAAAGTCGTCCTGTTTCCCAACGTTTGGCCACACGGCCGTACAATGAGCTCAAGTCGCTTGTCGCCCGGTCAAGCCAGCCGTCTGACGTGATTCGAGAGGCCCGTCCCTCAAAAGACCACCCTCCATCGAGCATGCCCGTGTTCCAAGCAAGGGTACGACGCTGCGACCCAAAAGACCCACCCCCAAGCACTGCCCGAATGCCCGGCTTCGCCAATGTACCCAGGGTGTTGACCGACACGGTCGCCCCGAACGCCGCAGGACCGTTGGTGCTGGTGCCTACGCCTCTCTGAATCTGCAAGCCTGTCATGCTGCTCCCCAAATCTGGGAGGTCCACCCAAAACACCCCTTGCGACTCGGCATCGTTCAGAGGCACACCATTGATGGTGACATTGATGCGACTTTGGTCCACGCCACGAATGCGCAATGCGGTGTACCCGATGCCATGTCCAGCATCCGAAGTCACCACGGCAGACGGAGTCAGCCGCAACAAAAACGGCACATCCTGAGCGGCATCCTGTCTCCGGATGTCCTCCACGCTGAGGTTCGATGTCGCAAACGGGTCCAATGCATCTGCTTGCACGGCGGAAATCGTGGCTGTCGACACCGCCATGGTGTCCACATTGAGTTGGGCTTGAAGCCCGTCGATTGGGAATGTCGTCATCCCCAAGAACAGAATCGCACCGAGGGTGCGCAAGAATGTGTTTGTGTGTGTCATCACATGGTTGTTTTACGATGACACAGAAGCCCCAAAGGCCCAGAAGCAACCCCTTGTCAAGGTTGTTGTTCGCTCCCTTCCCAGCATGATCTGGGCAGGTTCTAAGGGTCTCATCTCAGCCTTTCGGCACCCCTGCGTCGCTGCAAATGTAGCGTACCTTCGAGCCTATGCACAAGGAAACTGCACAAGCAACGCCAGAAGAGCAACAAGCCGCCATTCAGGCCGCGGGTGCCGCAGCTCGTGTGCTTCTCAGCGCGTTGCCGCAGAGCGATCAGGATTTGGACATTGCCGAGAAAGCCGATGGTTCACTGGTCAGCAGCGCCGATCTCGCCTCTCAATCCGCCATCCAAGAGGTCCTGGCGCCGCTGGGCGTCCCTGTCCTCAGCGAGGAAGCCGCTGCTCCTGACTACAACGACCGCAAGCATTGGAAGCGATACTGGTTGGTGGATCCCTTGGATGGCACAGAATCGTTTCTCAGAAGCCGATCTGGTTTTGCCGTCAACATTGCGTTGTGCGATGAATCGGGGCCGATTTTTGGCGTGGTGGCTGATCCTTTGTCCAATCGGATGTTTTTGGGCGGACTCGGTGTGCCCGTTCAACTAGCCCCACTCGATGGATCCAAAGTCAAAATGGTCCATCCCTCTCCAATCCAGCGTCCTTACCGCCTCGTGACCTCTTGGATGGAAGAAGCCAAACTCGTGGACCTCCTGCCCCCTCACATCGACCCCTCAGAGGTGGTCGCAAGGCCCGTCAGCGGGGCGCTGAAGTTTTGTCTGCTTGCCACTGGAGATGCCGAAATCCACGCACGAACTGGACCGTACATGGAATGGGATTGTGCGTCAGGCGACGCCATATTGAGAGGCATGGGCATTGACGTTGTGGATTTAAGTGGCCAACGGCTCCGGTACAACAGCGAACACCTGCGCGTGACGGGACTTCGTTGCTCACGCATTTGACGCCGCGCCCACCTCAGCGATAGAGCGCATCCCGATACGGCCCACCTTCAAATTCTTGCAGCATTTCAAGGTAGTTGTGGTAGCGACTTTCGGCGACCTCTCCTTGTTCGACAGCTGCGCGCACAGCACACCCAGGCTCCTTGTGGTGCATGCAGTTGTGAAACTTGCAATCGGGTAAGCGTCGGAAAAATTCCGGGAAATGGTGGTTCAACGACTCACGCTCCAAACTCACCAAGCCAAAGCCCTTGATCCCAGGAGTGTCCACCAAAAACCCACCGTCGGGGAGGGAATGCATTTCCGCAAATGTGGTCGTGTGGCGTCCTTTGTTGTGGGATTCAGAAACTTCCGCTGTTTTCAATTCCAAGCCAGGAATGAGTTTGTTGATCAAGGTGCTCTTGCCCACCCCTGAATGCCCAGAAAGAACGTGAACTCCTTTGGCCAATTCCGACCGAAGGCAATCTAACCCCTCCTCCGTGTGCGCGCTGACTTCCAGCCAACCGTATCCTGCGTCCGCGTAAATCTCTGAAAGGTTTCGAACGACCTCGCGCTCCTCATCCGTCAACGCATCGATCTTGTTCAGCACAATCGTCGTTGGAATGCCATACGCTTCGGCAGTCACCAAGAATCGATCCATGAATCCCGTACTCGTGCGTGGAGAGGACATGGTGACGACCAAAAAGGACCGGTCCAAATTGGAGGCGACGATGTGACTTTCGTGCGACAGGTTCACCGACTTGCGGATGATGCAGTTGGTGCGTTCGTGGATGCCTTCGATGACACCGGTTCCATCTTCCACCACAACAAAATCCACCATGTCGCCCACCGCCACAGGGTTCGTCGATCGGTACCCTTTCAACCTGAGCTTGCCCGCCGGACGGCAGGCTACGATGTCACCAGCGTCGTTCAACACGTCGTACCACGACCCCGTGGTGCGCATCACCCGCCCCGTCCTCACGCGGTCAACGCTTTGAATTGTGCTTCTAGCCCCCCCTCGGCATTCACGAATTCTTGGAGAGGCGCGTCTGCGACGATTTCACCGAGACGAATCAACACCACCCGATCGCACATGGCCTCCACTTCTTGCATGATGTGGGTTGAAAGAATGACCGTGCGGTCTTGACCTAACCTGCGAATGAGGGCACGAATGTCGACCAGCTGATTGGGATCGAGGCCGGAAGTGGGCTCATCCAGAATCAAGACTTCTGGGTTGTGAATCAACGCCTGTGCCAACCCGACACGCTGTCGGTAACCCTTCGAGAGTTCACCGATGCGCTTGTGCACCTCGGGAACGAGTCCCACTTCAGCGATGACCTCTTCCACACGTACTGACCGATTGGCCACACCGTGGACACCCGCGACAAACCGCAGATATTCCCTGACATACATGTCTTCATGGACGGGATTGCGCTCGGGCAAATACCCAACACGACGTTTGGTCTCGAGCGGAGCATCGCTGACGTCAAACCCACACACCTCAACCCGTCCGGACGTCGCCGGCAAGTAGCCCGTGATCAGGCGCATCAGGGTTGATTTCCCCGCTCCGTTTGGACCGAGCAGCCCAACCACTTCACCTCGCTCACAACGAAGACTGACTCCGCTGAGCGCGCGTTGGGTGCCAAACGTTTTATCAACGGATTCTACGAGGATGGACATGTTGCGAAGGTACCTACTCGTCGTTGTTGGGCGCAAAAAAAACCGCCCCCCTGAGGGCGCGGTTTCTTTCGTTTGCGAATCGATGTGGCGCGAGCCTTACATCATGCCGCCCATGCCACCGCCCATTGGAGGCGCAGCTGGGGCCGGTGTTTCTTCTGGAATGTCGGTGATGACACACTCGGTGGTCAACACCATGCCGGAAATGGACACCGCGTTTTCCAAGGCCACGCGTGTGACTTTGGTGGGGTCGATGACGCCAGCTTCGAAGAGGTTCTCGAACACTTCTGTGCGGGCGTTGTAGCCAAAGTCGCCTTCGCCTTCACGAACGCTGTTCACCACCACGGCACCTTCGCCGCCTGCATTGGCGACAATCTGGCGGAGCGGCTCTTCGATGGCGCGCAACACAATCTTGATGCCCGTGGTCTCGTCGGCGTTCTCACCCTCGAGCTCTGCAAGCTTTCCTGCCACACGGATGTACGCTGTACCGCCGCCGGGAACAATGCCTTCCTCCACCGCCGCACGAGTGGCGTGCAGCGCATCGTCCACACGGTCCTTCTTTTCCTTCATCTCCACTTCGGTGGCCGCACCGACGTAGAGCACCGCAACACCGCCGGCCAACTTGGCGAGGCGTTCTTGGAGCTTCTCGCGGTCGTAATCGGAAGTTGTGGTTTCGATTTGGGCTTTGATTTGACCCACACGCGCTTCGATGGCAGATTTGTCACCAGCGCCGTTGACCACAGTTGTGTTGTCCTTGTCGATGGTGATTTTCTCAGCAGTACCAAGATCGGCAACCGTGGTGTTTTCGAGCTTCAACCCCGTCTCTTCAGAAATGACTTGACCGCCCGTGAGGATGGCGATGTCTTGGAGCATGGCCTTGCGGCGATCGCCAAAACCTGGAGCCTTCACTGCAGCCACCTTCAACGCGCCGCGGATCTTGTTCACCACGAGGGTGGCCAATGCCTCACCGTCGACGTCCTCGGCAATGATGAGGAGCGGGCGACCGCCTTGGGCCGTTTGTTCCAACACAGGAAGGAGGTCCTTCATGTTGGAGATCTTCTTGTCGTGGATCAAGATGTAGGGGTTGTCGAGTTCCGCCTCCATCTTGTCGGGGTTGGTGACAAAGTAGGGAGAGAGGTATCCGCGGTCGAACTGCATGCCTTCCACCGTTTTCACTTCGGTCTCGGTGCCTTTGGCCTCTTCGACGGTGATGACTCCCTCGTTGCCGACCACCTTCATCGCTTCAGCAATCAAAGACCCGATGGTCTTGTCGTTGTTGGCCGAGATGGTGCCGACCTGTTCGATTTTGCTGTTGTCGCTGCCGACTTCACGGCTGATGTCACGCAGGCCTGCCACGATGGCCTGAGCCGCCTTGTCCATGCCACGCTTCAGGTCCATGGGGTTGGCGCCAGCTGCCACATTCCGGAGGCCTTCGCCGACCAGAGCCTGGGCAAGCACGGTGGCCGTGGTGGTGCCGTCACCGGCCACGTCGGCCGTCTTGGAGGCCACCTCCTTGACCATTTGAGCACCCATGTTCTCCACGGGATTTTCGAGTTCGATTTCCTTCGCCACGGACACACCGTCCTTGGTCACAGAAGGGGCACCAAATTTGCGGTCGATGACCACGTTTCGGCCTTTGGGACCGAGGGTCACTTTCACGGCATCGGCCAAAGCGTCAACCCCGGCCTTGAGGTTGGCCCGAGCGTCGCTGTCAAATTGAATGTCTTTCGCCATTTGAATTGATTTTCTTGAGATTGATTGGGTTGTGATCAGAGAATCGCGAGGATGTCTGATTCACGCATGATCATGTAATCGGTTCCATCGTGCTGGAGTTCCGTGCCAGAGTACTTGCCGTACAAAACGGTGTCCCCCACCTTCACCGTGGTGGGCTCATCCTTTTTGCCTGGGCCCACGGCCACGACCGTGCCTTTCTGCGGCTTTTCTTTGGCTGAATCGGGAATGATGATGCCACTTGCTGTGGTCTGCTCGGCGGCTGCGGGTTCTACCAGAACGCGGTCAGCCAGAGGTCGAATGTTGACAGACATGATTGTTGATGTGTTTTCGTTGTTGCGTGCTCGGGGCACGCTGGGCGTTGGGCGATTTCCGTGCCAAACGGTTTGGACCTGCCGTGAGGTGACATTTGTGTCAGGTTTTGGCCAAAAGCACGACACCCTGTCAGCGTGGCTGACAGGGTGTCGTCTCAAACAGCGAAGCGTCGGTTACTGCGCTGCTTCAATGGGTGCGGTGGGTGCGAAGCTTTCGTCAACACCCACGTCGAGCGAACCGTTGCCGGCGAAACTACCAACCACGATGCACAACACGAACAAGGCCACGGCCAAGTACCATGTCGATTTTTCGAGGAAGTTGGTGGTGCGTTGGACGCCGCCGATTTGGCTGGCCCCTTGGAAACCTGTGGCAAGTCCTCCACCCTTGGGGTTTTGGACCAAAATGACTGCGCCCAAGAGGAAGCAGACAATCAAGATGACGACGGTCAGGAAGGTGATCATGTTCAGTTGTTCAAGAGTTACGCAGCTTTTTCAGCTGGGCCGCAAAATAAACACTTTTTTCCGGGTATTTCAAAGCCAAAAGCTTGTAAGCTTTCCTCGCGCGGCCCATTTGGCCTTGCTGGGCGTAGATCTTGGCCATGGTTTCCGTCACCAAACTCGTGTCCTCGACAAGGCTCTGCTTGGCCCATTCTTCAGTGGATTCATGGCTTTCACGCACTGGACCAATGCGCACATCTCCCTTGGCCAAGAAGGCATCAATCAGAGCCGCAGCGCCTCGTTCCGCAAGTTCAGGCTGGCCAAACCCCGTCTCTACGGCACGCTGTTGGAGCCACTGGCCAAACAGGGACTGCGGTTGCGCCCCTCCCTCCACGGGAACCATGGCCACGCCAGGGCCGACAGGGTCGGCTGCTGGTGGCAGCGGTTCTTGGGAATCGTCTTGTTCTGTCCACTCTTGGACATCGCGCTCGATGACCGACGCGATGGCGGCCACCATGGCCTCCCGTTGGCCCGCCTCTTCCACAGGTGATTCTTGCGGATCGATTGCATCCGCGGTGTCGGACTCCGATTCGAAGTGGTCCTCTGGGTCCTGTGATTTGGCATGCCAAACCATCTGGACCAAAGCCTCTTCAGACACCTCATCGGAAGTCTCAATCTCGTCATGAATGGCCCGGGCTTCTTCAAGCAGCGAAGGCCCCATCATGTAAGCAAACAATGCCCGACGAGAAGGCACGTGCGCGCCGGCTCGAAGCAAATCGTCGCGTCGATCGAGGTCAGAAGCCAATTCCGAGGCTTTGGCCAACATCATGCGCAGGGGGCCGGAGTACGGGTACTTGGCGACCACGCTTCTCAGCGCTTCAAGGTCTTCAGGTTGGGGCCCATTCTCCAACCAAGTCTGCAGCTGCTTCGGCGTCATGTTCACCAATTTCCGAGGGTGGCGTTGAACATGTCTTGGGACAAAAGGTCTCCCAATTCTTCCACAATGACATCTTCTTGGGTGAAGACGTCCTGGTCGCTGGGCAAGTCCACATAACGGCTGAACGTACGCTCTGTGCTCAACGATTCGTCGATGGCATTCGTGTAGTTGAGCACGATGCTGACGGTGATTCGGTTGGCCCCCGCCGTCTCGTCGCCTTGCACATTGATGGGGCGCACTTCCCACCCCACCACACGCGCGCTGAAGGTCAACTCTCCTTCCTCAACCAACCTCAAGGTGCTTTGACGTTGCACACGGTCTCGAAGGGCCTCCGACAGCGCTTGGGCGGTCGACGTAGAGACGAGTGGATGGGCGGGTTCGAAGTCCTGGACGCTGAACGTGGACGCGCCCGAGGTTTGGGCTCCGTACGGCGAATAGATTCCGCAACCGATTGCTGTCGTGACCAGCAGCGCAATCAAAATGAGCCTGCTGGTCATTTGAGGTCGTATTCCTTGATTTTGCGATACAAGGTGCGTTCCGAGATGCCCAATTCTTCGGCGGCGTGCTTCCGCTTGTTTCTGTGCTTCTCGAGGGCCCTTCGGATGAGTTCCTTTTCCGAATCTTGGAGCGACAAGACCACTTCGTCGGCCGGCTGGTGATCGACGTCTTCCAACTCTTGGGTCGAAGGAGAACCCTCAGGCCCTGCGAATTGAGGCAGGGCTGCCAAAACACGTTGGCTGTCCCCTGCCGTCAGGTCATCTTGAAAAACGCGTTGCACCAATTCGGCCTCGGCCTCTCCGCCTTGCAGTCCGCCATTTTTCATCAATGACATGACCAACTGTTTGAGGTCGTTGAGGTCCCCTTTCATGTCGAAGAGCACCTTGTACAGGATCTCGCGCTCATCCATTCCTTCCGATGAATTGGAAGACCCTGTGGTGCTGGGCAAGCGGCTCCGGTGCGTCTCGGGCAGATACCCAAGCAACGTGTCGGCATTGATCCGCCTGTTCGTCTCGAGGATGCTCATCTGCTCCGTGACATTCTTGAGCTGACGGATGTTGCCTGGCCAAGGGTAATGCTCCAACATTTCAATGGCTTCATCGTCCAAACTCAATGGCGGCATGCGATACTGCTCGCTGAAGTCTGTGGTGAATTTCCTGAAGAGCAAATGCACGTCTCCCGCCCGTTCACGCAGCGGGGGAAGTTGAATCGGCACCTGGCTCAGACGGTAGTACAGATCCTCGCGGAAGCGTCCTTTGAAGATGGCGTCGTCAAAGTCAACGTTGGTTGCTGCGACCACGCGGACGTCGGTTTTTTGGACTTTGGATGAGCCCACTTTCAAGAACTCACCCGTCTCCAAGACGCGCAGCAAGCGAACCTGCGTGGTGAGGGGCAGCTCGGCCACCTCGTCCAAAAAGATCGTGCCGCCATTCGCCTCCTCGAAATAGCCCTTTCTCGTCTCGGTGGCGCCTGTGAATGCTCCTTTTTCATGCCCAAAAAGCTCCGAATCGATTGTCCCTTCCGGGATCGCCCCGCAGTTGACCGCCACATACGGGCCGTGCTTTCTCGCGCTGAATTGGTGCACGATGCGTGGCATGACCTCTTTTCCGGTGCCACTTTCTCCAAGCACCAACACGCTGATGTCGGTGGTCGCCACTTGCGCAGCCACAGACAACGCGCGGTCGAGCGCAGGCGCGGTGCCGACCACCCCAAACCGTCGTTTCAGCGCCCCCACATCCATGGTCAGAGCGATGCGGGTTCGTCGGTCACCTCCCCCATCAACGTGACGGGTGTGCAATCAAACGTTTTGACGTTGACATATTGCCCGGGCTGCAATTCGCCTTTGGGAAACACAACCACCGTGTTGTGCGTGGTGCGCCCAAAAAACTGATCGTCTCGCTTCTTGCTCGTGCCTTCAATCAGAACGCGATGCACCTGCCCCACCAAGGCCTGGGTGCGCTCCTTGCCGTGCACCATTTGTCGGGCGATGACTTCTTGCAAGCGGGCGCCCTTGACGTCTTCAGGAACGTCGTCTTCGAATTTGCGTTCTGCAAGGGTTTTGGGCCGTTCGCTGTATTTGAACATGAAGGCCATGTCGTAGCGAACTTCGTCCATGAGGCTCAACGTGGCTTCGTGCTCCTCTTGGGTTTCTCCACAGAAGCCCGTGATGACGTCCGTGCTGATGGCGCATCCTGGCATGATTCGGCGGATGGCCGCAATGCGATTGAGGTACCATTCTCGGGTGTAACCGCGGTTCATCCGCTTCAGCACGTCGCTGTGGCCGCTCTGAACGGGCAGGTGAATGTACTTGCAAATGTTTTCGTGACGCGACATGGCGTGGAGCACATCGTCGGTCATGTCCTTGGGATGCGAGGTGCTGAACCGGACGCGCAAATCAGGATGGACAGCGGCCACCATCTCCAGCAACTCGGCGAACCGGACCACGGGTTGACCTTCGTCCTTGACCACGCCCTTGTTGTCGATGTTCCATTTGTAAGAGTCGACGTTTTGGCCCAACAAAGTCACTTCGCGGTAACCCGCTTCAAACAACTCCTGGGCCTCCCGCACAATGCTTTGGGGATCACGGCTGCGCTCTCGGCCACGGGTGAAGGGCACAACGCAGAACGAACACATGTTGTCGCAACCGCGCATGATGCTGATGAAGGCCGTCACCCCACCCTTGTCAAGACGGACGGGGCTGATCTCAGCATAAGTTTCTTCTCTTGAGAGCAGGACGTTGACCGCCTTTTGGCCTCCCTCCACTTGGTCCACGAGGTTGGGCAAATCCCGATACGCATCGGGCCCCACAACCAAATCCACCAACTTTTCCTCCTCGAGCAACTTGTCGCGCAAACGCTCGGCCATGCATCCCAACACCCCCACCACCAAGCTGGGATTCTTGGCTTTGTTGCCCTTGAAGTGCACCAAACGGTTGCGGACACGCTGCTCCGCGTTGTCGCGGATGGCACAGGTGTTGAGCAGCACGAGGTCTGCATCGTCGGCGTCTCTCGTGGTTTGATAACCGGCATCGGCCAAGATGCTCGCCACGATTTCGCTGTCGCTGAAGTTCATTTGGCAGCCGTAGCTCTCCAAGTACAACTTGCGTCCACCTGAACCGGGTCCCGCCACGACTGTGACTTCTCCTTGACGACCCTCTTCCAAGACGTGATCTCCTTCTCGCATGATGCAAATGTACAGCACTGACAAATTGTCACCCCTTTAGGGGTACCCCAGTTGAAGGACCCTTTCTGCAACTTGTGCGAACCTCTTTGTCCTCAAGTTGTCTTTATTTTGCCCGCCCAAACGTTCTTCCCATGGCCAAGAATCTTGTCATTGTTGAGTCGCCTGCAAAGGCCAAAACCATCGAAGGTTACCTCGGAAAAGACTTCGTTGTGAAGTCTTCGATGGGACATATCCGAGACCTTGCCAAAGGCAACGACAGCGTCGACATTGACAACGACTTCACCCCCAAGTACGAGGTCAGCCCGTCGTCCAAAAAGGTGGTGACGGAACTCAAGGGCCTCGCCAAGAAAGCCGAAACGGTGTGGCTCGCGACGGATGAGGACCGGGAAGGAGAAGCGATCAGTTGGCATTTGATGGAGGCGCTCAGCCTGAAGCCTGCCCAAACCAAGAGGATCGTGTTTTCTGAAATCACGAAACCCGCCATCTTGAAGGCCATTGAATCGCCACGCACTGTGGACACCGACTTGGTCAACGCACAACAAGCCAGACGCATCCTCGACCGCCTCGTCGGATTCGAATTGAGTCCCGTGCTTTGGCGCAAAATTCGCCCATCGCTCAGTGCAGGACGTGTGCAAAGTGTCGGAGTCCGGATCATCGTGGATCGCGAACGGGAAATCGATGGCCACACGGCCAAATCTTCATTCCGCGTCGTCGGACACTTCAACACCGGCAGCGCCGTGGTGAAGGCGTCATGCAACAAGAACTTCACCTCTGAGGCTGAAGCCCAATCGTTCCTCGAGGCCTGTTCAGGCGCCACGCATGAAGTGTCCTCCATTGAGACCAAGCCCTCGACCAAAAAACCCGCCGCCCCGTTCACGACGTCGACCCTCCAACAAGAAGCCTCACGCAAATTGAGCTTCAGCGTGTCCCGCACCATGGGTGTGGCTCAGCGGTTGTATGAAGCCGGTCGCATCACCTACATGAGGACGGATTCAACCAACCTGAGTGACGTTGCACTGGAGGCTGCTGAAAAGGAGATTGGCAAGACGTTTGGGCCTGAATACGCTCACAAGCGGACCTACGCTTCGAAAAGCAAGGGCGCACAGGAGGCACACGAAGCCATTCGCCCCACGAACCTTTCCACCTCGACCATTGACGCCTCTCGAGAAGAGCAGCGCCTGTACGAGTTGATCTACAAACGGACATTGGCCTCTCAAATGGCCGACGCCAAGTTGGACAAGACGGTGGCCAAGATTTCAGTCTCTGGACGAGAAGAGATGTTTGTGGCCCGCGGAGAGGTCATCACCTTCGAAGGGTTCTTGAAACTCTACCTCGAGGGCACCGATGATGAAGACGGCCCAGATGAAACCACGAAAGACATGCTGCCCGCCATGAAGGAGGGTCAATCCATGTCTCGCGATTCGATTGTGGCCACAGAGCGTTTCAGCAAGCACCTACCCCGTTACACGGAAGCAAGTTTGGTGAAGCGATTGGAGGAGCTCGGCATTGGAAGACCCTCGACCTACGCATCGACCATTGACGTGATGCAGAAGCGCGGCTACGTCGTGAAGGAAGACCGTGATGGAACGCCACGACAATACCGGGTTCTCACCTTGGCCGGCCCCACAGTTTCCGCTGAGACCGCCACAGAAAATGCAGGGCAAGAACGCGGCAAGCTTTTCCCCACAGACATTGGGCTTGTGGTGAACGACTTCCTTTTGGAGCATTTCGAAAACATCCTGGACTACAACTTCACCGCAGATGTGGAGGGTGAGTTTGATGTGATCGCTCGCGGCCAATTGGATTGGCGGGCCATGCTCAAGCGCTTTTACGCGCCATTCAAAGAGACCGTCGACACGACCATGGAACACGCCGAACGTGCTTCCGGAGAACGAATCCTGGGCATCCACCCTGAATCTGGTGCCCAAATCCTATGTCGCATTGGCCGGTACGGCCCGATGGCCCAAATCGGCGGTCCGGACGACGAGGATAAGCAGTTCGCTTCCCTTTTGCCAGGCCAGTCCATCGAGACCTTGACGCTCGAAGAAGCCCTGGACCTCTTCAAACTCCCTCGCACGTTGGGTGAACACGAAGGCAAAAAAGTGACGGCGGCCATTGGCCGATTTGGCCCTTATGTCCGTTTCGACGGCAAATTCGTCTCGCTCAAGGCCGACGAAGGAGACGACCCTTACACGGTCACGCTCGAACGCGCTTTGGAGTTGATCAAGGCCAAACTCGAAGCCGATGCGAAAGCCCTGATCAAGGTGTTTGAGGAAGACGACACGGTCCGCGTGCTCAATGGTCGCTACGGACCTTACATCAAGGCAGGCCGAACCAATGCCAAGATCCCCAAGGATGAAAAACCGGAGGACTTGACATGGGAGCGGGTTCAAGAACTCATCGAGGAGGCGAAAAACCGCCCGAAGCGAGGACGTCGCAAGAAGTCTTAAGACACTGATTTTCAATATGCTTACATCGAGCGTACACAATCCAGTGTGAATGCTTGACCCTATGGGAGCGTTCAAGACGGTCATCCTCCCGCGACCTTGCAGCCACAAGGCCCCAAAGCCACTGTAAAATCGCTGCACATGCTCGACGGATTTCTCGATTTGTTCGAACCGGTGAATGCCCCGGATTTCTCCAATGCGGAGGGCGTGGCCAGGATCGCGGACCGCATCGAAGCCCACCGCTTTGACGCACAACCGATGTTGGAGGGCGCACGTGTTGCGCTTTTTGGCGTGAACGATGGCCGCAGATCTGGCGACAACGAGGGATGTTCTGGCGGTCCCGACGCGATTCGCCATTGGCTCTACCAACTCGTGCCGCCTGCAGGGTGGCAGCCAACAGTCGATTTGGGGGACATCCGAGCCGGAGCAACTGAGGAGGACACCTATGCCGCCGTGCAGTCCGTTGTTGCTGAATTGGTTCAAATGGGCATCATCCCGATCCTCCTCGGAGGCGGGCACGACCTGACCATTCCAATGTATGCGGCACTGGAGTCGGTGGGGCGCCCCATGAACCTCGTGACCGTTGACCCGCGTTTGGATTTTGGGGGTGACCCCAGTGTTGTGAGCGCACGCAACCACATGAATTCAGTGGTGATGCACGAGCCCAATTACCTCTTCGACTACGCAAACATTGGCCACCAAGGCTACATGACCGACCCCGACACGCTCGAACTCTTGGAGCGTTTGCAGTTTGAGGCCATTCGATTGGGCAGCTTGCTCCAAAACGTCCAACACATCGAACCCGTTGTGCGCAATGCCGATTTGATCACAGTAGACGTGGCCTCGATTCGGGCCTCTGACCACCCCGCCTCTACCCATGCGAGTCCCAATGGCATGACAGCCGAACATTTCTGCCAACTATCAAGGTACATCGGCATGAGCGATCGGCTTCTCGCAACTGGATTTTTC
>JBELLK010000052.1:0-8869 GCA_042088625.1 Flavobacteriales bacterium
GCGGGAGAGTATGTCGACGCCATCCTTGGGGCCCTTCGGGGCCCCTTTTTTTTTGCCCTGAATTTTGTCGAATTTCACGCGACCATGAAGAATCTCGTTGCCATCGTAGGACGCCCCAATGTGGGCAAGTCCACCCTTTTCAATCGGTTGACCGAGACGCGTGAAGCGATCACGGACGATACGAGTGGGACCACCCGAGATCGGAAATACGGGACCGTACTGTGGACGAACCATCAGTTCAACGTGATCGACACAGGGGGGTGGATCACCAAGAGTGACGACAGTTTTGAGGCGGCCATTCGGGGGCAGGTGGAAATCAGCTTGGAAGAGGCAGACTTGATCTTGTTCATGGTGGAGATTGAGGTTGGCATCACAGATTTGGACCAAGACATTGCCAATTTGCTCAGGAGGACTGGCAAGCCAATCATGTTGGTGTGCAACAAGGTCGACACCTCGGCCCATGATGTTGGTGCTGAGGAGTTTTACCGACTGGGCCTGGCAGACGAGATTTACCGCATTTCTGCAAACAACGGGTACGGAACTGGTGAACTGCTTGATGCAGTTGTGGCGTCGTTGCCGCCGATGCCGGAGCAGGAGGAGTTGGGGTTGCCCAAATTGGCCGTGGTGGGGAAGCCCAACGTGGGGAAGAGCACATTCATCAACACGATCCTGGGAGAGGAGAGAAACATTGTTACGGACATTGCAGGCACAACTCGAGACAGTGTGCATACCCGGTATCAGATGTTTGGGTTTGATTTTGAGATTGTGGACACGGCGGGCCTGCGGAAAAAGAAGCAGGTGACCGACCACCTTGAATTTTACAGCACAGTTCGAACGATTAAAGCCATTGACGAGAGCGATGTGTGTCTGTTGATGTTGGATGGAAGCGACCCCATGGGTCGCCAAGACTTGAACATTTTCTGGCAAATCGTCGAGAGCTACCGAGGCGTGGTGGTGGTGGTGAACAAATGGGATTTGGTGGCGAAGGAGACGAACACGATGCGGGACATTGAGGAGATGATTCGAGAGCGCACCTCGCCGTTCACTGACATTCCGATTGTGTTCACCTCAAATGTCAAAAAGCAGCGTGTGCTTCAGGCATTGGAAATGGCTTTGGAGGTCCGACAAGCGCGCGCCTCCAAAGTGCCCACGAGTGAATTGAACGACGTGATGTTGCCCTTGATTGAACACTACCCCCCGCCGGCGTGGAAAGGAAAATATGTCAAGATCAAGTACGTTACCCAGATTCCATCCCAAACCCCGACGTTTGCGTTCTTCTGCAACCTGCCTCAATACATTCGCGATCCGTACAAACGGTTTCTTGAGAACCAGTTGCGCGAGCACTACGATTTCAAAGGGGTGCCCATTCGATTGTTCTTCCGGAAGAAATAACTTTTCCCTACCGTTGAGGTGGGAGAAGGACAAGCGAGTACATTTGATAGAACCTGTGAACCGAGCAAGATGAGTTATTTCTTCACTTCCGAGTCTGTTTCAGAAGGACACCCTGATAAGGTGGCAGACGCCATCAGCGATGCGTTGATCGACCATTTCTTGGCATTCGATCCCAATTCAAAAGTGGCATGCGAGACGTTGGTGACGACCGGTCAAGTGGTGCTTGCAGGGGAGGTGAAATCTGATTCACCCTACTTGGATGTTCAGACCATCGCCCGCAAGACCATTGCCGATATCGGATATACGCGAAGCGAGTATCAATTTGATGCAGCGTCTTGTGGTGTGTTGAGTGCCATTCATGAGCAGAGTGCCGACATCAATCAGGGTGTGGAGCGCGCAAAGCCTGAAGAACAAGGCGCCGGGGATCAGGGGATGATGTTTGGCTATGCGTGCAGAGAGACAGACAATTTCATGCCATTGGCTTTGGAGCTGTCTCATCGCTTGCTTCGTGAGCTTGCTGCCATTCGAAAGGCTGGACAGGAAATGTCTTACCTGCGTCCAGATTCGAAGAGCCAAGTGACCATTGAATATGAAAATGACGGCACGCCTAAGCGCATTGAGGCCATTGTGTTGAGCACACAGCACGACGATTTTGGCCCCAACGATGAGGCGATGCTGACCAAGATCAAAGAAGACGTCGCCAACATTCTGATCCCTCGGGTCAAGGCGTCCATGAGCGAACGTGTTCAGGCCTTGTTCACAGGAGACCACAAGTTGCACGTGAATCCAACTGGCAAGTTTGTCATTGGCGGACCCCATGGGGACACCGGATTGACGGGTCGCAAGATCATTGTGGACACGTATGGGGGCAAAGGTGCCCACGGCGGGGGTGCCTTCAGTGGGAAAGATCCTTCAAAAGTGGACCGTTCGGCCGCGTATGCGACCAGGCACATTGCCAAGAATTTGGTGGCTGCGGGCGTGTGCGACGAGGTGCTTGTTCAGGTGGCTTATGCCATTGGTGTGGCTGACCCAGTGGGATTGTATGTGAATACTTATGGAACCAGCAAGGTTGACGTGGCTGACGGGGTGATTGCAGAGCGAATCGTCGACATTTTCCCGATGCAGCCTTACCACATTGAGCAACGCTTCAAGCTTCGTACCCCCATTTACACAGAGACGGCAGCCTATGGTCACATGGGACGTCCCAGTGAGGTGGTCACCAAATCTTTCGCAACGCACGCGGGCGGAGAGCCCAAGCAAGTCACCGTCGAGCTGTTTCCATGGGAAAAGCTGGACAAGGTTGAAGACGTCAAAAAAGCGTTCGGGCTTTGAGGTGAAGCGCTTTTCTAGATCAAAAAACGAAGTCGTAGCCCTTCAGTTTCATCACGCTGTATGCTTCGGCGTTGAAGCTGAAAAGCAAACTTCCTTTATGCTGGCCGTAACCTGAGCCATCTGACTTTTTCTCCAAGTCAATGAGCAGTTTTGACTTGAAGAGCTTCTTTCGAAAATTCCGCTTGTCAAAGGTCTTACGCATGGCCTTTTCGTACAGGTTTTGGAGCTGACCCAAGGTGAATTCCTTGGGGAGCAAGTCGAAACCAACTGGACGCCGACGCACCCGTCGCTTCAATCGCTCTCGGGCGTATTCCACGATGTCATTGTGGTCGAACGCGAGATCTGGCACCTCTGAAATTGGAGCCCAATGCATGCCATGTTCCTCCCATTCTTCCGTTTTGAAATCGTTCGTGTTGACCAAGGCGTAGTGTGCAATGTTCACCACACGTCCGCCAGGGTGACGGAAGACTTGGCCAAAGGCCATGAGCTGTTCGACCGTGCTCGGGTTGTCATAGCCAAACAAGTCGCTGAACATCTTTTTGGCCGAGAGCAAAAGTTCCTCGTTTGATTTGAGGTAACGGCTTGGAAGGAACAACGCCCCTTCAAAAGGGGGACGCGTGCTGCGCGCCAGCAAAATCTTCAAATCCACGCCGTCAAAACCAAACACCACGAGGCTAGTGGAAAGGGCCACATTGTAATCTGGCTCTTCTTGCGGGAAGTGAAGCATGTCGTTCATTATGCGAAAGTATATGGGCCATTTGAGGTGTGCAATGCGGCCGGGATTGAAGTGTGAAAAAAGGGGGTGAAAACATGTGAACAACCGACGTGATGAACGCCTTACCTTGCACCTCCCATCATGTACGACTCTCAGACTCCCTCTTCAAATCCTGCATCTCAAGGTCGGCCGCGAGATTTGGTGCGCACCAGTTCTGCCATGATTCCAGGCGCCAAGGTCCAACCCCAGGCCAAAGAATTGGAAGAGGTGGTGCTCGGCGCGATGATGATGGAAAAGTCGGCCGTCAATGCCGTCATTGACGTCCTGCAGCCCGAGAGTTTTTACGTGGAGGCGCATGGCGAGGTCTTTCGCGCCATCCAAACGTTGTTCAACAAGTCTGAGCCCATTGATTTGCTGACCGTCACGGAGCAACTGCGGATGGACGGCAGGCTGGACATGTTGGGTGGGAGCCATCGCGTGGCAGAATTGACAACGCGTGTGGCAAGCAGTGCGAATGTGGAGTTTCATGCTCGGATCATTGCCCAAAAGCACATCCAACGAGAATTGATTCGGGTGTCCAACACCATCATCGAGAAGGCTTACGACGAAACGTCTGACGTTTTTGACCTGCTCGATGAAGCGGAGTCCAAATTGTTTGAAGTGGCAGAGGGCAACATTCGCAAGAGCTACGAGAGCATGGGGGTTGTGATGAAGCAAGCCTTGGAAGACATTGAAGCGGCACGGAACAACGAAGACGGTGTGAGTGGCGTGCCTTCAGGGTTCCACGATTTGGACAAAATCACAGGCGGTTGGCAACGCTCGGACATGATTGTGTTGGCGGCGCGTCCAGGCATGGGGAAGACGGCATTTGTCCTGTCCATGGCGCGAAACATGGCGGTTGACCATCAAATTCCAGTGGCCGTGTTCAGCCTTGAAATGAGTGCCGTGCAGCTTGTTCAACGTTTGATTTCATCTGAAACGGAAATCAGCAGCGACAAGTTCCGGAAGGGGAACCTCGAAGAACACGAGTACCAACAGCTGTACACGCGGGTGGGAAAACTGAGCGACGCTCCGTTGTTCATCGACGACACCCCTGGATTGAACATCTTCGAACTCCGTGCAAAGTGCAGGAGGCTCAAGGCCCAGCACGGCATTGACTTGGTGGTGATTGATTACTTGCAATTGATGAGTGCCGGCTCTGACAAAGGCAACCGTGAACAGGAAATTTCGAGCATCAGCCGTTCCATCAAGTCCATTGCCAAGGAACTCGACGTGCCCATCATTGCCCTGTCGCAGTTAAGTCGGAACGTGGAAACAAGAGGTGGCGACAAGCGACCATTGCTCTCTGACCTCCGGGAATCTGGGGCGATTGAGCAAGATGCGGACATCGTTGCGTTCATCTACAGGGCCGAATACTACGGCATCACCGAGCATCCCGATGGCATCGACACCAACGGGCTTGGGGAATTGATTTTGGCCAAGCACAGGCATGGCGCGTTGGATACGATCAAGATGAAATTTGTCCAGAGACTCGCCAAGTTCACGAACTACGACACCTTCGCCGAATCCGCGTTCGGCAATGCCATGCAACCCAACGCGGCCTTCAGTGAGCCCAAAACCATCACGGTGGGCTCCAAGATGAATGACGACCAAGACGGAGGTGACGGAGTGCCGTTCTGACGCGCCAACGATTGTTGCAACCATGCATGCGCATACCGGTGCGTCATGGTTCCCCAATGTATCTTGCCGGCACATGCAAAACTTGAGACGAATTGGATTGGCCTTGATGGGATGCTTCGCGTTTCAGGTCCTTTGGGCAGCCCGAATTTTGGTGCCCATGGACAACAGCCAAACCAACCATTTGAAGGCGTACGGGGTCGCGTTTTGGGTGTTGGAGAATGGCGTTGAAGTCGAGTGGCTCCTGAATTACCGTGGAGGCAGTTTTCTGCTTCCCAACATTCCAGAAATTCAAAACGAATGTGTCATTCGTGGGGTTTCGCACCAAGTCATTGCCGACGTTCAAGCGGGCCAAATCCTGCAAGAAATTGCCGACCCAGAGGTCAACATGGAGCGGGTGAAGTTGGAAGCGGTTCCCAAAATCGCAGTGTACAGTCCTGATGGAAAGCAGCCATGGGACGATGCTGTGACGTTGGTGTTGACGTACGCCGAGATTCCATACGATGTGGTCTATGACACTGAAATCTTGACGGAGACGTTGCCCAAATACGATTGGCTGCACCTGCACCACGAAGATTTCACCGGCCAATACGGCAAGTTCTACAAGGCGTACCGAAGCGCCTCTTGGTACCAGGAGGAGGTCGCGCGACAAAGCGGCACCGCTGAAATCATGGGCTTCCAAAAGGTCAGCGAGATGAAGCGAAACGTGGCCATGAACATCCGTGACTTCGTGATTGGAGGAGGATTCTTGTTCACGATGTGCTCAGGCACGGACAGCTACGACATCGCCTTGGCAGCTCAAGACGTGGACATTTGCGGTCCCATGTTCGACGGCGACCCTGCCGACGCCGCGGCGCAGTCCAAGCTTCAATTTGACGAGGGGCTTGCCTTCCAGGATTATCAGCTTGAAATGGACCCGTTGGTGTATGAGTTTTCTGAAATCGATGGCACCAAAGACCACAGCAACATCAAGCCGATCAACGACTTCTTCACGTTGTTCGATTTTTCGGCCAAGTGGGACATTGTCCCCACGATGTTGACCCAAAGCCACGAACGCGTGATCGCGGGTTTCATGGGACAAACCACATCTTTCAGAAAGTCCTTCATTCGGCCTGATGTGACCATCATGGGCGACAACCGCAACCTTCCTACGGCAAAGTACATCCATGGCACACTCGGATTGGGGCAATGGACGTATTACGGAGGGCATGATCCAGAGGATTACAGACATTTGGTCAACGATCCGCCGACGGATTTGAATCTTCACCCCAACTCGTCAGGTTATCGGCTCATCCTGAACAACATCCTGTTTCCAGCGGCCAAGAAGAAGGATCGAAAGACCTGAGTGGCGCCGCAGTCAGCGCCGCACCGTGGTGGTGAGTGTGACCAAAGTCAGGCCACTTGGATGAGGTTCCCGAAGGAATTCAATGGGGCCCGCAGCCCGTTTTGCGATGCTAATCAATCCAAGGCCTGCATTGCCTCGGTTGGAATCTTGAGGCCCGTCGCACAACACCTCGATGTAAAGCTTCCTGAGTTCAGCGTGCGACAAGTTGTTGAGTTCAGCAATGCGGTTGCTTAGCATGGAGGCATCTTCCTCATTCATGAGGTTGCCACAATGGAGTTGGTAGCCCAAAGGGGTGTTTTCCATGGTCAGGAACAGTGCGCTCTCGCCACGTTCGTCGATGTGACCGTGGTGGATGACGTTCTGCACCGACTCAATGAGCACCGCCATGGCACGTTTGACCTCTTTTCTTGTGCGGGTTGAGTGGTGGAGGGCCCGTTCTGCGAGTTGGATGAAGTGAGGAATCATCTCAGCGTCGACAAGCCCCGTGTATGACAGAATGACTCCAAATTCCCCACCCTTGCTTTCGGCATGGTCAACGGCGCTGAGCCTGCGATGCAGGCTGGGAAGCATGGAGGGGTGGTCGTGACTTGTCATCTTGGTTAGAATCATCGACGAAATGTCGATAATATCCCTCGAAAAGGACAATGCAAGCTACGAGTGGCAATGTGTTGTCACAAACCATTTGGCGAAAATCAATTCACACACATAATGAATTGGACATGGGCATGAGTCGCATTCAAATGAACCCACGCATGCACCTTTCGGGAACAAGCGGCAGACCTTCAGGAGTGCGGATCATCTGGTAAAAGAGGGGGTGCATGAAGTTCAGTGTGCGTTGGAAAGGGCGACATGCAAAGTGACATTTCCACACTTCCATGGCAATGCGCTTGGTGGTGTTCCAAGCGTACGGACTGAATCCTTGAGGACGTGAAAACCGCTCCACCCACATGCGTGCTTGGGGTAGGTTTTGGATGGATGAGGGTTGTACGACCAGTGCGGGGTTGAGTGGAAGGGCCATGTTGCGTTGATTTGAGGTTGAATGGATTTCTCAAACCAAAGGGAACAAGCCACTCCGCAATGAATTTACGGACCGCGAAAAAAGGTGGTCAATGCGCTGTTTGTCGAGCGATTGCAGCCTTCAATTGTTTTTGAACAGAAGTTCTAATGTGGTCTGGTTGGCAAATGGTCAATTCACCGGCATGGGCTTGGAGCCATTGAAGCAATTCGTAGGTGGGCATCACATTCAAGGTCACAACGGTCCGGTCGTTTCGTCGCTCGATGCTTTGCGAATCATGCAAGGGTTGGCTCGCGAGGTATTTGGCCAGCAAAGGGTCGGCTTCAAACACAATTTCTTCGGGAGCGCCTTGTCCCAACACCGTGATGCCCAAAGCATGGACGAAGTAGTCGTTGGGGTGAAAGGAAGTTTGAACTTGAAATTTGGAGTCCTCATGCATTTCGATGTCGACGATGCGGTCGCAACCGAACGTACGGATGCCCTCTTTGCTTGGATCCCAGCCGAGCAGGTACCACCGGTTTCGGTACTCCTTCAACAAGTAAGGATGCAGCGTATAGGCGTGCGTGACATCACCTTCTTCACTGAATTTTCTGTAGGAGAGTGTGATTTCATGACGGGCGCGAATGGCCTGCAGGAGCGGCCCCAAATGCGCAGAACCTGAGGCGTGGGGCGTGCTTTCGAATTGGATGATGTCGTCGTCGCCGTGGGGGTCCAAATTGGGCGAAACCGCGAGACGATCCGCGATTTTCCCCAAGGCTTGGTCGAATTGCTGGAAAATGGGGAGGTCGCGAAATTGGATCAGCGTGTTGGTGGCAAATCGTATGGCGTCGAGGTCGTCGTCGTTGAGTTGCACGTCATTGATGCTGTACTCTTCCTCCGTGTAGTGGTAGCCTCGTTCGTCACGATGGTATTCGATGGGCGCATAGAATCCCAAATCCGCTTCATTGCGCATGGCCCAGAGGTCTTTCTCGACGGTCGAGATGCTGATGTGCTCGCCGTCGCTTCCGTAAAGCGTGTCTTCACAGGCCTGCCTCAAGTCTTCCTTCGTGGGAAAGGGTTTGCCGGGATTGGTCAAGCACCGGTCGATGATGCGGTAGCGCAGCAAAGCGTATTTGTTGGCGGGCATGGGGTCAGGGATTGGGCGTGGGTGCTTGTGAAAATTGGGACATCATGGCCACTCCGCGCGGAACGTACTGAGGATCGTGGGTCTTGGGCAGGCCAGATTTTGGGTAGGGGGTGCCGGCATTGTGGATGTGAAAGCAGTCGCGGAACTTGCCAAGTCGCATCCGGTCGCCATACGTTTTGTTGATCCAGTCTGCACCGTGATTGATGCATTGAGGGCCTCGAATGTCTTGAATTTTGACGTCGAGCAAAATGCACTTGTAGCCCATCA
>JBELLK010000053.1:0-8728 GCA_042088625.1 Flavobacteriales bacterium
CGATGTGGAATTGCTGAGCCCCATTCCCTGCATGATTCACTCCCTCTCAGAGGAACCGCACATCGGGTTTGGCAAGCCGCGCGGGGCGTGGTGGAATCGGCTCACCTACCGACTCGCCAACCGGGTCATGATACGCAAGAACATCCTCGACTTTGGTGGAGATCTGGCGCGCGAATGGGGCATGGCCCTGGATCACAAGACGCTCTCGTCCTTTTTTCTCGAGGCACTGCCGATGGAAGTCGCCACAGAACCGCAGCTTTTCCCGCGCCCCGATGAATGGCCCTCTCGCGTTCGCGTGACGGGATTTCGAGAGCGCGACAAAGCGCGCCATTGGACACCCGAACCCGACCTTGAGGCCTTCTTGAAAGCGAATCCGAAGCCCTTGTACGTGGGGTTTGGGTCCATGATCAATGGCCGGCCACTTGAAGTGGGTCGGGCCATCGTCGATGCGGCCCGAGCCGTGGGTGTATCTGTGGTGCTCAATGTGAGCTGGGGTGGCATTGAGCTCGAAGACGTCCCGCCGCATGCCTTCCTGGTGGACGACGTGCCGTTCGATTGGTTGTTTGGGCAGGTGCGGGCTGTGGTGCATCATGGCGGGTCGGGCACGACCCACAGCGCCCTTCGCTTTGGGTTGCCGCAGCTGATTGTGCCTCACATTGCGGACCAACATTTTTGGGCGCGGTGCATCCAACGTCAGGGCATGGGACCGCAAGGATTTCCGATCAAAGACCTCGACCGCGGCAAGCTTGAGTCCGCCTTCAAGGAACTGTTGGACATGGCATAACTCGTACTTTGGGTGCATGAAACACCTTCTTTCTCTTTGGTTTTGCGTGGGTGCATGCAGCCTCCTCTCCTTGGACGCCTCAGCCCAAAAGTGCAAGTACCTCCTCGACGAGACCGACCCCATGACCGAGGAACGCGTGCGCCGAACCAAAATGACCTTGGAGGGACGTGATTTTGTAATCAACTACTACCGCAAAGCAGACGAATTCCGTGTGGAAATGGCAGTGGCCCTCATCGGGGAACGGAACTTCAGTGTGGAGGAAGGCACAGAATTAAACTTGAAGCTCGGCAACGGCGACATCGAGGTGTTCCAAGCCGCCCAGCGCGCGACGCCTGTCAGCTACGTCGCGGGAACCCAAGTCGCCACGAACTACAACGCCACGTTTTATTGCACCGATGCCCAAATGACGCTTCTCGCCGAGCACGGCTTTTCCGTCGCGAGCATTCAACTCGGGGACGAAACCGTCACCCGTGTGGTGAAGGAGAAAAAGGCGGGCAAAACGCAAGACAACGCCCGGTGCATTTTGGGCGATTGATCTCCCCCCCCTTTCATTCGCATTGGCAATCCTGACACGCTTCGAACGTGTCAAAGGGCACCACGCCACCGCAACCACCCCAAGTGAATTCCTTGCACTCTTGGGTTTCTGAGTCGAAGTAAAATTTGGGGATGGCTGCAAAGCAGGGGCCCGGATCGGGCGCGAGCTCACAAGCCGAGGGTGAATCTTCGCACGGGCGGTTGCAGGAGCTCCAAACCCCAGATGCCAGGACCAAGATCCCCACACCCCATACGCATTGAAAACGTGCTTTCATGGTTTCCAAAAGATGCCCCTTCAAGGATTATTGTCCCTTTCTCTGAAATGCCAACATCCACTTTACATGTGGCGCCTGGGGGAGTTTCTGACCTGCGGTCATTGTCCCCCCTTTCAATCAGAGGGAACCAGCAGGACAGAAGCCGAACACCATCAACCCCGATTTGGTCAGGTGAATCCATCGACTTTTTGGTTTGGCTTCAATGTTGCGGTCAAGCCATGCGCTTAGCCACGCGGACGAGCAAAAGAAGCGCGGGAACTTCGATGAGGGGACCGATGACACCCACAAACGCTTGGTCGCTCTGCAATCCAAACACCGCCACCGCCACCGCGATGGCCAGTTCGAAGTTGTTGCCAGCCGCCGTGAAGGCCACGGCCGTATTGTCGCCGTGACTGGCGCCCAAGCGACGGCCAAGGAGCATGCTTAGCAAGAACATTCCGATGAAGTACACCACAAGGGGCAGCGCGACGCGAAACACGTCGAGGGGGAGCGCTGTGATTTGGTCTCCCTTCAGGCTGAACATCGCCACGATGGTGAACAGCAACGCCACAAGGGTCATGGGTGAGATCCGAGGAACAAAGGACTCTTGGAACCACGCCTCACCTTTGGCACGAACCAACACTTCACGGCTGACCACCCCTGCAACGAAGGGAATGCCAAGGTATACGGCCACACTTTCCGCGACAAGGGACATGGGCACCTCGACCGCAAGCGACGGCAGCCCCAACCACGTCGGCAGCTCCGTCATGAAAAGCCACGCGTAGAAGCTGTACGCCACCACTTGAAACAGGCTGTTGATCGCCACCAAACCCGCACCCAACTCCTTGTTTCCTCCCGCCAAATCGTTCCACACCAACACCATGGCGATGCAACGGGCCAGTCCAATCAAAATGAGGCCACTCAAATACCCGGGTTCGTCGCGGAGAAACAGCGCCGCCAACCCAAACATCAGCAGCGGCCCCACCACCCAATTGAGCACGATGCTCAAGGCCATAAGGCGCGTGTTGCCAAACACCTTCGGCATCAACCGGTAATTGGCTTTGGCCAGAGGCGGATACATCATGCAAATCAATCCCAGGGCAATGGGCAGGTTGGTCGTCCCCACTTGCATGCTGCCAAGGGCTTGCGGCACGCTTGGCACCCAGGTTCCAAGGGCCAAACCCAAGGCCATTGCCGCCAAAATCCACCACGTCAAATGACGGTCGAGAAAACCCAATCGCCTTTTCATCACCGCAAAATCTTGACGAATGCCGTGGCTTGCAGGTACCAAAAGTGAGTCCAACCAAGGCTCCCTCCCTCACCCAATTGCTTCCAGCTCACCACGAGAGGCCCCGCTTCCCAGCGGACCGATTCGTTGATTGAAGCTCCGTACTGGAGCGTGGTCCAAGCCTCTCGAAATCGGTCGCTCGGTGCTGTCGCCCCTGCCCCACGCCAAGCCTCCAAAAACACTTCCGAGCTCACCACTAGAGAGCCATCGCCCATCTGAAGAACGCCTCCAAGCTGCTGACGACACCGCGGACGCGCAGACCACGATTTCTCGCCAAAAGGACTGTTTTCGATCCACCTCTGGTCCCACCTCAACCGCCACCACCAAGACATGGCCGAGGTAGGTGGGGATTGGTACTTCGATTGAAGCCACAGGCGATGTTCATCCCGCACGTAGCGATCTCCCCCGCCCCAGACGCCCGAATTCGAAGGCACCCATTCATGAGTGTAACTGCCCGTCAAGGACCATCGATCGTTCAACGTGCGGGTCACATCAAATTCGGTGTACGCAAATACAAGGCTCCGAATGGCTCGGCTTCCGCCAGGTTCCACGCCTGGCCCGTAACGCTCCACCACCGCTGCATTCGAGAGTGAGGCCCGCGTTTGCTCCACCGGGAGAATACACGCAAACGAGTAATTCTCAATGAACCAGTGCTCCCCGAGTGGCATGCCCACATCCACAGTTGGCATCACCCCCACAAGGTGGACTTGCGCAGTCGACCAACGCGGATTGGCAATAGCCAGGAGTGCAGCTCCCATGTAGGTGACAAATGTTTTGACGTTCACATCGCAAATGTCGTTCCTTGATGTTGCGCCAAAGTTAAGTTGCAACAGAGCTCCTGTTTCGAGAATTCCAGGCGTGCGAAACGTTCAAGGCCTGTTCAATGACCTCCAGGCTCTCGTCCGGGTAATCGACGGCGACAGTCTTGGATTCATGCAACCATGCGCGCAGCACATTCACCGATTGGGGTCCAAATTCAGGCATGGTTGTGACGCCCATTGAGGCCAACGCCGCGGCGTTGCATTGCTGCTCAAACTGCCCCTTCATCGGCACCACGAGCAACGGTTTGCACAAAAACAAGGCCTCCGAGGGTGTCTCAAAGCCCGCGCCGCAGAGCACCCCATTGCTCGAGGCCATGCTCGTGAGAAAGTCGTCTGAAGAGGCCGGCAGAAACCGCACGTTGCCCTTGGTCGTGGGCATGTCCCAATGCCGCGAAAAGACTTCCCAACGTACCTCGGGGATTTGGCCAAGCACGGCAAGCAGCGCCTGAGCACCGTAGGCAGGCAGGTAGACCGTGACGTGGCCCTCACATGTCACGGAAGCCTCGCGTACTTGGCTGCGAATGATGGGGGTTCGAATCTCCGGAGCGTAGCGCTGAAAATGGAACCCGATTTCGGAATGGGCAGGCGCGTAATTGTTCAAGATGCGAATCGCAACCCGGTCCAGTTGGGTGGGCTTAGGGCTGCTCGGGTGCTTGACCGCGGCTTGGTGCGACAGCCCCACCACGGGAACTCCTTGCTTCTTCGCGGCCCATGCGGTCACAGGCTCAAAATCGTTCAGGACCACATCGTAGTCCCCCAAATCCAACGACCTCACGTCCCGCACCCATTGCAAAGGCTTCAAAGCCCGCAGGGAAGCTCCCCAGTCGATGCCGCCCTTCGTCCCAAACGTGAACCCCACCCCATGGAACTGACGATCCACGGCCACGTCAAACGAACGATTCATCCCGCCGCCACTGACCCACACATCCACGTCGGCCATGCGACGGAGAAGGGGCAACAACTCAATCGCGCGGGTATGGTGACCGTTCCCCGTGCCCTGAAAGGCGTACAGCACTTTCATGTCAAATCATGGAAAATTCCGCCAGCAACTCCTGAAACAGGTCCTTGGTGCTCCGCGCTTTTTCTCCCTTCTCGATGTCTTGCGCAGCAACTTCCTCTTGCCAGTGAATTCGCCACTTTCCTCGGTTGTATTCCAGTGCTGTGCAGTTCTCCACCCAGTCTCCGCTGTTGAGGTAGGTCACTTGGCCCTCGTTTATGACGATGGTACGGTTGGCGGGCTGGTGAATGTGGCCGCACACGACGTAATCGAATCCGTTGCGGATGGCAATTTCTGCCGCCGTTTCTTCGAAATGATTGATGAATTTGACTGCACTTTTGACGCTCTCCTTGACTTTTTTCGACAAGGAGATGCGCCCCTTGCCCAAGGCAAGCGACACCTGGTTGATCAGGTGGTTGAACCAAATCAAGGCGTCGTAACCCTTTCCCCCGAGCATGGCGAGCCACTTGGAGTGCTGCATTGTCACGTCGAACACGTCGCCGTGAAAAAACCACGCCTTCTTTCCATCCAATGGGAGGACCACCTTGTTGACGATTTTGAAGTTGCTCGTTTCAAAGCCTTTGAAACGGCGGAACACCTCGTCGTGATTGCCGGTGATGTAGTAAATGGTTTTTTGGCGGGCAATCATGCCAAGGAGTTCTCGCACCACCTGCATGTGGGCCGCCGGGAAGTACTTTTTCTTGAACTGCCAAACGTCGATGATGTCCCCGTTCAGCACGAGAACCTCAGGGTCGATCGACTTCAAGTAGCGCAGCACTTCGGCTGCCCGGCATCCGCGCATGCCCAAATGCAAGTCGGAAATCACGGCCACTTCGACGGGCCGTTTCAGCAAGGGTTGTTCTTGGAGAGTCATCGCCCAAGGTGCGAGGGGCTCTTTGCCTCAAGTGCAACTGTGCAATTTCAATCCGTTAAGGCAGCGCTAATTCTCCTGCACATCGTGGGCACAGCAGGACAGAAGCCGAACACCCTCAATCCAGATTTGGTGCAGTAAACTTCACGCAAACAAGGCAAACTCATATTGATACACTCATGTGGCAGTGATTGTCCTTTCCTTTGTGTTCTGATGCTTCCTGAGCTTGCGACGAATTGACTTGAATTAACCCTAACTTGCATTTACAACCACCTACTTATGAAACTTCGAAGAATTCCTATACTCGTCAGCCTCCTCGGTTTGAGGGTTTTGGCCTTCTCTCAAACTGAGGTTGTTTTGCAATTGAATCATACGTTGGATGGGCAGTCCTTCTTCTTGGGGCAAACGTATGAAGTCGATTCAACGCAAGTAAGCTTCGATCGAATGCAGTATTACATGTGTGATTTTGTCGTGACTCATGATGGTGGCCAAGAAACCGCGCTCATTGACAAGTACATTTTGGTCAATGCTAATGACAATGAAGTTTATTCCTTGGGGGAATGGGACATCCAGTCAGTGGAGTCAGTGTCTTTCGGGATTGGAGTAGATTCTGCGCACAACGTCGGCATTGACCCCACGACTTACCCCCTTGGCCATCCGTTGGCTCCGCAGCAACAAAGCATGCACTGGGGTTGGGCCTCGGGGTATCGATTCCTAGCGTTTGAGGGGTACAGCGGAGACGGATTGTCGAATCAAAGTCAAGTTCACGCCCTAGGAGATACAAACTTTTTCCACCAAAGTCACGTCGTCTCAGGTGAATCGGTTGGGGATGCCTTGGTACTCACTTTGGAAGCCGACTATGCTCACTTGTTTGTCGATCTTCCTCTTGCTGACGGCTTTTTTGTTCACGGAGCATTTGGGGCCGCAACGCAAATGATGACCAACATGCGGGATTCGGTTTTTGAGCCTGGAACGGCTGCCAGAATTGAAGGCCCCGTTGCCAGTGAAATTCGAATTTTCCCGAACCCAACAACAGATTTTGTTTGCCTCCGCGGAGCTCACCTCACAGAGGCAAAGCAATGGGTGATTTACGATGCTGCTGGCAAATGGTTGTTGGAAGGCATGGTCAGTGCAAATGAACACATTTCAGTTCAACATTTGCTCCCAGGGGTTTATCACATGGTCATCCAGGACACCCATGGAACATCCATTGCGGCCCATCGCTTTTTGAAGTTCTGAAAAAACTGGAAATATTTTGAGTCATCTCGAGATTAGACGGATTGGATGCACTTTTTTCGTAGCACTGGCTCTGCTAGGTATCTCCTGCTCCAAGGACGACGTCATCACTGAGGCAATTGTGCCCTGGAGAGAGGCTCCTGACTATTGGCCCGAAATGTCTCATCCTGGGGACAACGAGCTTGACATTGACAGGTGGGAGCTCGGCAAAAGGATGTTTTTTGATGCCCAGTTCTCAATTGATGGTTCTGTGTCGTGTGCAAGCTGTCACCTTCCTTCAAATGCTTTTGGGTCGACAACGTCAACATCCATAGGTGCTCAAGGAGCTCTAGGCACTCGAAATGTTCCTGCACTTTCCAACATTGGCTTCCTGCCCTACTTTCTCCGGGAGGGTGGGGTTCCTACTCTCGAAATGCAGGCACTTGTTCCAATTCAAGAGGAAAATGAATTCCATCACAACATTGTTGCGATCGCTGACAGCCTGGCAAAAGATGAAACCTACCGTCTTGCCTGTCTAGAAGCCTATGGTCAAGCTCCGTCACCTTACGTGGTGACTAGGGCACTTGCCGCATTCCAACGAGGCCTTGTGGATGGTAACAGTCGTTACGATCAGTGGCTTCACGGAGACAAGAAGGCACTCAATCCTTCTGAAATTGCTGGATGGGACGTCTTCAATTCTGTGGGCTGCGATCAATGTCACAATGGCTTTCTTTTCACCGACCATCGATTCGCCAACAATGGACTTTATGATGTCTACCAAGATCCCGGCTTGTCCTTATTGACAGGACAATCGCAAGACGTTGGGAAATTCAAAGTGCCGAGTTTACGAAATGTAGGAGTCACCGCTCCTTACATGTTTGACGGGAGTCTTGCAACCCTTGACGACGTCATTGACCATTACCAATCAGGAGGGTCCTCTCACGCAAACAAGGCGGCAGAAATTGGTCCCTTGTCACTCACTGAAACCCAAAAAGAAAATCTCAAGGCCTTTCTGAATTCCTTAACTGACGATTCTTTCTTAAGTTGGGCCGAATCAATTTCCATTGAATAAGTAGAAATGAAAAATCTCCATCTTTTGCTTTGGTGTCTTGGGTCGACCTTTCCAGCATTTGGTCAAACACATGCAATAGACAACGACACACTGTACATTTCAGGCTCTGCCAGTGACAACGATGTTGCCGTGAACACCTACTACAATGCAATCACGGAAGTCGAAGTGGATTGGAATGTTCTTGATGTCCAAATTCCTGACGGATGGGAGTTTTCATTTTGCTTTCCCAATTGTTATCCCATTGGGGTAATTCAATCGACATTTGCATTTCCGGCAAACAGTCAGCAGTACTTGAATTGCCACGTCTACCCGAACGGTGTTCCTGGGTCAGGTACAATTCAACTGTTGATTGAAACAAATGAATTGTACCAAGACACCGTTACTTGGTTGGCAACCTTTGAAGAAGTCTCAAACATCGTTCCAGTTCATCACGCTTTTCATGCACTTGAGATTCAACAAACGCCCAAAGACCTGTCGATATGCGACTTACCGCCAGGAGCTGACGTTCGACTTTACAATTCACAGGGGGTGCTGTTAATGAGTTTAGTCGCAAAAAACGATTGTGAAACATTTTCATTGGGACACATGTCCGGCTTTCATATCGTCACAGTCGAGAGCGAAAGCAAAATCATCTTTAGGCAAAAGTTTGTTTCTAGTAATTGAAGCAACAGGAAACGATGGCCAGGTGGCTCTGACGAACGGTATCATCATCGAACCCTCGCGTCGGTTGCGATTGCGTTCACTTGGCTCACTGGCTTGTTCCCAAGCGATCTTGAAACCAGCGCTAGGCAGAAGGGTTGAACTGCTCCGCAGTTCTTGAGACTACCGATCACTTCATGGACCCAGCAGGACAGAAGCCGAACACCATCAACCCCGATTTGGTGAAGTAGGC
>JBELLK010000017.1:0-4911 GCA_042088625.1 Flavobacteriales bacterium
TGATCAACGACAGTTACGGGGATGGCATTTGCTGTGGGTACGGTCAAGGAGCCTACACGTTGTACCTCGACGGTGTTGCCGTGGCAACTGGTGGGGATTACGGGCAGCAAGACCTTGTTCAGTTTGATTGCGCGCCAGGGGCAACGTGCAACGACGCAGTGACTTTGACCGATGCAGACTACGGTACGGTGGCCCAGGCCGAGGACAACTTTTGGTACACCTTCACCCCTGCCGCCAACGGCATGTATCAATTCAGCTCATGCGGTGCGGCATGCAACACGACACTCTACATCTATGACTACTGCAACATGGGCAACTTCGACGACACGAACGAAGGGTCCATTTACTATGACGACAACCAAGGCGGATGCGGTGAAGAAGCGGCCTTGACCATTTTGTTGGAAGGCGGGGTGCAGTACTGGGTGCGATTTGCCTCTTTGGATGGCAGCTGCGGTGGATTTGACTGGACATTCGATTACGCCGGCCAACCGACGGGCTGCACGGATTCAGGCGCCTGCAACTACAGCCCTGCGGCGGAAGTGGATGACGGGTCTTGCGTGTATGACGGAGACCCATTGTGCACAGGTCCGGATTTGATTGTGCTCGCGGACGTAGTGTCCAGCAGCTTGTACACGACCACCATGAACGTCAGCCAAACCGACTGTTACATCGAGGAGGGATGTTTGAACGGCTTTGGGACGCGTGAACTGATCCGCTTCACCACGCACATCAAGAACATTGGTGAGTTGGATTATTACATCGGCACCACTTCCCAAACCAACCAAACAGGTCAGTTTGAGTGGGGTGAATGCCACAACCACTGGCACTACAAGGGGTACGCCAAGTACGACTTGTTCACCATGGAAGGGGCCTTGATTCCCATTGGATTCAAGAATGGATTTTGCGTCATGGACCTGGAGTGCAGTGATGGAGGGTCTGCGACCTACGGATGCTCTAACATGGGCATTGCTGCGGGCTGCGGGGACATTTACTCGAGCGGATTGAGCTGCCAGTGGATTGATGTGACCGACGTGGAAGACGGTCAGTACCGCTTGGTGGTTCGCGTCAACTGGGACTACGATCCAGACGCATTGGGTCGCTACGAAACCAACACTGAGAACAACTGGGCGGTGGTGTGCATTGAACTCGACCGTTCGGGCGGCAGTTTGCAGACCACGATTTTGACCGATTGCCCGACATTCACCGATTGTGCTGGAGACCCTTACGGCACAGCGCTCATTGATTGCAACGGTGAGTGTGGCGGGGTGGCCATCATTGGTGACCTGAACGACGACCTCGTGCAGGACATGGCCGACGCCCAGATGTACGTCGAAGGCGTGCTCGGTGCGGACTTGGTTCCGGCCAACTGCAACGACATCAACGCAGACGGCGCATTGACTGTGGCGGATGCGGCGTTCATGGCGGACTGCCAATGGTGGAATGAAGCCCATACACATCCAGATTCGACCGGTGTGCACAGCCACTGCGAGTTCCCGGTGAACGACATCACAAACCCTTTTGACACAACGCACTTCACCATTGCTGAGGTGAACTGGGACGAGCAGTATTTGGACGTGCACGTGAAGAATCCAGATGCGCGGATTTTGGGCTATCAGTTGGAATTCGACGGCCTGCAAATCAGCCAAACGGAGAGCCTGCTCGACTCCTCGTACGCTTACACCGGAAGTCCCTCTCACGCTCCGGGCGGCGATCAAGTGCTGACGGTGACATATGACGGAATGAGCATTGCCAAGAACACGGTCTATGCGCCACTTCTTCGCGTCCACTGGATTGGAAGTGCCAACGGCATGGTGTGCTTGTCAGGCTACACGGAGGTGGTCAACGATTTCTTGCAGAAGACGCTGATCAACTTGGACGACCCTTGCCAAGAGCAATCCACGCAAGCTTGTGTGGGTGACATGGATGGGGACTTGGTGGTGACTGTGTCTGACGTTCTGGACGTTTTGAGCGAGTTTGGATGCGCCAGTGCGTGCACGATGGACATCAATGGAGACGGTGCTACCAACGTGACCGACGTGCTGTTGGTGCTGTCAGCGTTTGGCACGTCTTGCAATTGAGAACATAACAACTCACACGAAATTGTTGACATCTTTTGGGTTTGTGCTATTTTGCGCTCCCAATTCGCCGAATCATGTCAACAATTGCACCTCGCGGGTGCAAGGCTCGCTTGCTGCTTCGCAGCTCCTTGACCTTGACCGCAATGTTCGCTGTTCTCTTCACCGGTTGGTCGCAAAGCGCCAGCTTGAGCACCAGTTCGCCATTCCTTTTTGAATGTGAAGGAAATACTTTCACTGTCTCTCCCACCGTAAGTGGATTCCCCGGACCCTACACTTTCGAGCTGAAGTTTGACGGTCTTGCCCCGGATATCATTGGGACGGATGCAGATTTGCAGCCGTCGTACACGGTTCAGGCCTCCGCAGCCGGGGTGTATGATTTCGAACTGATCGCCACAGACGGCACCACCACGGCGGCGGCGTTCCCCGTTTCGTTTGAGGTCGGGGCCACCGTAGAAGGCAGCTTGGAGCTGGCCTCGTTGGGCGCTGGTTTCTTTGAGGACGACATTTCAGGACCGACGACAACGTTCTTGTACTGTGGCAATTCCACGACCAACGTGGACATGGCTTTCGACGTTGCGTTGACCGGACCTGCAGATGCAGGAACGTCGGTCTCCATCGATTGGGGCGATGGGTCGTTCTCAACCCAATCGGATTTTGTTGGCACCACGGTGTCACACAACTATGCGCCTGGTTCTTGGCAAATCGCCATGACGGTGACTCATGGAACGAATGGCCTCGGCTTCCCCTGCCCTCAAACGACGGTGTACAATGTGTTTGTGGGGACGGCGCCGGAGGTAAGCTTGACGTTGGCTGCTGCTGACGTTTGTTTGAACAACCCCATTGCGGAAATCGTGTTGGGCAACAACTCGTTGACCGAATTGACCTGGGTGGTTCAGTTTGACGATGGCAGCGCGGGCACCACAGTGGGCCCAACGAGTGACAACGACATCACGTTCGAGCACACCTTCACGACGACTTCTTGCGACAAAGAGAGCAACGGGTTTTTTGTTGAAGCTGTTGCGGAGAATGCATGTGGAAACACTCAATTGAGTGGAGGGCCGTTCAAGGTGTCGGCCCCACCCGTTTTGGGGATTGCTTCGAACGTGGGTTCTGTGGTTTGCCCCGACGAGCCCGTGACGTTGACCAATGCGTCGACTCCGCCTTTGCTGAACACGCCATTTGGCTGCACTGACGATTACACGTTCCGCTGGGAACTTGATCCAGGCCTGACGGTTTTGAGTGGCGATTTGGGATCAGACAACGGCTTCCCAGGCCAACCTGAATTTTGGTCAACTGGGGATGCAGACATTGAAATCACATCGAGTCTCCCAGGCACTTACCCTGTCGAACTGATCACGTACACCAACACAGCGTGCGGAAGCGACACGGCCTTTTTCGAATTGACCATCGCTGAACCAGGCGTGCTTTCCTTGGATTTGGCAAGTCAAAGTGTGTGCTCCGGAGTCGAAGTGGCGGACTTCACATTCTCTGTGAATCCGGCCAATTACGGCATCACGTGGACGGTTCTTGACGCTGACAGCAACGCTGTTGCGCCAGGCCAAATCCCAGGCATCGACGTGGTCTCAGGGACGGGCATTGGCTCAGCTTCCCCTTCAGACGATTGGACGTTGACCAACACATCCTCGCAACCCTTCTCGTTCCTCGTGGAGGCCACCGTGCCCTGCGCGGCCTCGGAACCATTGATCCATGAAATCGTGGTGTTGCCTGAGCCTGTGATCACGGCGAGCCCATTGACGTCGACGATCTGTTCTGGAGCAGAGACCAACATCTCCCTTGGCATCAACACGGGAGAAGACATTGACTGGAACATCACGACAGGACCGGACGTGTCCGGACCTGGTTCCACGGGCCCAGGGTTGTCCATCACAGACCTGTGGAACAACAACGGCTTGACGAACTCAACTGTGGAATACGAAATTTTCGCGGCCGCAGGTTCGCAATGCCTCGGCGATACAGTAAACGTGGTGGTCACGGTGCTCCCAGCCATTCAGTTGCCACTCCTTGAAGACGAACTTCTCTGCCCAGGGGACGACGTGGACGCCATCGAATTTGAACCGATTCAAGGCGCCACCTACACTTGGACGAACTCAGACGTTGCTGTGGGATTGGGTGCTGGAGGCGAAGGTGACATTCCCGCTTGGACAGCATCGACCAACACCACGACTGGCAGCTTCACCTCGACGGTGAACGTGACGGGTCAAGTCGACAATTGTCCTGCGTTGGAGGACTCGTACACCATCGAAGTTCAGCCGACGCCCGTCGTGGTGGCCACGCCTGCTCAGCAAACGTTGTGTTCTGGCGAGACGACGGCCATCAACCTTTCGGTCAACACGGGCGATGTTCTGACTTGGAACTCGACCTCGACTGGCGGCATCCTCACACCTGGAAGCACTTCAGGTTCGGGCGTGCTCATTGAAGAAACGTGGACCAACACGGGCGACACCAATGGTGAGGTGATTTACACCATTGACGCGGTTCAGCCCACCACCTGCCCCAGCGTGCCGGCGGAGGTGATGGTGACCGTGTTGCCAGGATTGCCATCGGTTGGACCGTTCCCCAACCAAATCCTTTGCCCAGGCGAGGTGTTCGCTGGAGTGGACTTCCCAGACGTTGAGGGCGCGGTTTGGTCTTGGACCAACGTGAACCCCAACAACGGCTTGGCGGCCAACGGCACGGGCGACATCGACCCTTGGGTCGCCCCAGCCAATGCCACCACAGATTCTCTTGGCGGCCCGGTGACCATCGTCGGTCAGGTGGGCGCTTGCCCTGCAGAGAATGCAGGGGAGTTCTTGGCGATTGTGAACCAAACGCC
>JBELLK010000017.1:5011-44968 GCA_042088625.1 Flavobacteriales bacterium
CGACATTTGTTTCTTCGAAGACGAGATTGTGACCGTGACGGTTCTTCCAGGGTTGTCCCCGGAAGAGTTCGAAAACGACACATTGTGCCCAGGTGAAGTGGCTGAAGAAATCGTGCTTCCTGCGATTGAAGATGTCACGTGGTCCTGGACGAACGACAACCCCACGACAGGCCTCGGCGCCGATGGATTGGGCGACATTCCTGCATGGGAAGCCCAACCAAACACCTCGGACACGGCCAACACTGGCACGGTGATCGTCATTGGACAGGTTCCTGGATGCGATGCTGCCGAGGTGGGGTCCTACCAAATCGCGGTTCTTCCCGCGCCGGTCATCGTGGCCACGCCTGAGAACCCGGTGGTTTGTTCTGGCGACGAAGTCGACGCGGCTTTGGCGTGGAACGGACCTGGCACTGCGGAGTGGACGGCCGATCCTGTTGCCGGCATTCAAGGCATTGTGTCGCCAGGCACAGGCAATGTGATCAGCGATGTTTTGGTCAACACCAATACGACAGTGACGACGGTGACGTATGTCATTTCGATCGACGTGCCAGCCGATGCGGCTTGCCCGGGCGATCCTTTGAGCTTGCAGGTCGACGTTTTGCCGCAGATTCCTTCACTCCAGTTTGGTGACCAGACGCTTTGCCCGGGCGTTGAAGGCGAAGGAACATCACTTCCTGTGATCGAAACGGTGGAGTGGTCTTGGGCCAACACCAACGAGAACGTCGGTTTGTCAAATGCTGGGTTGGGCGACGTCCCAACATGGACGGCCACAAACCCAGGCATCGACGCCATCGATGGTACGGTGACCATTTTTGGGGACGCCGGTGGGTGTGGGCCGCAAGAAGCCGGCTCGTTCGACGTGTCGGTGTTCCCGACGCCGCAAGCCGACGTGACCGTGTCGCCGAACGGCAACTTGAGCTGCATCGACAGTTTGGCCCTCATCGAATGGGACATCGTGACAGATTTCACTCAAGTGACCAACTTCGAAGGCGGTTCGATCCTCACTGAGGACATCGTGTTGCTCGACCTTGACTCGGCTGTGGTTGATTCCGCTGCGACGTACACCATGACGTTGTTCAGCACCGCGAGCGGTTGCACGGCGACTCAGGAGATCGTGGTCAACCCCATCGACGACATTGCCATCACCGATGTGGTGGCCATGAACCCACTCTGCTTCGAGGAAGCTTCAGGCGCCATTGAAATCATCACCGATGAGGAGGGCCCTGTGGACTACACATGGACAGGACCATCGGCGGCGTCAGAGAACCTCGCCACAGAATTGCTTGCGGGCGATTACTTTGTGACCGCCACCAACGAAGCGGGATGCCAAGACACCACGTCTGTGACCCTCAGCGACCCTGAAGTCCTTGACGTCTCCATCACGGAATCGATGGTCAGCGAATGCGGCGAAGACAATGGATACCTCGTGGCTGACGCCATGGGTGGAAGCGGTGCGTTGAGCTACACTTGGTTCGATGCAGATAGTGTTGCCTTGGTCAATGAGTCGTTGACCCTTGACGGCATCGATGCAGGCAATTACACGTTCGCCGCGGAAGACGCGAACGGATGTGTGACGGACACCACGGTTTATTTGGACTGCATCCCACTTCCTGAGCCCTTCCCGGCCCAATTCATCTCGCCCAACGGCGACAACAAGAACGACCGCTGGACAATCGGCAACATGTACTACTTCCCCAATGCCAAAATTCAGGTGTTCAACCGTTGGGGCATTGAAGTCTACAGCACTGAAGGTCGTTACCTCAACGATTGGGAAGGCACCAACAAGGACGGCAAGACCCTGCCATCCGCCACCTACTTCTACGTGATTGACACGAAGAAGAAATCTCAGCGGCCATTCAACGGCTACCTCGAACTGCAAACCAACCAGCCATGATGCGATTTCGTTTCACTTTAGGGACCTGTGCCCTTGCGTTGCTCGCCCTTTCGGTTCACACCGAGGTGCAAGCCCAGCAAGACCCACAATCGTCCACGTACTTTTTGGCTCCCCAGGTGTTCAACCCCGCCTACAGTGGCTTGAGCAGCCGTTTGAACGTTCAATCGATCACGCGCATGCAGTGGGTGGGTTGGGGAGGAGCTCCTGCGACCCAAATGCTCACCATTGACGCGCCCTTCTTCCGTGAATTTGGCGGTGCGGGCTTGACGATGGTTCATGACAACATCGGAGCACGCACCCAATCCTCCATCATGGGTTCAGGCGCGGCGCACATCCCCTTGGATGACGACTGGACGATGTCGTTTGGCATTTCAGGCGGCATGCGCTACCTGTCCAACGATTTCCGCGGATTGCAGGTGGACGACGCCAGCGACGACCTCTACACCACGGTGTTCCAGGACTGGTCGCCCAACTTCGGTGCGGGCATGTTCGTGACGTCGTCCAAGGCGTATTTTGGGTACTCTGTGCCGCAGGTTTTCACCCAAGAACTGGCTGAGAACTCCGACGATAACGGTTACCAGCGTTACCACTACGTGACTGCGGGCTTGCGCTCGAAGCCGAGCGAATACGTGACCCTTCAATACGGCGCGTTGCTCAAGGTGACCGACAACGCACCCGTTGCCGTTGACGCGCAGTTGATGGCCACGTGGATGGATGTCTTCGGAATTGGCGGTCAGTTCCGCTACGGCGAGTCTGCGGGATTGCTTTTCAACGTGAAATTGTCGAGGGCATTGACGGCGGTCTACGTCGCAGAGGTGCCTTACAACTCACTTCGCATCCGGAACTATGGCACACATGAACTGGCCTTGCGCTGGACGGTGGCCTCTCCAAACCGGGTGACGACGAACACAAGATTCTTCTGATCATGGCAGCTACCTACACAACTTGGACTCGAGGAGCGGCGACCGCGCTCTTCATGGTCATGGCCACTTGGATGGGTCAGGCTCAGTCCACCATGCCCAAAATGATTTCCAACCGCGTCGTCAAGGATGCGGACAAGGAGATGTCCTTGAGCCGTTTTGCGGAAGCGCATGATTTGTACCGTGCTGTGGCGATGTCTGACCACGTTCGTGCCGGCAAGGACACGGCGTTCGCGCCTCGTTTGGACGTCTTTGCGAAAGGCATTGATTGCGCCATGCGGGCGGGCCTCGTCAACGGAGCCACAGAATTGTTGGACAGCTTGATCAGTGCGGACATGGCTTCTCCCGACCAGTGGATGATGCGCCTTGAATTGGCAATGCACCAAGGGGACGATGCCAAAGCGCAGTCGCTCGTTTCTGCCGGCAAGATGGCCGTCAAGGATCCTGCTTGGAACGCGTCTGTGGATGCGCTTGTGAAGCGGTCGGCGGAAGCGCGCAAGACGGAGACACGTGCCGAGATCAGCCTCGCCCGCCCCTCCAGCGACTTGCCGGAGTTTGGTGCGGTGCCTTACAAAGAGGGATTGATGTTTGTGACCACATCTGTGGCCGAAGGCATGGCAGCTCCCCTCGATGGTTGGACCGGCCGTGAGTTCTCTGAACTGCGTCAAGTGGCATTGAAAGACAGCGCGGACAACCCCGTTTCGTTCAACGAAATGGCCAACAAAGACGACTTGAGCGACCTCGGCTCTGCCGCGTTTCACAACGGCCCTGTGTCGTTCTCCTCGGATGAGACGCGTGCGTTTGTGACGCGCAGCCAAGACCGCGCCCTCCGCGACACCTCTGGTCGTTGGATTTACAGATTGCGCATTGACGTGATGGACCTCGATGAATCTGGGTCTTGGAAGGTGGTCGAAGATGCGTTCCCTTACAACGACTCGACGTTCTCCAGTGCACACGCCGTTTTGGACACCTTGGGCAACCTGATCTTCTCAAGCGATCGCCCAGGCGGCTTGGGAGGTATGGACCTTTGGATGTGCAAGAAAGGAGCCAATGGCTTTGAGGCGCCCATGAACTTGGGGGCTGCGGTCAACTCTGCGGGCAACGACGTGTTCCCCTATGTCAATTCGGTGAATCAATTGTACTTCTCGACCGACGGTCGTGTTGGTTTTGGAGGCCTCGACCTCTACAAGCACGACATGGAGTCAGGCAGCACAGAGTTGTTGGGCGCGCCTGTGAATTCGTTCGCAGACGACTTCGCATTGCACGTGGACGCCACAGGTGTGGGGTACATGTCTTCGAACCGCGAGGGCGGCATGGACCACATCTACAACATCCAGTTGATTGACATCATTGCCGACTTTGAAATCACGGTGGTGACCTGCGACGACGAGGTGGCTTCCAACGTGGAAATGGACCTTCACAACCTGACGACGGGTGAGAAGTCCAAAGTGAGCACCGACGCTTCAGGCATGGTGACGATCCGCACCGTGGTGGGCGAAACCGCCCAGTTGTCGTTCGAAGGCAACGACATGCTCGCAGGCATGGGCACCAAGTCCTACATGTCTGACGAGGAAGGCACCTTCGAAGACCGCGTGGTGCTCAACTACGCTTCTGGCGACAACACCCTGATGGTCAAATTTGACGGAGGCAAGCGTGTGGACAGCGGCATTGCCGTGACGATGGTCAAGGGTGGCGAATCCACCACAATGACCACCGACGCAAACGGAAAATTGACGTGGCCCATGGCTGCGGAATACGAGTCGTTCCGCATTGACCACCCTGGATACGAGTCTTTGGAAGGTCAGCTCGAGATGGACAAGGAATGTCCCAAACCTGACATGCGCACGGTGACGTTGTCGCGGATGGTGGAGATCGACTTGGATTTGGTCTTGTTCAACTGGGACAAGGACGACATCAAGCCTGAAGGCAAGAAGGTGTTGGACGAGGTGATCACCTACATGAAGGAGGTCGCCGACGTTCGCGTGGAGCTCTCTGCACATACCGACTCTCACGGAAGCGCAGAATACAACCTCGACCTGTCTCAGCGCCGCGCTCAGAGTTGCGTGGACTACATGGTGGCTGGCGGGATTCCAGCCCAGCGCCTGGTGGCTGCGGGTTATGGAGAGCAGCAGCTGAAGAACCGCTGCGTGGACGGCGTGTACTGCACCAAGGATGAGCACCAAGAGAACCGCCGCGTGGAACTCAAGATTTTGCCGAACTGATCGGCCAAATCACCGAGCATTGAAAAGGGGTCCCAGTGCGGACCCCTTTTTTGTGCTCAGCGCCAAGGGCTTGAGTCGGGCGTCAAGCCTTGAGCAGGCCCCGGTAGTGGGACCAATTGGCCCAAACCAGCCCCGCATTCAGCGCGAATATGAGGCTCATGATCAGCAGGTGACTGGGCACCATGAACACGCCCCACATCAGCATGCCCAGGGCGTAGGGGAAGGCCATCAGGACGCCGAGTTGTTCCCGCCCAGGCAGCAGGATGCAGATCCCGGCGATGAGCTTGACCGTGCAGATGAAGGGGAGGAGGAATTTGGTCTCGAGCATGGCGAGCACAAAGGCAGTGGCTTCAGGCTCGGGATAGCCTGTCGCCATGATCGTGGGGTCGGCCACGTAAACGTTGTAGAGGTGCTTGAGGCCTGACGCCAACAGGAAGATGGCGTAGAGGTATTTCAAGACGGCGTGGAGTCGTGCATTCATGGAGACAAGGTCATGCAATTTCATGCACGAGCAACCTCGCGTTGGTCAAGAAGCACCTTTTTTTTGTCGGGTTTGTGTTCCTCTTGTCAGCAGAAGGCGCGCTTGCTGTTTTTTGCGCCCTTCAGCCCCGACTCAAGCGAGCTTGGTCGGATTCTTTGGGCACAAAAAAGCCCCAAGCACAAGCTTGGGGCTTTCTGGGGTTGGAGGTCCGAAGCGGATTCGAACCGCTGTAGCAGCTTTTGCAGAGCTGAGCCTAGCCACTCGGCCATCGGACCCTTTTCCAGGTGAAGAATTCACCGTGGGCTTGCGAATATACGAAAGTGGGTTGCTTCAGGTTTCACTTTTGGGGGATAAATTCAGGAAATACGCGTATAATCACGGTGCTGATGGGCTGAACGGATGGTTTAGATTTGCGCCATGGACAGGTGGAAATGGGTGCCCAATGCATTGACCCTTGGCAACTTGCTGGGGGGCGTGGTGGTGTGCTGGGCAGCGGCGTCGGGATCGTTTTTGGGCGAGGCCTTGGTGGCCGATTGGACAGACCAAATGGTGTTCTGGATGCAAGAACCGTGGCCCGCAGGTGCAGAATCGCGCGGCGTGCAGATGGTGGCGGTGGTGTGGGCGCTTGCGATGTTTTGTGATGTGCTGGATGGATGGGCGGCCCGCAAGCTTGGGGTGGCCGGGCCTATGGGCGTCCAGCTCGATAGCTTGGCGGACGTGGTGACAGGGGGTGTGGCGCCGGCCATGGTGGCCATGCGGTTGTTTCAAGACGACGGCGGAGTGGGGATGACGTGGGAGATGTTGGCGTGTTTGGGCGTGGCCGCGGCGGCTGCGTATCGCTTGGCGCGTTTCAATGTGACCGCAGACTCAGGGGAGGGCGGAACAGATTTCGAAGGGATGCCCGCGCCGGCGGCCGGGGTCTTTTGGATGGGCGTGATGTTGGCGTGGGGTGAATTGAAGGGCGGGTTTGAGGTGTTGTTGGTCGTGGGGCTGGCGTGGATAGGGCTTGTGGTGGTGCCTCTTGCCATGGTGAGCCGGCGAAAGATGTGGGGCTTGAAAGGGCTGGGGAAAGACGCGCATCGGGACAAGTGGCGGGGTGTGTTGTTGGTGTCGATCCCGGCGACGGTCGTTGGCACGTGGTTGGGTTGGGGCAGTGTGTTCCTTGCTGTGCCGCTGTGTTTACTTTTGTACCTCGGTTTGGCCATGGCAACAACGCCGCAAAGCCCACCGAATTGAGATTCACCCATTACCACTGCACATGAAATTCCGCGCTGCCATTGACATCATGCCCCTCCCCGCATTGTTGGACCCCCAGGGAAAGGCCGTCAGCAACAACATGCCCAACATTGGGTTGCCGGACATCGGCAACGTTCGCATCGGCAAGCACGTGACGTTGGAGGTGGAAGCCGACAGCCGTGAAGCAGCAGAAGCTCAGGTGAACGATGCCTGCACGAAGTTGCTGGTGAATGAGATCATGGAAGGGTTCACCTTCCGTCTCGAAGAGGTCTGATCAGCCCTCAGTGCGCTCAGTCGCACGAAGTGTTGTAGTAGAGCAAGAAGGCAAGGACGTCGTCCACGCCTACAAATCCGTCGTCGGTCAAGTCCTCGCCGCCCTGCAGTGGTTCGCCATCGAAGCTGGCCAAAATCACAAGCAGATCGTCGATGCCGCGGGTGCCGTCGGTGTTCAAGTCGGCCGGACAAGCTGCAGGCAAGCCAATGTAGGATTGTGCGGCGTTGAGCGCGTGTTCCGCCACCTCCAGTCCAATTCGCCGCCCAGGAAGGTCGTCGCACGGCGGGTGGATGCCACCCCATATCCTTGACAAGCTGCACTGGTCAGAGGCGTCTCGGTAGGTCGCCCATTGCAGGACAATGTCCTGAGAAGGGCCCTCTTCAAACACCAAGAATTCATTGGCGGGGGCGAGGAATTCGCCCATGCCACCGGGGAAGTAAGGGTCGCCGGTGATGGCGGTCAGAATTTCGGCGGCGGCGCGTGAGAATGTGGAGTGGCCGCTGACGTAACCTGCAAAGGGCGGCGTCACAAAAGAGGGGCGTTGGTAGGGCCACCAATTCTCCGCGAGGATCCAGTCCACACCCGCCTCGTCGGTGTAGGGGTTGGAGATGTGGTCGGGTCCCATCCAAGTTCGGACCTTGAGTTTGTCCACATCACCGGCGTTGGGGAAATCGGTGTCGCCTGGGGCGACCATCTCGCAGAATCCATCAATGAGCGGGAGTCCGGTGACGTCGTAGTTGGGCAAGGTGGGGTCGGTGCATTGGCCGCGGCCTTGCATCCAGCGAATCGCCGACACGGGGCGGATGTAATCGTACCAGCCTTTGTGACTCCAAGCGGCAATCGCGGCGTCGTGCATGGCCCCACCCAAGGTGAAGTAGGCGCGCACCTCCCAATCGAACAGGTCCGAGACCTCGCCTTCGCCCATCCATCGCGCTTCGAACGCGGGGTGGTCCATCACGCCATTTAAGATGGTGAACCAGTGTCCAGGAGGAGTCTCAGAATCGGGGCCATCCGCCCAAAACTCAGCGAGCACGCGAGCGTAATCGCCGCGGGGCACGATTTGGGGTTCGTAGGGCTGTCCCGTGGCGGGGTTCACCTCCCACCCTTGGCTGGCGTCGCCCCCTTCGTTCCAGTCGTAGAATTGGTCGTAATGGGCGTAGTCCAAATCGAACAGCGCCTCATCCACGTTGCCCACAGTCGCGGGGCTGATGTCGAGCATCACGCCGTCGCTCGGGTCGAGATGTTCTGACCAGCGCAGGACCATGCTGTGCCCCCACGTGTACGGATCCTCGATGCCTTCGGCGTAGTTCAAGTCCACCAGAGGGGGCGTGCCCTGATCGCACCACACCGGGTAGGGCCAACCGTCGGGCGCGAAATGCAACGAGCGGGCGCTGTCTGGCAACCCAAACGGCGTCACGCTCCCCCATTCCGGGCTCAAAAACGGTGGCGTCTCGTTTTCAGGAACCCCGCTTTGGCCAATGAAGGTGCTCAGGTTGATGCTTTGCCAGCGGTTGGGCTGCACAAGTGTCGGGTTGCCCGGCACCGATTCGATCATCAAGTCAGGATTCGTGGGCGTGTAGTGTTGGTTGGCGTAGTCGTTGGCCTCGTTGCTGCCGTCTCCTGAGCCATAAGCGATGACCTGCTGTGCGATGAGGTTGCCCAACGCCGCCGGTCCGTCCTGCACGTCCGTGCTCTGGAAGCTGTTGACACCGCCGGCTTCGGTGAACGTTTGGTAGAACGACATCAACGTGCTCGACCCGCCAGGAGAGTTGAGAAAACGGTTCCAAAGAAGGCGGTACGAAGCGTAGTTCATCGCCGTCTCCTGCGCCGCCCTGCGTGCCACGGGATCGGCAATCGGATCCACATCCACGTCAATCAAAAACGGTGTGGCCACGCTGTCGTAGGCGGCCCAAGCATCGTAGCATGCGACGGACCAATGGTGGAGGTTCCTCGCATGCACCGTGGGGCGGGCGAGGTCGTTTCGGATGGCGTGAAGGAGCACTTCGTTCCAAGCGCGAGCAGCGCTCGGCTCAGTTTGGACTTGAGCTTGCAACGGAGCCCACAGCATGCTCAGCACAGACAAAGCCAACAGGCCTAGCCAGGAGGCCTTGATGGGGCCAATTTGAGTCAAGTTGCGTGTCATGATGTGAACCGAGTTGCACGTCGAACAATTAAATATACAACATAATGTCAGCCCGGTTCACTGGGAACGTGTTAAGGGAGTGTGATTTTGGTGACACAAGAGGCGTCCTGCGACGACTCACAACCAATCTCCGGCAGCGAGCAGGGCCAGGATCGCGCCGGCATCCATGGGGCCTTCGATGACGGCCACACGGTCGCTCCAAGCGCGGCTGTCTTCTCTGTACACGCCCCAAAGCGGCGCGTCACCCGCGCTCGTCGAAAACGCGCGAGGTTCCTCCCGCAGGGTGTACGCAACGTCCAAGGGAAAGGTGGAATCGCCGAGGAAGATTTGGCCTTCGCTGAAGGTGTACAAAATCGCATCGGTGAACGCGCTGTCGCCCAAGTAGAGCTTGTTGTCTCGCAGGGTGAAAGCGATGTCCAAACTGCTTGTCGAGAACCCCTGGAACACCTTGGTCTCGTCCCACATGGCGTCGGCTTGCAAGGTGTACGCCACCTCGCCGCTCCAGCTGTTGCCCATTCGCACGACCCCGTTGTCGATGTGGGCGATCACGTCACGCCAAACCAGACGGTCGTCGGGATGCAGGTGCCAACGCCCCTGGGCCCAAGCGCCCCAAGGGAGGCTCAGGGCCAGCAACAATGAACAAGCAATGCGCGCAATCACACGGCCAAGGTCGCCACGGACAGGGCGACTTTCCAAGCCCGGGAGAGGTCTTGCACCAAATCTTCAGGGTGCTCCAATCCAATCGACAAACGTACAAAGCCTTCGGTGATGCCCGTGCGTGCTTTCACCTCAGCAGGCACGCCCGCGTGGGTCATGCTGGCGGGGTGTTCGGCCAGGCTCTCTGTCGAACCCAAACTCACGGCGAGCTTGAATACCTGCAGCGCGTCGAGGAAGGCAAAGGCGCCTTCACGACCTCCAGGAACCTCCAGGCCAATCATCGCTCCGCCCCCCTTTTGTTGGGCTTTGGCGGTGTCGACGTCTTGCCCCATGGTGGCCAAATCCTCGGCCCACGCCGACTTGACAGCCTCGGCACCACACATCGTGCGAAGATGACCGAGGACGTGTCCCGCAGAACGCTGCTGATGTTCGACCCTCACGTGCAGGGTTTCCATGGAACGCGCAAGCATCCAGGCCGTCCAAGAATCAATCGTGCCGCCAAGGAAGGTGCGGAATTCTTTGACCTTGGCCACGACGTCTGCGTGACCGGAAGCGCCACCCGCGATGAGGTCGCTGTGCCCTCCGAGGTATTTGGTGGCCGAGTACAGGACCAGGTCTGCACCTTCCTCCAAGGGGCGTTGCAGGATCGGTCCGAGGTAGGTGTTGTCCACCATGACCACGATGCGGTGGTCTTCGGTGCTGTGCAGTGCAGCCCACTCCGCCGCCTTGCGGATGCGCTGGATTTGCATGGTGGGGTTGGCGGGCGTCTCCAAGTAAATGATCCCTGGGCGTGCACCGCCACGGGCCTCGAGCGTCTCTTGGAGTTCGTCCAAATGTGTCAATTCGGCCACCTCGCGCCCCATTGAAGGAAGCACTTCGTCCAGGAAGTGGTGCGTCCCACCATAAAGCGGCCCCACAAACCAAACGGGACGGTCCGCTCCCGACCACGCCAACAGCGCCGTCGAGATGGCCGCCATGCCGCTCCCAAAGAGCGCAGCGTCTTCGCTGCTGTCCCAAGCCGCCAAGCGCTGTTCGGCCATGGTCACCGTGGGGTTGCCGAGGCGGCTGTAGATGAACCCTTCCGGAGGCGTCTCTGCGCCTTCAATGCCGTAGGCGGTTTCCATGTGGGCCGCTCCGGTTCGGGCGTCGGGAAACACAAACGTCGAAGCAGGGTGCATGGGCGGTTTGACCGCCATTTGGGCGTCCGAAGGACGGTATCCCGCGAACATTGCGCGGGTTTCGAGGTGCTTGTCCATGACGACAATTTGAGTCGATTGTTCGTTGTTTGATGTTGTGTTTTGAACAAATCAAGAAATATTGACGAAATTGCATACAAATGTTCTGCAAGACGCGCCGTTTTGCTGAACCCTTCGAAACAAACACACCAACGCCATGGACGCCCTCGACAAAGCCATCCTCGAGCACCTCGAATTCGACGGACGAAGCAGCATGCAAGACCTCAGTGAGTTGACGGGGCTCAGTCGCAGTGCGGTGTTCACGCGTGTCAAGCGCATGGAAGATCGCGGGGTGATTGCGGGCTACACGGTCCGGATCGATCGAAAGAAGCTGGGGATGGAGATCCGGGCATATTGCAACGTCACCCTGAAGCTTCACGAGCGGGAATTGCTGGAGGAGTTCGAGAGCAACATTGGCCGGCACCGAGAGGTGCGATCATGCTTTCACCTTACAGGGGCATTCGATTACCTCGTGGAGGTCGAGGTGCCCAACATGGACGCCTACCACAGGTTCATCACGCAGCGTTTGGCCGCAATGCCCAACATCGCAACCGTGCAGAGCATGTTCGTCATGAAGGACGTCATGGGGAAGTGACGCCCAGCGCGGAGCCTTGATCAGTCTTTGATAGCAGCAATGCCAGGCAATTCCTTGCCTTCGAGGACTTCGAGCATGGCGCCGCCGCCGGTGCTGACGTAGCTCACGTCGTCGGCCAATCCCGCCTTGTTGATGGCTGCCACGGAGTCTCCGCCACCGATCAACGTGAACGCACCGTGGTCGGCCGTGACTTTGGCCAGGGCACCGGCCACGTCGTTGGTGCCACCGGCGAAGGCGTCCATTTCAAAGACGCCCATTGGGCCGTTCCAAAGGATGGTGCGGCTTTCCAGCACCGCTTCGACAAAGCGTGTCCGGGTTTCTGGACCGATGTCGAGGCCCATCCAATCGCCGGGAATGGCATTGGTGCGGTGGACGGCGGTGTTGGCGTCAGGGGCGAAGTTGTCGGCGCAGAGGGTGTCGTGGGGCAACAGGAATTCCGTGCCGGCAGCCTCAGCTTTGGCCAAAATCGCCCGCGCTTTGTCCAACATGTCGTCCTCCACCAAGCTCGTGCCGATGGCACCGCCTTGGGCTTTGACGAAGGTGTACGCCATCCCGCCACCGACAATCAATTTGTCCACGCGGTCGACGAGGTTTTCGAGGATGCTGAGCTTGCTGCTCACTTTCGCGCCCCCGATGATGGCGAGCAAGGGCTTGGCAGGAGTGGCCAACACTTTGTTGAGGGCCTCCACTTCACTTTGCATCAGCAACCCAAACGCCTTGTCCTCCGGAAAGAACTTCGCAATGACTGCAGTGGACGCATGGGCGCGGTGGGCCGTTCCGAATGCGTCGTTCACGTAAACGTCCCCGCTCTCGGCGAGTTGGCCTGCGAAGAACTCGTCCCCGGCTTTTTCCTCGCCGTGGAAGCGAAGGTTTTCGAGCAAGGCGACTTCACCTGGTTGAAGCGATTGCGTGACGTCTAGGGCCTTGTCGCCCACACAGTCCTCGGCAAACTTCACTGGCGTACCCAACAATTCTGACAAGGTGGGCACGATGTGCTTGAGCGAGAGTTCGGCGCTCGGTCCCTTGGGGCGCCCGAGGTGGCTCATCAACACCACGGAAGCGCCGCCGTCGAGCAGGGCTTGGATGGTGGGAATGGCGCGACGGATGCGGGTGGCGTCGGTCACGTTTTGGCCTTCGTCCAAAGGCACGTTGAAGTCCACGCGGACAAGGGCGCGCTTTCCCTGGAGGTCGAGTTCTTGAATGGTCATGGGGTCAAATGGGGCAGGTCTGTGGTCAGGTCAAATTCACGATTGAAACAACGAAGCCATGCTCACCAAACCGTCCACGTAGGCGTTCAGGTCGGCGATGGCGATGCGCTCTTGCTTCATGGTGTCGCGGTTGCGCACGGTTACGGCATGATCCTCGAGGGTGTCGTGGTCCACGGTGATGCAGAGCGGCGTGCCGATGGCGTCCTGGCGACGGTATCGGCGGCCGATGGCGTCCTTCTCGTCGTACTGGACGTTGTGGTGCAGTTGCAGCTGCGCGAGGATCTCGCGGGCCTTCTCGGGCAAGCCGTCCTTTTTGATCAGGGGCAACACCGCGGCCTTGACGGGAGCCAGGGCAAACGGGATGGCCATGACGGTGCGTGCGCTGCCGTCTTCGAGGGTCTCCTCTCGGAGCGCGCTGCTGAGGACGGCGAGGAACATCCGGTCGAGGCCGATGGAAGTCTCGAGCACGTAAGGAACGTAACTCTCTTGGGTTTCGGGGTCGAAGTAGCGGAGTTTCTTGTTGCTGAATTCCTCATGCTGCTTCAGGTCAAAGTCTGTCCGCGAGTGGATGCCTTCGAGCTCTTTGAAGCCCATTGGGAAATTGAACTCGATGTCGCACGCAGCGTCGGCGTAGTGAGCCAGCTTGACGTGGTCGTGGAACCGGTAGTTCTCCTCGCCAAGGCCAAGGGCTTGGTGCCACTTGATTCGGGCTTCTTTCCAGTGGTTGTACCACTTCTCTTGCGTGCCCGGCTTGATGAAGAATTGCATTTCCATCTGCTCGAACTCACGCATGCGGAAGATGAACTGGCGCGCGATGATTTCGTTGCGGAAGGCCTTTCCGATTTGAGCTATGCCAAACGGCAACTTCATCCGCCCGCTCTTTTGCACGTTCAGGTAGTTCACGAAGATGCCTTGCGCCGTTTCAGGTCGGAGGTAGACCACGCCAGAGTCGCCACTGACGGCACCGAGCTCGGTCTTGAACATCAGGTTGAATTGACGCACGTCGGTCCAGTTCTTGGATCCGCTCACAGGGCAGGTGATGCCGAGGTCTTCAATCAGGGTCTTCACAGCGCCGAGGTCCTCGGCGTCCATCGCGGCTTTGAAGCGCGCGTTGATGGAGTCGATGTCGCCTTGGCGGCGCAGGACCTGTGGGTTGGTGCTGCGGAATTGCGCTTCGTCAAAGTCGTCCCCAAACCGCTTCAACGCCTTGGCGACGTCCTTGTTGATCTTGGCTTCAATCTTGGCGATGTGCTCTTCAATCAGCACGTCGGCGCGGTAGCGCTTCTTGCTGTCCTTGTTGTCGATGAGCGGGTCGTTGAAGGCGTCAACGTGGCCGGAGGCTTTCCAGGTGGTGGGATGCATGAAGATCGCGGCGTCGATGCCGACGATGTTCTCGTTCATCCGCACCATGGCCGTCCACCAGTACTGTTTGATGTTGTTTTTCAGCTCGCTGCCGAGTTGCCCGTAGTCGTAAGCAGCGCTCAACCCGTCGTAGATCTCGCTGCTGGGAAAGACAAACCCGTACTCTTTGGCGTGGCTGATGATTTTCTTCAATCCGTCGTCGCTCATGGCTTCGTGTGTTCAAAGTTGAGGCGCTGCCCGCCAAGGGCTGCGCGCTTTCGCGCGCGAAGGTACGCCGCGGTTCGGAGACCTCAAGTTTTGTTCCTGTTACATTTGCGGCCATGAACGTCGGCATCCTTGGAAGCGGAAGTTGGGCCACGGCCATCGCCAAGATGCTGTGCCACAACGTTGACACCCTCCATTGGTGGGTGCGCGGCCAAGAAACGGCGGACGAGTTGATGGCCTACGGCCACAACCCACGCTACATCCAAAGCATCAGCTTCCCCAAAGACAAACTGCGTGTGACGACCGACATGCAGGCCGTGGTGGATGCCTGCGACGTCCTGGTGGTGGTCATCCCGAGTTTGCATTTGGACAGCGTGTTTCGCGAGCGCAACATCAAGGGGATGGAGGACAAAATCTTGTTCTCTGCCATCAAGGGCATGGTCTCCGAATACGACAGCATTCCCGCGCGATACCTGCACAAGGCGTTTGGCACGCCCTACGAGAACATCGGGATCATTTGTGGGCCGTGTCACGCGGAAGAGGTCGCCCGCGAAAAGCTGAGCTACCTCACCGTGGCCTGCCCGACGGAAGCCAACGCCGACTGGTTGGCCGAACGCCTTGAAACCCGCTACATCCGGGTCCAAACCAGCGACGACGTCTTTGGCGCCGAACTCGCCGCCGTCCTCAAAAACGTGTACGCCATCGCGGCGGGCATTGCGCACGGACTTGGGTACGGCGACAATTTCATCAGCGTGCTGGTCAGCAACGCCAGCCAGGAAATGAAGCGGTTCCTCGCAGCCGTCCACGAAATCGACCGAGACGTGAAGGGAAGTCCTTACCTCGGCGACTTGCTTGTCACGGCCTACAGCCCGCACAGCCGCAACCGCACCCTGGGCACCATGATCGGCAAGGGGTACACCGTCAAATCTGCCATCCTCGAAATGGACATGGTGGCGGAAGGCTTCACGGGCTCGCAGGGCATCCACGCCCTCAACGAGAAATACGACGTGGACATCCCCATCGCCGAAGCGGTGTACCGCATCCTGCATGAAAAGATGGCCCCGTCCATTGAAATGCGCTTGTTGAGCGACGAATTGTCCTGATTCACCGGCGGCAGACAACCTGCATGCCCCGTGAGGTGTTTTCTCGTCGTGCCGGTCCGTACTTTCGTTTCGATGCCCTGTTCCATGCGCTTTGTTTGGCTTGCTGTGCTGGCGTGTTCAGCATGTTCTGCCTCTGCCCAAACATCCGGCCTCCACTGGCTCCCCAACGAGGGGCAGTGGGACGCCCCGGTGCGCATGCGCGCCGACTGGGCGGGTGGGGTGACGTGGTTGGAGCCTGACGGGATGAACATTTGGGTGGCGGGCGAAGGCTACGCCGAGCTCTGGGACCATCATTTCGAAGGGGCCAATGCACCTTCTGGCGATTTGGTCAGTCATGGCTGGCGCGTGGTGTGGGAAGGCGCGTCTGAGTCGGCCTCTCACGAGGTCCTCGCCGAGGCGGGCCACCGCGTCAACATGTACAAAGGATCCGACCCGGGACGGTGGGCGACGGGCTTGGTGCCTGAGAAGCGATTCAAGTTGCGCGACGTTTGGCCGGGCATCGACGTGCGCATTGGCCCGCGCTCTCCTGGTGACCGAGCGGTCTTGCCCGGGCCGGGGTGGAAAGAAGATTGGATTGTGCAGCCCGGGGCGGCGCTGGACGATTTGGCCATCCGGCACGAGGGCGTCGACCTCATCCTGCAAGACGACGGCAGCCTGCGGATTTCCTTGGGCAACACCGCAGAAGCAAAGTGGGGCGCCCCTTATGCCTACCAAACCATCGATGGCCACGTCTCCACGGTTGAGGCGTCGTATGTGCTCGAAGGCCAAACCGTCCGCTTCGTCCTCGGCGAACACAACCCGGCCCACCCTGTCGTCATCGATCCGGACATTGTCTTTGCGACCTACATCGGCGCCACGCAGCCCAACTGGGGTTTCACTGCGGCCTACGACGACGATGGGCGCGCCATTGGAGGGACCGCCCTTTGGGACGGGGAACTCGGCACGTACCCCACCACGGCGGGCGCGATCAGCACGGCCATGGACGTCAACACGGCGCCGTTCGATTGCGGGGTGACGGTGTTCAATCCGGAAGGCACCGCACTGGAATACAGCACGGTCTTCGGCGGCGTCAACCTCGACGTGCCGTCGAGCATCGTGACGGACAGCCAGGGCGCGATTTTCGTCCTCGGCACCACCGGCTCACCAGACTTCCCTGTCACGGCCGGGGCGTTCGACGAAGACTACTGCGGCGGCGCAGGAATCGACCTCAACGCGTGTTGCCATTACCCGGGCGGCGGCGGACTTCCCAACAGCGCCAGCCTCTTTGTGATGAAGTTGGCCCCCGCCGCGGGCGGAAGCGGCCTCGAGTCGTCCACTTACATCGGAGGCTGTGATGGGCTGTCCGGCGTGAACGAAGGGCAGTTTTTGGCCTACAACTACGGGGACGTGTTCCGCGGTGAAATCAACGTCGACAGCGAGGACCGGCCTTGGGTGGCGAGCGTGACAGGCGCGGCCGACTTTCCCATGGTCAACGCCCCATACCCCGCTTATTCAGGAGGCGCCACGGATGCGGTCTTGTTTCGGTTGTCGTCAGACCTGAGCACCTTGGAGTGGTCGACCTTCCTTGGCGGGAGCGGGGCCGATGCGGCGTACGGCGTGCAGTTCACACCCGCCGGTGAAGCGGTCGTTTGCGGGGGCACGACGTCCGGCAACTTCCCTGTGCCGGCCAATGGCCAGGACACGTCGTTTGGGGGATTGGCGGACGGGTTTGTCATTCGCTTTCCAGTCGGTGGAGGAGCCCCGTTGGCAGGCACGTTGTTTGGGACCAACAACTACGACCAGGCCTACTTCGTCCAAATCGACAACATCAGCCAGGTCTACATCTATGGCCAAAGCATCGGCACCAAGACGATCACGCCAGGGACCTACGACGAGAGTCCGCTGGCCGGTCAGTACGTCGCTTGTTTCACGCCCGAGCTGGACGCGCTTGTGTGGCACACCCGCATCGGCGATCCCGGCAACGTGGGCGATGTGGACATCAGTCCGACGGCCTTTTTGATCAGCGAATGCGGGGAAATTTACCTTAGTGGATGGGGCGGTTCGGCCAACAACGGAAGCCCTTACATTTTTGATTCTGGGACCAACGGCATGCCAGTCACAGACGACGCGTTTCAGACGGAAACGAACAACGGAGATTTCTGGTTGGCGGTGATGAGCCAAGGGGGAACGGACCTGCAGTACGCCACGTTTTTTGGTGGGGACGAGTCGTCCGAGCACGTGGACGGAGGGACTTCTCGGTTTGACAAAAACGGCACGGTGTACCAAGCGATGTGCGCGGGATGCGGGGGCAACAGCGACTTGCCCACAACCCCCGGAGCCTGGAGTTCCACAAACGACAGCTTCAACTGCAATTTGGGGGTGTTCAAGTTCGAGCTCGGAGAGCTGGATGTGGGCATTGACGTGGTCAATGAAGGGGTGTTGTGCGACGGATTGGATGTGGACTTTGAGAACACCTCCACGCCCGGGTACGCCTACTTGTGGACGTTTGATGACAACACCACGAGCAACGAATACGAACCGACCCACACCTTCCCGGGCCCCGGTGCCTACAGCGTGATTTTGACCGTCACCGACCCCACGGGATGCCTTGCGCCTGTCAACACGGACATCGTCGTCAACATTGAATCGCCCCCGCAACCGGTCATCTTCCCGGTCGATCCGGTGTGTGTCGGCGAGGAAATCGAGCTCATCGCCAATGGGACGTCGGCGATGACCTGGATGCCCAATCCCCTCTTGGAGGACCTCACCGCCACCAACCACGTCATTGTCCCGCCCGTGGGCACCACGCAATTCAGCGTGACCGACGTCAACGTGTGCGGGGAAGGTTCTGCCACCATGGACGTGGTGGTTCAAGAAGTGGTGGCCGAAATCACACCCTCGAGCACGGCCATCTGCATTGGTGAGAGTGCATCTTTGGTGGCGTTTGGGGCGGATGAGGTCACGTGGTCGCCACCGCTTGGTCTCAACAACCCCAATGCCAGTGAAGTCGAGGCGTCGCCCACGGAAACCACCACGTACAGCGCGGTGCTCACCGACGACCTCGGGTGCACGGACGAGGCTGAAGCCACCGTGACGGTGGTCCAGGGCCCCCCGGGGGAGGAGGTGTACCCAAGCGAGGAAATCTGTCAAGGATTTGGGGTGCAGCTGTCCGGAGCGGAGGGCGACGAGTGGCTGTGGAGCCCTGCAGAATTCACCAACGATTCCTCCGCCCAAAACCCTTACGTCTACCCTCCCCAAACCACGACATTCACAGTGTCAATCTTGAACCTTTGCGGGATTGGCACCGATGAGGTCACGGTCGAGGTCAACGTTCCGGAGGCTTTCGCATCTGGAGACGGTGGGGTCTGTCAGGGAGACTTGTTTTTTGCCGCGGCCCAAAGCAACGACCCCAATTCGACGTTTTCGTGGGTGCCGAGCGAATTGGCCACGGATCCTGGGTCCAGCCAGACGTACCTGTTCCCCAGTTTCACCACGACGTACACGGTGTACATCACGGACAGTGACGGGTGCACGGCCAGCGATGAGCTCACGGTCTACGTCACCCAACCACCGCCGATCACGGCCGGTCCAGACCGTCGTGTGGCCTTGCTCGACACGGTGCAATTGTGGGGCGGGTCTTACGGCCTTGACGTGTTTTGGACGCCTTCAGAAAACCTCGACTGCCCCACCTGTTTGACGCCTACATTGACGGTCACTGAACCAGGTTGGTACGTGATCAATGCGGCTGACACGACGGGATGCGTGGGACGGGACTCCATGTTTGTCGACGTCTTCTACCCCGTGTATGTGCCCAACAGTTTCACGCCTGACAACGACGGGCTGAACGACGTTTTCAAGGCGGAAGGTGCTGACTTGCGGGGCTTTTCCATGCGCATTTTCAACCGATGGGGGGAGGTGATTTTTGAATCGGACGACCCTGAAGTGCCTTGGCGGGGAGATGTGAATGGCGGGGAGCACTACGCACCCCACGGCGTTTACGTTTGGCAAGTGCAACTCGATCAAGAATCCGGACCCTTGCTGTTGGAAGGCCATGTGTCCCTCATTCGTTGACGTTCTCACAGTTCAGTGTGGGAAGAGGGTGAGATGAGCCGTTTGTCCTTTGCCCCGTGCGCTCTACCTTGCCTGCATGGATTCGCTGCGACATGTTTCTCCGTTGACCCCTGAGGACGTTTTGAAGGTGTTGCCCGGGTTGTTCTGGGATCACGACTGTGTGATGCTGCCGGGGTTGGGAGGTTTTGTGTGCAATCCACGTTCGGCGTGGTACGATGAGGCCAAACGTCAAATCGTCCCCCCCTCGCGCGACGTCCTGTTCAACCCTCGGTTGACCACCAACGACGGCGTTCTCGCCAATGAGTTGATGGCCAAACATGGGACCCTCTACCCCGAGGCGATTCAGGCTGTAGAAGGTCTCGTGCGGCATGTTCAGGACGCGCTGAGTGCCGGACAGTCGTTTCAGCTCCCCGGCTTGGGCAAGCTCTACAAAGAGGAAGACGGACAGCTCCGGTTCATGGCCGATGCCGAGTTCGAGCGGATGTTGCAGTCATTTGGTCACGCGAGCATTCCCCTCGTGGCCCGTGCCACCACGGCTCCACTTGCCAAGCCTGAACCGGTTGCCGCGCCCATTCCTGTGGCCCCCCAACCTGAAGCGCCAATTGCTGCGCCCACCTCTCGCCGTCAACACGAGCACGAGGGACGCGTGATTCCATTGCGTGTCAAACTTGGTCGTGCAGCTGCGGCTGTGGCCATCCCCCTAACCCTCGCCGGCGCGTACTTGCTCGCCGAACCCACCGGTTCGGCAACACTGCTCGGCAGCAACCCCCTCTGGAATGCTGTCCCCGTCGCCGCCACCTACGCACCATCAGAAGCGCCCGACCCTTCCTGGATGGAGTGGTCGCACGAAGAAGCCGTCGCGGGGGAGGGTGTCAAAGACTTTGTGGCGCGCACCCAATGGGAGGGTCGCCTTGAGTACGACGTCATTGAAGGTCGCCCCGCTGCGGGAGGCCTCCGCATCGACATTCCTGTCACACCGCCAGAAGTTGCCCCGGCGCCCGCTCCAGAACCGGTCGCGGAGGTCGTGGACATGGTCGTTGAGGCCGTGCCTGTGGATGTGGCGCTCGCGGAAGAGGCCCCTGTTGAGGCGGTGGTGAATTTCCAAATTGTGGGGGGCGCGTTTGGTGTGAAGGCGAACGCTGAAAGGCTCGCGGCCTCCATGCGCAAAGAGGGATTTGAGGCCACGCTCCACTACCAGGACCACAACGGTTTGACCGCGGTGTCCATGGGAGGGTATGCCACCGAGTCCGAGGCGCGCGAAGCCTTGGCAGACGCCCGAGCTCGAGGGCACCAAAAGGCTTGGCTGAAGCGCCTTTGACCCCATGTTGAATCAACGCATTGCACTGGAAGACCTCGACGGGGTCATCCTGGATTTTGGCGGCGTCTTGTACGACATCGATTACGACGCGCCCCCGAAGGCGTTTGCACGGTTGGGTGACGCCGAGTTCGCATCCTTGTACCACCAAGCCTCGCAGTCTGAATGGTTCGACCAATTGGAGGTTGGCACGCTCTCTCGAGACGTCTTTTACGCCCATCTCATGGCGCGTTGCCAGGAAGGCACAACCCTGGAAGACGTGCATGACGCATGGTGTTGCATCTTGACCGGCATGCCGCCGGCACGGGCAACCCTCGTGGAGGCGCTCGGCCAAAAGACGCGCCTGTTTTTGCTCAGCAACACCAACGCCATCCACGCTCAGGTGTTCGAGGCGGATTTGCGTGCCACGCTGCCGAACGCTTCGGCGTTTTGGGGTGCCTTTGAGGCGGCGCATTACAGCCACGATTTGGGCATGAAGAAGCCACATCCGGAGACCTTTCTTTACGTTTGTGAACGCCACGGATTGAATCCTGCGCGGACGTTGTTTTTGGACGACAGCATCCAGCATGTGGACGGCGCCCACCGTGCGGGATTGCACGCCCATCACCTCGACCTTGCGAAGGAAGACCTTGCAGGTTGGATGTCACGGATGGGCTGGACGGTCTGAACGAACTCAGGCGTCAGCCCTTCATCCCTTCAAACATGGCGTCGAGCTCGTCGTAGCGCTCCGAAGGAACTGGGGTCGCCCCCTGTTCCAGGATGAGAAACACCTCTTGGCCTCGGGCTTCTTCGGGATAAGATTTGGCCCCTTGAAAGCGCGTGCCTTCAGGATCGATGCGCAGCAGGTTGGCTTCTGTCTCCCCAAACTTGAAATACCATGTGTCCCCGCCGTCATGGCGCTCGAGGTAGGTCAGCCGCGAGGTGGTCGTTTCCCAAAACAAGGTGCTGAACTCCGCAATCAACTCCTCTACACGCTCCGGATCCTCGGAGGAAATGCGCGCCCACTCTGTTGCGGGCATGCCTTGTGAGGCCAAGAAGCGCGCAAATTCCAGCTCCAAGCCCTGAAGTTCCTCCCGCGTGAGGTTCCGGAAACGTCGAGGTGCGCCCATGTTATTCTTCGATGCCCTCCAGCATGAACATGAACGCGTATTCCAAGGCCACTTCTTTGATGCGCTCGAACCGGCCCGATGCACCGCCGTGGCCCGTCTCCATGTTGCAGTCCATGATCAGAAGGTTGTCGTCGGTTTTGACGTCGCGAAGCTTGGCGATCCACTTGGCGGGCTCCCAGTACTGCACTTGACTGTCCCAGTACCCTGTGGTAATGAGGGTGTGGGGGTAGTCTTTCGCCACGACGTTGTCGTAGGGGCTGTACTGCATGATGTAGTCGAAGTAGGCTTTGTCTTTGGGGTTGCCCCACTCGTCAAACTCAAACGTGGTCAACGGAATGGTCTCGTCCAACATGGTGTTGATGACATCGACAAACGGCACCGCCGCAATCACGCCATTGAACAGGCTGGGCTCAAGATTCATCACCGCACCCATCAACAAGCCGCCGGCGCTTCCACCCATGGCGTACATGTGGTCGGGGCTCGTGAACCCCGCCTCCACCATGGCCTTGCCACAGTCGATGAAGTCGTTGAAGGTGTTCATTTTGTTGAACAGCTTGCCGTCTTCATACCAGTGTCGGCCCATCTCGCTTCCACCCCGAATGTGGGCAATGGCGTAGACAAACCCGCGGTCGAGCAAACTCAAGCGAGCCACCGAGAAGTACGCGTCCATGCTTGCACCGTAGCTGCCATAGGCGTAGAGCAAGAAGGGGTTGTCCCCCGTGCGTTCAACGCCTTTGCGATACACGATGCTCACGGGAACCTTCACGCCGTCGCGAGCTTCCACCATGATGCGTTCGCTGACGTAGTTGGCAGGGTCAAACGTGCCGCCCAACACTTCTTGCTGTTTCAGCGTGGTGATTTCGCTGGTGTCAAAGTCATATTCGAGCACGCTGTTGGGCGTGGTCAAGGAGGTGTAGCTGTAACGGAGTCGGCCCGAATTGAAGTCAGGGTTGGCCCCCACATAGGCCGTGTAGGCCGGGTCGTTGAACGGGATGTATTCGTCAGACGTGCCATCCCAACGCTTGATGCGGATGCGGTTGAGGCCTTCCTGACGCTCTTGAACCACGAGCCAGTCGTTGAAGATTTCGATGCCTTCCAGCAAGACGTCGTCGCGGTGCGGAAGCACGTCCTCCCAGTTGCTGTACCCGGGGGCACTGACTGGCGTCTTGACGAGTTTGAAGTTCTTGGCGTCGCGGTTTGTCACGATGTAGAAGTGGTCTCCGTAGTGGCTCACGCTGTACTCAAGGTCGCGCTCGCGAGGCTGGATGACCTTCCACTCTCCGTCGGGGGTGTTGGCGTCCAAGTAATGCCATTCTGTGCTGACGGTGGTGCTGGTGCCGATGACGAGGAAGGCCTCACTTTTGGTCTTGCCTACGCCGCAAGAAAACGTCTCGTCTTTCTCCTCAAACACGAGCACATCTTCGCTCACGGGCGTCCCCAACACGTGTTTGTAGATTTGGAACGAACGCAAGGTCGTAGGGTCCTTTTTGGTGTAGAACAACGTTTTGTTGTCGTTCGCCCACGTCGCCCCTCCTGTGGTTTCAGGAATGCGGTCTTCGAACACGTCACCGGTGCGCAGGTCCTTGACGTACAAGGTGTATTGTCGGCGGCTCACGGTGTCGACGCCGTAGACCAACAAGTTGTTGTCGGGACTGACGCTGCGTCCTCCGACGGCGAAGTAGTTGTGGCCTTCCGCCATAGCGGGCTGATCGAGCATGATCTCTTCCTCGGCGTCCATGCTGCCTTTCTTCCGGCACGAGTATGGGTACTCCTTGCCCTCTTCGTAGCGGCTGTAGTACCAATAGCCCTTGTCCAACACGGGCACGCTTTCATCGTCCTTCTTGATGCGACCCACAATTTCGTCGTAGAGCTTGGTTTGCAGGGCTTCAGTTGGAGCCATCACCGTCTTCTTGTAGGCGTTTTCGGCTTCGAGGTAGGCCACCACCTCGGACGTCTGAGCGTCGGATTCTTTGGCTTCCTTTTGGTCGTCACTCAACCGCATCCAGAAATACGGATCCTGCAGTTGCATGCCGTGGATGTCTGTGGTGTGCGGCTTTTGGGCCGCGTCAGGAGGCGTGGGAAGTTCAGAGGCCTTGGTCACAATGGGGGAAGTCTTCATGTCTTGAGAAGAGGGGGTGTTGCAGCCAAGGGAAATGGCCCAAACCGCAAGCGCGGTCGCACCCAAAAATCGCATGTTCATTTCAACGGGTTTTGGCCCAGCACAAGGCGTGCGGGGGTGCGAAGATACGGGCAGAATCAGCAGGGTTACACGGTGAGGTTCCCCGCGTCAATCAGCCGCTCAATGGCCAACAAATCTTCCGGGGTGTCGACAGAAGGGGTGAGGTGTGTGGTGGTGCCCACGTCGATGCGCCAGCCGTGGTCGAGCCACCTCAATTGTTCCAGCCGTTCACGCTGTTCGAGGGGCGTGGGGCTCAATTGCACCAAAGCTTCAAGGGCGGTTCGGGTGAAGCCATAGAGTCCGACGTGCTGCAACCAAGGACCCTCTCCATGGGGCAGGGGGCTGCGGCTGAACATCATGGCCCGGCCCTTCAAGTTTCGGACCACCTTCACGCGATGGGGGGATTGAATTTCCGGATCGGCGGGCATCGACTTGGCCAAGGTGACCACGGCGGCATCGGGCTTGCGCAGGAGTTCGGCGAGTTGGGTGATTTGGTCGGGGTGCACGAAGGGCTCGTCACCCTGCACGTTCAGCATCGCATCAAACCTCTCTCCATCCGCTTCGAGTCGTTCCACCGCTTCATGGCAGCGAATCGTGCCGTTGGCACAGTCTTCAGAGGTCATCACAACGTGTCCCCCAAACTCCTGCACCACCGCCGCGATGCGCTCGTCATCCGTAGCCACAATCACTTTGTCGCAAGCCCCACATGAGAGCACGCGTTCATAAACCCGTTGGATCATTGGCAATCCGGCGACCGAGGCCAAGGGTTTGCCGGGAAAGCGCGTGGATCCGTGGCGTGCGGGGATGACAGCGAGAAGCTTCATGATGAGGAAGGTCGGTTTCTTTGGGCTGAAAACGGCGTCAATGGAGCTCGTAAGTGTACACCACATTCACAAGCCTTGGCGCTTCGATCGCGAGTGGGCGAATGGCGTACTCCGCATTCGTCAGGTTGCTGACGACGAGCGACAGTTTGTGTTGTTCAGAGAGGTTGACCCCAGCGCGCAAGTCCACAATCCAGGGCAGTGCCATCTCTCGGCGGTTGGTTCTGAAATTGAACCTCGTGTGGTCTTCCAGCCATTGTTCCAGTCCCCAATCGGTCAGACCAAACTGCTCGAAGGTCAACCACGCCGCGTCGATGTTTTGGAGGGCACTTTGGTGTCTGAGGCTCAGGCCGAGGAACCACTTGGGTTGCCTCAATTCGGCGTCGAATCGGAAGAGGTGCTTGGAGCGGTACTTCAACACTTGCCCGGTCGTGTCCAAGCTCGTGCTGTTGTAACTCGCCCCACCGATGGTGTCGCCGGCAGCATTCGTCACGGCATCGTAGTAGTAGTCGGGGGTCAGGTTGATGGGGTTGGTGTAGGTGTATCCGGCCAGGAGGTCGAGGGTGGTTTCGCCCCAGTTTGCACGGCCCATGACGGACGTTTCCCAACCGGTCACCCGGCTGCTTCCGGTGTTCAGGCTCCTGAAGCCCAATCCCGAAAACACGTCGGTTGCCGGATCGCCCCACTGGCCAAACGTGAACTCAATGAAGTGGTCGTATTCCTGGAAAAATCCAGCGACGTCGATGAACCCTTGGAACCCTCCGATTTGGACCCCTTGTTTCAAACCGGCTTCAATGTTGACAGATGTTTCTGGTCGCAATTCGTTGCTTGGGTAAACCTGCAGCGGCCCCAGTCCGGCTCGAATGAACTTCTCCGCGATGGTCGGGAAGCGGAATCCTTGGCCAAAACTCGCCCTCAGCCATGTGGCCTCGGCGGGTTGGAAATTCAACCCTGCTCGAAAGACGGGCTTGCCGTCAGAATTGAACACAGGCTCGCCGCCTGCGTCGATGCTGTCCTTGATGCTGAAGTGTTCGTACCGCGCCCCCACAGAAAGGTTGAGGCGCTCTCCGAGTTTATGGTCCGCCTGCAGGTAGCCCGCCACGTTTCGGGCTTCGTTCACCCCTGAGGGATCGCCACCGGTGTACAATTCCGCGCGGCCCCGCGTGAATTGGCGAACGGCGCCCCCGGTCAGCACCAGGTTTTCGATGCCCAGCGATTCACCGCGCATTTGGAATTGGTACTCCGAGTAAAAGACGTTGCTGGAGTTGCCTTGGCCGTTGTCGTTGTCGTTGTTGAGGTGTTGCCATCGGTTTCGAAAGCTGTGTTGCACGCCGCCAGGGGACAGGTATTCCACATAAGGGTCGATGGTGCCTACGAGCTGTTTGGTGCGGGTGGCCGCGCCGTCTTGCGTGCCATACAACCCATCGTAGGCGCGTTCCCAAACCAAAGAATTCAAGGACTCCCCCTTTTGCCAGTTGGCGTTCACGCCATACTTCAGCCCCTCGATGCCACTTTCTCGTTTCCTGAGGTTGACGTTCATTCGTGCCTGGGCATTGGCGCCCCAGCGATCCACGGAAAGGGGGTTGTAGTTCATGGCCGCAGTGTCCACAGGAACCAAAACACCATTCACGCTGTCGGCATAAATCTCGGGGCCCTTGTAACCGTCGTCGCCTAGGACGTTTCCGCCAATCACCACGTCCCATCCACCAAGTTGTTGGCTGTGCAGAAACCGAAGGTTGCTCTGCTGAAGTCGGCCGTCCCAATATTGGCTTTCCTCTGCGCTTTGAGGGTTGCTATACACGCCATGCTGGAGACTGACTCGGGTCAATGGTCGGGCGTCGGGAAAGCGGGTTCGGATGTTGATGACCCCACTTAACGCGGCGCTGCCATACAACACCGAGCTCGCACCCTTGATGACCTCGATTTGTTCCAGATTCTCAAGAGGAAGAAATCCCCAAGTGGGTCTGCCGGCGTCGCCACTCAGCACGGGCAGGTCGTCCACCATCACCATGACCCGAGATCCTGCGCCATAGCTGAAGCCGCTGCCACTGCGGATTTGGGGTTCTCCGTCCACCATGCTGACCCCTGGCGTTTGCTCGATGGCGGTTTCCAAACTGGTCGTCGCCTTGTTCTCCACCAGCGCGGGCTTCAGCACTTCCAGGGACACCGTAACCTCGGACGCATTCTGCTCAAACCGCCCGGCGCTCACCACCACGAGTCCAAGGGCTTCGGCAGTGGATTGCATGATGGGATTCCACTCCGCGGTTTGACCTGCGATGAGGTCGACCTTGAATTCCTGCTTGGCCATGCCGATGAAGGTGCACATCACCTTATGGGAGCCTGGTTTGAGTTTCAATGTGTAGACCCCATCAAGGTCGGTTGAGGCGGTGGCCAAGCCATTGGTCAAATAAGCGCCAATGAGGGGTTCGTTGTTGCTGTCCATCACGCGGCCTTGGAGCGTTTGGCCCCACACGTCGACAGTGCCACTCCACAACCCGAAGCACCCCAGAAGGGCCGCAAAAAGAAAACGTCGCATGAGGCCAAATAACAACACTTTGCGCCGAATCCAGCGACGTGTGCAAAACAATGCACCCCGCTTGTGAAGTCCTTTGCGGGGTTGCGGGTCCTGAAGGGAATTTTCGTTCATGGACGACACGCTCACTTGGATGGCGCTGATGGCGCGAAAGGACAAAGGATGCATGGCGGTGCGAAAGGAAGTGGCCGCAGCGGGCGACCCTCATGAGGCGTGGCGTTGGTGGGAGGAACGGCACCCCATGAAAGCGCGTGAAGCGTGGGCCTTGGCAAGCCAGCAAAGGGAAATTGCATTGGAGGCAGGAGCCGAAGTCGTGACGTGTCAGGACATTCGGTACCCATCGATGCTCGCCAACATCCCAGACGCACCGCCTGTGCTGTTTTCGCGGGGACCTTGGCCCCCTGACGTGGCATGGGGCAGGGCCTTGTCTGTGGTGGGCACGCGTACGTGCACGAAGCAAGGTGCAGCGTGGGCGGCACAAGCGGGTCGGGAATGGACCGAAGCCGGAGGGTGGCTGGTCAGTGGGCTGGCTCGCGGCATCGATGGACGGGCCCATCACGGCGCCCTTCAAAGTGCCCATGGCGGACGCCAAGTCGCGGTGTTGCCTTGCAGCCTAGACCGTGTGCACCCGCGCATGCACGAGGCGTTGGCCGAAGACATTGTGAACAATGGTGGCCTCTTGTTGACGGAGCAACCGCCTGGGATTCAGGTGGAGCGCTGGATGTTCGCGTCACGCAACCGCATCCTTACAGGGCTGTCTCCCACAACCGTCGTCATTCAAAGCCCCGTGCGTGGCGGTTCGCTGATTTCAGCTCGGTGTGCCTTCGATCAAAACAGATCGCTGTACACCCTCTGGAATCGCGACTTGAAAGGCCCGTCATGGTCTGGGAATCGGGCCCTGGTCGCGGACGACCTGGCTGAACCCGTGACCGACATCGACGACTTGTGGCAACGCTTGGGTGCCGAGGCTGAAGTCAGAATCGTCGGCACCTGTTCGTCCAATGTCGCGGGGCTGCCTGAAGGTTGTGGAGCGTTGTGGTCGCAGTTGCATTCCGACCGAGCGATGACCTGGCGGACACTTCAGCAGTCCTTGCGACTTCCAGAGACGGAACTGAAGCGACAGTTGTTCACCCTTGAATCTCAGGGCTGGATTCGTCGTCTTCCGGGTCGGGCATACCTGAGGTGTTGACGTCGTCTTCGGCGTGCGACGAGGGTTCCAACACCCGCGGCGCGTTGGGCAATGCACCCTCGAGGTCGAGCTCGGGGACTTGTTGCAGGCCGCTGCCATGAGCAATCAAGGATGCCGTCATCACGAGGGACGTCGTCAGGATGACGACGAGGAGCACCCCTTGGTCGAAGGCGGGAACCACCAATGCTGCGTACTGCGATTCAATCGCGAAGAATAGCAGCACCGTGATCAAGCCGCGCGGGGCGATGTACAGCAAGGGCGACAGCGGTTCCTGATTCATGACCTTCAGCAGGAGCAAGCGAACGAGGTAGAGCAGCACGCTGATGACCAACCCCTGAAGCAGCACGTCCAAATCGAGCAACACCCCCAAGCTCACCGTCATCCCAAAGAGCACAAAAAAGAACGTGCGAATCACAAACGCGCTTTCCAGGGTGAGGATGTGGAAGTCATGATGGAGGGCCTTCATCCGCTCGTCCTTGAGCAGCTTGCCTGGCCAGCCGTTGGTGATACCCAACCAGTCCGGGAAGAACAGTTTGTGGTTGTTCAGCATCAACCCAAAGATCAAAATCAGGATGAGCGGGCTGAGGTGGAAGAGTTTTTGGATGGCGTAAATCAGCAGGAGCACGGCAATGCTCAAAAACAACCGCACGCCGCTTTCAATTTTCTGCAACACGTACACCATGGCGTAGGCGACGGCCACCGAAATGACGAGGGTCCCCAGCAGGTTGATCGCCACGTTGGTCAGGACTTCGCCACCCGAGGCGGCCTCTTGGTTGCCCAAGAGCAGGTAAAAGGCCATGATGCCAAAAATGTCCGAGAACGTGCTTTCGTAGACCATGAACTCACGCGAAGCGGGTGACAACCCTCCCACGCTGGGGATGATGATGGCGCTGCTCATGATGCTCAGCGGGATGGCGTACACCGTGGCATTGAAGACAGGCATGGCCAAGGCGAAGTGAAGGAACGTGGCGATGGCGCCGGTGCTCAGCACCAGGGCGGCCAGGGCCAGGGTGGCGCTGCGCAGGATCAGGGTCAACTTGTCCCGTCGGAGTTCCAACTCGAGGGCCGCTTCCAGCACGATGAAGATCAATCCGACAGTGCCGAGCAATTCCAGCACCAACCCCTCAAACGGGATGTGGTTCAGCCCGACGGCACGAAGCCCTTGGCGGATGGCAATGCCCATCGCAATGAGGACCAACACGCTTGGGATGTTGGTGCGACGCGCCAACAGGTTTGCGAAGTAAGACAGGATGACCACCGCACTGCCACCGATGACAAGCCCGTAGGCGTTGATGTCTTCGGCGGAGAGCTCGAGGCCAGCGTCCAGGATGGAGAGCAAGGTCATGCCTGCAAAATCACCCAAATCCGCCAGTAAACAAGCGCCAGAAGTCGTTTCCGAGGGCGAACACCATGAGGGAGAGCAAGAACACGATGCCGATCATTTGGGCGCGCTCCAGCAATTTTTCAGGGGCTGGCTTGCCTGCAATCATCTCATACAACGTGAACATCACGTGGCCTCCGTCAAGTGCCGGGATGGGCAACAGATTCATGAAGGCGAGGATGAGGGAGAAGAACGCGGTGTTGCGCCAAAACACCTCCCAGTCCCAACCTGCGTCGAAAATGCTGCCGAACGTCACGAGGCTTCCGACTTGGGAGGCGCCGCTTTTGGTGAACAGGAAGCGCATCGAGCGCACGTAGTCTGCTAGCGTTTCCTTGGCCGTGGTGAATCCAGCACCGATGGAAGAGAACGCCCCGTACTCGAGGTGAGTCGTGGGGAACATCTCCGCGTAGTGGGCGGCAGGGAGGGCATAAAAACCAAGGCTGCCGGCGCTGTCTGGGACGGCGTCGATTTGGAGCGTACTCCCTTCGCGTTCCACCGTGAGTCGAATGGGCGTTTCGGGATGCGCTTGGATCGCTTCGCGGACCGTCTCGAAATAAGGGAGCGTCATGTCTCCCACGGCCACGATGCGGTCGCCCGCCTGGAGCCCGGCGCCGGCGGCACGCCCTGTCGAATCCAATGCCGCGATTTCACACGGGAACAGAAGCGAGAACGGGCGGCGAATGCCCTCGTCGATGAAAGTTTGGCCCAATTCCTTGTCGAGGTTCAGATGCACCATGCTGCCGTCGCGCAACACATCGACGGTCGTGACGCGGTTGTTGAAGCCCTCCATGCGCAAGTCGCTGTAGTAGTTCAGCGTCTCGCCGTTGTAGCCGAGGATGCGGTCGCCGTCCTGGAAGCCGAGGGCCTCAAGTTTGGGGTCGACGTTGACGGGGTGTTCGTTGGCGAGTTTGGTCTCACCCCAAACAAACAGCACCCCTGAATAGATGACAAAACCGAGAATCAGGTTGACGATGATGCCGCCGAGCATGATGATCAGGCGCTGCCAAGCGGGCTTCGAGCGGAACTCCCAAGGTTGTGCCGGCTGTGCCATTTGCTCGGTGTCCATGCTCTCGTCGATCATGCCTGCGATCTTGACGTAACCACCCAAAGGCAGCCAGCCAATGCCCCACTCGGTCTCCCCGATTTGTTTCTTGAACAGCGAAAACCCGGGGTTCATGAACAGGTAGAACTTCTCCACTCGGGTCTTGAAGGCGCGGGCGGCCCAGTAGTGGCCGAATTCGTGGAGCACCACGAGGATGGACAAACTCAGCAGGAGCTGGGCAGCTTTGATCAGGGCAACCATGTCGCAAATGTACACCCCTTGTTGTGCGTCCGTGAGGAATTCACGCACAGGTGCTCACAACGAATTCAAAGGGCCGCATTCCGAGCCCCCCTGGGTTGCATCTTGAGCCCATGAAGCGCATTCCTTGGAAGTTGCTATTGTGGCTTGTGGGCCTCGGTCCGCTGCTGGGTTTGGCGGGTTTGGTGGGGCTTGCCAGGATTGGCGATTTGCCCCAAACGGAGGCCTTGGCCAACCCCAAAACGGATTTTGCCACAAGGGTGTATTCCTTCGATGGAAAGGTCCTGGGCCGGTACTACACAGAGAACCGTTCTGACGCCCGCTTCGAAACTTTGCCGCCCCACCTCGTCGAGGCCTTGACCAGCACCGAGGATGCGCGGTTTTACGACCACGCCGGGATCGACTTCATCGGTTTGGCACGCGCCATCGCCTACATGGGCAAACGCGGCGGAGGGTCGACGGTCACGCAGCAATTGGCCAAACTCCTGTTCACGGACAAGTACGAGACCACCAGCTTTTTTGAGCGGGCCGTCCTCCAAAAACCCAAGGAGTGGATCATCGCAACCCGCCTGGAGCGTCACTACACCAAGGAGGAAATTGTCGCGCTCTACCTGAACCGTTACGACTTCATCAACCAGGCGGTGGGCATCGAAAGCGCCGCCAACGTTTACTTCAACAAGCCGGCGTCGGAACTCAATGTCCAAGAATCGGCCATGCTGGTGGGCATGCTGAAAAACAGCGCCTTGTACAACCCTTTGCGCCGGCCTGAGTTGGTGCGTGATCGACGGAATGTGGTGTTGGCCCAAATGGTCAAATACGACCACCTCGAACCCGAGGTCGCAGACTCCTTGCAAGCGCTTCCGTTGGGCCTGCAATTTCAAAGGGTGAGCCACGACGAGGGTGCAGCCCCCTATTTCCGGGAAACCCTGCGCGCAGAATTGAAGCGGATGCTGGCTGCAAAGGACGAGGACGACGCCTTCGTGTTGGCCAAAGCCGACGGCTCGGCCTACGACATCTATCGCGACGGTCTCCGGGTCATCACCACCATCGACAGCCGGATGCAGGCTTACGCCGAGAGTGCGGTGCACCGTCATTTGGCCGGGGAGCTTCAGGAGAGCTTTGAACGCGACTTGCGCGACCGGCCCAAAAACGTGGCGCCATTTTTCGAAGACATCGATCCCAAGGCGCGTCAGGCCATCCTGGACGTGGCGATGCGCGACTCCGATCGGTACAAGAAGGGCGTGGGCAAGCTGTGTCCGGCCTGCAACCGCCCGGGCTTCTACATTGAATCGATTGTCACGGACGACGGTCGGGACGGGTTCAAGTGCGGCAGCGAGAAGGGTGGGTGTGGCCACGTTTGGCATGCACACAGCGACAAGGAGTTGCGAGACATCTTCAAGCGGCCCGTGGCCATGAAGGTTTTTTCGCACCAAGGGGCCGTGGACACGGTGTTGTCTCCAATGGACAGCATTTTGCATCGCAAGTCCATCCTGCACGCGGGTTTGGTGTCGGTCGAGCCAGCCACAGGGCACATCAAAGCTTGGGTGGGCGGCATCGACTACAAGCACTTTCAATACGACAACGTGGGCCAAAGCCGTCGCCAAGTCGGATCGACGTTCAAGCCTTTTGTGTACGCCACAGCACTGCGATTGGGGGCGGAGCCGTGCGATGAGTTCCCCAACCAAAAGACGTGCATCGACCTTCCCCGAGGCAGCGATCCACCGCGCTGGTGTCCGGACAACAGCGATGAGGACTACGGGGAGATGGTCACTTTGGAGTACGCGCTGGCCAACTCCATGAACACCGTCACGGCCAAACTCATCAAGGACTACGGCACGCGTCGGGTCATCGATTTGGCACATGCGCTTGGCATCGAAAGCGACATTCCCAACGTGCCGTCGATCGCGCTCGGTGTCGCCCAACTCACCCTGCGTGAATTGGTCAGCGCCAACGCCTCGCTCGTGAACCAGGGTGTTTACGTCGAGCCGACTTTCATCGCGCGCATCGAAGACCGCTACGGCAACGCCATCTACGAGCCCAAGCAGGACATCCGCCAGGGCCTCGACGATCGGACCGCCTACCAGGTCATTCAAATGATGAAAGGCGTTGTGGATGGCGCATGGAACGAGGAAAAGGAAAAGAGAATGGGCACCGGCATCCGACTGCGATACGACTCCGACGCCCGCGACTACGACGGGATCCGCGTGCCGATGGCGGGCAAAACGGGCACCACCCAAAACAACACCGACGGCTGGTTCATGGGCCTGACCCCCGACCTTGTGACGGGCGTGTGGGTCGGGGCGCAAGATCCGACGGTGCGTTTCTCGTCCACGCGTTTGGGCCAAGGCGCCAACACCGGCCTCCCGATCTACGGCTTCTTCATGAAGGACGTGTACGCCGACGAATCCTTGGACGTGAGCCAGGCCGACTTTGCCCGGCCCGAAAGCATCGGAGGCGACACCTTGACGTGCCGAGAGATTGGGGAGCTGCGCGGTCCTACCTTTGATCCGTTGGACGACGACGACTTGTTCAACTGATCCTTTTCTGAATCAACGACATTCAGCCATGGCGATTTCCAAAGTGGTCTCCGGACCCCAGGCCGCCCTTGAGGGTGTGGCCGACAACATGACCTTGATGCTGGGCGGGTTTGGCCTGTGTGGCATTCCCGAGCAGTGCATTGCAGAACTTGTCCGCCGCGGGGTGTGCGGGGTGACGTGCATCTCGAACAACGCCGGGGTGGATGATTTTGGCCTCGGTCTGCTGCTGCAGCAACGCCAAATCCGAAAGATGATTTCCTCGTACGTCGGTGAGAACGACGAGTTTGAACGCCAAATGCTGAGCGGTGAACTTGAGGTCGACCTCATTCCACAAGGCTCGCTCGCAGAGCGCTGTCGGGCAGGTGGTGCAGGCATCCCGGCCTTTTTCACGCCAGCCGGATACGGCACCGAGGTCGCCGAGGGCAAGGAGGTCCGTGAATTTGACGGCAAACCCCACATCCTTGAATCGGCCCTGACAGCGGACTTTGCCTTGGTCAAGGCGTGGAAGGGCGACACGGCGGGCAACCTCATCTACAAGGCCACTGCCCGAAACTTCAACCCCATGATGGCCATGGCCGGCCGCATCACCGTGGCGGAAGTCGAAGAACTGGTCCCAGAAGGAGAACTCGACCCCAACAGCATCCACACGCCAGGCATTTTTGTCCAGCGCATCTTCCAGGGTGAAGGCTACGAAAAGCGCATCGAGCAACGCACCGTTCAAACCCCTTCAAACTGAGCACCATGTTGGACAAAAACGGCATCGCGAAGCGCATCGCGCAAGAAGTTCAGAACGGGTGGTACGTCAACCTCGGCATCGGGATCCCGACCTTGGTGGCCAACCACATCCCGGAAGGCATGGAGGTGGAATTTCAGAGCGAAAACGGCATCCTCGGAATGGGTCCGTTCCCGATGGAGGGGGATGAAGACGCCGACCTGATCAATGCAGGCAAGCAAACCATCACGGCCTTGCCGGGTGCGGTCTTTTTTGACAGCGCCACGTCCTTTGCCATGATTCGGGGCCGCCACGTGCAGCTCACCGTCCTCGGTGCCATGGAGGTGGCCTCCAACGGCGACATCGCCAATTGGAAGATCCCCGGCAAGATGGTCAAAGGCATGGGCGGCGCGATGGACCTTGTGGCCTCCGCTGAAAACATCATCGTCGCCATGCAGCACACCAACCGCGCTGGCGCATCTAAGCTCCTCGACACGTGCTCGCTGCCGCTCACAGGTGTGGGTTGTGTCAAACGCGTGGTGACCAACCTCGCCGTCCTCGACATTCGCGACGGCGCCTTCCACCTTGTGGAGCGCGCCCCAGGCGTCAGTGTGGACGACATCGTCGCCGCCACGGCGGGCAAGCTCGTGGTTCCGGACCACGTCCCAGAGATGTCCTTGGACTGAGGTTCTAGGGGCGCTCCGAGCGGCCGCGTCTCATCCCTGCATCACGACCGCAATGTGGTCGCAATCCCCGCCGATGGGGGGCTGAAATTTGGTGACTTTCACCTCCACGGCCTCGGCAAGAGGAAGCTCTTCGCGCAATCCAGCCACAATGCGCTGACACACCTGCTCAACGAGCTTGCTGCGCACCCCCATTTCGCGTTTGACGATGCGATGCACGTCAACGTAGTCCACAGTTTTGCTCAGGTCGTCCGCCGTTGCACTTGGCATCAAGTCCACCCACAACGTGACGTCGACACGGTACTCTTGGCCGATGATGGCCTCTTCTTCCATGCATCCGTGATGGGCCCAAAAACGAAGCCCGTTCACGTGGATTTGGTGGGTCGTCATCCTTCAGGGTTTGCTTTCAAGGCCAACACGGCGTCCACGCCTTGGTGCAATCGCTCCAGCGTTTGGGCTTTGCCGAGGAATGCAGCAAAATCAAACATCGACGGTCCTCCACCTTCGCCAGTCAAAGCAATGCGGAACGGCAAGAGCACTTGCCCAAAACCCAGTTCTCGCGCCTCCAAGAACCCTTTGAAAGCCGTTTCGACGTTCTCGCTGGTGAAGTCTTCAACCCCTTCCAAGACCGACGCGAGGTCGTGCAAATACCCTGCGGTCTCTTCTTTCCACTTTTTGCGAACCAGCTTGGCATTGAATTCGGTGGGTGCCTCAAACAACCACTCTGTGCTCATGATTTCCGGCAAGAAGGCCACGCGCTCAAGCATCATGTCCAGCACGGTGTGGCACTGCCCCGCTGTCCATTCGACCCCCTGGCCCTTGGCAAGCTCAAGCAAGGACTCCACATGGGCTTCTGATCCAGCGTTGCGCAGGTGCTGTTCCTGAAACCACTTGGCCTTGTCAGGGTTGAATCGTGCGCCTGACTTGACCACACGGTCGAGGGAGAATTCCTCGGCTGCTTCGGTGGCTGTGAATAGCTCGCGCTCGTCTCCAGGGTTCCATCCGAGCATGAGCAGCATGTTCACAAACGCCTCGGGCGCATAGCCTTGTTCGCGATAGCCAGGCCACGTGTCGCCGCTCTTGGGGTCGGTCCAATTTGTCGGGAACACAGGGAACCCTCCTGCATCGCCGTCTCGCTTGCTCAGTTTTCCATTGCCGGTGGGCTTGAGGATCAGCGGCAAGTGGGCGAACACCGGGTGGTCCCACCCAAACGCGCGGTACAACAAGACGTGCAATGGCGCACTTGGCAACCATTCCTCGCCCCGAATCACGTGCGAGATGCGCATGTGATGGTCGTCGACCACGTTGGCCAAATGATACGTTGGCAATCCATCTGCCTTCATCAAAACCTTGTCGTCGAGCACGCTCGATTTGAACGAAACGCTTCCGCGAATCGCGTCGTCAAACGCGACCTCTTCCTCGCTGTCCGGAGTTTTGAAACGAACCACAAACGGCGCCCCTTCCGCTTTCAAGAGCGCCACTTCGTCCGCACCAAGGGTCAGGCTGTTGCGGAGCGTACCTCGGGTCGTGGCGTCGTATTGAAACACATCCGGCTCAGCGGCCTTTCGCAACGCGTCGAGCTCCTCGGGCGTGTCAAACGCTTCGTAGGCCAAGCCTTTGTCGAGCAACACCTGAACGGCGTCGCGGTACATCGCGCTTCGTTCGCTCTGGCGGTAGGGCCCAACCTCGCCGCCGGCCTTCACTCCCTCGTCAGGCGTCAGCCCACACCAATCCAGGGCCTCTTCGATGTACGCCTCCGCGCCCTCCACGAAGCGGCCTTGGTCCGTGTCTTCAATGCGCAAAATGAACGTACCGCCATGGGCTCTGGCGAACAACCAATTGTACAGGGCGGTCCGGACACCGCCCATGTGGAGCGGACCGGTGGGGCTGGGTGCAAAGCGTACTCGAACGTCAGTCATGGCCCGCAAAGGTAGCGTTCAGCAAGGTCACGGGCGACGCCATTCAACTCCGCATGGACGGCCGTGAAATGCGCAGGAAAGAGGGAGGGTGGAGTGCGCAGGTTTGACCCAGTTAAACAACCTCAACAGATGAATGCATTGCGCAACAAAGTCCAATTGATTGGACGACTCGGCAAGGACGCCGAGATGATCACCTTTGACGACGGCAAGGTGAAAGCCCGTTTTCCAGTGGCGACCAATGAGTCCTTCCGCAACGGCGAGGGAGAGAGAGTGGAACGCACCCAGTGGCACGACGTGGTCGCCTGGGGCGGACTGGCGGAAGTGGCTGGTCAATACCTGAAGAAGGGCGCCGAAGTGGCCGTTGAAGGGCGGTTGACGTACCGAACCTATGAGGATGGGGAGGGGCATACCCGGTACATCACGGAAGTGGTGGCCGGTGAAATGCTCATGCTGGAGAAGCGTCCGGACGCGTCGTAACCGTCTGGGGAAGGCTCATTGCGGGTCTTCCCCTCTTCATTCCCTTCGCTCAGGACTTAGAACGTTTCTACTTGTCCGCCCATCGAGGCGGCCGTATTTTTGAGGCAACTCCTACAAACGCACCGCGATCATGAGTTCCTCTGGCATTTTGAAATCTTCCCTGGCGAAGAAGTATGCAATGGCCTTGACAGGCCTTTTTCTTTGCACCTTTCTGGTGGGTCACCTGCTTGGAAACCTTCAACTGTTTGTTCCTGGAATTGAGGGCCAAACCGCTTTCAACGAGTACGCCCTTTTCATGACCACCTTCCCGGTTGTCAAGGTGTTGAGCTACTTGACGTACGCAAGCGTGCTGTTTCACGTGGTGGATGGGTTTGTTCTTGTGGTGCAAAACCGCAAGGCGCGCCCGACACGTTATGCCGTGGAAAAAGGCTCTGCCAACTCGGGTTGGAGCAGCCGCAACATGGCAATCCTTGGCACCATCGTCTTGGTGTTCATTGTGACGCACATGCAGAACTTTTGGTGGCGTATGCACTTTGGAGACATGCCCACTCAGATGGTGAATGGCCAGGAGCTGAAAGACCTCCACACCGTCGTGCTCAACTTCTTTGATCCTGCAATGAACGGCATGGCCCTTGCAGCAACAGCATTGTATGTGCTGGGCATGGGCGGTTTGGGCTTTCACCTTTGGCATGGCTTCGGCAGTGCTTTTCAGTCCATGGGGCTGCGCCACGAGGGCTACACTCCTCTGATTGAAAAAGTGGGCAAAGCCTTTGCTGTGATTGTGCCCGCTGCCTTTGCATCCATTCCGTTGTACCTCTTTTTGACCCAAGCCTGAGACCATGCTTGATTCCAAGACACCTCAAGGTCCGCTTGCGGACAAGTGGACCCACCACAAGAACAACATTCGCCTTGTCAACCCTGCCAACAAACGTCTGATCGACGTGATTGTGGTGGGCACGGGATTGGCGGGGAGCTCGGCAGCCGCATCACTGGCTGAAATGGGCTACAACGTGAAGGCCTTCTGCTTTCAGGACAGCCCCCGACGCGCCCACTCCATTGCAGCGCAGGGAGGCATCAATGCGGCCAAGAACTATCAAAATGACGGGGATTCAGTCTACCGCCTGTTCTACGACACTGTCAAAGGAGGGGACTACCGCAGCCGAGAGTCCAACGTGCACCGCTTGGCGGAAGTGAGCACGAGCATCATCGACCAATGTGTGGCGCAAGGTGTGCCTTTCGCACGTGAGTACGGAGGCCTTTTGGACAACCGCTCGTTTGGCGGGGTGCAAGTGAGCCGGACCTTCTACGCCAAGGGCCAAACGGGCCAACAACTTCTCCTCGGGGCTTACTCGGCGCTGAGCCGACAAATCTCCAAGGGCAAGGTCAAGATGTACAACCGTCACGAGATGATGGACGTCGTCTTGGTGGACGGGAAGGCACGAGGCATCATTGCCAGAAACTTGGTGACGGGTGAAATCGAACGCCACAGCGCCCACGCCGTGGTGCTCGCTTCAGGCGGATACGGCAACGTGTTCTTCTTGAGCACCAACGCCATGGGCTCCAACGTCAGCGCCGCTTGGAAGGCCCACCGCAAAGGAGCGTTCATGGCCAACCCATGCTTCACGCAGATCCACCCAACGTGCATCCCTGTAAGTGGCCACTACCAGAGCAAGCTGACCTTGATGTCCGAATCGCTTCGCAACGACGGCCGCATTTGGGTTCCCGCGAAAAAGGAAGACGCTGAGGCCGTGCGCAAGGGCACCCTCAAGCCCACCGACATCCCGGAAGCCGACCGCGACTACTACTTGGAGCGTCGCTACCCTGCCTTTGGAAACTTGGTGCCTCGTGACGTGGCATCACGTGCGGCGAAGGAGCGTTGCGACGCCGGCTACGGAGTCAATGAGACGGGAGAAGCCGTGTACCTGGACTATGCCAGCGCCATTGAGCGATACGGAAAGACTGAAGCCAACGTTCTTGGTTTGGAGAATCCCTCTGATGAGAAAATCCGCGAGCTCGGCAAGGCCGTGGTGAAGGCGAAATATGGCAACCTGTTTGACATGTACCGCCAAATCACCGACGACAACCCGTACGAGACGCCAATGAAGATCTACCCTGCCGTGCACTACACGATGGGTGGACTTTGGGTGGACTACAACTTGATGACCACGGTGCCAGGTTTGTACGCGGCCGGCGAAGCCAACTTCTCCGACCACGGGGC
>JBELLK010000054.1:0-8619 GCA_042088625.1 Flavobacteriales bacterium
AAAAAGACAAGAAGCGCTGAGTCATGGGAGCACGTAAAAGAATCGCCGCAGAAGCACGCAAGGAGGCGCTGAAGAGCACCGCCATCGCAAGCTTGAAAAACTGCCCAACGTCACCTCGCAAGATGCGTTTGGTTGCGGACACTGTCCGCGGCAAAAATGTGTTTGAGGCATTGAACGTCTTGCGCTTCAGCCCTCGCGAGGCCAGCCTTCGCTTGGAGAAGCTCTTGCTCTCTGCCATCGCGAACTGGGAAGCGAAGAACGAAGGACAGCGTCCTGAAGAAGCAAACCTCTTTGTTCGCGAAATCAAGGTTGACAGTGCACGCATGTTGAAGCGCTTGCAACCGGCCCCTCAAGGTCGCGCGCATCGCATTCGCAAGCGCAGCAACCACGTGACCATCATTGTAGACAGCGCCAAGAACTAATCATGGGACAGAAGACGAATCCAATCGGCAATCGCCTGGGTTTCATCCGCGGATGGGACTCGAATTGGTACGGCGGGAAGGACTACACGGACAAGCTCGTGGAGGACGACAAGATCCGCACGTACTTGATGGCTCGCTTGCGCAAGGCAAGTGTGTCCAACATCATCATTGAACGCACGCTTAAGCTCGTGACGGTCACCATCAAATCTGCCCGCCCTGGTGTGATCATCGGAAAGGGAGGTTCTGAGGTGGACAAATTGCGCGAGGAGCTCAAGAAGCTCACAGGCAAAGAAGTTCAAATCAACATCTTTGAGATCAAGCGTCCTGAGTTGGATGCCCGCTTGGTTGCCGAAAGCATTGCGCGCCAAATTGAGGCACGCATCAGCCACCGTCGTGCCATCAAAATGGCCATCGCTGGAACGATGCGTCTCGGTGCGGAAGGCATCAAGATCAACATTGCTGGACGTGTGAACGGCGCAGAAATTGCCCGCAGCGAGAGCTACAAAGAGGGGCGCATTCCTCTGCACACGTTCCGTGCTGACATCGACTACGCGTTGGTGGAAGCGCACACCACCTACGGCCGCATCGGCATCAAGTGCTGGATCTGCCGCGGAGAAGTTTATGGCAAGCGCGACTTGTCACCTGTTCCACCTCAAAAGAAGGATCGCGGCGACCGTCGCGGTGGTGCACCTGGCCGTCGCCGGGGCCCTCGTTCCTGATTGAATGCAACGCTGAATAGTTATGCTACAGCCAAAACGTACCAAGTTCCGTAAGATGCAAAAGGGCCGTGTTCGCGGTCTGGCACATCGTGGAAGCACAGTGGCTTACGGTTCCTTTGCCATCAAGACGTTGGAAGTGGGATTCATCACTTCCCGACAGATTGAGGCAGCCCGTATCGCCATCAACCGTTACATGAAGCGTGAGGGTAAAGTGTGGATTCGGATTTTCCCAGACAAGCCCATCACATCGAAGCCTGCAGAGGTTCGTATGGGTAAGGGTAAGGGTGCTCCCAGCCACTGGGTTGCCCCAGTTCGTCCCGGTCGCATCATGTTCGAAGTGGACGGTGTGCCCATGGAAACTGCCCAAGAAGCCTTGCGCTTGGGAGCTCAGAAGCTTCCCGTGAAGTGCAAGTTTGTTGTTCGTCCAGATTACGCAGAATCATGATTGCCAACACAGAAATCCGCCAGTTGTCCGACAAGGACTTGCAAGAGCGCATCGACCTTGAGCGCGACGCAATGGCCAAGCTCCGTTTCAATCACACGATTGCCGGTTTGGAATCACCCAAGGCGTTGTCTGAAAAGAAGCGTGACATCGCCCGTTTGTTGACTGAGCAGAACGCTCGCAAAAACGCCAACTAAGAGAAATCATGAGCACTGAAGCAACAACGCGCAACCTTCGAAAGGAGCGCATCGGAATTGTGACGTCCAACAAGATGGACAAGAGCATTGTGGTTTCCGTAGAGCGCAAAGAGAAGCACGCCATGTATGGGAAGTTTATCAAGCGCACCAAGAAGTTTGTGGCCCATGATGAAGAGCAGACTTGCAACATCGGGGACACCGTACGCATCATGGAAACTCGACCAATGAGCAAGCGCAAGTGCTGGCGTTTGGTGGAGGTGATGGAGCGCGCGAAGTAATCCAGGGAAAAGAAAAGACTGAACGATGATCCAGCAAGAATCCCGAATGAAGGTCGCTGACAACAGCGGTGCGAAGGAAGCCCTTTGCATCCGTGTGTTGGGAGGCACCAAGCGTCGATACGCGTCTCTCGGAGACACTGTGGTCGTGGCTGTGAAAAGCGCGACGCCCAACGGAAACGTGAAAAAGGGTACGGTGTCAAAAGGAGTGGTGGTTCGCACCAAAAAGGAAGTACGTCGCCCAGATGGGTCGTACATCCGTTTCGACGACAACGCGATCGTGTTGTTGAACGCGAACAACGACATGCGCGGAACCCGCATTTTTGGTCCAGTGGCTCGCGAGCTGCGTGAAAAGGACTTCATGAAGATTGTTTCACTCGCACCTGAGGTGTTGTAACCCACGAAGCATGTTCAAAAGAGTAAAAGTCAAAAAGGGCGACACCGTCAAGGTCATTTCCGGGGGCAACCGCGGAAAGGAAGGGACCGTGTTGTCTGTGGACCGCAAAAAGGACCGTGTGGTGGTTGAAGGTGTGAACATCGTCACCAAGCACGTCAAGCCCAGCCCCGCCAATCCCCAGGGAGGTGTTTCCACTGTGGAAGCCGGCATTCACATCAGCAACGTCATGGTTGTGGATGGAGCAGGCAACGCCACACGTGTGGGACGTCGTCGTGGAGACGATGGAAAGCTGGTCCGTTTTTCAAAGAAAACCAATGAGGAGCTGAAGTGATGAGCTACATTCCAAGACTCCAGACCCAATACGCGGAAGAAATCGCTCCTGCTTTGAAGAAGCAGTTTGAGTACACATCTGCCATGCAGGTGCCGCGCATTGAGAAGATTTGCTTGAACCAAGGTTTGGGCAAGGCCGTCGCCGATCGCAAGATGGTGGACACCGCTGTCGAAGAAATGTCGACGATTGCAGGCCAAAAGGCCGTGCCAACGCTTTCGACAAAGGACGTTTCGAACTTCAAACTCCGCAAGGGCATGCCCATCGGGGCACGCGTCACCCTCCGTCGCGAGCGCATGTACGAATTCCTCGATCGCCTGATTGCGGTTTCTCTGCCTCGCACGCGGGACTTCCAAGGCATCAAGGCCAAGGGGTTTGATGGACGTGGAAACTTCACGTTTGGCATCAAAGAGCAAATCATCTACCCCGAAATCGATCTCGACAAGATCAAGAACATCAACGGGATGGACATCACCATTGTAACCTCCGCCAAGACGGACGAAGAGGCGAAAGCCCTTCTTGAGGCGTTTGGTTTCCCATTCAAAAAGAACTAAGCCATGGCGAAAGAATCCATGAAAGCCCGCGAGCGCAAGCGAGAACGTCTTGTCGCCAAGTACGCAGCAAAGCGCGCGGCACTCAAAGAAGCTGGCGATTGGGAAGGCCTCCAGAAGTTGCCCCCCAACTCTGCTGCGGTGCGTTTGCACAACCGTTGTCAAATCACGGGTCGTCCCCGTGGCTTCATGCGTCAGTTCGGCATCAGCCGTGTCCTGTTCCGCAAGATGGCTCTCTCGGGACGCATCCCTGGCGTGAAAAAGGCCAGCTGGTAATCTGAAACAGAGAAGACATGCATAGCGACCCCATTTCCGATTACTTGACGCGCATTCGCAATGCGCAGATGGCCCGTCACAAGGTGGTGGAGATTCCTGCTTCCAACGTGAAGAAGGAATTGACCAAAATCTTGTTCGACCAGGGTTACATCCTGAATTACAAATTTGTCGACGAAGGTCTCCAAGGCAGCATTAAGATTGCCTTGCGTTACGACGCCAAGTCTCGTCGTCCAGCGATTACTGAAATCAAACGCTACTCAAAGCCAGGTCTGCGTCGCTACGCAGGTTCAGGCGAATTGCCACGTGTATTGAACGGCCTCGGAGTCAGCATCATCAGCACCAGCAAGGGCATGATGACCGACAAAGAAGCGCGTCGTTTGAACGTGGGTGGCGAAATTCTTTGCACAGTTTACTGATCCGTCATGAGCCGAATTGGAAAAAATCCCATCACCGTTCCTAGTGGAGTTGAACTCTCCATCCAAGGCAACGTTGTGACTGTCAAAGGCCCCAAAGGGGAATTGACGCAGGAGGTGGACGAGAAACTCGGACTTGAATACGCCGAGAACGTCTTGACGATCACTCGCCCCAACGATGACAAGGACATCCGTGCCAAGCACGGCCTGTACCGCGCCCTGATCCAGAACATGGTCGTGGGTGTGAGCGAAGGCTATTCTGTCCAGCTTCAAATGGTTGGTGTGGGTTACCGTGCTGCCAACCAAGGGCAGCAACTCAACATGAGCTTGGGTTACAGCCACCCCATCATCTTGGAATTGCCCAAGGAAGTCAAAGTGGAAGCAGAAACAAAGAAGGGTGAGGCACCTACGGTGACTTTGTCTTCTCATGACAAGCAGTTGCTTGGCATGGTGGCCGCCAAAATCCGCACGTTGCGCAAAATCGAGCCATACAAAGGCAAAGGTGTTCGCTTCACTGGTGAGCAAATCCGTCGCAAGGCTGGTAAAACTGCAGCGAAATAACCTGAAGCCATGGATACGAAGAAGAAAGCAAAAGCGCGTGTGCGCATCAAGACCCGCGTTCGTGGTCGCATTCAGGGCACCCCTGAGCGTCCGCGTCTCACGGTGTTCCGAAGCAACAAGCAGATCTATGCTCAAGTCATTGACGACCTCGAGGGGCGCACTTTGGCCGCAGCCTCTTCCTTGGGAGGAGATGCAGCGGGAGCCAAGTTGGATCAAGCTGCCGCTGTCGGCAAGCTCATCGCCGAAAAGGCGCAAGCTGCAGGAGTCACTCAAGTTGTGTTCGACCGCAACGGCTACCTCTACCACGGTCGCATTCAAAAACTCGCTGAAGCAGCTCGTGAGGGCGGCTTGAAATTCTAATCGGATGTCACAGAATCAACGTCAACAAAAACGAGGCGGAAATCGGGAGCAGCAATCGCGCACCGGTGATCCAGATTTGAAGGACCGCTTGGTTGGCATCAACCGTGTTGCCAAGACCACCAAGGGTGGACGTACGTTCAGCTTCAGCGCCATTGTCGTCATAGGCGATGAGAAAGGCAAGGTGGGTCACGGCCTCGGAAAGAGCCGCGAAGTGGCCACCGCCATTCAAAAAGGCATCGAAGATGGCAAGAAGGACATGATCAACGTTCCACTTGTGAACGGGACCATTCCTCACGCTCAGGAGATGAAGTATGCAGGTGCTCACGTGTTGATCCGTCCAGCCTCTCCAGGTACGGGTGTGATTGCCGGGGGTGCGATGCGTGCCGTGCTTGAGAGCGCAGGCATCACAGATGTCCTTGCCAAGTCTTTGGGCTCGTCGAACCCTCACAACGTGGTGAAGGCGACGTTCAACGCCCTGAAGGAATTGCGCAGCGCCCAAGACGTGGCTCAGTTGCGCGGCATTCCTGTCACCAAAGTGTTCAACGGATAATCCTTTTTGGTCATGGGCAAAATTGTCATCACTCAAGTGCGCAGTGCAATCAACCGCACCAAGCGTCAGAAAGAGACCATCAAGGCTCTCGGATTGAAAAAACTCCACAACCCAGTGGAACACGAGGACACCCCCCAAATCATGGGCATGGTGCGCGCCGTGGGTCACTTGGTCAAAGTGGAAAAGAAATAATTCATAACCAGCACATTCCATGAATCTTAGCAACCTTACCCCTGCATCAGGATCTCGGAAGCAGCGCAAGCGAGTTGGTCGCGGAGAAGGCTCCGGTCACGGAGGCACTTCGACACGCGGTCACAAAGGCGCCAAGTCTCGTTCAGGCTACAAGTCCAAAATTGGATTTGAAGGTGGACAGATGCCTTTGCAGCGTCGCGTTCCCAAGTTTGGCTTCAAAAACCCCAACCGTGTGGAGTACAAGGGCATCAACCTTGACACCATCCAGGCGCTTGTGGAGAAGACTGGCCTCAAGGCTGTTTCACCTGCAGACCTCGTGGCCAACGGCTTGGCCGGCAAACACGATCTCGTGAAAATCCTCGGCCGCGGCGAATTGACCGCCGGCGTGGAAGTTTCTGCTCACCAGTTCAGCAAGACCGCCACCGCTGCCATTGAAGGCGCGGGCGGAAAGTGCTCGACCATTGATCGTCACGCGAAATGAGGTTTTTCGAAAAACTCGGAGACATCTGGCGCCACGAGGAGTTGCGCAAGAAGTTGGGCGTGACGCTCGGCTTGATTTTGGTGTACCGCTTGGGCTCCTTCATTGTGCTCCCAGGTGTGAACAGCGATGTGCTTGCTGACCAAATGAACCAGCTCGGTTCAGGAGGTTTGGGTGACATCCTTTCCCTCTTCACCGGAGGCGCCTTCACCCGCGCATCCATTTTTGCGTTGGGCATCATGCCTTACATCTCGGCGTCGATCATCATCCAACTTTTGAGCATTGCCGTTCCTGCGGTCCAAAAACTCCAGAAAGAAGGTGAGAGCGGCCGCAACAAGATCAACCAGTGGACGCGTTTCTTGACCATTGCCATCACCTTGGTGCAGGCTCCAGGTTACCTCGCTTCTACGGTGGTAAGTGTTCCTGGTGTGGTTCAAAACCCCAGCGCCTTTTGGTGGTTCTCAGCCGTGACCATTTTGACGTGCAGCACGCTGCTGATCATGTGGCTCGGTGAGCGCATTACAGATAAGGGGGTCGGCAACGGCATTTCGTTGCTCATCATGATTGGCATCATCGCCACGTTCCCTCAGGCCATCGTGCAAGAATTTGCCCACCCAGACACCACGTTGTTCTTCTTCTTGGTGGAGTTGGCGTTCCTGTTGATTGTCATCGGAGCAAGTGTGGCTTTGGTCCAAGCGTTGCGTAAAGTGCCTGTTCAAATGGCCAAAATGCAACAAGGTGGAAGTGCCCTTCCCACTGGAGAGGGTGCACGCAGCTTCATTCCTTTGAAGGTGAACAGCTCAGGTGTGATGCCCATCATCTTCGCTCAGGCAATCATGTTTGTGCCGTTGTACTTGACCCAAAGCGAGTCATTCCAGGGCAGCGAAGTGCTCCAGTCGTTGAGTGATTTCAACGGTCTTTGGTACAACGTGCTGTTCTTCGTGATGATTGTGGTCTTCACGTACTTCTACACGGCAATCACAGTCAATCCCAACCAAATGGCGGATGACTTGAAGCGTCAGAACAGCTTCGTGCCAGGTGTAAAGCCCGGCCGTCCAACGGCTGAGTTCTTGGACGAGGTGTTGTCACGCATCACCTTGCCTGGAGCGATTTTCCTGGGACTCATTGCGGTTCTTCCTGCAATCGTGTTCCAGCTTGGTTTGACGAAAGCACAGACCTTTGCCATTTTCTTCGGAGGGACCTCTCTGTTGATCATGGTGGGGGTGATTTTGGATACCCTTCAGCAAATCGAGAGCTACTTGCTCTCTCGTCGTTACGACGGTTTGATGAAGAGTGGAAAAATGCGCGGTCGCCCACAGTCACCTGTGGGAGGCATCGCAGGCTGATGTTCGAATGAGTTTGGGTCGACGAGTCCGAATCAAATCGGACGAAGAGGTCGAGCTCATTCGATTGAGTTCTTTGCTTGTTGGGAGAACGTTGGCGCAGGTCGCCGCTCGGGTTGAACCGGGAGTGACCACGCTCGATCTCGATGCGGTTGCGGAAGAGTTCATCCGCGATCACGGCGCAGAGCCGGGTTTCAAAGGCTACGGGGGGTTCCCCAATTCTTTGTGCACCTCGGTGAATGAAGCTGTGGTCCACGGCATCCCCAATGACAAGCCCCTTGAAAACGGGGACATTGTCTCGGTGGACTGCGGTGTGTTGATGAATGGCTTTTACGGAGACAGTGCTTACACCTTTGAGGTGGGAGAGGTGTCGCTGGAAGTGCACAACCTTTTGGAAGCCACGAAGAAGTGCTTGGATCTGGCGATCGAGCAGGCCGTGGTTGGCAAACGCATTGGCGACATTGGATTTGCCTGTCAGCAGCATGCGGAAGGCCTCGGTTACGGGGTGGTTCGCGAACTGGTTGGACATGGCTTGGGCAAGGACCTTCATGAGGCTCCTGAAGTCCCCAATTACGGTCGTCGGGGCAACGGGCCCAAACTCATGGACGGAATGGTTTTGGCCATTGAGCCCATGATCAATTTGGGAACCCGTGAAGTGGGACAAGCCGAAGACGGTTGGACCATTGTGACCCGAGACGGAGCAGTCAGCGCACATTTTGAGCATGACGTTGTTGTGCGACAAGGAAAAGCAGACGTTCTCTCCAGCTTCAAAGACATTGAAGAGATTTTGAATTCGAAAAAAACGAATTGAGTTAATAGCATGGCGAAACAAACGTCGATCACACAAGACGGCACCATCTTGGAAGCGCTCTCCAACGCGCGCTTCCGTGTCGAGCTCGAGAATGGGCATACCATCATGGCCCACATCTCTGGCAAGATGCGTATGTACTACATCAAGATTTTGCCTGGTGATCGCGTGAAATGCGAGATGAGCCCCTACGATTTGTCCAAAGGGCGCATCACATTCCGGTACAAGAAATAAAGTAGCATCATGAAAACACGCGCATCCATCAAGAAGCGTACGGCCGATTGCAAAATCGTTCGCCGGAAAGGAC
>JBELLK010000055.1:0-8575 GCA_042088625.1 Flavobacteriales bacterium
TCGGAAAGTTTGCTCAAGCCACAGCGACAAATGAAAACCCCTTGACGTGGACCCGTACCATCATGGGAGCCTGGAATGTTCCAGAATAAAAGCTTCATTTGACAGTCACGCAGGACCAACATTTTCAAAAGCCCGGCCGTACGCCGGGCTTTTTGGTGCCGTGTTTACGCATCTTGTCTCAAGTAACTGGCAACTGGTTGGTATTGATCCCAGTTAGGAACTTGTCCATTATGTGACCAAATCAGGGTTGATGGTGTTCGACCTTGATCCAAAGGATAAATGCATCTCGAATGACCAGGGCAACACTGACGGTGCCAAGGAGTGCTGCGGCAGGCAAAAAAATGACCATGGTGAACATGGAAAGCCAAGGGAGCACACCCCAAATGCTGTTCCCTTCGTGCTGAGATTGCCCCGTGGCATTTTCAATGAGTGACATCATCCCAACTCCCAACAACAATGGACCAAAAGCACAAATCACAAGCAAAACCATTGCCACGGGAATGCCAATCATCCGTTCCTTGCGTCGAAGGATGTAAGTGTTTGGCTTGAAATCGGTCATGCAGAAGGATGAGTGTGGGAAGTGAGTGAACGCCACATGACCACCACCCAAAGCACAACAATGGGCAGGACCTTGAGGGCGTAAGGGTTGATGAACTGCTCTCGCACCCAACGTGGGCAGAGGTCTGTGGTGACCAACGACGTCAGGATGAACGCAAACCACATCAAGCCCAGGTTGAGCTTGGTGCGAGACGCGTGCACGAACCACAGCCCCACCCCGGCCATGGCGATGACGAAGGTGGGCGATTCGCTTTTGTGGTTGAACACCAAGACCCACCATAAAATCAAGCACATGACGCGCAATCGGTGGGCTTGGTCGGCCCACTTTCGCCAATGCAGCAAAGGCAACATGAACAACGCGCTGCCCACGGCCAAGACGAGCGACTTCGACAGGCCCAAGCCAAACCAAGATTGCAGGATGCCGTGAAGGCTGTAGCCCAGGGATTCGGTGTGGTCTTGGGACAACATTTGGCCGTAGCGCTCGAGGAGCCAGGCGTATTGATCCGCAGAAATCACAACCAGCGGCAATGCGGCCAAGGCGAGCCCCAACACCGCGGTCCATCCGGCAAGCTTCAAACGCTGTGGATGCATCACAAACATGGCCAACCCCACAATGCCAAACAGCTTGATGAATGCACTGAGCAAGACGCAAAGCGCAGGAAGCCACGCCTTGCCGCCCTCCAATTCGGCAAACGCCAAAACGAGCAACCCCACCACAAGCCCATTGGATTGGGCGTTCTGCAAGGACGTCATGCATTCCACGGCACAGATGACCAGGGCCATTCCTTGCTGATGCTCGCGCAGCATGGGGAGCCGAAACACGGCTAACACCAACACGAGTGCATTCAAGAGGTTCCACAACGGCAAGCCGATGGCATCTGGCAAGGCTGAAAACGGCGCCATCAGCACGGCGAACGTCGGCGTGTATTTGAAAAGGTCCCAATGCTCTTCAGGATGCCAAGCATAGAGGTCCTGGCCCGACACCAAGTGGTCCCAGGACCGTTCGAAGATGACGTAGTTGTTGTACCGATGAAGGGGCGGTTCCGTTCGGGTGGAGGTCGCGGCACTCCAGAGCTGTTGCCCGGAGGCTGCGATCGCCAGTGCGACATAGAGGCCCAAGACCACCTTTCGTCGCGTGAAGCGATTCAACCATTCATCCCACGTCATGTTGGGGTCGAAGGTCGTGAAATCCCGTCACTCCAGGCCAGACAACGTGCCGGCACGCAACCCGCCGACCAGGCGGAGGACCTCCCAATGTGCGGAGGACCACTCCTGACGCGCCGCCAACTCCGCCGCCTCGGCTTGCAACAAGGCCACGTCGAGGGCCCTGAAGTCCATGGCGTTGAGGATGCCGTCGCGGTACCGATCCGCGCCAATGTCGGCTGCGAGACGGGCGTTCGTGACCCGTTGAACGGCCATGCCGTGAATGGCTGCCGCTGTGATGCGGCGATCCCAAGCCGCGTCGAGCGCTGTACGCGCTTCGGCCAACAGACGGTCATGGTCGAGCAGGGCGAGGTCGACTTGGATTTGGGCTTGTTCAATGGCGCGTTTAGTGGCCCCTCCGTTGAACAGGTTGAAGTTGAGGGTCAGTGCGGCGCCGTAATTGGTCACGTCACTTTCGATGTCGCCGTCGGCATACGGGTTGAAGAGAAGCTCAGGCGGCAACGCGGAGTCTGTGCTTGACCTGCTCAACGCGTTGTTCCAATTCGCAGTCAGCCCCAAGACGGGGTGCAAACGCGCTTGGGCCTGACGCACCCCTGTCTCGGCAATTTGCTGAGAGAGCACGGCATTCTGAACCGTGCGGTTCGTGGTGGCCAACTGGCCTTGCAAGGTGGACAGTTCTCCCGTCGCAGCCGGCTCGAGCAACACTGAAGTCAGCGACCATGAGGCGTCCTCGTCTTGCACAAGCAAGAGGTTGAGGTTGCGGAGGGCCGCCCGAACGGCCGATTCTTGGCGCAGCAAAGCGGTGCTGTCGTTGAGCAGGGCGTTGTCGAATTGCAATCGGTCGAAGGTGCCTGACGATCCGAGACGAACCGCGGCTTCAATGCGGGCAAGGCGCTCCCTCGTCAAAGACAAGGCCGCACGCAAGACGTTGGCGCTTTCCTCCTGAACCAGGACGTTGTCGTAGGCTGTGAGCACCGCTTGCACCGTGGACTCGACCATCAACTCCGCATTGCCTTGGGCCTGTGCCGACAGCAGTTCCAGCCTGTCCTTGGCGGCAAACATGCCAAATCCGTCGAACAGCCGCCATTGAAGCTGCGCTCCTGGGGCCACGGAGATGGACTGTGTGGCGATGGGCAAGAACGTCGACGGGTTTTGGGTCTGGTCATTGACGTTGTTGGACCCGTTTACAGAGACGCCGATTGTGGGCAGGGCGCCGGCCGCGCCCCAGGCGTCGTTGTTTGCGGCGAGGTCGGCGTTCGCGCGCGCGATGCGGATGCCGTAGTTCCGTTCAAGTGCCATGGCGACGGCTGCTTCCCGCGACAGCTCCTGGGCCTGCGAAACTCCGGGAACCAATGTCGCACCGAGGGACAGGCCACCCATCAAAAGCCACGGGACGATGGAGGACAAGGAGGGGCCGCTGGTTTGGGGTTGCAATTCCGGTATGCCCCCTTCCTCACGAACGGCAGGTTCCGCCTGCTCCCGCGAAAGCCAATCGCCGCGCTTCACCCACACCCAAGAACGGTGCAACGGATTGATCCACAGCAAGTAAATCGGCAAAAGGACCAAAATGATCACCGTGACGAACAGCAATCCAAAGGCCACTGAAATCGCCATCGGAATCAGGAATTGCGCTTGGAAACTCTTGTTGAGCATCAACGGCGCGAGGCCTGCCACGGTGGTGATCGAGGTGAGGAGGATGGGGCGGAATCGACTCATGCCCGCCTCCCAAATCGCCGTCCGGACATCCTGCCCTTCTTTCAATTTGTTGTTGTAAGCCGCCACGAAGACCAAAGCGTCGTTCACCAAGATGCCAATCAGAGCAATCATGCCGAGGATGCTGAACAAGCTGATCTGCGCCCCGAGGATCCAGTGGCCCAAGCTGATGCCGATGAGCCCAAAGGGAATCAGGCCAAACACCGCAACCCCCTGCAATGGAGACCGGAACGTCAAGATGATGATGAAGAGCATCATGGCGAAAATCAAAGGCATCACTGCAGAAATGCTTTGCTGAGACTTGGCTTGTTCGCGGTTTTGGCCTTCGTAGGTGGCCCGAATCGACGGGTACTTGGCCAAGATGCCCGGCACGACGTTCGCTTGGATGTCGGAGTTTGCATCTGTGGCGCTGACGTTGGGACCGGCCAAATCTGCGCTGACCTGCACCTCACGTTCGCCATAGAGTCGGTTGATGGCCGTGATGCCTCGCTCCTCGCGGACTTCGGCCAGTTCTTCCAAAGGCACGAGGCTGCCGTCCGGCGTCCTGATGCGGTACCGCTTGAGGTCGCTCATGGAGCTCCGGTCGGCGTCGTCCAGCCGCACCCAAACCCGAACTTCGTCCCGGCCTCGTTGCAGGCGTTGCACCTCGCTTCCGAAGAATCCTTGACGCACTTGAGAGAGCAAGGACGCCCGCGTCAGTCCCAATTGGAACGCGCGCGGCTTGGGCATGATTTCCAGTTCCCGAAGGCCGCGTTGGTTGTTGTCCGTGACGTCCTTGAGGTCCTCCCGTTGCAGCATGGCCTCCTTCAGTTCGTCCGTCGCTGCTGTCAGCGCCGCAAGATCCGTGCCCAGAAGCGACACCGACACAGGACGGCCGAAGGGAGAAAACGCAGCAAAACTCAAATTCTCGGCACCGTAGACCGTACCCACCTTTTGGCGCACCATGGCGCTGATGTCCATCGACCGCATGTTGCGGCGCTCCCCGTCGAGAAGCTGCACATTGATCAGTCCGTTGTGCGCGGCAGGGCCCATCCGTTTGTCCACTGCAAGGACCACGTCCATGCTGTCGTCTCGCTCCGCCTTGAGCGTCTCGTTGACCTCCCAAATGTGCGCTTCAATCGCATCCAACTCAGCCGCCGTGACCTCCTCGCGGGTGCCACTGACCATGGCCAAATTCACGGTGAGGTTGTCTCCTTCGATGAACGGGAAGAATGTGGTTTTGACCAGCCCGCTGCCAATCAATCCGGGCACGGTGATCATGAACAACGCCACGATGCTGGCGAATGAAATCCAGGGTTGGTCGAGCGCAAAACGCAAGACCGGCGCGTACAACCGGTTTTTCAAAAAGTCCATGACACGACGCATGCCGCGTTCCACCGCGTTGGGCTTGAAGTCACGACGAAGGGCCTTGCTGTGCCCCACGTGGGCTGGCAAAATGAATGCCCCTTCAACCAAGCTGAACAAAAGCGTCAGCATGATCACCTTGGCCATGTCCCTGAAGAAGTCGCCCAACTGACCTTCGATGAAGAAGAACGCCGCAAAGGCCACCATCGTGGTCACAATGGCTGCAAACACTGCAGGCAGCACCTCCAAGGTGCCGTCGATGGTCGCGCGCGTTCGGTCTTTGCCCATCTCGTAATGGCGATAGATGTTTTCGGCAATGACAATCCCGTCATCCACGAGGATGCCAATCACAAGGATCATCCCAAACAAACTGATGACGTTGATCGTCACCCCGAGCATCCCCGCGAAAATGAACATGCCGGCAAACGACACCGGGATGGCCAATGCCACCCAAAACGCAAGTCGGATGTTCAAGAACAGCGCCAGCAAAATCACCACCAGCAGAAAGCCCACAACCCCGTTGTTCACCAGCAAGTCAATCCGTTGGTTGAGCACGACGGAACTGTCGCGGATGACGTCCAGGTGCAGGCCGGTGCCAACGGTTTCGGCTTGTTCGTTGTAGCCGTCGATGTAGCTCCGCACCAATGCGGTGACGTCCAAAATGCTTTCTGTCGTGAGGTTGTTCACTGTGACAACCACGGCGGGCGCACCGTTGTACCAATTCCGCGAGGGGTCGTTTTCCGCCCATCGGTCGCGAACCTCAGCCACATCCGACAACCGGACGATGCGCCCGTCGGGAAACGCCCGAACGACGATGTCCTCGATGGCCTCGGCGTCGTAACCCCTGAATCGCCCTCTGACGATCATTTCTTCGCGCTCGGTCTTCAATCGGCCACCCGTGGTCTCGATGTTTGCAGCGCGGATCGCCGCACCGACCTCTGCGATCGTCAAATTCAATTCCGTCAAGCGGTCGGCCCGCATCGACACTTCAATCTCTTCGCTGGGAAACCCGCTCAGGCTCACTTGACTGATTCCCTCCAATGCCCGCAAGTCCTGCTCGATGCGACGCGCTTCTCGTTTCAAGGCCCGCAAATCGTCCACCCCCGTCACGGCAAATGTGATGGCCACGCCTTCCGACTCCCGCTTGAACACAATCGGAGGCTCCATCCCCGCTGGGAAAGACGCAATGCGATCCACCGCGTTTTTGACGTCCTGCAAAATGTCATCGGTCTCGCTGGCGTCTTTGACCGTCACCGTGATGTTGCCCGCATTCTCGCTGCACACCGATTTGACCTGATCCAAACCCGCGATGCCTTGGAGGTTTTCTTCAATTTTGGCCACAATGCCCTCCTCGATCTCCGCGGGAGACGCCCCCGGATAGATGACTTGAATTTGAATCGTCTTGGATTCGATGACGGGAAAAAAGTTGCTCTTGATGGAGCCCAAACCCACCCAACCGGACACCAACAACGCAATCATCAGCAAGTCGCCGATGAAGTTGTACTTGACAAAATGCCGAATCAATCCTTCCATGGCTCAGCGTTGCGCGAGTTCCACCAACATCCCTTCGTAGGCGCCTGACACGGGCTCTGAAAGCACTTGCATGTCCTCTTCCAATCCCCGCACAAGCACGACGTCGGCGTCGCGATGCAGCACCTCCACCGGCACGAGCTTCAACAGCCCTTCTTCCACGACGTACACCTCGCTTCCATTTCCGGTGAGCAACACCTCATTGAGGGCCATGACTCCCTCCAAGGGACGGCCTTCCACGTGGCCGCTCAAAAACCGGCCGTCTCGAAGGGCCCTGCCGTCATTCGACGTGACTTCACAAAACACACTCGCACTTTGGGTGGTGGGATCCACGTTTCCGGAAATGCGTGAGACCTCTCCGCTCGCCACGACAGCCCCCGTCTCGTCGCGCAACGCCACCGCATTTCCTGACTTCAACAAGGGCAGGTGCCGAGCGTGCACGGCAGACTTCACTTCGTACGTGCCCGTTCCGACCAACGTCCCGACCGGTTGACCAGCACGGACCATGGATCCGGGCTGAACTTGAGCACCGACAACCACTCCTTCAAATGGCGCGCGCACGGTGAACTTTTCCAACCGCGCTTCGTTCGCCTTGATGTTGTGGTATCCCGACACGATGCCACGACTTGTCAAATACAAACGCTCACGGTCCGATTCAGCCTCCGGCAACGGGGGCAACGATTCGGTGACGTCCAACGTTTGGACCAAATCAAACCAAACTTCGGACCTGTCAGGAAAGTCAACCTGCAAATCGGCCAACGCCCCTGCCAGCAACTGCAGCCATTGGCTGCGCTGTGCAACGAGGGACGCCCGCAACTCAGCATCCTCCAGCCGCAGCATCGCTTCGTCCTCGACGTATGCCACACCTTCCCTGAATTCCTTCCCTCCCACTGGGAGCACCCCGTTGACCTCACTGAGGACCGTCATGCGGTTGAGGGCTTGAACCCTGCCTTCAATGGACACCTTGGGCGCCAATTCCTCAGCCTGAGACGGCATGACTTTGACCAGCCGCGCACTGGCACTTCTGGGTTTCACCGGAGGCGTTCCCTTCATGCCAATCAAGGCGTTCATCACCATCAAACCAAAGGCCAAAATGGCCAATCCTGCCAGGCCGCGTAACACGTTCTTTTTCATCTTCTTTCAGCTCGGGTGTGTCCCCATTGTGGGATGCAAAATTAACCTTGAATGCAGGCAAGGTTCTGTCACCGTCGGCACTTTCATCATCACCAAAGGACTTTTTGGGGACACAAAGCGCGTGTTGCCAAACCCATGTCTGCTAAGAACAATGACAACACCAAGCGCGCCTTGATGTTGGCTCGAGAAGTGCCATTTCTTCCGGTTAACCTACCTTGTCCAGACTTGAAATGACCCCTCCCTATGCCTTTCAAACACCTTTTCCAGCTCAATCCAATCACTTTCATCGGCTGGAGAAGGTGGCCTATGCTGGGGCCCTTGGCCCTCCTGTTGTTGGTGAATCCGGGATGCTCAATGCAGAAACGAACCACCCAATCGGGTTGGCATATCGAGTCTGCAGTTTGGAAGCAGAAACGGTCACCCCAAACTGAACTTGCGCCAAACGAAACACCTGAATTGAGGCTTCGACGCGAGTTGCCAGCCTCGTCGACCTTGCCCTTGTACACGTTCAAAAGGGAACTCAAACAAGCCTCGAAGAGAGTCTCTGAAACGTCATCCCTGCCTTCGACTCCCGTTGAATTCCGCCCTTGGGTTGTGGAACCCTTGTTGTCAGACACCACGAACACCCCTCTTCAGGACTCTGTCCTCAGTCAAGGGGTCACGCTCTCCCCTTCTGCCAATTCCACAGCAGACGTCCCTTCTGGCTCAGATGACCTCAGTCCTTTGACGTTGACCGCACTGATCACGTTTGTCTTGGGAATTGGCATATTGCCAGCTGCCTTGGGCGCTTTGCTCATGACAACCGGCGTCATTCTGTTCTTGGTAGGAAGGATTGCCAAGTTGGCCAACAAGAAAAAATTCAAGGGTCGAGTCGCCCGAATTGTAGGCAATGCTCTCCTGATTGCGCTTTCTGGATTGTTTGGCCTTTTCGCAACATTCATTTTGCTCCTTGATGAAGTGTTTGGCGAATGGACGCCCATCGAAGACTTTTTCACTTGGCTGTTCGGTGGATGACAGCAACCTTCTTTGAGCGACCCGATCGCTCGGCCTTTAGAAATTGTCCAAATCAATCGGCCTCATCACCCCGAACCATTTCCGGACGGCTTGTCCGACGTTGGGCACATCGATGTGG
>JBELLK010000018.1:0-20109 GCA_042088625.1 Flavobacteriales bacterium
TGACAGTTTCGATTTGATTGAAGGCTTGAGCAGCGAAGACCAAACCCGCATGGAAGCCGAAGGCAAGTTCATCCGTGCGTTTTGCTTCTGGGGTGCCGTCAAAATGTTTGCGCAGCCCTACGGGTACACTTCGGACAACAGCCATCCAGGCATTCCCTTGCCCACCTTCTTGCGCGACGCCCCATTTCCACGCGCTTCTGTGGCCGATGCGTACGCCCAAATCGAGTCCGACCTCAACGATGCCATCTCAGGACTGCCAGAAGAGAATGGCAAATACGCCACCAAAGACGCAGCACGCGCGCTGTTGGCCCAGGTTCACTTCCTGAAATTGGAATTCGAGTCGGCAGCTGCACTGGCAACAGAAGTCATTGACAATCCACGCTACCAGCTCGAACAACACGAGACGGACAGCGCCTTCGCATTGCTGAGATTGCCTCAAAACCTCACCAGTCCGGAAGCCATCTTCACCACCTACAGCACGTTGTCAACCAACGACAACCGCACAGACCAATTCATCCAATGGTGGCAACCGACGTCCAATCCTGAAATCAGCTTGACCACAGAATATTGGGATTGGTTCCAACAGATTGCCGTGGGTGCGAACGAAGATCGCCGCGCCAACTGGCTCGAATATCTCCCTACAGAAGGCAAAACCCTGTTGACCCGCTTCACGGAACACAGCTTCTTCAACGTGCCGCTCATTCACCTCACCCAAATGATGCTCATCCGTGCTGAATGCCATGGGGAACTCGAGCAAAACAAGGAACAAGCCGTCGCCGACATCAATGCGATCCGCAACCGAGCTGGGATCACCTCAGACGTGTACATGCTTGATGCCGCGACCGCGTCCTACGACGACATCGTGAACGCAGCACGCAACGAATACCGAAAAGAAACGTTGGGCATGGGCCTTTGGGTGGAGCAACTGCAACGCAGAGGTACCATGGGTGAAGACATCACCATCCGTGGCGCGGCGTGGGACTGCCCCGGCATGGCCCTCCAATTCTCTGCATCTGAAGGCAACGTTGCCGATTTTGAATTCAACGAAGTTGGAGGCTGCAATTGATGACAAATCCAGAAATGATGACACAACACACACGCATCAACACCGTCGTTTTGGTCCTTGCGTTGAGCCTGGGATGGATGAGCTGCAAGCCTGAATTGCAAGGCGAACTCGGAGAGCCATTCCCCAAGTTCGAGGGCATGATTGGCGTTTGGCAATTGGGAAGCTTCTCGCAGCAGGACCTCCAAAGTCCCCTGAAAGAAATCCGCGACCTCAGCTCCGTTTACATCGACGGAACAGTGACTCCACTTCTGCTCAGTCTCAACGAAGACCAGTCGTACCAAGTGGCCATTGAAAAAGGACGCAATTACTTTGGAAACATGGGAACCTGGTCGCTGGATGACCCTGACTATCCCACCCAACTCATCCTGCACGCCCAGGATGAGTCTGGAATGCCATCCGACACCTTGGTCTATGATTTGGGTGCAGTGGTGCGCCCCCACGACAACTTGCTCGACATTGTCTTTGACCGTCCATGCGACGGAGACGATGTGTTGGCCTACACCTTCAGCTTCAACCGTCTGCAATGAACACCTTCAACATCATTCCGCTCAAATCAGCGCCTTCGGTTTTCATCATGGCGCTCTTCGTGGCTGTCGCTGGCGTAACCTTTGGTCAGGCAGTAAGCTTGACACCTTCGCCCACGGGCCCGGACGACCTAGTGACCCTCACCATTGACGTGTCTCAAAGCCAAGAAAACGGTCTGAAGGCCGTCCTTGAAGCCAACCCTGACCTTCCTGTGTACATCTGGACTTGGAGTCCAAGTGGGCCTGTGGAAGGCAATGGCGATTGGGACAACAGCAACGATGCCATGCAATTGGCTTGGCAAGGAGGTTTGGTGTACAGCCTTCAGTTCGTGCCTTCCGAATTTTACAGCGACGTCAGCAGCTTGTTCTCCAACGGGATTTCATGCTTGGCCAAGTTGAAGGATGGCAACCCGTACCCTGGTTTTGAAGATTTTGGGGAGGCCAAAACAGAGGACCTCAACATTGGCGTGCTCCCCAAGATCTGCGAGGATCAAATGTGCATTTTCCCTGAGACGCGTCGGAAGGATGACTTTGTCAGCATCACCTACAACAGCAACATCGACACGGTGATGACGGACATTCAAAACGACGAGGTGTACCTGCAAATCTCCGGTCGCGGCACCGACGGGCAGTTCTACACTTTGGTGCCCGACGACCAAGTGACAAGCACCCCTGAATTGAAAATGACACCTGTCCCTGGCAAACCAGGTTTCTACCGCTGGACGTTGTTGCCTGACGACTTTTTCGCAGACATCCTTCCTGAAGGATTGGACTTGTTGACCATGACATGCTATCCGCTGAAGCCTGACTTCACATACCCACCGGACGTCACTCCGTGGGATGGCATTTACTACATCACGAGCGTCCCCTTACTCGACTGCGAATGAACCGCTCCCCTTCTCTCTTTCTCTCAAAGGCCTTGGCACTCGCTTCGGCCTTTGCCATTTTCGGATGCAACCCCAACCACGAGTCCACACCAGGCGAAAGCGCTTCGTGGGGCCCAACCATGCCCATTCAATTGGGCGTCGATCCGTCGCAATGGCAAGTCAACGATTGGTTGTCGCCAAGTGAGCAAGTCACCACAGTCGTCTACTGCCCCGAACCGAGTCAGTGCGACACGTTGCTCATGGAAGATGGAATCTTCACCATGACACCACCGCCACCAAGTGGGGTGGGAACGTTGCGCCTGACTGTGGGAGATGAAGTTCGCGTGGTGTCGGTGTTGTCCAAGGGTGAAGTGAAGCATTCGTTTGTTTGGCATGCGGACAACACGCCATCGTCAAGCTCGTCTGTGGCCATCGTTGGGGACCTTACCGGATGGACTCCAAAGCCCGCCTCGCCCTCCGAAACCGTGGAAGGTCAGCATGACTACGAAGCAGTCCTTCGGCCTGGAAACCACCCCTACCAATGGGTCATCGATGGAACGTGGATGACCGATCCCGCCAACCCAGAAACGATGTCCAACGGCATGGGCGGTTGGAATTCCGTAGTGCGCATCGCCTCACCTGAGCCTCCAAAGTTGAACGCTGTTGCTGGAGACAACATGGTGTTGATCAGCACCGATCGTGCCGCGGACCTCGTCGTCTTGGTGGACAACATGTTGTTCCATCACGCATCTCATGACACCGCCATCACCTTGCCCGTCCTGCTTGAAGATTTGCCTGAAGGCCGACACCACATGCGAGCCTGGGCAGCCAGCGAGGGTGGTATCTCCCAAGACCTCCTGATTCCGTTGCAAGGGAACCGTCCCATTACCAACCCCAATGAACTCGATCGTTCAGATTGGCATGCCGCAACCATATACTTCTTGATGGTCGACCGTTTCAAGAATGGCAACCCTGCCAATGACGAACCTGTGCTCGATGCTTCGATCAAGCCTGCGGCCAACCATTTGGGAGGCGACCTCGAAGGCGTGCTCCAAACACTGCAAGAGGGCTACTTCGAAGCCTTGGGGATGAACACCGTTTGGATTTCTCCGGTCACCCAAAATGCAGAGGGCGCCTGGGGACTATGGCAGGACAGCGCACGCACCGACATTCAAAGCCGCTTCAGCAGTTATCACGGCTACTGGCCCGTGAGCTGCACTGAAGTGGACCGCCGCTACGGAGGACAACCCGCCATGATCGCGTTGACAGACGGAGCGCATGCCCGTGACATGAATGTGGTGCTCGACTACGTCGGCAACCACGTTCACGAGGATCATCCCCTGATGAAAGCACACCCAGACTGGACCACGGAGCTCTACCTGCCCGATGGGTCGCTGAACACAGAACGCTGGGACGAACACCGACTGACCACGTGGTTTGACACCTTCATGCCCACCTTGGACCTCGAACGTCCCGAGGTGGCTGAGGCCATGTCCGACAGCGCCGCCTGGTGGGCGTTTGAAAGCGGCATAGACGGTTTTCGTCATGATGCGACCAAACACATTTCTGAGGTGTTTTGGCGCAAACTCACCGCCAAACTCAAAGCCGCTCAACAACACACCGGCAAGCGCTTGTTCCAAATCGGCGAGACCTACGGCAGCCCTGATTTGATTGCCAGTTACCTCTCTTCAGGCATGTTGGACGCCCAATTTGATTTCAACCTTTACGACAAAGCGGTGGGCGCCATTGCCTTTGAAGAGGGCAACTGGGAAGATTTGGTGGCCACGAACCAAGCCAGCTTGTCGGCATACGGGGCGCACCACCTGATGGGCAACATCACGGGCAACCAGGACCGTCCGCGTTTTACTTCGCTTGCCGATGGAAGTTTGGATGTCAACGAAGACATGAAGTTCCAAGGGTGGACCATGGACATCCAACACTCCGGGGATGAAGGGTATGCCAAAATGCGACTGCTCATGTCCTACCTCATGAGTGTTCCAGGGATTCCCTGCGTGTATTATGGCGATGAAATCGCTGACGTCGGGGGCAACGATCCCGACAATCGTCGCATGATGCGGTTTGACAACCTGAACGCAGAAGAACGCACCACAATGGATTTGACCTCTGAGTGGGCACGTCTCAGAACCAGCCGAATGAGCATGCTGTACGGAAACACGTCATTTGACATCCTCAACGACGACGTGTTGCACATCTCACGCACCTATCTCGGTGAGGTCACCCACATTGTGTTGAATCGCAGTCACGAGCCTGTCGTCATTTCTGAATTGGACATGCAACCCGAGGCCGTTTTGGCAGGTTTCCTGACCGACGATGGCCTCCTGCCGGCGCACAGCGCCGTAGCTTTCACAACGATCTGAAAACACTTCCATGAAAAACTTACCTCGACTTTTCGCCTTGGCGACGCTCATTGTGATGACATGCGTCGTTGGGTTGGCTCAGCCCACATGGCCCCTCGAGGAGACCGTCCTCAATGAATACACCCTTGTCTCTGGGGTGAACATTCCTTGGGAGTTGACCTGGGGACCCGATGACATGCTTTGGTGCACCACCCGAGAAGGCGATGTGTTGCGCATCGACCCTGCTTCCGGAGCATACGACACCGTGCTCGAACTCAATGTGAACGACAGCGGTACGGAACCAGGATTGTTGGGGATGGCACTCCACCCTGACTGGAGCAATACACCCAAAGTGTACTTGGCATACACGGCCTACGACTTCCAAAACGGCAACCACGAACGCCTGAGCGTGTTTGACTGGGACGGAACAGGGCTCGTGAACGAACAAATCTTGCACATGGTGGGCGCAGCAAGCATCCACAATGGAAGCCGCCTGCTCGTTCTTCCCGACAACACACTTCTGATGAGCACGGGTGACACTGGGGATGGTGGCGTCAGTTCGATGGACCCCAACAATGACAACGGCAAAATCCTCCGCTTCAACCTAGACGGTTCCATCCCCGTGGACAATCCCAGTCCCTACAGCCACGTATACAGCATTGGACACAGAAACAGCCAGGGCATGTGTTTGGGCCCCAATGGTTTGGTGTATTTCAGCGAACACGGGCAATACAACTTCGACGAATTCAACATCCTCGAAGCCAATGGGAACTATGGCTGGCCCAACGTGGAGGGCATGTGCGATGGGGTTTGCGATTGGTGCAATGCCATGGGCGAAGTGTCGTATTGCGAATCCAACGACGTCATTGAGCCCCTTCGAACGTGGGCGCCTTGTGCGGCGGTGAACGACTTGGTCTACTATGACCATCCCTCAATCCCTGAGTGGCAAGGGAGCGTGCTTATGGCGGTGCTCGGTGGATTTCAAGACCCCATTGGCGGACGTCTGAATGTCATGCACATGAGTGAGGACGGCCTCACCCTGCTCAGCGACGAATACCTGTTTGACGATTTCAATCAGCGCGTTCGAGATGTGGCCATCAACCCTTACACAGGCGCTGTGTACCTCGCATTCAACGGACCCTCCTACGGCGGAAACGGACCCAATGTGATCAAAGAATTCCGTCCCGCATCCGTGGATGGCGTGCAATCTTGGCAAGACGACCGTGGGGTGGACCTCTTCCCCAACCCATCGACGTCGCGTGTCACGTTTGAGGTCAACGAAACTTGGAGGAATGCACATTACCAAATCGTCGATTTGAGCGGAAGGGTGATGACGGAAGGATTGTTGGAACCCGGCATTCAGTTGGATGTGGCCGCATGGTCTCCCGGCAGCTACTTGCTTCAGGCCCAGTCGCCCGGCGGGAAGCACATGTCACGCGTGCTCGCCGTGCAATGAGCCTTCGTCTTGCTTGGAGATTGGCCGGTGTTGTCGTGTTGCTGATGTGCAATCCAATTGCGCTGCACGCCCAAACCAAGTCAGACAGCGCCATCGTGCTGCTTCGAGAAGCCGCAGTGGCCGCATACAGCCCGTTGCTCTCTCCTGAACAAATTGCGGCAACGCTTTGGAGCCCAGATTCATTGCTGGTCGACGGGTTTGGATGTGCCGACCTCGCCCCCGCTTTAAATGCATTGCCAGGCGTGCTGATGGAAACCCGAGGCGTAGGCGGCAGCCGTCGCTTGACCGTTCGGGGATCTGCACTGCGTTCCCCTTTTGCCGTCAGAAACACGATGTTGTTTGTGCGGGGGTTTCTGCTGACCGAAGCCGACGGCACGAGCCCAATGGAATGGCTTGAACCTTCGTGGACGGGGCCGATGTCCCTTGTCTCAGGAGCAGCCGCCACCACCTTTGGCGGTGCTTACGGTGGTGCATTGGTCGTCGAAGGAACGCCTGGAGCCCAAGCTCTTGGAGGCCACATGACTGCTGGGAGCACTGGAAGCGACGGGATCCAATCGCGCGTGAATGTCACATTGCCCATTGGAGCCTGGCAAGTCAGGGCTTCGCGTTCTCAAAACAGCGGCTACCGAGACCACGAGTGGAACGAAAAATGGCAGCTTGAGCTGGAGCATGTGCGCACAAATGACAACGTCACCCATCGGGATTGGTGGGCCTTTCAAGATGGGTCCTGGGCCCGTCCCGGTGCCATCAAATTGGATGATGACCCCACGTTGTCACCGGGGTTGAGTTACAACGCCCACGTTCAGCGACGAAGAGCACTTTGGGGACATCACATCGAGGTGCCCAATTGGCGCAATCGTCCCCACCGACGAAGCATGGAAGTTTGGGCACTTGCGCGTTGGACCGACAAGGTCAACCCCTTCGGCACCTCCCCGTTTTTCAATGGCTACAAGGAAGAGTCAGGATGGGGTGGCAGCCTTCGGATCCGAGAGCGATTCGCTTCATGGCAACGTCCCAACGCCGAGGTGCAAGCCGAATGGAACCTCATGTCCACTTTTGACAATGGGGCTTATGCACTTTGGGAAAGTGCAACCGACCAAATCAACAGCGACCAGCTCTACGACCTGACCATCCGCCAAACTCGGACCCATTGGGCCCCCTCAGTGGCCCTTGCATGGCCTCAAGGGTGGAGACTCGAAACGGCTGCGGCCTTGTCCATGCGAACGCGAAGTGCCAGCGGAGTTGCCTTAAATGAGTCCTACGATGCGCCATTTGAAACATGGGGATTGCTTCCCCGCATTGGAATGTCCAAGTCTCTTGGCAACTGGGGGCATTGGTTTGTCCAAGCCAGTACAGGGTACAGCGACCCTACCAATTTCGAATCGCTCTCGACCGATGTGGATGGCGCCCTGTTGAATCCTCTTCGTGCAGAACGAGCCATGACGTTCGAAACGGGGCTTCGTCATGCCCGAGCCGAGGTCGTGTTCTATCACCAAACGGTGGGCAACGCCATCGTCCAAGTGATCGAAGACGACGTCGAATCCTTTGTGAATGAAGCCACCCCTTTGACCATGGCGGGCATCGAGGCGGCATTCAACCAAGACTTTGGTCGACACGCCCTTCGCTGCACGGGCGCACTGCAAATGCACGTGCGCGACGTCTTGAATCCCTCGGAGGGGATTTACGACGTCAAGCGCCTTCCTGGCTCCCCCAAGTGGACCGCCAATGCCATCCACACCTGGCAAATTTGGAAGCGTGAACACCAATGGCGCCTTCACACGTGGATTCGGGGAGTAGGCGAAACCCCATTGATGGATGACGGCGAGGTGGTTCATCCGACCTACGTGGTGGTCAACCTTGACGGCGCATGGCATGCCCCCAACCACAAACTCGCTTTGAATGTTGGCGTGCGAAACGTCTCAAACACCTCCTACTCAGGATGGCATCAACTCAACGGCGTGTTTGGCAAACTCTACAACCCGGCTCCCCCGAGGACTTGGTTCGTGTCGGCAACATGGTCATTGTGACCTGAGTACCGGTCATTGCGTTTCCAAAATCTGGACAGCCACACGGCGGTTGACTGCACGCCCCTCTTCTGAGTCATTGGGAAGCAAGGGCTCCAGATCGCCTTTGCCATCGACCAGGATGCGTCCAGCCTCCACGCCTCGTTCGACCAGGTAGGCCTTCACTTGTTCGGCGCGCTGGCGACTGAGCAAAAGGTTCTCCTCCACCTTGCCCACATCGTCTGTGTGACCCACCACGAGAACGTTGACGCCGGTGTTTGTGGTCATCCATTGGGCCATGCGCTCACATCCAGCTTGATACGCCTCTCTCAGTTCCGCTTTGCCCGTTTCAAATTGAATGGCCTCCAGCAAAAAGCTCGTGCCTGTTTCAATGCGCTGAAGTTCAATTTTCAGAAAAGGCTCTGGGGTGGTCGCCTCATCGCGCATATCAAACGTGATCATCCCAAACAAATGCCCTTCCGCGATGGCTCCAAAACTGTACGCCCCTTCCTCCGGCATGGGCAACGTGAATCCGTCGGCGAGGGTTGACTTGAGGCTGCCAAGGTTTTGGCCTGTTTCCAAATCGACAAGCTCCACCATGGCTTCAAGTCTTTCACCCGAAAGTGCGTCCACCACGATGCCTCGCAAGGGAACGACATCCATGGGCGTTCCGAACGATGGCAAGCGAACTTCCCAAAAATCGAGGTCCCCTTCATCCTTGGTTGACGCAAACATGGCCCGGCCTCCTTGTGGAAGAACCATCAAACTGTTGTCCTTGTTGTGACTGTTGATCCGAGGACCAAGGTTCTCGGGCTTTCCCCAACTGCCATCGTTCTGCCGACGAGAGACAAAGACATCCAATCGGCCAAGACCGGGGTGTCCATCGCTGCTGAAATACAATGTCATTCCGTCGGGATGCAAAAACGGGCTTTCCTCCACCCGGCTGGTGTTTACGAGACCAGGCAACGGCTTGGGACTCGACCACCCCCCGTTTGCCAAACGATGGCTGACCACCAAGTCAGATGGCGAGCTGTTTCCTCTTGCCGATTTGGCGAACACCAAGGTGTTGCCATCTGCGCTCAATGTCGGCTGACTCTCCCAACCGGCTGAATTGGGCGCTCCCAAGTTTTTGCCGAGAGACCATTGGTTGGTGCGCTCATCCCAAATGGATTCAAACAAATCGCACGAACCCTTGCCTTGTCTTGGACCATAGCCATTGCGCAACGTCTCACACGCCGCAAACACCATGACCCGTCCGTCTCCGCTCAAGGCCGGTGCTCCTTCATTCATCCTCGTGTTGATGCCTCGCAAGGGCACGGGGGCCGTCCATGCGCCATCCTCTTGTTTGAAGCTCTCGAAGAAGTCTTCCCCACCAGCCACTCCCGGAAGTCGCATTTCCGCCGCATCTGTGATGCCGTGACGGGTGAACACCATCCTGCGTCCGGTGAGGTCGAGGGCGCCGTAATATTCATCAGCATCGGTGTTGAGTCCCCCTTCGAGCAACGTCGCAGATGCGTGTTCCTCATCTCGGCTCAACGCCGCCACGGAATGCCTCAAACCAGCTTCTACCCACCATCGTTTGTCTTGAACTTGCGCCGTCAACGGCAACGCCTTGCCATCGAGGATTCGCAAGGTGGCAAGACCTTCATCGTATTGGCCGCTTTCCCATTGGATTTGGGCCAACTCAACCCAACCAAAAGGGAATTTCTCACCGTCCAAATTCAAGGCATGCTCGAGCACCGCTGCCACATCGTCGCGTTCCAAGTCCCGATGCAATTGTGCCTTTAGAAACCAAGCGTCGACATACTCAGGACTTTTTCTGAGGGCCCGGTCAATCGCCGCCTCGGCCAATGCGTATGCCTGAAATCGATACGCCTCAATGGCCTCATCATACGCCTTCCTGGCGCCACGGCTGGGCGCTTTTTGGGCCAAAACTTGCGGAGTCACGAACAGGGCACACCCTGCAACCCAAAGCCCAATCCATCGACGCGTCATCATGACGTGAAAGTTCGGATGTTTGGGGCAGAAACACCTCATGTAGATTCCACAGAAATCCATTGTCATGCAGATCACCCTCCTCTCCGACACCCACGGGCACATCGACGAGCGCATCCTTCGGCATGTGGAGGGATCAGACGAGGTCTGGCATGCCGGCGACATCGGAGATTTGCGAGTGACCGATGCATTGAATGACGTGGCCCCGTGCCGGGCCGTCTACGGCAACATCGACGACCACACGGCTCGTCGAACCTGGCCTGAACATGCACGCTTCCAGGCAGGCGGATTGAACGTCTGGATGACCCACATCGGCGGACGCCCGCCACGTTATGCCAAAGGCATTCTTCCACAACTCAAGAGGGAACGTCCGGATCTCTTCATTTGTGGTCACAGTCACATTCTGTTGGTGCAGAAGGTTCCTGGTTGGGGAGGACTCCATCTCAACCCTGGAGCTGCTGGCATTTCTGGATTTCACAAAGTATGCACCATGCTGAAATTTGACATTCATGACGGCCGGGTCAACAACATGCGCGTGATTGAGTGGCCAAGGACACGATGACAGGTCAACGACGACAACTGAACTTTTTTCATGTTTGCGATGGCATCCATCGCGGTTGACCTATCTTTATGGTCAGAACGCCACAAGGCGCGTTCTAGGGGCATGTCCCCACTCCCTCATCTTAACGTATAAGGATGTTTGACATCATCGAATTGAACGGCAAAAAAGTTGCCGAATTGCGAGAAATCGCAGGCAAACTGGGCATTGCACGCACTGATAAACTGAAGAAGCAAGACCTCGTTTACGGCATCTTGGACGAACAGGCTGCACAACCAAGCAAAGCCAAGTCTTCCGACTCTGAACCCAAGAAGACCACGCGCACCCGTCGCGCCAAATCAACAGAAGCCTCGGGCGAAAGTCCAGAGTCCAAATCCAACGGACGTCGGCCTAAGAAGTCCGAGGAACCAACCGCGGCTAAGGACGAAGGCAAAGGCACGGAGGCCAACGATGCCGGGGCCAATGGCAAGGAAACCAAGGACGACAAAAGCGCCCAAAAGCAACAGGACGGCGATGCCAACCGCCGCTCAGGCGACAGCATGCGCGAACGAAGAGATCGCCGGCGTCGTGAAGGAACAGCCTCCAAATCCAACGACGAAAGCACCGAAGCCAAGAACGGCGAGCGCGGCGAACGCAATGACCGCAATGACCGCGGTGCCAGAAACGACCGCAATGACCGAAACGATCGGGGCGATCGGGGCGATCGGGGCCAACGCAACAATCGCAACGACAGGAACGACAGGAACGACAGGAACGACAGGAACGACAGGAACGACCGCAACAATCGCAACGATCGGAACGACAGGAACGACCGAAACCGCAACAACCGAAACCGCCGAGATCCCTTCCTCTCTGAACCTGAAGAGCACGGATTCGACTTCGACGGCTTGGTGCAAGCTGAAGGGGTCATCGAAGTCCAACAAGAAGGGCATGCATTCATGCGCTCCGCGGATTACAACTACTTGAATTCGCCTGACGACGTGTACGTCTCGGCCAAACAGCTCAAGCAATTTGGTCTTCAAACGGGCGACACCGTGGTTGCGGGCATTCGTCCTCCTCGAATCGGTGAGAAATACTACCCACTGATCGACGTCAAAAGCGTCAATGGACGGAGCCCCGAGTGGATCAAAAACCGCGTGCCTTTCAAATTCCTTACACCCCTGTTCCCGCAAGAACGCTTCAAGCTCAGCACAGCGCGCGGCACAGTGAGCACACGACTCATGGATTTGTTTGCCCCCATTGGAAAAGGGCAGCGTGGCATGATCGTGTCTCAACCTAAAACGGGAAAAACCACACTGCTCAAGGATGTCGCCAACGCCATCAGCTTGAATCATCCCGAGGTTTACTTGATCATTTTGCTCATCGACGAACGTCCTGAGGAAGTGACGGACATGAAGCGGAGCGTGAATGCGGAAGTGGTTGCTTCGACATTCGATGAGCCTGCAGACCGCCATGTGCGCATTGCAAACCTTGTGTTGGAGAAAGCCAAACGCATGGTGGAATGTGGCCACGACGTATGCATCTTGCTTGATTCCATCACCCGTTTGGCACGTGCCTACAACACCGTGAGCCCTTCTTCCGGCAAAATCTTGTCCGGCGGTGTGGAAGCCAACGCGCTTCAAAAACCCAAGCGTTTCTTTGGCGCTGCGCGCAACATCGAAAACGGAGGCTCCCTCTCCATCATCGCGACTGCCTTGACGGAAACTGGTTCAAAAATGGACGAAGTCATTTTTGAGGAATTCAAAGGCACAGGCAACATGGAACTGCAGCTCGATCGTCGCATTTCGAACCGTCGCATCTACCCCGCCATCGACATTTTGGCATCTGGCACCCGACGCGAGGATTTGTTGATGGACAAAGCCGACCTGCAGCGCATTTGGATCCTCCGCAAGCACCTTGCCGACATGAACAGCGTGGAAGCGATGGAGTTTGTCAAGGATCGCGTGGAAAGCAGCCGAAACAACGAAGACTTCTTGGCCTCCATGAACGGGTAACGCTTCATGCAACGAACCTCTCTCGTTGGCGTCCCCATTCTGTTGTGCGGAGGGTACTTCGCATTCAAATGGCTGTTGGCCAGTTCTCTGAATGCCGAAAGGTTGGTGGCCCTGGGCGGCATGTACCACTGGACCGCCATGACCCTGCTGGTCATAGGCAGCGGCACGTGGTTGGTCCGTGAACGGCAAAACACAGGCTCGTTTTGGGGCGACTTCAAGAAATTGTGTCAGCCACTCGTTTTCTATGCCCTGCTCGCATCAGGTTCCGTCTGGGGCTGGAACCACGTGGTCGCCTCAGAATCCACGGCATTGCGAAAAGCGCTGCGCATGGCCCAAATCGAAGAACACACCGCCACTGAAGAGGCGTATCAAACCTTCCTTTCCAGCCAAGAACAGGGCGAAAACACCCTCCATATGCCAGATCGCGAGACCTACCGCGAGCAGGCCAAAGCCCAGGTCGATTGGATGCTTTCTGGGGGCGTGACGTTGGTCCTGGCCTTGTTGACCTACCTCTTTGCGTCAGTCCTGTTGGCGTTGGTGGCCACAGTCCTGTTGCATCACATTTGGGGCTTACCGTCGTAGTCCTAATGTACCTTCGTCGAGCATGATGCGCATTCTCAGGACATTGCTGTGGTTGTTTGCAATCACCCTATTGAATCTGCCAGTGGCGAATGCCCAGCGTGGCCGTATGAATCTGCCCAATTTTGACGCGAGACCTTACCATTTTGGCTTCATCCTTTCAGGCAACCAAAGTGATTTCAAATTTGCCGTTGCGGACAGCTTGGGCCCAACATTCAGAGGGGTTTCCAACCAGCCACAAGGCGGATTCAACATGCACTTGATGGCCTCGTACACCTTGACTCGACATCTCAGAGTCCGGTTTGTCCCAGGCCTCAGTTTCCAAGAACGTGCTCTGCTTTATCGCTTCGCAGGCAATGCCGAACAGCTCGAACGCACCTCCGCTGTGAACTTGGATGTGCCACTGCTGATCAAATGGCGCACGGATCGGATGACGAATGTGGCTGCCTATGCACTTGGAGGCCTGAAATACCTCCGTGATTTCCAGTCTCAAGAAGATGTCCGACAGGAAGAAGACATCCTCAGGTTGAGGTCTGGGAATGTGGCTTTGGACCTGGGAGCCGGCATAGACATCTTTCTCCCCTTCTTCAAATTGGCGATTCAAGCCAAGACCGAGCACGGCCTCCTCAACGTCCTCTTGCCCGGTCAGGGAGAATTGACGAGCCCACTGGAGTTTTTGCGCACGAGAAGCTTCGTGCTTTCAGTGTGTTTTGAGGGGTGAATCATGAAACGGACACGTACTTGACCCTTGAAGGGCCTTGCGAAGGCCTTTTCAAAGCCAAAGGGTCCAAACACTTCGGCTACGGATGGCCCATCCGCGACGAAGACGAAGCCAAACGCCACCTCCAGTCCCTGCGAAAAATGCACCACAGTGCCCGTCACGTGGCTTATGCGTGGATGCTTGGCCATGAGGGCACACAATTCAAATCAAGCGACGACGGAGAGCCAAGCAACAGCGCAGGACCTCCAATTTTGGGGGTCATCCGCTCAAATGAACTGACCATGGTCTTGATTGCTGTTGTGCGCTATTTCGGCGGCACCAAGCTCGGCGTTGGTGGCCTCATTGAAGCATACCGCGAAGGGGCTGCAGACGCATTGCGAAACGGAAAGGTGATTCAATGCGTGCGCACCCAACGGCATGAGATATCATTTCAATACGAACACATGGGTGTCGTGATGGGCTTGTTGAAGCGCTGGGATTTGGCCCCAGCCAAGACCGATTTCCAAATCTCGTGTTCCCTTGAAGTCGACGTTCGATTGGCCCAGGTCCAAGCCTTCGTCGATGCCGTCGAAGGAACCCGTGTGGCCTCCATCAAGGCGTTGTGACCAGGCTCACGACTTGGTGACGAAGTAGACCCAGCGTTCCTCCCCGAGGCTGTACCTCTTGAAAGTCTCCTCTCCGAGCATGTCGAGCATGTCGACCTCTTCGACGTGGAATCCAGCATCACGCAATCGCTCAGGATAATCCTTGTGACCGTACAGTCGCACATGGTCTTGTTGCCAATACAAGCGCTCGCGCTCCATGGGGTCAGTCACATTGGGGTCTTCCGCTGTCTCTGGATCTTGGTAGTTGATGGGAACTTGAAAAATGCCCCAGCCCCCTGGTTTCATGACCCGGAAAAATTCTTGCATCACGCGACGATCGTCCGCCACGTGCTCGAGCAAATGGTTGGCCATGACCACATCGAATGAATTGTCCTCAAAGGGAATGTCATGGCAGTCAAAATGGTGGTCCGCCCAAGGGCTGTTCAAATCAGCCGTGACGTAATCCAAGTTGGGCAACTTCCTGAAGCGCTTGAGGTAACAATACTCAGGTGCCAAATGCAACATGCGAAGCGGCGCTTCGAAAAAAGACGTACGCTGTTGCATGAACGCCCAGACCGCCCGATGGCGTTCCAAGCTCAAACTGTGAGGAGCCAACGCGTTTGGTCGACTGCGTACGCGTCCATAAGGCAGCATTTTGCGGTACAACTTCCCCACGATTGGGTCCTCCAGGGTGGACCCAGAATACGTCCACGCAACCGTCTGCAACGCCAAATGAGCCCCACGCTGAAGCACCGTTCTAGGCACCCATCTCGTCAACACGCTGACCAATCCCATGGCCTAAAAATAAGGCGGGACTCCTCGGTCCCGCCTTGAATTGGAGATGTTCTTGAAAATGCGCTCAGCGCACGACCAAGGCACGGTTTTCGATGCCGTGATCGTGGAAGGCACGCACAGCATACCAACCCGCCGGCCAATCGACTGAAAGTGAACCCGTCCAAGCACCTGAGTGCACGAAGCGCCCTTGGTTGTCCATCACATTCACAACTGTGCCTGCGGGCAGGCCTGGCAAGGTCAATGCTTCTCCCTGTGAAACCGGATTGGGCATCACTTGCCAGGAATCAATGACAAGATCTTGGATGTCGGAAGTGCCGTTCACCGTCACTGTGACCCCGACTCGCTCGGAAACACACTCAATGGGCTTCACTTCAGCCACCCAATCGTAGAAGAAGTAATAGTAGTCGAGACTTGGTCCAGCCGTGCTGTTGGTGATGGTCAACAAATCACCCACTTCGTAGGGATAGTTCAAGTCAGAACTGGTTCCTTCACGCCAGAGTTGCGGATCTTCAGTCACGCAGCGCAATCCATAGCCTTGTCCTGGCTGGATGTCCCAATCCAATTCAAGCACAAACGTGCCGTCCTCCACAAGCACAGTCGTGCTTTCAAGAACCATGTCAAACGCGTTGATCAATTCAAAGCTGCGCTCGTAGGTGCCATTGGCGAACAAGGTCACACTGTTCAATCGCACTTCTTCGTGAACGTCAAATTCCATCCACCGCGCACTGTTGGAATGATACGCTCCACCTGCTTGGTTGGACATCTCCCCTCCCGTTTGAGATTCGCCTTGGGTGATGCGCGCATCCTCTGCCCAAAACGTGGTGGTGGCGCTCACCTCGGGCGAAAAGTCGTTGCCCTCGTGAAGGAGGGTGCCACCGGTCGGCCAATCGTACCACCGCACGTTTTCTCCGGTCGCGGTCAGATCCACGGTGGCCGGAGCGTCGAGCAAGACGTCGTCACTCACCTCCGGATTGCTCAAGGGAGCGTCGTACACTTGCACGGTCAACGTGTCTGAGGTGCCGGCATTGCCGCAAATGTCCACAGAGAACACAGCGTACGAGCCGCTTGTGGTGACCTCAATGCTTTGGGTTTCCTCCCCCGTTGACCACGTGTAATTGTCCGCATCTGAAGCAGTCAAGGTCAAGGTGCTGCCATCGCACAAATCGCTTTCACCGTCCAATGAGATGGTAGGCGCATTGCCCACAATTTCAACCAGAGTGACCAAATTGGAAATTCCGGCACAGCCTTCAGCATCGTACACAACCACTGAGTACGCCCCTGGCTCTGAGACCTCGACGGAGGCATTTTCTGCACCATTGGACCATTGATAAGTGGCAAAACCAGCCGGTGCAGTCACCGTGATCACCTCTCCAGGGCAGAACGACGTGGCGCTGGCCGTGGCAGTCACATCCGTGGTGCACGGCACTTCCAACACGGTGTGGTATTGGTCGATTTCTGGGTTGGCAATCGCCGTCTCGAATCCACTCGGCCACTTCACAATCGCTTGATCCACGGTTTCGTGGGCACCCAGTCCAAAGCGGCAGGCAAAGGTGCAGGTGATTCCATAGCTCTCGCCACCGCGCACCTCGCGGACCATGGTGCCGAAGTCGCCCGTCAAAATCACTTTGGCCCCCACTGCATCGACGTTGCTTTCAAAACCTTCCAAATCAAATGCAATCCAGTGGTTGTCGTTTCCTTCGTTCAACCACAGGATGTCAGCATTGTTGTTGTCCGGAGACACGTAGCTGTCGCCATAGCTGGCGTAGACATCCAACTGACCATCGCGATTGACGTCACCTGAGGCAAAGCTGTGCATGGTGTCTCCGTAAGGAAACGTGTTGGGCATCTCCGTGAACGTACCATCCCCGTTGTTCCGAAAAAAACCATCGTCGCCGCCAGTGTAGATCAAATCCACGAAGCCATCGTTGTCGAAGTCGTCCAATTTGGCCTGGAGGAAGAACCCAGAAATTTCCAAGCCGCTTCCTGGCGTGATGTCCGTGAAGTAACCTGTGCCATCGTTCTCAAGGAGCTTGATGGTGGAACTGTGGTTGGTGGCCAAACAATCAAAGTCCCCGTCGTTGTCAATGTCGGCGAAGTCCGTCGTCCAGCTCTGCTCGTACAAGACCAAGCCTCGCTCAAGGGCCTCTTCAGTCCAACCACCATTGCCGTCGTTCACCCACAACTGGTTGATGCGACGAGGATCGTTGGGATCGTTCACGAACTGACGGCACTTGGCAATGAACAAGTCAATGTCGCCATCGCTGTCAAAGTCAGTCCACACGGTGCCGTAGTTGCCACTGTGATCGTTGCCTTGGTAGTCGGCAAGGTCATAGTCGGTGAGGTCAATGAACTCAGGGGCAGGCGTAAGCGTGCCATCTTCACTGCCTCGCCACATGCGGCTCAACGCATCGTCGTGGCATCCGAAGACATCGAGTACTCCGTCGTTGTCAATGTCAACCCAGTTGCATGCCTGCATGAACATGCTGCCGTCGGCCAGGGACATGGGCGTGCTGACTCCCGGAGCCGTGATGTGTTGGACGAACACGCCGTCGTACGAGCCTCCACTGAACACGTCTTTGTGGCCGTCGTTGTCAAAATCCGCCACACACATCCCCCATTGGCTGGCGCCACTGACTTGACCCAAGTCGTAATCGACAAACTCGCCTACCGTGGTTTGGTACAGCGTGTGGAGGTTGCGGCTTTGATCAAGCACAATCAAGTCATCAAACCCGTCGCCGTCGAGGTCGGCGAATCCAATGCAGCCTCCGCTGTTGTATTGGTCGGGCAACAGATTGTTGGCGTTGGTGAAGGTCTGGGCATGGCTCATTTGAACGAGGCCTAATCCCAAGGCGGCAATGGCTGAAAGGCGGAATGGAGAGGTCATGGTTTCAATTTTCAATGCACCCTCGGCGGTCTCAAACCACTGAAGGTCCGGCAAGTTAACACCCTTCAAATGGACAAGGTTGCATCCAAGCACCAAGTGTACCTTTGTGCCCATGGCGACGGGACTTAAAGCAGCCTTTCACACCCTCGGATGCAAGCTGAATTTCAGCGAAACGTCCACCTTGGCCAAACAGCTGACCGAGGCTGGTTATGCGCGGGTTCACATCGACGATGCCCCTGACGTGGTCGTGATCAACACATGCAGTGTCACGGACCACGCCGATGCCAAATGTCGCAACGCAGTCCGCAGGGCAATGCAAAGCAACCCCGAGGCTTTCGTAGTGGTGGTCGGATGTTACGCCCAATTGAAGCCGGATGAAATCGCAGGCATCGAAGGCGTCGACCTCGTGTTGGGTGCAGGCGAGAAATTCAATCTCGTGGCGCATTTGGAAGGAGCACAGAAGCGAGCACACGCTTTGGCAATTGCTGGAGAGATCAAGGAAGTGCGCGACTTCATCCCGGGCTTTTCCAGCGGGGACCGAACCCGCACCTTCCTCAAGGTCCAAGACGGATGCAACTACTTCTGTGCCTTTTGCACCATTCCGTTGGCGCGTGGCAGGTCGCGAAGCGCCAACGTGGCCGACACGTTGGCTCAAGCCAAGAAAGCCATTGCCGACGGAGCCAAGGAAATTGTGTTGACCGGCGTGAACATTGGAGACTTTGGCGTGGCCCATGGCGAAACGTTGCTCGATTTGGTGCGGGCGCTCGACACGCTTGACGGCGTAGAACGCTTCCGCATCTCCTCCATCGAGCCCAACTTGCTGACCGATGAGATCATTGATTTTGTCAGCACCTCTGCCAAGTTTCAACCTCATTTTCACATCCCCTTGCAGTCGGGTTCCGACGAAGTGCTCTCTGCAATGCGCCGTCGCTACCGAACGGATTTGTACGCCAGCCGCATTGAGCGCATCCGAGATCTCATGCCCCACGCGAGCATAGGCGTTGACGTGATTGTGGGCTTTCCAGGTGAATCCAAGGAACACTTTTTGTCGACAGTTGATTTTATCAAATCATTACAAATCAGCTACCTGCACGTATTTACCTACAGCGAAAGACCCAATACAACTGCCTTGAGAATCGAAGAGGTGGTCCCTGTGCCAGACCGAAAAGAACGGAACAAGACCTTGCGCAACGTGAGCCTGAAAGCCCAGCGCGCTCATTACGAAGCGTTCCTCGGGTCAGAGCTTCCTGTCCTGTTCGAAGAGGCCGTGGAAGATGGCCTTCGGATGGGATATACGCCCAACTACATTCGGGTGGCGGCGCCGGCGAATTTGGTGCAGGGCAATGACATTCGAATGGTCAAATTGGATCGGATCGACCCGTTGGGGTGGGTTCACGCTTCCCTGAACTGACTGACGTAGCTTCGCCTCATGTATCCCAACCTGTATTACGCCTTTCTTGACTTGTTTGGGTGGGAATTGCCCGCACTGAAATTGATCAACAGTTTTGGACTGTTCGTGGCGTTGGCCTTTCTCGTTGCGCATGGATTGCTGGGGCGTGAATTGAAGCGACATGCGGCGTTGGGCAACTTCACATCCCAAACATCCAGCGAAGTCATCGGGGAAGCCCCCAACCCCATCGATTTGGCCATCCAGGCGTTGATGGGCTTCGTGCTTGGATGGAAGGTCCTCCATTTGGTGGTGAACGCGGGCACACTCTTTCAAGGC
>JBELLK010000018.1:20209-44050 GCA_042088625.1 Flavobacteriales bacterium
ATCGTAGGCGGGATTTCGGTGTACGTCTATGCCCGTCGCAACAAGATGAATTTCCTGCGCTTGGCCGACGCCACGTCGCCAGGTTTGATGCTGGGATACGGCATTGGTCGGATGGGATGCCAAATCAGCGGCGACGGCGACTGGGGCATCCCCAACCCGTTTCCCAAACCCGATTGGCTTTCATGGGCACCTGATTGGGTGTGGGCCTACAGTTACCCCAACAACGTCAATGCCGTATACGGGCCACGGGCGGCGGGATACACCGGCAAATTGATCGATCCCTCCACGCAGCCTTGGCCCTCGTTCGAAGGCTACGGCACCTACCTCGACCCCGCGGTATTCCCCACCCCCATCTACGAAACCACGGCCGCGGTCATTGGGTTCGCGTTTTTGTGGGGCATGCGTAAGCGCTGGCAAACGCCCGGCAAAATGTTTGCTGCCTACCTGATGTTCAACGGCTTTGAGCGGTTTTGGGTGGAGAAAATTCGGGTCAACACCACGTTTGATTTGTTGGGAATCACCATGACCCAAGCAGAGCTCATCTCCGTGTGCACCATGCTTGCAGGCATTGCGCTTTGGATCTGGACCTCGCGCAACTCTCCCAACGGAGCTTGAAGCTCAGCCCTGAGGGGTGAAGGTGAGGCAGACGCCATTGATGCAATACCGCGTCCCGGTTTCTGTAGGGCCGTCGGGGAAGACATGACCGAGATGGCTGTCGCAACCTGAGCAGCGCACTTCCACGCGCATCATGCCATGCGATCGGTCCACCACTTGGGTGATGTTGGCTTCAGGAGCCTCCCGGTCGAAACTCGGCCAACCGCATCCTGCGTCAAACTTTGAGGGACTTTCGAAAAGCGCTTTGCCACACCCCTTGCAGTGATACAAACCCTCTCGCCATTCCGCATTGAGCTTGCTGGTGTGCGGGCGCTCGGTGCCCGACTCACGCATCACACGATGCTCCTCATCAGAAAGCTTGGCCTTCCACGCTTCAGGCGACAAATTCATGATCCCTGCGATTGGCCACCGGAACCACCGCGACGACCACCGCCACCCGGCTTGCCTTTTCTGCGAAAGGACTTCCCTCCGCCCTGACCATCTTTTCCACGACCGCCACTGGAGTGACCTCCACCATGGCGACGTCCGGCACCGTGTCGTCCCCCACCGCCTCGATTGCCGCCACGACCGCCGCCACGAGAACCCGAGGACTTGGGGTCATACGTGGGCGTATCGCCGAGTGCTTCAGGCACTTTCAGTTTGGGCACTTCCTTTTCAATGAGCTTTTCAATGTTGCCAAATCGACGCATGTCGTCTGGCGTCACGAGCGTGATGCCTTCACCTTTGCGTTCCGCCCGCGCGGTTCGGCCAATGCGGTGCACGTAATCCTCTTCGTTTGGGGGAACGTCGTAGTTCACCACAAGCTCGATGCTGTCAATGTCAATGCCGCGCGACACCACGTCTGTGGCCACGAGGATGGGCAGCTTTTGCTGGCGGAACGCCAACATCACTTCTTCGCGTTCCGACTGCTCTAGGTCGCTCGACATGCGACCACACTTGATGCCCGCCTTTCGAAGTGCGCGAACCACTTGGCCCACCGTGCGTTTGCGGGAGGTGAAGACGATTCCGCTTTTGACATTGCGATCCTTGAGCACATCGACGAGCACCGCATCCTTTTGGTGATCAAACACGATGTACGCGCCCTGTTTGACTTTGGCGGCAGGCTTGCTCAGCGCAAGTTGCACAGTCACAGGGTCGTTCAGCAGGTCGTGTGCCAAGGTGCGCATGCGATCTGGCATGGTGGCGGAGAACAGCAACGTTTGACGTTCGGGACGACAATGCTGCGCGATCCTCATGATGTCTTGGTGGAAACCCATGTCGAGCATGCGGTCTGCCTCATCCAAAATGAGCACCTCCAACGAGGACAAATCCACATATCCCAACGTCAAATGGGACAGCATGCGACCTGGTGTGACAATGATGATGTCCGCGCCCTCGGTGAGGGCCTTCTTCTCCTGTGCAAATTCCTTGCCGGTTCCTCCGCCGTAAATCGCCAAGGATGTGATGCCCGTGTAATAGGCGAATCCCTGCGCAGCTTGGTCAATTTGAACGGCCAGCTCTCGGGTGGGAACCACGACCAATGCTTTGACCTTGCCGTCGTTGGGCGTGTCCATGATGCGGTCCATCGTCGGCAACAAAAACGCGGCCGTCTTGCCGGTTCCGGTTTGTGCAATGCCCAAAATATCCTTGCCTTTGATGGCGTGAGGGATGGCCTGGCCCTGAATGGGCGTGGCCGTCTCAAACCCCATGGACCATAGTCCGTCTTCAATGTCTGGATGCAAATCAAGGTCCTCGAAACGAACCTTTTCCGCCACAGGCTTTTTCTCCTCTTGGCGCTCCGAATGTTGTTCTTCCACGGTTCTAAGGTACTGCGAAACCCCTGCACGGAATTGACACCGCTTGAACAAGCAATCCACGTTTTGCGTTCATGCAACGTTATCTTTCACAATGCCGTTCTAAACTCGCGTACGCACACGACCTGCATGAGTCCCAACCGCCATCCACTACAGCAGTGCATTCAAGTGCTGGCCTTGATTTGGGGCTTGCTGATTGGCGGCAACGCCCATGCCACCCACTTGGTTGGGGGTGAACTGACCTATGCACATGTTGGTGGCAACAGTTATGCAATCACGCTGACTGTGTTCCGAGATTGCGGACCGGCCAACACCTTGGGCACTGGGTTTGACGATGAAGTGTACATCGGAATGTGGAGTGGTTCTGGAGCCATCGGCTTCAATGATGTACTCACCATTCCCTTGGTGCAATCCAACGTGACTGAAGTTCCAGTTGTCCTGGGGAATCCGTGCGGCACACCTCCACCGGAACTGTGCATTGAACAAGCCATCTACAGCACCACTGTGGATCTTCCTGCCACGAATTACGGGTGGGATTTGGTCTGGCAGAGATGTTGTCGCAACCCCTCCATTTCCAACCTGCAAAACTTCGGAGGCAACGACAACCCTGGTGCCACATTTGTCGCACACATCCCAGGAGACATCGGCATCCCCAATGCGTTTGTCAACAGCTCTCCGACCTTCCTTGAATTGCCCCCTGTGGCCGTGTGCGCGAACTTCGAATTCACCTGGAACCACAGTGCCTTGGATGCCGATGGCGATGAGCTCGTCTACTCTTTTTGTGCTCCTCTCGATGGCGGTGGAACCGATGGCGGTGGCGGTTACGACAGCCCGATTCCCAATCCTCCGGCATCTCCGCCTTACCAAGAAGTGGCGTACGTTGGGGCCTTCAGCGGCGACTACCCCATCACGTCTGACCCGGCCATGAGCATTGACCCGGTTACAGGTGTCATCACTGGGACCCCCACTGCCCCAGGTCAATACGCCATTGGCATCTGTGTGTCTGAATACCGCGACGGGGTTTTGCTCAGCACCACCATGCGCGATTTCCAATTCAACGTCACCCTTTGCGATCCCAACATCCAATCGGTGGTTGCACAACAGGCACCTGAGCAATTGTGCATTGGAGAGACCATGACCCTGACCAACAATTCCATCAACGGCTCGAGCTACGCATGGGACTTTGGGGTGCCCGGCAGCACAGCCGACGTCAGCGACGAATTTGAGCCCACCTACACTTGGCCCGAGCCGGGAGACTATTGGGTCACCTTGATTGTCAATCCTGGATGGCCTTGCGCAGACACGTCAGAAGTGCTGTATCAAGTTTGGCAACCGCTTGAACCTGAGATTGTGGTTTCCGGCTTCAATTGCGAAGAAGATGAGGATACGTATTTCGACTTCGACGTGACAGGAAACCTGACGGGAGATGCCCAACTCCTGTGGACGTTTGAAAGCGGCAGCCCTGAAGTGGCCAACACCGCATCGCCCGACGGAGTGTTCTTTGGGAATGCAGACACTTGGGAAGCCAGTGTGAACGTCAACAACAACGGCTGCACCGCCGATGCCACACTCATTTGGGAAGCCCCAGCGAGTCCTGTGGCGGTGGTGGAAGATCAATACCAATTCTGCGGGGGGTTGACCCTTGACTTCAACAACCTGTCGGAAAATGGAGAGTCGTTTTACTGGGATTTTGGAGACGGATTCAACGGCGGACTCAATGGAACAAGCACGGACGTCAGCCCCACTTACACGTTCCCGGACACAGGCACCTACGTCATCACCTTGACTGCGGAAGCGCCATTCACATGCCCAGATGTCACCACTGCGGAAGTGGAAGTCCAATTCCTGCTCGAGCCGACCTTCGACATGCCTGACCCCGACTGCTTTGACGATCATTTCTATCAACTGACTGGGACTGCATCCGTCGATGAAAACACCATCTACGAGTGGGATTTCGGCGGAGCCACAACGCTGAGCGCAACAGATGGTTCAACGGTGACTGGTCTGTTGTACTCGGAACCCGGAACCTACGAGGTGACCTTGACTGCGAGCGTTCCTGGCTTGGAGGGATGCATCCAATCTTTTTCTGACGAGCTCGTGGTCATCGCTGAGCCTACAATTGGATTTGATGCTGGTCCATGGAACGGTTGCCCCGCCCACACAGTGAGCTTCTCCAACCTCTCAATCACCGAAACGGCGACGAGCTACGTTTGGGATTTTGGCGATGGAACCACCTCCACTGCAGTCAACCCCAACCACATCTACGAAATGTCTGGGTCCTATGTGGTGTCGCTCGAAATGGAAACGGGGGGATTTTGCGAGCGTAGCCTGTCCTTGACCTCCGACCAAATGATTCAGGTTCACCCCACCCCTGAGGCCAATTTGGCCATCAACCCTTTGGAGGTGGACATCCTGAATCCCCAAATCTGGGTGGGCTATGCAGGCGACGACGAAGTGGACTGTTTTTACAACTACGGAGACGGACAAGGAGAAAATGGCTGCGAACAATCCTACGCATTTTCTGACGGAGGTTTATTCACAGTGACCCAAACGGTGATCAACGAGTTTGGGTGCACCGACATTGCAGAAGCCGACGTCGCGGTCAGCGGCTCGACCTTCTACGCCCCCAATGCGTTCACACCAGACGGAGATGGCCTCAACGACGTTTGGATTCCAATTGTCAGCGGGGTGACTGCCTATGATCTGCGCATCACCAACCGATGGGGACAAACGGTGTTTGAAACCACCGACCCCAAAACCCCATGGCTCGGTCAATTCCGAGACGACGGCCAACACTATTGCCCAAGTGGGATGTACATCTTCCAAGTTACTTACACTGACCAAATCGGATACCCACGCGAAGTCAGAGGGCACATGTTCTTGATTCGTTGAATTCATTGGTAGGAATTTGCCTACCTTGACCCCAAGAAGAGAACGATCATGTCGAGCTACGAGAACCAAGATGAACTCTACTCCCGGCCTGTGCGCGCTGGGAAGAGGACCTACTTTTTTGATGTGAAGGCCACGCGGGGCAAGGACCTGTACATGACCATCACGGAGAGCAAACGACGTTTCGACGATCACGGAAACGTGAGCTACTCGAAGCACAAAATCTTCCTTTACCGAGAAGACTTTGACAAGTTTGAAGATGGGTTCTTGGACGCCGTTGACAAGATCAAAGAGCTGATGGAAACGGGGGAATTCAGAGACCCCATCGCGGAGCGTCAAGCTCAAGCTCAAGAGGAAGTTCAAGGTGACGAAGAGGCGAGTGAAAACACCCCTGCCGAAGAACATTCTGAAGGCAAAAGCGAGGACGACATCGCCTTCGACGACCTCTGATTCTTTGATAAAGGACGGGGTGAGTGTGCAAAACTCCCTCCCTGCTCAGCCCCCACGGTCTGTAACTTTCGCTCAAACGCGGAAACACAGCAACCATGGGCAAAATCATCGCCATTGCGAACCAAAAAGGCGGCGTAGGCAAGACCACGACGGCCATCAATTTGGGCGCCTGCCTCGGCGTCCTTGAATTCAAAACGCTGTTGGTGGATTTGGATCCACAAGCCAATGCTTCAAGTGGCGTCGGGATTGACCCTCGCACCGTTGCTGACGGGAGCTATGAAGTGGTTTCAGGCGAGGTTGACATTCGATCTGCCATCCGCCCATCGTCCTCCCCCAACCTCGACATTTTGCCCACCAACCTGGACTTGGTCGGGGCTGAAATCGAACTCGTTCACGTCGAGCAACGTGAGCGCAAATTGCGGGCAGCGCTTGAGACCGTTCGCGATGACTATGACTTCATCGTGCTCGATTGCTCTCCAAGCCTCGGGTTGTTGACGTTGAATGCGCTTACTGCGGCAGACAGCGTCATGGTGCCTGTCCAGTGTGAATACTTCGCGCTCGAGGGTTTGGGCAAGTTGCTCAACACAGTGAAAATTGTCCAGAACCAACTCAATCCCTCGCTGGAAGTGGAAGGCATTTTGCTCACGATGTACGACACGCGGCTGCGCTTGGCCAACCAAGTGGTGGATGAGGTGCGGACGCATTTCCAAGATTTGGTATTGCAGACGGTCATTCACCGCAACACGCGACTCGGAGAAGCGCCAAGTCATGGGGAAAGCATCATTCTGCATGACGCGACGTGCAAGGGGTCGGTCAACTACCTCAACCTCGCCCGCGAATTGCTGCAGAAGAACAACATGACGCACATTCGGACCGAAGACAAGTACCTGTCGTCATGACCAAACCTCGTGGATTGGGACGCGGACTGGACGCGTTGTTGGGAGGCACCCCACAGGAGAAGAACTCGGTCACCAACCACCCCGATGAAGTGCGTGGCTTCCCGAGCTCAACGTCTGCGGGTGGACACGTGAATGCAGTTCAGCATGTCCGAATTCAAGACATCGAGGCCAACCCCAACCAACCCCGACGTGAATTCGACGAAGGTGGATTGCGACAGTTGGCTGCGAGCATCGAGGCGCACGGCATCATCCAGCCGATCACCCTGCGAAAGATCCGGGCTTCCAAGTTTCAGATCATCTCCGGAGAGCGACGGTTCCGAGCGGCACAGCAAGCCGGACTCACTGAACTCCCAGCCTACATCAGAGAAGCTGACGACCAGAGTCTTTTGGAAATGGCTTTGGTGGAGAACATCCAACGTCAGGATCTGAATCCTCTGGAAGTGGGCATGTCCTTCCGTCACTTGATGGAGGAATGCGACTTGACCCAGGAAGCGCTTGCAATGCGCGTTGGCATGGGCAGGTCTTCTGTGGCCAACTTCCTGCGCATGTTGGACTTGCCTGAGCAACTCCAAGCCATGCTTCGCTCAGGTCAGCTGGGCCTTGGTCATGCCAAAACCCTTGCAGGACTCCGTGGCGCCGATGCCAAATACACTCAGATTGCTCTGGCTGAAAAAGCCGTTGCCGAAGGCGTGAGTGTGAGAGAGCTAGAACGTTGGGTGAAGCAAGGCGGCTGGAAAGCGCCTGCACACAAATCCGCCTCGCCACAGCGGGAGTCGTTGTCAGCTGACGAAGAACAAGCGTTGAATTTGATTCGCACCAAGTTGAGCAGCACACAAGCGACCATTGCCATGAAGCGCAACCAGCGAGGAGGCGGCCAACTCACAGTTTCGTACAAGACATTTGACGAACTGGAGGCCGTGTTGGCCAAACTGGGTCTGGGGTGAGTCGCGTTCTTTGGATTTCATTGTTGCTTGCGGCCCACATGTGCTGGACCGCTCTCCAAGCACAGGGGCAAGACGCCACCACCACGATGACAGCGCCTGACAGCACCGCGCTGAGGGTGAAGCGAACCACGATTTGGGCTGCATGTTTGCCAGGATCAGGCCAAATCCGAAACCGCCAATGGTGGAAGGTCCCTTTGGTTTGGGGTGGGATGGGCTACGCCGCTTGGGCTACACGGGACAACGCCAGAGAAATGCGGGCAAGCATCGACGACTTGATCGCCGTGTCCGACGATGACCCCAACACTGTCGCCGTGTTGACAGACGCCAACGGCAACTTCTTTTCGGAAGACCAATTGGAAGACCGCGCGTATTTCTACAGACGCAACCGAGACTTGAGCATTTTGGGGTTTCTCGTTGCGCACGGACTGCAAGTGCTCGACGCCAACACGGGTGCAATGTTGCGAAACCTCGACACGTCGGACGCCCTGACCTTGCGCAGCGGCACCATGTGGGGCGTCCCCTCCGTTCATTTGACCTGGAATTTCACCCGACATGAGCGCTGACCTCCCCATGCCTGAGGCCATTCCGCCCCTCCTCGTGGTGGGTGCCGGTAAATTGGGCTCTGCCGTGGCTGAGTCCTGGATGGATCAAGGAGGATCCGTGCGTGAGGCTGTCCATGCAGGTGAAGCATGGACTCCTGAAGGGCTGGTGTTCGAGGCTACGGCCCCGGACGCCGCATTCGACAATGTGATGCGTTGCGTGGGTGCCAAGGTACCTGTGGTGACGGGGACCACCGGGTGGCTCGACCGACTCAAGGAACTTGAGACAGCCATCGCGACCGCAGAGGGCACCGCGTTTTGGAGCACCAACTTCAGCCCTGGGGTTCACGCCCTCAACCAAATCGCGCAACACGCTGCCGGAATTTTTGACAAGATTCCAGGATACAGGGGCCACATTCGCGAGGTGCATCACGTCCACAAGAAAGACGCTCCAAGTGGAACGGCCATCACGCTTCAAAAGCATGCCATTCAAGGCGGGTGGTCTCAAAATCTGCCCATCGAAAGCCTACGCGAAGGCGAAGTGATCGGTTTGCATGCTTTGGCGTGGGACTCTGCCCACGATTCCGTTGTTTTGCAACACGAAGCCAAATCCCGACTCGGGTTTGCGGAAGGCGCCGTTTGGGCGCTGCGCTGGACGTGGCATCGGCACCTAAAACGCGATTTTGGCCTGTACACCATGACTGACCTCTTCCAAACATGACACTTCTTCCCTGGATCTTGTTGCTGCTGGCCATTGTACTTCAGCTCGTCACGCTGCCTGCGTTGATCAAACGACACAACCCCGACGGAAAGGCTTGGCAGGGCGCCGTGCCAGGTCTTCACTTTTTTGCCTGGCTGAGGCTCATTGAGCGCCCCTGGTATTGGGCGGTGTTTTTGCTCGTGCCTGGCATCAACCTCATCATGCTCACGGTGATGCATGTTGAGCTCGGACTGGCGTTTGGTCGGCGTGGACTCAAGGACCAGTGGGTCATGGGGGCGCTGCCTTGGTGGGGACTTTGGGAACTGCGCCAAGGCCACGATGCGTGGATCGGCAAACGCGACTGGTCCAAAACCCGCAAATCCACGGCGAGGGAATGGAGTGAAGCCCTGATTTGGGCGACGGTGGTGGCAGGATCGCTTAGGATGCTCATTGTGGAGCCATTCACCATCCCGACCCCATCGATGGAAGGAAGCATGCTGGTGGGCGATTATCTGGTGGTGTCAAAAACCTCTTATGGCCCCAAACTTCCGCGCACCCCGTTCACGATGCCCTTTGTGCACAACGCCCTCCCTGGTGGCTTGACGCCAAGCTACACGAGCTGGTTCTCTCTGCCCAACCTCCGGCTGCCTGGCTTCAAAGATGTGGAGCGCTACGACGCAGTGGTCTTCAGCTTCCCGCATGGGGACACGGTGTACGTGGACCCCAACCTCGTCGGGCACGACTATTACGCCTTGTTGCGCCGAGAGGGCATTCGACGCGCCGGAGGTGACGTCCAAACGTTTGCCCTCGATCCTGACAAATACCTGGACGGGGCCCGAAAACAGGCCTTGAGAAAGCCCGGATTGCGCGCCAGGCCTGTAGACAAAATGGAGAACTACGTCAAGCGATGCGTCGCGCTTCCAGGCGAGACCGTGAGCATTGTGGATGGCCAGCTTCACATTGACGGCGAGCCCGTTGACAACCCCGAGGGACTCCAAAAGGAGTACCGCGTCCTGTTTGAAAGCCAGGCCGCGGCCCAAATGGCTTTCCGAAAGCTCGAACTCACCAAACTCGACTTGGGACCTGTCAGCGCCGTACCGGAAGGCATCGCCGCGGTGATGGCCTTGACTGAAACAGAAGCCCGTGCCATCGAATCCTTGTCGTCCGGCGTGGAGCCCATGAGCAACGCCCATCGGCGCGGAAGGTTGGAGATGTTCCCCAACGTTTGGGACGAAGAATTCAACCAATGGGATCCTGACAACTATGGGCCGGTGATGCTTCCCAAGAAGGGCATGACCGTTGAACTGACCGAGCGCAACATGCATTTGTACCGACGTTGGATCACCGCCTACGAAGACCACAATCTGGAAGAAAGGCCCAATGGGGACATCTTGATTGATGGCACATTGACGGACACGTACACGTTTGGGATGGATGGATACTGGATGATGGGCGACAACCGTCACCGCTCCGCCGACAGTCGCATGTGGGGCTTTGTCCCTGAAGACCACGTTGTCGGCCGGGCTTCATTCATTTGGTTCAGCAAGCAAAACGAGGCCCAACACGGAGAGTCCAAAATCCGTTGGGATCGCATGATGACGTCGGTCAAATGACATCACAGGCGACGCAGCCTGCCCTTCTTCCCGCGGCCACCTTCCCTCCTTTCCGATGGTTTGAATTGGCCCAACGGCCAGCATCCGCGGTGTGCGTGCACGAGCACTACGTGAAACAAAGCCTTCGCAACAGGGTGTTTCTGGTCAGTGGTCAGGGTCCTGTCGCAGTCACCTTGCCCGTGCAGAGGAGGAATGCACAGACCAGATGCGTCAAGGACATTTTGTTCACCGACCGGATAGCCCCGGGCATGCTTCTGAAGGGCCTGCAAACCCACTGCGGGCGCACCCCCTACTTCGACCATTACTTCCCAGAAATTGAACATTGGGCACACACCCATTTGCTTCCGGGCAACTCCTGGCTTGACGCCGCGATCGCTTCCACCCATTGGGCATGCGAGGCCATGGGATTTGTGCACCCTGAGTGCGCCAGCACCTACTTCGACGGCACAGCACACGACGACTGGCGCCCCAAACCAAAGTGGCACCAGACTGACACCGACCGGTACCCTCAGGTGTTCGAAGACCGCCTTGGGTTTGTGCAAGGACGGTCCATTTTGGACGTCCTTTTCCATCTGGGACCGGAAGCAGCCTACCTAACTTCGCCACATGGAATCGATGACCTTGCATAAAACAGCCCTGCACGATGCCCACCTGGCGGCTGGTGCCAAAATGGTCCCTTTCGCAGGATTCGACATGCCGGTCCAATATGCCGGTCTGAAACTTGAGCACGAAGCTGTGCGCACTGGATGTGGCATGTTCGATGTCAGCCACATGGGCGAATTCATGGTCGAAGGCCCTGATGCCTTGGAGCTCATTCAATGGATCAGTTCGAACGATGCGTCCAAACTTGTGGATGGCAAGGTGCAATATGCGTGCATGCCCAACGGGCGAGGTGGCATTGTCGACGACATGCTCGTGTATCGTCACACCGAGAACAAGTACATGCTCGTGGTGAATGCGAGCAACCGCGGCAAAGACTGGCAGTGGATTCAAGACCAAATCCAACAGCGCGGCTTCAACGTGCTCATCACAGACCAAAGTGACGACATTGCCCTGTTGGCCATCCAAGGTCCGCAAGCCGACGCTGTGGTTTCGAACCTCAAGCCGGTTCGCAAGGATGGCACCGACTGGAACACCCTGACCTACTACACCTTCACGGAGGCAAGTCTCCTGGGACACCAAGTCACCATCTCTGCCACGGGCTACACTGGCTCAGGAGGCGTTGAAATTTACATGCCGCTTGATGCGGCGCAGGACCTTTGGGATGCGTGCTTGGATCAGGGCGTGGTGCCATGCGGCCTGGGCGCTCGAGACACGTTGCGCATGGAAATGGGGTTCTGCCTCTATGGAAATGACATTGACGATTCCACCTCACCGATCGCTGCTGGTTTGGGATGGATCACCAAATTCAACAAGGATTTTGTGGACGCTGAATCGCTGCGCTCAGAAAAAGAGCATGGCAGCCCGCGCCAACTGGTCGGACTGCGCATGGACGAGCGCGGCATTCCGAGGCAGGGCTACGACGTTTGTGACTCGAATGGCAAGGTTGTGGGACACGTCACAAGCGGCACAATGTCACCCTCATTGGGCCACGGAATCGGGATGGCGTACATTGAGGCGTCTTTGACCTCGGTGGACACGCCTCTGTACGTGATCATTCGCAACAAATCTGTTGCGTGTCACGTGGTCCGCTTCCCCTTCTACAAGGGCTGATCCCGTCAAAGACAACGGCGGAAAATGTCCCGTCGCAGGAATCTGAATCGAGTCATGAACCGAATCGAAGTTTGTTTTTCACCTGGAGAGTACCATTTGTACGAAGCTAACTTTCAGCTGGTCGTCGTCCTCGATGTCCTTCGTGCGACGTCAGCCATCTGCACAGCGATGGAACACGGTGTGAAAGAAATCATTCCTGTGGCCACCGTCGAAGAGGCACGGGCTCTGCAATCCGAGGGGTTCTTGGCGGCGGCGGAACGCGGCGGGCAGATTGTGGAGGGGTTTGATTTGGGCAATTCGCCATACAGCTACATGGATCCCAGCATGAAAGGCCAAACCGTCGTGCTCACCACCACCAACGGCACCAAAGCGATCAACATGGCCAAGGACAAAGAAACCGTGGTGATTGGGTCGTTGAACAACCTCGACGCTTTGTGCGATTGGTTGGTGGCTCAGAACCGAGACATCTTGGTCTTGGGTTCTGGATGGAAGGACAAATTCAACTTGGAAGACACGATTTGCGCGGGCGCCATTGCAGACAAATGCCTCGAGTCAGGTCGCTTCTTCGCAGACGAAGACAGCACTGTTGCGGCAAAATTCATTTTCCGATCGTCGCGTGACAACATGTTTGCCTTCCTCAAGGCTTCCTCGCACCGTCGTCGCCTCCGCAAACTGAATTTGAACGAGGACGTGAAGTATTGCTTGACGCCCAACAATTGCGCGGCAATTCCCATCCTTGAAAACGGTTCCTTGGTTCGAATGAATCATGAAACCGTTGAAAGCACCGCTGTGTGACCACCTTCGTGTTGCTGTCGCGTTGACGCTGACTGCAACCCTCGCCATTTCTTGGGGCTTCGCCCCGCATCGCGCCCTTCATGCCAAAGCTTGGAGTCTGTTGCCTGCTTCAATGCACAAAGCTTGGGGACGCAACCCCTGGCCCTTGATTGAGGGAGCCACAAGCGCAGACTCGCGAAAACACACTGACAGTTTGGAGGCAGTGAGGCATTACCTCGACGTGGACGACTTGCCAGTCGAGGTCACCGTGCTGAAAGGGACAACCTGGAGCGATGCATCCATCTTGTTGACCCAAGATTCCGGGTGGTTGTCGCCCTCGCGTTTTGGCACCTTGCCTTGGGAATTGGAGCGAACCTATTGGCGCCTGGTTCGTGCTTGGGCACCCGCGGACAGCTCTCCTCCTGTGCCAGAGATGGTCATGCGGGCGGCGGCCGATTTGGGGCACTACCTCGCTGACGCACATGTCCCTCTGCACACGTCTGGGAATTACGACGGACAACGCACCAACCAACGTGGCATCCATGCGCTCTGGGAAACGTACGCTGTCGAATGGATGCTTGGAAACTCGGTGCCCCGTCATTGCAAGCCTTGTGAATTGGAGGCCATTGCATTCGACCCTGTCTGGACGCCTTGGGAAATCCTTGCTGAAAGTCACGCCCTGGCTCCAGAAGTTTTCCGCGCAGAACGAACTTGGCAAGCCCTTTGTCGAGACCAGGGCTTTGGGTTCCGGCGCCGTGGTCGCACCATGCAACTCCTGCCTACCCCTGAAGCTCTGGTGCTTTGGGACAGCCTAACCCATCATCACACTTGGCCCCGGTACTGCCTCGCCGCACAGAGGATCGCTGCCGCTTGGCACGCGGCTTGGGTCGACGCAGGACAACCCGTCCTTCCAACCGCCACAGAATTGAGTTGGAATGACAAGGCCAAATCGTACCTTCCTCCATGGCGCATCTTGGCAATCCGAAGCCAAAACAAACCTCTCCTTGAAGACCATGAAGATTTGGATCCTTGACCCTTATCATGCCGGCTCCCACGCTGACTGGGCATGTGGCATCCTGTCGATCATGGAAAGGGCTGGACACGCGGTCACCATGCACGTCATGCCGGGAAGACATTGGAAGTGGCGCATGCACGCAGCCGCAGCACATTTCGCCAGTCAGATGGAGGCCACTGACGCACCCGACTTGGTCCTGACCACCGACATGTGCGACGTGGCTCAATTGAGAGGATTGATGCCTTCAAGCTGGAATCGCGTACGGGTAGTGACCATGTTTCACGAAAACCAACTGACGTTTCCATGGTCCCCGACGGACTGTGACGTGGCCGCTGGACGAGACCAAACCTACGCTTACCTCAACATCAGCTCTGCACTTGCATCGGATCAGGTTTGGTTCAACTCCGAGCACCATCGCACGGCATTTTTGTCCACGGTTCAACGTTGGATGAAACGCATGCCCAAACCCCACATCCCGGCCCTGGCCGAACGCATCGGCACCAAGTCTCAAGTGATGCATTTGGGGCTTGATTTCACCGATTGGGATGAATTGAGACCAACTGCATCAAGGGTCGACCCCAATGCCCCTCCCGTCATCCTCTGGAATCACCGATGGTCTTGGGACAAGGGCGCGGAAGCTTTTGTTCGTTTCGTGAACGACGTTGTGCAAGCCGAACTCTCTGCGTCGTTTGTGATCTTGGGCGAGGGCTTTGAACGCAGACCTGAAGGATGGGACGCCATGCGCGACAAGCTGGGAACCCGCTGTTTGCAATGGGGGTATGCCGACTCACGAGACGACTATGTGCGGTGGCTTTGGCAGTCTGATGTGGCTCCTGTCCACCCAAAACAAGAATACTTTGGCCTGTCCATTGTCGAGGCCATGCGATGCGAGGTCATCCCATGGGTACCCAATGCGCATGCCTACCCCGAAACCACCCCTGAACATCATCCCTACTTGGGTCACAAGGACTGGCTTCAGGCCCTTCGAGAAAAGCAATGGATAGAGTGGCCTGTGTCAAAACAAGCCTATCGCCTCAAGGCGATGGAATTTGACTGGCAACATCTCGGCGACCATGTGGTCCAGGTTTTGGAATCAATCCTTGATCACTGATCGACAATCAATCCAAGTTCCGCGATTCGTTCAACAAGTCCCACCGGTGGCCGGCAAGGTCGACCTTCTTTCGCATCCACAAACACAAGCACAACCTCCCCTTTCACAAGCAGCTCTTGTTCGTGTCGCACTTCACACAACAGGCGCATCTTCGACGTGGGCGATTCAGCGACCACCGTATGGACTTCAAGCATTTGGTCGTAGCGGGCAGGCTTCTTGTAAGTGAGGTTGAGTTGAACCACCGGAAGCAGCGTGCCCGTCTTTTCCAATTCCGCATACACCCACCCCGAATCGCGCAGCATTTCCACCCTTGCAGCCTCCAAGTACGCCGCATACGTCCCGTGGTACACCATGTCCATACGATCGGTGTCTGCATACCGCACGCGGAGTCGATGGACATGGTAGGTTTGGCCGTCTCGGTTGACAAAAGGTTCCATGGTGCAAAGATGAATGCACATCCCAAATTTTTATACGCTCATGACAATGCAATTGCACATGCAGCTCGTTTTGTAACCTAAGTCACTGAAAATGTGACGGTCAATTTTCATCGCCTCAACACGCACTTCGACTGGAGTCGAAACATAACATTTGAGTGGGGAATTTTGACTTCTTCGACATGTCAGAAATGGTCAAAAATCAAGGGGTAAGAAATTTTTTTTTGAGAAAGTTTCGCCAAACATTAGCACTCTGTTTTGGTGTCAACTCGAGCCCAAGATTGGCTCCATCCAAATGACGCGAAACAACGCCTGTAAATTCATTCAAAAGCTCACGAATCCATGAACCAAGATCACGCCAGCGTCTGGGCACGATGCCTCGAAGTCATCGGAGACAACATCAGCACGCAAGCGTTCAAAACTTGGTTCGCCCCCATCAAGCCTGTGAAGCTTGAGGGAGATGTTTTGACGATTCAGGTCCCCTCTCAGTTCTTTTACGAATGGCTCGAAGAGCACTACGTGTCCTTACTGCGCAAAACGGTAAGAAAAGAACTGGGTCAGGACGCGCGCTTGGAGTACAGCATCATCATGGAACACGTTCATGGTGGAAACTCCAGCAGCCCATACACCGTCAGCATGCCCACCACCGAAGTGCGCGCAACACGCAATGCAGAAGTGGCCATGCCCATCGTCGGCGAACCCGCGCCAATCAAGAATCCATTTGTGATTCCCGGATTGCGCAAGTTGAACATTGACTCCAACCTCAACCCCAACTACGCGTTTGACCACTTCATTGAAGGTGAATGCAACCGCCTTGCACGCAGTGCAGGATTCGCCGTGGCCAACAAACCTGGGGGAACCGCCTTCAATCCGCTCTTGATTTACGGAGGGGTTGGGCTGGGTAAAACCCACCTCGCCCACGCCATCGGCTTGGAAATCAAAAACCGCCAGCCGGACAAAACCGTGCTGTACGTCAGTTCTGAGCGATTCACGCATCAGTTCATTGACGCAGTGAGGAACAACACGGTGAATGACTTCAGCCACTTCTATCAAATGATGGACGTGTTGATCATTGACGACGTGCAATTCTTCAGCGGCAAGGAGAAGACGCAAGACGTGTTCTTCCACATCTTCAATCACCTCCACCAAACCGGGAAGCAAATTGTCCTCACCTCTGACAAGCCTCCCGTGGAAATGCAGGGCATGGAGCAACGCTTGCTCTCACGCTTCAAGTGGGGCTTGAGCGCAGACCTCCAAGTGCCTTCGCTCGAGACGCGCATGGCCATTTTGGAGAAGAAGATGTATGCCGATGGCATCGAATTGCCCCGCGAGGTCATCGAATACCTCGCCTACAGCATCACCACCAACGTGCGTGAATTGGAAGGGGCCTTGATTTCCTTGGTTGCGCAAGCAAGCCTGAACCGCAAGGCCATCACCTTGGATTTGGCCAAGCACATGATTGACAAGTTTGTCAAGAACACCGCACGTGAGGTCAGCATCGACTACATCCAAAAGGTGGTGTGCGATTACTTTGATTTGCCCATCGAACTGCTGAAGAGCAAGACGCGGAAGCGGGAAATCGTCCAGGCGCGTCAAATCTCCATGTACTTCGCCAAGAAGATGACCAAGTCGTCTTTGGCCAACATTGGATTGCACTGCGGAGGCAAGGACCACGCAACCGTGCTTCATGCCTGCAGAACGGTCAACAACCTCAGCGAGACCGACAAGCACTTCCGCAAGTACCTCGAAGATTTGGAAAAGAAATTGGCCATTCATTGAGCCGAATCCTAAGCGATGAAGAAAAGAGGCCTCCCCTTGTGGAGGTCTTTTTTTTGAGCTCAGATTGACTAAAATCATGACGATGTTTGTGGAAACAACTGGACATCCATGAATCATCCTCACCCCTCCCAAGTTCTCGTCGTTTGCCTTGGCAACATTTGCCGTTCACCGATGGCTGAAGGGGTGCTCCGGAGTCACATCCAAACGAAAGGTCTTCGCATCAAAGTGGATTCGGCAGGAACCAACGGTTACCACAACGGCGAATCGCCCGACGCGCGAGCTCAAGCAGAAATGAGACGGCACGGCATCGAAATTGCCGCTCAAGAATCTCGTCAAATCAAGAAGAAGGACTTTGATCGGTTCGACCTCATTTTGGTGATGGACACCAGCAACAGACATGACGTGTTGGCGCTTGCAGAAGACCGGAATGATTGGCAAGACAAGGTGCACATGTTCCTACCAGAAGGCGATGTACCCGACCCATACTACGGTGGTGATGCTGGGTTCAAAAAGGTGTTTGACCTTGTCAACCACGCAGCATCGCTTTGGACAGACCAATGGAAGCATTCCAGATGAGACAAGTTGTGGAACGCAAGCGGAAACAGGCACCCTGACCCCCAAAGGCAATCAGTCGTTGCAACCGACGCCGAACATTCCAAGTGCTGCGCACAGGTCGCTTACGCCAACCATGCCATCAAGGTCAAAGTCGAACACCCCACACATTGGGGTGTAGCCACCTGCCAGCAATTCGCAATGGAAGTAGGCCAAAAACTCGATCAATTCCTCGCTTCCAAAGCAAAGGTCAGGCTGCATGCCTTCCAACAAAGAAGCCCAGCGAATTTCACCCGTGCCATAAAAAGCCATCGCCACGTCTTGGTCGCCGTCGCCATCGAAATCGCCGAAGGCCGCATTTTGAGGACCATTTCCCATGTCCAAATCCACAATCGCTCCCGTCCCTGCGTGAAACAAGCGGAAACGCGCCCCTCCGTATTCACTGACGATGACTTCAGCTTGGCCGTCTAAATCCGCGTCGAGTGCCGTCAGCATAAGTGCGCCGTTCACATCGCCAAAGCCCAAACCGGTTCCTTCTTCAAAAACTCCAAGGTTGTTTTCAAACACCATCACATCCGATTCGTTGTAGCCAACGCCTAGCAAATCGACATCTCCATCTCCATCCACATCCGAACCCTGCACGTCCTGCGCGCTCGCCAGCGGAAGAACCTGTGGAGACTCAAACGCCAATTCTTGGAGGGCGGCTGTCCTCATCCAAACCCTCAGGTCACCCGAATTTTCAAAACACGCAGCCACATCGAGGAGGCCATCCTGATTGAAATCCTCCACAACAAGCGCTTCGCATCGACTCCCTGTTTCTGTGAGCTCAAATGGGGTCGCAAATTGGCCATTGCCCTGATTCAGGGCCAAGAACACATCTGAACCTTGCCATGCCGCAGCTGCCAAATCCAGATCCCCGTCTCCATCCAGATCAACAAGCTCCAAATCGTCACACCCATTGATGCTTGCAATGAGCGTGTCAGAAAGGACAAAATGACCGCTCCCGTCGTTGCGTAGACCAACCACACGATCTCCATTGTAGTCGCTTACTACAGCATCAAGATCATCGTCTCCATCGTAGTCCGCCAATTTCACTTCATAACCGAAGTACGTGCCCGTGGCCGCGTAATCGACGTCAAACGTGCCGTCGGGTTGAGCGGTGGCCACGTACAAAAGTTCAGGACCTCCGTTGTACAAGTTGGGCCCTTGAACCATGATGACTGCATCGTCCAAGCCGTCTCCATTGACGTCGCCGGAAGTCAAATTCCGTACGTACTGGATGCCCTCAACCACAGGCTCATAGCTCCACTCCCCCGTTCCAAGGTCCAATGTCCGGGCGCCGATTTGACCCCTCACCCGCGCATTCGTGAGGAGCTTTGGTGTTCCTTCAAACGAAAAGACAGCGACATCGGTGGCTTGGTGCGATTCAAGTTCCACCACTGAGGGATCGTAGCCTCCGTTTTCCAATCCAAAAATGACGCCGCACTCCCCTGAGGTTTGGGCCGCCACAGCCACATCCAGCACGCCATCGCCATTCAAATCTCCAAAATCGAATTGTTGGGCCTTGGCAAGCAACCCGAGCGTATCCGCCGTCGAAGTCTCCGGATCCCATTCGAACACATACGTGTCGTCGACGCCTAGGAAAAAAGCATCCCCTTCCAAACCGTGCAACACGCCTATGGCAGAGAGCTTCCCAAAATCCGCCACCAGTTCTGCCGGATCAAAATTTGCTTGTCCATCTCCGAGTCGGACAAACAGCTGACCGGAATTGTATGCGCTGTAAAGCCAATCCACCCATCCATCTCCATTCCAATCGGCAAAGGCCGTGGCCGTCGCACCATTGAGGGCCTCAATCGTGGGTGTTGAAACTTCCCCGCCACCGGAACCCAGCAACAACACAGCCTCATTGTCATCAGAATCGCAATAGGTCAGGTCCAAATGACCGTCGCCATTGAGGTCAACGATGTCCATACGAACGGGATTGGTTCCCGCTCGCAGTTGTAACGCTGTGGCCAAACCACCAGCCAGATTGCCCTTCAACCAAACGACCCCACCTTCCTCACAGGCCACAATGTCAAGAATCCCATCGCCATCCCAATCCGTGACCCTCATGTCATGCCAATCGTCGGCCATGGTTTCTTCAGGAAACAATTCCATCCAACCAAAACCTCCTGCAGCTTCGCCTCGAAACAAGGCCAAGCGATTGTTGCCATTGCCTGCTGCCAGCACGTCGGTCAAGCCGTCTCCATCCCAATCAACAGTTTCCATCACTTCAGGGTACAACAACCGCTCCACAATGCGCTGAGGTTCACCGAAAACAGGCGCGCCCATGTCTTGAGCACTGGCCAATGCCGGCACCATCAGGAGCAAGGTCCAAAGTGTCTTGTGCATGCCGCTAAGTTAACCTCAACCAGACCGCCAAGTCATCACCCTTTTGGTCCGCAATGGCTTGTTCGCTCCATATTAAGGACGCACCTCATAGCACGTTTCAATTCAAGTCAACCAACACGTAATGTGCGTTTTGATGTTGCACCTCCCCATTGTGCTCGAAGGTGTCGGCATGTTTCGAAGGCATGAGCAGCCACGCGGGGCCGTGTTGGGTGTAAGCAGATGCATTGAATGCAACTGAGGGTGAATGAACCCACCCTTTTCGGTCGAGCAAGTACAATTCAATGGGATTCCCTTCCCCGACGAGGACGACGTAGCCCTCGTTTGGGATGTGATCGTCAGCCATCTGAGCCAGCTCCAGCTTGGGTAACTCAAATGAAGGCACCCGGAAGTCGTGCTGTTGATTCAACCCGGCTTCCAAGAGCAACAGGACCAGTCCGCCCATGGCCCATCGCCGAGGAAGGCAATTGAGCCCCACCGCAGCAACCAATGCCATCACTGGCACAAAGGGCATGATGTAGTAATCGTGGTGGTGGAAATAGAACCCAGCCCGCAGCATCAACAACGCGCATCCAAGGCTCGACAGACCTACCACCCATCGTGTCACCTTGTGACCTGTACCCCTGCGAATGAGGCACCAAAAACCCAGAATCACGGCGGCAAATCCTGCGTATGTCCGAAGTGCGCTGAACGCAAAGCGCCCCAACAATTGGCCTTTGTGTGTCCACAATGAAGACAGAGATTCGGAGAGGGATTGCCCTTGATGGTACCATGTCCCAGCCTTTTCAGCCACCGACGGTGCATGAATGCCGTACCACCAAAATGCGGCAGCCGTCACAACCGCACCTGAGGCGACCAAAGCAAGTTGGTGCTTTCGTGTCGCACCAATGAAAAGAAGCGGCAAGGGAAAGAGCAAGATGGCGGCTGGCAATTTGGACAGCACACCGAGCGTCAAGATGAGTGTGGCGAACCCCCATCGTCCCATCCCGCCCCGCTCCAGCGCCCTGAGCAAGAACTCAATGCCCATCAGGATGAGTGCACAACTGAACGTGTCGGGCATGGCTTTCCTCCCAAACGAAAACCACATGGACATGGTGAGGATCATGGTCGCCATGGCCGCCAACCGATCGGTGTGCCACCGGCCCAGGATGAGGAAAAAACACCACAGTCCTCCCATGACCACCATCAGGTTGATGAGACGAGACTGCCAATGAGCGTAACCAACCCTCTTGGCCACGGTGCTGTGCATCCAGGGAAGCAAGGGGAACTCCATGCCGATTTCACGGGACGTTTCAGGCCGCTCGTCAATTCGGGGATGAAGGATGTCGCCGTCGCCGCGGGCGAGGTTTCGGGCCACCATGAGCCCTGTGGCTTGCCGCCAGCTGTGGGCACGTTCGAGTGGAGGCGCTGTGATGTTGACCAAGCGCACGGCAAAACTCAACGCCAAAAACCACATCAACGCTTGCCTCAATTCCATCGCCCAAAGATGTGAAAAACAACAGGGTTTTTATCCCTCCTGAAGTCGACGTTCGACGAGCTCCACTGCCGTCAAGGTCAAATGGGGCTTGAGCACCGTAAAAATGTGACTGATGCCCTTGTGGCGAAGCACCGCACCTTCCGCTTCAGGATATTTCTTGTGGGAGAAGTCCATCCAATACCTGCCCAACACAAGGATGATTTCCGAAATGGCGCCAGCGTCCTCTTCACCAAAAGAAAGCAGTCCGTGACGTGCAGCGTGAAGCATCCTCCCCTCTGTCCATTCGTCGAGCATGTCATTGATGCTTTGCACCGTGGCGAGCGCTTCATCCTCCGGTTCAAGGAGCGCGCTGAAGTCGTCCCTCAACAAATGGCGGAAATCCCAGATCACGTCGTAGGACCGGAAGATCCCGTCAATGATGACGGCGGCATCCGCCGAGTCCGCCGCTTCATTCTCCCTGGCAAACACCTTCTGCAACAGCGCAATGTGTGCCAACAGGATGTCTTTTTTGGTGCGAAAGTGGTACCACAACGTCCCTTCCAACACACCCGCACCCTCAGCGATTGACGCGGTCGTAACTGCACCGAAGCCGCGCTGATTGAACATCACGAGGCTTGTGGCCAGAATCTTGTCCCGCGTTCTTTGCGAGAACAATTCCATGGTGCCCGGGGTCAACAACCCAATGGATGCCTCAGTCATGCGCGAGCTGCTGCTTCATTTGGGCGGGCACACGTGGATTCATCACGTAAAACCAAAGAGGTGGCACCAAGCTCAGCAGAATGGAGGCGGGGTATCCCAATGGAAGCGTAGGACTTTCCTCGTGGCTGTTCAACACCTGGTACTTTTTGGCGGACTTGAAATGGTGATCACTGTGGCGAGTGAGTTCGTAAAGCACAATTCGCCCAATGTGGGAATTGGAATTCCATGAGTGATGAGGCTGCACCCGTTCGTACCGACCTGAATCGAGTTTGTTCCGAAGCAAGCCGTAATGTTCGATGTAATTGATGCATTCCAAAAACAGAAACGAAATCACCCCTGCCCCAATTGCGCACAGCATGATCTCCCAAGAAAACAGGTGCCATATCGCCCCCAGGTAGGCCGGCTGGATGAGGTGGTACCAAAGCATGTCGTTCTTGGGTGAAAAGAAAGACCGATTCTGTCGCTTCAACAAATCGCTTTGCAGGCGCCAAGCGTTGATGTATTGCTTGGTCACAGACGTGATCCAAAAACCGTATACCGATTGATTGTAACGCGCTGTAGCTCCGTCTTTTGGTGTGGCCACATTCAAGTGATGCCCAAAATTGTGCTCTATGAAAAAGTGCATGTACAAACAAGGCATGTAAAGCAGTTTGCTCATCAGACGCTCTGGCAAAGACGCGCGGTGGCCCAGCTCGTGCGCAACGTTGATCGCATTGGTGGCGAGCAAGATGCCAGCAGAAAGCAGCAGCCCCACCAACTCAAAGGTGGCATAGGCGTTGCCCTGGAGTTGAAAAAAGAAGAACGCCATGAGCCCAAACACGATGACGACGTTGCCGTAAAGCATCGCATCGAACATCCACATGCCATTTTTCTTTGCAGCCACCTCGCTTTCCAAATTGGTGGCACTCTCTCCTGCAATCACATCCAAAATCGGAAGGATGATGAATGCGTAAAACACCGCCGAGTACGTCCAAATCCCAGTCGATTCAAAGGAAATGTAGGCCGACAAAGGCACAGTGTACGCGAGAAGGTATTTGAGGTCTTTCATGATCTGCGGGCTTGAGTTTGGGTAATCACCCAAAACGCAAACTACGGTCATTTGGGTAAGCACCCAAAAAACGATGCGTCGCCCGTTTCACGACACGCACTGCTACCCTTTCCACGTGCAGCCATAGCGGTAGTAAGGATTGTCCACCTTAACCTTTCTGGGGAACCATCGCGGCCAAAGGCCATGTTCGAGGTGCACCACACCGTCAAGGTTTGGGCTCCAGTGGACGGTTGTGCTGAGAATGCACTTGCGCCCACACCCTACACCAAGTGGACCCAGCAGGACAGAAGCCGAACACCCTCAATCCCGATTTGGTGAAGTGATTATCCACCTTTGGATTGGTATATTGGCGACTGAACAAATCGTTTTTCTCCTACGGCGCTTGTAATGATTGAAATTCGCTTTATAC
>JBELLK010000056.1:0-8439 GCA_042088625.1 Flavobacteriales bacterium
ACGACTGCGTTGGCGAGCTTGATGCTTGCGGCATCTGCAACGGTCCAGGAGAGATTTACGAGTGCGGATGTTCAGACATCCCAGCAGGTGACTGTGACTGTGACGGCAACCAAGAGGACGCCTTGGGCGTTTGCGGTGGCGACTGCACAGCGGACGCCGATGCCGATGGCATCTGTGACGATGTGGACAACTGCGTGGGCGAGCTTGATGCTTGCGGCGTCTGCAATGGACCAGGAGAGATCTACGAGTGCGGATGTTCAGACATCCCAGCAGGTGACTGTGACTGCGACGGCAACCAACTCGACGCCTTGGGCGTTTGCGGTGGCGATTGCACGGCTGACGCTGATGCCGATGGCATCTGTGACGATGTGGACGACTGCATTGGCGAGCTCGATGCTTGCGGCGTGTGCAACGGCCCAGGAGAGATCTACGAGTGCGGATGCGCTGACATCCCTGCTGGTGACTGCGACTGTGACGGCAACCAGCTCGACGCTTTGGGCGTTTGCGGTGGCGACTGCACAGCGGACGCCGATGCCGATGGCATTTGTGACGACGTAGATGACTGTGTTGGCGAGCTCGATGCTTGCGGCGTATGCAACGGCCCAGGAGAGATCTACGAGTGCGGATGTTCTGACATCCCAGCGGGAGACTGCGACTGTGACGGAAACCAGCTCGACGCCTTGGGCGTGTGTGGTGGATCATGTCTCGCTGACGCCAATGCCAATGGCATCTGCGATGACGAGGAAGTTGGTGGCTGCACAGATCCTATGAACCCTGGTTTCGATCCAAACGCGACCTTCGATGACGGTTCATGCCTCGTGGGTGGTTGTTTGATTGCTGAGGCATGCAACTACGACGCTGCGGCTGACTACCAGCTGCCAGGTGCTTGTGAGTTTGATTCTTGCGCCGGATGCACAGATTCAATGGCTTGCAACTACGATGAAAACGCGACCATTGAGGACAGTTCATGTGAATACCCAGAAGAATACCTCAACTGTGATGGTTCTTGCATCAACGATGCGGACGGTGATGGCGTTTGTGACGAACTCGAAGTGCTTGGTTGCACTGAAATCGGAAACCCAGGGTTCAACCCAAGTGCCACTGAGGACGATGGAAGCTGCTTGGTCGCAGGTTGCCTGTTGCCTTTCGCATGCAACTACGATCCAAATGCCGATTATATCATTGTAAGCTTGTGTGACTTCTCGTCTTGCGTTGGATGTACCGATGAAAGTGCATGCAACTACGATGCCGACGCCACGCTTGGCAGCGCAAGTGCTTGTGATTACCCATCGGTGCCATTCTTGGATTGTGATGACAATTGCTTGAACGATGCAGATGAAGATGGCGTTTGTGACGAGCAAGAAATTCCTGGTTGTACGGACGAGGCAGCTGTGAACTACAACCCATTCGCAACAGACGACAACGGCAATTGCATTGTGTTGCAGGGAGGTTGTGTGTTGCCATTCGCTTGCAACTACGATGCTTCAGCTGACTTCTACCTCCCAGGTTCTTGTGACTTCTCTTGCCTGTTTGGTACTGCTGAAGGGGATTGCAACAACGAAATGGCTTGCAACTACGGAGCGACTGATGAGCCTTGCTTGTTCTTCGATGCAGAGGGCAACACTTGCGTGCCAGGAGGATGCACCATCGATGGTGCTTGCAACTACAATGCGGAGGCCGAGTACAACGACGGCAGCTGTGAGTTTGCCACATGTCAGGTGTTTGGCTGCAATGTTGAAGCTGCTTGCAACTACGATGCTGACGCCACGGTCAATGATGGAAGCTGTGACTTTGCCACATGTTTCAATGTCCAAATTGAAGGATGCACCAACCCCATGGCTTGCAACTTCAGTTCAGAGGCCACTTCAAATGATGGCAGCTGCGAATTCATGAGCTGCCTCGGCATAGGATGCACTGACGTCAATGCCTGCAACTACGACGCTGATGCGACCATCAACGACGGAAGCTGTGAAAACGCCACTTCAGGTTACGATTGCACAGGCAATTGCATTGAAGATGCAGACGGTGACGGTGTTTGCGATCAGAATGAAGTGGGTGGATGCACCGACATGGGAGCAAACAACTACGACTTGAATGCCACGGACAACAATGGCACTTGCACCTACGACTCAGAAGGGTGCATGGATCAGAACGCGTGCAACTTCAACTTCCAGGCAAACACAGACAATGGCTCTTGTGCCTTTGATTGCTACGGTTGCATGAACGAAAATGCATGCAACTTCGATGCGTTTGCTTCAATGCATGACGCTGGTGCTTGTTCTTACATCTTCACCCTTGAGTTGGACGGTGCCACTGAGGTGGAACTCGATCAACCCACGACCTACACCTACACTCCAACTGCTGGCTCAGACTACGTTTGGACCATCGTGGGAGGTGCAATCGTGGAAGGCGAAGGCACCAATGAAGTGTCTGTGGTCTGGATGTTGGAAGAAGGATCCATTGCGGTCTACGAAATCAACTCTGACGGTTGTGTGGGCATTGAAACCATCCTGAACGTGACAGGATCCCGCACCGAGACTGGAATTGCAGAAGGCACGGCAGACTTCACGGTTTACCCGAACCCTGCCAATGACGTGATCATCGTCAATGTTGATGGATTCAAGGCCCACGGCTTGCAAATTCTCGATGCCACAGGCAGAGTGGTGCTGAGCGAGCAACTCGTTGCTGGCCGCAATGTCATCGATGTGACAAACCTTGCCAATGGCACTTACAAGTTTGTCCTCGATGAGGGTCAGAAGCGCCAGGTCAAGCAATTGATCGTTGCTCACTAACATGGAAATATCCCGATCGCTCATCTGAGCGACTCACTCTAACCAAAACCGGAAGGCCTCACCTCGTAAGGGTGGGGCCTTCTTCGTCTGCCTTAGAATGTGCAACTGGGTTCAGTTCTCAATGATTCTGGGACATTCAGGGGTGGATTGTCGACTGCAGCGCATCATGCATTCTACACCCTGATTGACCGGAGCGGTACATGTCGATTTAGTGACAGTCAAGAAGGAGGAATTAGGACCATGTTGGGAACCTGTTGGAGGGTGTGAATCCGATGGTCCAAGTCAAGTTTTCATCGATGGCTCAATCGCCAAAGAAAAAGGCGCCTTAAGAAGAATGAGTGAGCACGTTGGATCTGTACGTGGCACTTATGCCGACTTACAATGGACTGCGCCATAGGCACATGTAGCGTCAACTTCTGCTGGAAGAATGCAGGGGGGGGTTAGAAGCCTTCCTCTGCAGGGTTTGCTGTACCCTTCAGATCTGGACTTGTTTGAAACTGTGGGAATCAGTGAATCACATTGAACCTTGCACGACTGCCTCGGTCAAAGGCAACGACATATGGGCCGGAAGGCCAATCAGAAACCTCAACGTCAAGGAGCTGATTCGTCACAACACCTTGTGCAACGGCTGAACCTTTACCATTGAAGATGGTGTATCCATCATTCAAGCGATTGGCAGGCAAAGCCAAACGTACAACATCGTTGGCGGGGTTTGGGTAGACAGGGATGGTGATGGCATCCGTCTGCTCTTGGACGTTCCATACATCGTCCTCCACAAATACGTTGACACAAACGGGATCCCCGCTGCAGCCCTCTTGGTTGGTTTCGATCACACAGACTTCTTGGGTTCCGAGACTGTCCCACAGCAAGGAAATGGCGAAGATGCTAAGAACTTCTTCCTCGGTAGCACCCGTAAACGTCCACTCATATGTGGATCCGAGTGTGTAGTCGTAATAATAGGCCGCGCTGTCTCCTTGTGCGACAAACGTGTCTCCATTCAAATCCAACGGCTCTGGAACGATGGCAGGAGGGACGACAACGGTCGCAGACGTGGTGCAACCCAGGCCATCTGTGGCCTGTATGGTGTATTCGCCAGCAGGAACCGCGTTGGGGTTGAGGCCTCCCCAATCAACGGACACGTTTCCGGTGCCGCCGAACACTTCACTCGCAATCATTCCGCTTTCCTGATTGTTGCAGGCCGGACTCACAGCTTCAAGCGTAAGAGCAAAAGGCGCCGGCTCTGAGATGACGACGGTTGTATCGGCGACACAAAGGTTGTCATCTGTGATTTGGACTGTGTAAACACCTGCGTCGAGTGCATTTGGGTCAAACCCAAACCAATTTTCCTCATAAGGTCCTACACCGCCTTCGTAAGTCACTGAAGCAGTTCCATTGGACCCTCCATGGCAAGTCACATCCGTAGAGTTTGAACTTGTCAGCGCCAAATCTGCCGATTCTTTGATGGTTTGGACAAAAGGCAATGAACTGTTCCCACATTCATCGACTGCGACAAACGTCCGAGTCAAAACCGTTGAAAGCGGACAATCGCCAGGGCCAGAGGTGGTTGACATGCTTACTTCCAGGGAAGAACAAATGTCGCTGGCCACAGGCAGGTCAAACTCGTCAGCCTCAATGTCTTCGGTGATGATGATTTCATTGGGCTCATTGAGCCAGAATGGAGCCTGGTCATCAGAAAAGACCAATGTTTGTTCTACGGTGGTTTCGTTGCCACACTGGTCAGAAATCACCGTGAATTTCTTCTCTGTCGATTCTGCGTTACAAGCTCCGGGCAGGCTCAAAAAGGCAGGCTGTCCAATGACAGAAATCGATCCCCCACATGCATCGCTGTATTGAAGGACTGGGAACACAGCAGGATCGTTGCAATTCAACTGAACAGGTTCCAAATCGGTCGAGACCACAGGAGGGAGGTTGTCCACGACTTGAATCGTTTGCAAAAGGTCGCTTTCGAATCCATTGCAGTCGACGATTTGCCAGAAACGCTGGATGGTGTAATTGCCTGGACAATTGCCTGGAATCACCGATTCTGTGAAGGTGACAGGAACTTCAGTGTCCCCATCATAGCAACTTTCAGGCAACAAATCGTAGTAGGCAATGGCCGCAGGCGCAACTTGAACACTGACTTCAGCCACTTCAGGAATCCCGTTGCAAGAAACCGTCGCATCCTGCGGCTGAGTCAAGAATTGAGGCAGAAAACTGTTTCCATTGCAATCGACCTCATCGTTTTCGGGATAGGTGCATGGGTCGTTGGGCGGGGGCGGGTCTGTAGCTAAGGCATTGTAATTGCATGCCCAAAGCACCTGACATCCAGCGACTTCCAATTCGTTGCAAATGCCATCACCGTCGTCGTCGTTGTAGCAGATGCCGTTGCAGTCGTACAAACCACTTGGATACAGATCGATCGCGAAGATGCAAAGGTCGGGGTTGCCAATGGTGGTGCCTGGCACATAGTTGCACGCCCCAGGAATGTCACAATCACCTTGACAGATGCCATTGAAGACAATGTCCAAATCGTAAGTGGCTACAGGAGCTCCGGTCCACGCATTTTGGATGGTGACGACCCAGTTGCCAGTGCCACTCAAGTTGTATGCGTTGGTATTAAGCGTATAGGTGTAAAAACCGTTTTGTGTGGTGCTCCAGTTGCCAGGCCATGAATTGGCAGCCCCTGTTCCGATGTCCGTACAAAAGCCTACCGGATTGATGTTCCATCCTCCCCAAACAACACACTCGCCATTAGGTGCATAGATGTACACCATCATGTCAGCTGGATAGCTCGCACCCGTTCCGGTAAAATTCAAGTTAAATGTGACTGATGTGAGGTTGCCACCAAGATTGGCTGAGGCGGAAGCCGTTTGAGCTTCCCCCAACATTTCGTACATGGACAGGGTATAGTTGCATTGACCAAATGCACGAGGTGCGAGGATGACAATGAACAGGAAAAAGAATGCTTTCTGAGCCATATTGAAAGAGAGAGGTCCGATAAATTTAAGACACTCCATTCAGCCAATGCGTTGCCTCCGTGATGGTTCCTCCATGATTCTGTGTGAAAAAAAGGGAGACCTCAGTGGCCTCCCTTCTGAATTCTAGATTTAGGAGCAATCAGAGGCACGTAGATCCGTAGACACTCAAGAGCTGAAGGAGGTCTGCTACGGTTGTCAATCCATCATCATTGAGGTCAGTTGTGCACCCTTCGGTGCATCCAAATTCCGCCAAAATTTGAAGCAAGTCTCCGACGGTGACCGCCCCATCTCCATTCACATCTCCTGAGCAATCAACGAGGCAACTTCCGTCATCAACCACCGCATTGGGGTTGTAATTTTCTGCACTCGGGTTCGTACACCCTGATTCGCCAAGGGCGAGGACAAATGAACCAAAGACTTCTTCCTGACTGAAAGGGAATCCGAATACGGTCACCCACCCATTCACATAGATGTCCACCCTGAAATTTCCTTGAACGGTTGGCGTGCCTGAGATGGCAGCACAATATTGATTGCCTCCCAAGAACGAGCACGGGTTGCCGGAGTCTCCGTTGTTGTTGCAAAACACCTCGAGTCCCACAGCCTCGAGTGTGGTCGTAGAAAGGGTGTCGTCCAAATCCACCAAAACAATGTTTGACAACGACGCACTGTCCAAGGGTGTGTCAGGGAAAAAGGGCAATGTTGAATCGATGTCCAACACAAACTCAGGCAGGAGAATGTGCAGGATGTCTTCGTAGGGCAGTCCAATCACCCCTGGATCGAATTGCTCGCCAAGCTCCGGATTGGGAGACACCCCAAGGGTTTCAGTTCCGAAATCGTAATCAGCAACACATTGTGCCAAGGACAAATTGGTCAGTGCAAACAGACCAATGAAAGTTGTAATAATGAGGTGTTTCATCGCGATTTCATTTTCATTCAATTCATTCAGGACATCCTGCGCCAAATACGGTCAACATGATCAGTAAATCGCTGGATCCAACAGAGTCGTCATCGTTCACGTCGGCAACGCAAAGTGCATTGCATCCAAAGTCGCCTAACATCACGAGGATGTCAGCAACGCTGATGATGCCATCGAGGTTCAGGTCTCCCAGGCAGGCCGGCGTTTCACAAGTGCCGTCGTCGATCGTGGCAGTGGGATCGTAATTCGGAGCAGATGGATCTGTGCATCCAACGCAGGTGGTTCCATCTCCGCCACAAATCCCACATTGATCAATCTCAACATTGCCGCCGCAGGTGCCCTCGCAGTCTTCGCCGACAACACAGCTGCCCTCGCAGTCAAACCCTTCGGGTGCGAACTCGCAGGTGCCATTGTCCAATGAGGCTTCGGCGTCATAGTTGCATGCATCGACATCTGTGCACCCTTCAACAATGGTCACTTCTGCACCGGTGATCAGGCCGTCACAGTTGTTGTCCACATTTTCACCTGTGCCCGGGGCGTCGAAGTAAATGGTGGCATTTCCGTCGTTGCAGTCTTGATCGTTGAAAGCGTAGGGCGCAGTGTTGTCAGGATTGCATGCATCCACAGGCACGGCGGGGTCACCATATCCATCGCCATCCAAGTCTTGGTAAACGTCAAGTCCGTCAAAAACCACGACCTGTGTGCTTTCGTTGAAGCTGGCCACCACGGTTTCACTGATTGTCAGAATGGCCGTGGTGCTGTTGGACACCGTCAAGTCTCCTCCTCCTGTAGGAATGAAGTCACTTGACCCCAGGAAATCATCCGCAGTGAACACACCGTCGCTGTCGTAAAAAGCGATGTTGTAAGTGGTGCCTGCGGTTATGGGAATGCTAAAACCTCCGAGTGTCGGAGTTTCATTGCCATCCGCATAAGCAGAGGTGTAGATACCACCGCCGGGTCCGCTCAGCACGAAGTAGGGGTCAGGGGAGCCAAACACATCTTCAATGTCCTGTCCCCATCCTCCACCGAGGCTGGTGATGTTGACCTGCGTGAGAGAGAGTTCTGTCACTTCAGTCAGCAGAGAAACGGTGTAGGTGCCGGGTGTGTCGTAAACAAACGTAGGGTTCAGTCCATTGGAGGTTTGTCCATTGCCAAAGTCCCAAGCGTAAGTCGCCCCAGCATCGAGGATTAAATTCTCCCCTTGCACCGTCAGTGGCGCGCATCCTTGAGACGCACTCAAGCTGAATGATGTCGGGCCGTCTCCACCTTCACCAGGTTCAACAATCAAAGGCAAGCTGAAGCTTTCTTCAACAGTTTGCTGAAATCCAAAGGCCGACACAAGCACGGTCACGTTGATGTCCACGAAAAACGAGCCACTGACCAAAGGCGTGCCGCAAACAACCGCGCATCCATAGTATTCACCGTTCTCAGGCTGATACACGCCATTTGGGTTGTTGGGCGAAAACTCCAAACCAAACGGAAGTCCCGTCACGGATGAAATGGTCACGGTCAGCAACGTCGCTTCAAGGCCCGAGCCAGGATCAATCACAGACGGCGGCAAGTTGAACGTCGCCGTCGCCGAGTACGGCTCGCCCTGCGTGCCGTTGGGCAGTTGCTCAGGACAGAGCACGGGAAAATCAACGGCCACACAAGTGAGGTCGGGTTCACACGTTTCACATTGCCCAAACGCCCAAAATGGAAGCAGCGTCAGGACAAAAATTGTCTTGGTCAAGGTGTTCATGGTCTTTGGTTT
>JBELLK010000019.1:0-43795 GCA_042088625.1 Flavobacteriales bacterium
GACCTGGTAGCTCAGCTGGTTAGAGCATCTCACTTTTAATGAGAGGGTCCTGGGTTCGAGTCCCAGCCGGGTCACAAAGGCAGATCAAGCCTTGCACCGCCCAGGTGCTGAAATTGGTAGACAGGCATGGTTGAGGGCCATGTGTCCGTTTAGGGCGTGTGGGTTCGAGTCCCACCCTGGGCACGAAAGGCGAGTTGCGAAATGCACTCGCTTTTTTTGTGCCTCAAAAATTCATCATTCCAAGCCGTGAATGGTCAAAAATGGAAGATATTGACCTCCAAACCCACCTCATGAACGCTCCTTCCTCACCTTGGCATGCTGACGTCCGAAGCCGTTTTGACGGCATTTTTGAAGCCACGTTGCTGGAAGAAATCATTGAGCACGGACACCACATGAAGGTCCCTGCTGGCACCTTGCTCATGGATGTTGGACAACAGATGGATGCTGTGCCTCTTCTTCTTGATGGCGCCATCAAAATCATGAGGCTCGATGCGGAAGGGGACGAAATGCTGCTTTACTTTTTGGAATCTGGCGACAGCTGCGCGCTCTCCATGGGCACCTACATGGGGGCATCCAAAAGCAGCATCCGCGCAGTCACCGAACGAGACACCTCGCTCGTGATGGTTCCTGTCAACGTGGGACAACGATGGATGAAGTCTTTCACGTCATGGTCTGCGTTTGTCATGGAAAGCTACCAAACACGTCTGGAGGAAATGCTTGACGCCATTGATGCGCTGGCTTTCATGGATCTTCCCACGCGGTTGCGCCGTTACCTGTCGGACAAGGTTAAAATCCAAGGCAACATGACCTTGCAAACCACCCACCAGGAGATTGCCAACGACCTGCATACGTCGCGGGTGGTGGTGTCTCGTTTGCTGAAAGGGCTCGAACGCGAGGGTTTGCTTTCTCTCCATCGCAATGCCGTGGAAATGAAAGAGTACTAAGTCCCCTACGCAACCCTCGTCACATGCGCTCGAATGGGCGGCCTGTACCTTTGAGCCACACCAACGACACGCACGTGCGCATCTCCGATTTGTTCCCCGCCGCTTCGTGGCTTCCCAAGTATTCCCGTGCCGACTGGCGAGGCGACTGGCCTGCTGGACTGACCGTGGGAATCATGCTCATCCCGCAAGGCATGGCCTACGCCATGATTGCCGGACTCCCTGTGGTGTACGGACTCTACGCCGCCCTGTTGCCCCAAATCGTGTATGGCTTCATGGGAACGAGTCGGCATTTGGCGGTGGGGCCCGTCGCCATGGACAGCCTGCTCGTGGCGGCCGGACTGACTGGCATCGCCGTTGCAGGATCGGAGAATTACATCGCACTTGCCTTGCTCTTGGCCTTGATGATGGGCGCTTTGCAACTGAGCATGGGCGTCCTGAAGCTCGGTTTCCTGGTGAATTTCTTGTCGCGGCCCGTCATCAGCGGATTCACAAGTGCGGCCGCGTTGATCATTGGGCTCAACCAACTTCCCCACCTGTTGGGCGTAACCAGCGGGCGCAGCAACCAAATTCACAAGCTCATCTCCGGTCTCGCAAAAGTGGTCGGCGAAGTGCACCTCGGAACGCTCGCCGTGGGCCTCACGGCCACTGGCGCTCTTGTGGCCTTGAAGAAGTGGGCGCCCCGCATTCCTGGGGCATTGGTGGTAGTGGTGGCAAGCATCGTGACCTCGTGGGCGTTTGGCTTCCAAAATTTGGGCATCAAGGTCGCGGGAGTCATTCCTGAAGGCCTCCCCTCCTTCACCCTGCCAACATGGTCCCTCGAGGACGCTCGCACCCTCCTTCCAACGGCGCTGACCCTGTCTCTTGTGGCTTTTATGGAAGCCATCAGCGTGGCCAAGGCCGTTGAGGAACGTCACGGGTACCGCGTGGACGCCAACCAAGAGCTTCGCGCGCTGGGCTTGGCCAACGTGGTGGGGTCCTTGTTTCAAAGTTACCCCACCACGGGCGGGTTCTCCCGCACGGCAGTGACGGAACAGGCCGGGGGCAAGACCCCCGTCACGGCATGGATTGCCGCAGGAGTCATCGCCCTCACCTTGTTCGCATTGACACCGCTTTTTTACCACCTCCCCAACGCCGTGCTCGCCGCCATCGTGATGGTGGCCGTGGCGGGGCTTGTGGATTTGTCTTATCCCCGCACGCTCTGGAAGCAGGACCGCATCGAAGCCGGAATCTTGTTTGCCACCGTGGTGGTGACGCTCACGGTGAGCTTGCCGACGGGCATTGGTCTTGGCGTGCTTTTGGCCCTTGCCTTGGCCGTACAGCGCATGATGGTGCCCCACGTGGCCGTGCTCGGAAACGTGGAAAACGTGTACCGGAATGTCGACCGATTTGAAAACGCGGTGACGGAACCTGGCGTGCTTGTGGTAAGATATGACGGCGCCTTGAATTTTGCCAACCAAGCCCATTTCAGAAGCACCCTTGTCAGATTGACCCAAGGCCAACCTGAACTCCGATTGGTGGTGCTCCAGGCGGACACAATCCCCTACATAGACGCATCGGCCCGTGCCGCATTGCGCGCCCTCCTCGAGGAATGGCGAGTCGGAGGAATCCAACTCTGCCTGGCGGGCGCCATCGGCCCAGTCCGCGACACCCTTGCCGCAGATGGCCTCTTGGAAAGCGACGCCGTGTGCTGTCAACTGACAGTGGAGGACGCCATGGCGAACTACCGCAATCCTGGATCGGTCCCGCCCGCGCACCAGAACATCGCCACACAACACAGCTGACTTGCATCATGACATTGCGCAACTTCAGCAGCGTTCATGTGTGACTCAGGTCAACATGAGGGCGGAGAGAACGGGGCTACTTTTGGACCACAAACATTGAAGGACATGGAAGTCAAGCAGATTTACACCGGTTGCCTCGCCCAAGGGGCGTACTACATTGAAAGCAACGGCGAAGTGGCGATTGTGGACCCGCTCCGCGAAGTGCAGCCCTACATCGGCCTTGCCAACGAACGCGGCGCCAAGATCAAGTACGTCTTGGAAACGCACTTTCACGCAGATTTCGTGTCGGGCCACGTGACGCTGGCGGAAAAGACGGGAGCACCCATTGTATTCGGCCCCAACGCCCAACCGGACTTCGACTTTCACAGCGCGAAAGACGGCGAGCGCCTGAAGCTCGGCAACGTGGAGATCGAGGTGTTGCACACGCCCGGCCACACCATGGAAAGCACGACGTACCTGCTGCGAGACGAGAAAGGCAACCCGCACGCCATTTTCTCCGGCGACACCCTGTTCTTGGGGGATGTCGGTCGTCCTGATTTGGCCCAAAAGAGCGACCTCACCATCGAGGACCTCGCCAGCCACCTCTTCGACAGCCTTCGAAACAAAATCATGACCCTGCCAGACGACACCATCGTCTACCCAGGTCACGGTGCCGGTTCCGCATGCGGCAAGAACATGAGCAAGGAAACGGTGGGAAGCGTTGGCGAACAAAAAGCCAACAACTACGCCCTGCGCGCTGACATGACCCGCGAAGAATTCGTCAAAGAAGTGACCGACGGCCTTGCGCCACCTCCTGGCTACTTCCCCATGAACGTGGCCATGAACAAGCAGGGATACGACAGCATCGACGACGTGATCACGCGCGGCACGCAGGATTTGTCGCCCAAGGCGTTTGACGCCGCCGCGAACGAGACAGAAGCCGTAGTGCTCGACATCCGTTCTACGGACGAGTTCATCGCGCGTCACATCCCACGCTCCACGTTCATCGGACTCGCAGGCGGATTTGCGCCTTGGGTGGGCGCCATGATTGTGGACGTCAAGCAGCCCATTCTTTTGGTTGCGAATGAAGACCAAATCGAAGAGGCCATCACCCGTTTGTCTCGCGTCGGATTCGACAACGTCCTCGGCTACTTGAAGGGCGGAATGGACGCATGGGTTGAAGCAGGAAAAGAGACGGATTGCATCGAAACTGTCGACGCCGAGGCCTTCGCTGGCGTCTTGAAGAACACCCCCGACGCGAAAGTGGTGGACGTCCGCAAAGACGGCGAATACCTCTCTGAGCACGTGGAAGGTGCCATTCATGCGTCGCTCGATTTTTTGGGAAGCCACATGGATCGCATCCCCAAGGACGAGCCCTTCTACCTGCACTGTGCAGGTGGCTACCGCAGCTTGATCGCGCACTCCATGTTGAAGGCACGTGGATACCACAATGCAATTGACGTGTTGGGCGGCTTCAAAGCCATCGCTGAGACGGACGCGCCCAAGTCAGACTACGTCTGCCCGAGCACGCTCTGAGCACCGACAGAGGGCCAGTTGTCCTGTGAACGCAGGCACCTGGAGCTGGGCGGCAGGGTGATGAAATTTGTCACGAGTTTCTCTACCTTTGCCGCCCACTTACCCGGGTGGCGAAATTGGTAGACGCGCAGTCTTCAGGCGGCTGTGCCTTCGGGCGTGCTGGTTCGAGTCCAGTTCCGGGTACTGTAAAAACCTCACCAGGCGGTGAGGTTTTTTTATGACCGCGTTTGTTCAGAAAATTGGCCTTCCAACCAATCAACCTGAAGGACACCCCTACTTTTGCATATGGTCCAAGGCGAAGACTTCAGAGCCTCCTCGAACAATCAGCACGTGCTTTCCCGAAGAGAGGGCAAGCCTGTTGTCATTGCAGGGCCTTGCAGTGCGGAGTCGAGAGAACAAGTTTTGGACGCCGCGAGGCAGCTTGCCAATGGTGGACGTGTTGGTTTTTTGCGTGCTGGACTCTGGAAACCTCGTACGAGGCCCAACAGCTTTGAAGGCCGCGGCGAAGTCGGGCTGGCCTGGCTCATGCAGGCCCAACGCGAAACGGGATTGCAAGCCATGACTGAAGTCGCCACCCCTGCGCACGTTGAAGCAGTCTTGAAGGCAGGGTTGACAGCCATGTGGATTGGGGCAAGAACTGCGGTCAGTCCTTTTGCCGTTCAGGCTTTGGCGGATGCCTTGCGCGGAACGGACGTCACGGTGTTGATCAAAAATCCAATGCACGCCGATTTGAAGTTGTGGATGGGGGCCATTGAACGCATGGCCAAGGCCATTCCAGGAGAAGTTGGGGCGTTGCACCGCGGATTCTCGAGCTATGGCCGCACGGACTTTCGCAATGCACCAATGTGGGAAATTCCAATCGCCCTGAAGGCTGAAATGCCAGACATGCCCATGCTTTGTGATCCTTCGCACATTGCAGGAAGGCCAGAACTTCTTCAAAAAGTGGCCCAACGTGCCATGAATCTGGGCATGGATGGACTGATGCTTGAATCGCATCCGAATCCTTCAGTGGCATTGAGTGACGCGGAACAACAAATCGAGCCGCAAGAATTGCTCAAGCTGCTCTCCTCTTTGGACGTCCCCACCAAGTCTTTGGGCAACCGTGAGGACCACGACATCTTGGAGGGGATGCGACTCCAAATCGACAGCGTCGATGAGCAACTGATGCAACTTCTGAGCAAACGCATGGAACTGGCCAAATCCATTGGTGTTGTCAAACACCGGAACCGTTGGTCCTTGCTGAGCGTTGGACGGTGGCGCGAAATCATTGCGAGCCGAACGGAATGGGGAAGTCAACTTGGATTGAGCCGAGAATTTTTGGCCAAAATCCTCACCTCTGTGCATGAAGAAAGCATCCGCGTGCAAGGAGATGAAGCCGACGAACGCCGGGCAGAAGAAAAAAAATGACACCCCTAATCAATTGTCATTCAATCACCTAAACACCTTTCGAGGTGTTTTTTTTGTTGGGTTGTAACCATTTCGAACCCAAGGGCGTAATGGAACTCGGTTTTGGTTAACCGCGCTTTACGAAGCGCATGAATCAGGCGATTTGGTTAAAGGGACATCTCAAACGTGAGGGTCCCTTTTTTCATTCAAGTAAACATGGCAATCCAAATCGAACGGCTGAGGCGGTAGATGAGTGGCAGCAAGACCACCAGCAAAGTGGTGCCAGTCAGCAAAAAGGTCCCTGGATGCGTGAACATGCCAAACTCCATCCACCCCCAGGCGTCAAAGCACTTCAAGGCCACAAGAAGCGCGATCCAAAGCGCAACGGTCAATGCGTAACTCACATAAGCAGCACCAAAGTAAAAGCCCGGCTCCCTCTCAAAATCTTCTCCGCAAGACGGACAGGCGGCATGCATTTTGGCGGTGTGCTTGAGGTTGTAAGCATTGCCATGCACAAACAAATCACCTTGCCCGCATTTGGGGCATCGGTTGCCCAGAATCCACTTGAGTTTGGCCATGCACAAATGTGCCTCATTTCCTTCAACTCGAGGTAACCAAGGTCACCCTTGGCGTTGGGTCGATGAGCGCTTCAGGAGGCGGTAATTGGCATAGTTGGGGTTGAAGCCCAAACGTTTGACAAGCGACTTCAAGCGTTCCTTCACCGTCCACGTGTTGGCCACAGGATCGAAAGAGAATTGCCAATTCATTCGCGCCACGCGTGGCTTCATCACCGCAGGATGCGTGCCGGTGAATCGAGAAAGCGACCTGATGTGTGCCTCGTACTCAAAGGACTCAGGCCCCACAATGTGTTTCTCCACCCAAGCGTCGTCATGCCACAGCTTGTTGAATTGGATGCGCTTTTCCTGCATCACTTTGGGTGGCTTCACCCAACCGTAGTGGTGAATCCAAGCATCCACGGGCACCACGCGCAACAGCTCGTTGCTTCGAACCCTGAACCCTTGTGCATCGCGGAACGATCGAATGGAAGGCAGCGCTCGGACCACCCTGACTTCATGGGCGTACCACCTGTCGGATGCGCCGACAAAATCATACGAACCGTAAAAGTGCCTGTACTTGAACAGCAAACCGTCTATCTCGTGGTCATGGAGGTGTGACGCCATGGCTTTTCTCACACTGGGAAGGTCATCCTCGTGCATGACTTCATCGCCCTGGATGTACACCGCCCAATCGGCTTGTTCCGAAATGGCGGCGTAGGCCTTGTCTGTTTCTGCCGCAAGCACCTTCCCTCCTTCTCGCAGCGATGGGTCCCAAACGGTGTCGACAATCCGAATCTTGTCCGAATCGATGCCTTCGATCAACGCCCTGGTGCCGTCGTTGACATCTCCAACAGCCACCACCACCTCGTCGCACAACGGCAAGATGCTTTGAATCGCTTCGACGATGGGATAGTCAAAACGAACGGCTTGATTGATGAAGGTGAATCCCGAAACAAACACGGCCTGTCAATTCGTTGTCCCTTGTTGCAACCGATGCAACTCGGCATAGCGTCCACCCAATTCCAACAGGCTGACATGGTCACCCTGTTCCACCACAACGCCGCCCTCCATCACGGCGATGACGTCGGCATCCCGTATGGTGGACATCCGATGTGCGATGACCAGCACCGTCCGGCCTTTCAGGTTGTCTTCGAGCGCCTTTTGGACGATGGATTCGGAATTGGCGTCCAAGGCGGACGTTGCTTCATCGAGCAAAATCAAATCGGCATCCCGGTACAACGCCCGAGCCAAGGCCACACGCTGGCGCTGGCCTCCACTCAATTTGCCACCACTGTCCCCGACCATGGCGTTCAATCCCTCCGGCAAAGACTCGGCAAATTCCATGACATGAGCCGCTTTGGCGGCGTACCGCATTTTGTCCTTGTCGGGTTCTGGGTCGCCCAGGACGATGTTGTCCGCGATGGAACCCTGAAACAACATCGCATCTTGGGTCACCACAGCCAGCCGCGAACGCCAAGAAACGCCAGAAACTTCTCGAAGGTCGACCCCATCGACGCGCAAGGCTCCGGAGTCGGGGTTTGCAAATTTGCTCAGCAGGTGAGCTGCCGTCGTTTTGCCTGAGCCCGAGAGCCCAACAAGGGCCACAACCTTGCCCTTGGGAATTGTCAGTGTCAATCCATTCAAGGCGGGAATGTCTTGTCCAGGATAGCGATAAACCACTTCCTCAAACGTCAACGAATGCGTCAATCTCGGCGCCTTTTGCCCTGAATCTCCCAGGTCGGCATCGCCTTTCGTGGACGACTCAAACAAGGACTGCAGCCGATCGAGGGAGGCCGCTCCTTTGGACACCCGGAAGTATCCGTCGGAGAGGGAGCGCGCGGGCGGGATGATTTGAGAGAACACCACGAGGTAGCCAATGAACCAATCTCCGGACAACGCTGAATCGCCTGCAATGACCAAGGAACCTCCATAGGCCAACACTAAGGCCATCACGGACAGGGATACCAATTCGCTCATCGGAGACGACATGCTTTCTCGGCGATGCATCCGGCGCATGGCCTTGAAATGGCCGCGGTTTCGGCTCTCATACGCATGGGCGAAGTGCGATTCAGCATTAAAGGCTTTGATGATGCGCATCCCGAGCAACGTTTCTTCCAAGACGGAGACCAACTGACCCAACTCTTCTTTGCCGCGTTGGGCGTGCCGCTTCAATCGTTTGGACCAACGGCTGATCAAAACGCCAGTCACGGGCAACAAGACAAACGCGAACAACGTCAGTTTCCAACTCAACGCCAACAGCGTCACCAAACTCACGAGCAACATCAAGGGCGCCTTCAGCAACGCCTCCAAGGACCCAATGACAGAATGTTCAACCTCCATCAGGTCATGCGTGAATCGACTCATCACATCCCCCCTTTTGGACTCAGAAAACCACGCCATCGGCATGTCCATCAACTGGGCATAAAGCGATTGGCGCAAGTCTCGACTGACCCCTGTCCTGATTCCGGCCATCACATACAATGCGGCGTAGTGGACTGCATTTTTCAAGACGGCCAACACCACCATGGATGCACACAAGACGCCCAAGGCATGGGCAGCGCCCTCCGATTGCACGTAGGCGTCAAATGCACCGCTCAAATCGGCCAGAAAGCCGTCTTGCTCTTGGCGGTCGGTCGGCGCGCCGGACGCAAACAAAATGCGCAAGAAGGGCACCACCGACAAAAACGTGAACAACGAAAGTGTGGCGCTGAGCGCATGCAACACCCCCATGAGCACCACGCTGCTTCGCTGGTGCTTGATCAACGGAAGCAAGGCCCAAATGGCCTTCATCCGCGCACCATATTTAGGGCAAACCCGAGGTAATTCGCCGGCGTGATGCCCCTCAATTCAGCCTTCACTCCTTCTGAGACATCCAGTCCTTCGATGAATTCGGCCATGACCTCAGACGTGATCCGACCGTGGGTGCGGGTCAAGGCTTTGAGCGCCTCGTACGGTTCAGGGTAGGCCTCCCGACGAAGGATGGTCTGAATGGCTTCGGCCACAATGGCCCAATTGTTCTCAAGGTCGGCAGCAAGCTTTTCCTCGTTCAACACGAGTTTGCCAAGGCCTTTGCGCGTGGCGTTCATGGCAATCAAACCGTGCCCGAGAGGCACCCCCAAATTTCTGAGCACGGTGCTGTCCGTCAAATCGCGCTGCAACCTCGAAATGGGCAATTTTTCCGCAAAATGCGCAAGCAGCGCGTTGGCCACGCCCAGGTTGCCTTCGCTGTTTTCGAAATCGATGGGGTTCACTTTGTGAGGCATGGCTGACGACCCCACTTCTCCTTCCACGATCTTCTGCTTGAAGTAGTCCATGGAGATGTAGGTCCACATGTCTCGGTCCAAATCGATCAGCACCGTGTGAATGCGACGAAGGGCGTCGCACCACGCCGCGAGATGGTCGTACGGCTCGATTTGGGTGGTCACCTCCGTTCGTGTCAACCCAAGGCACCCCTCCACAAATTCGCGGCCAAATGCCGGCCAGTCCACGTCAGGATACGCCACGTGGTGCGCATTGAATTGTCCCGTGGCGCCGCCAAATTTGGCCGCGTAAGTGGCCGAAGCCAAGGACGCACGCTGTCCACGAAGACGATCCACAAAGACCTGAATTTCTTTGCCCAAGGTGACCGGAGAAGCTGGCTGACCATGGGTACGTGCCAGCATCGGAACCGACTTCCAAGTTGCCGCCAACGATGCCAGGTCGGCCGTCAACGTGTCCAGCAAAGGCAACACCACCTGCTCAGTGGCCCGCTTCAGCGAAAGAGGAATGGCCGTGTTGTTCACGTCCTGTGACGTCAACCCGAAATGCACAAACTCCTTCCATGCACCGACACCGAGACGCTCCATGGCCTCTTTCACGAAATACTCCACTGCTTTCACATCGTGGTTGGTGATCCGCTCCTTGTCCTTCACCCACTGGGCATCTGCCTGCTTGAAATTGCGGTGAATGTCACGGCAAGCTTCGACCTTATCTCGAGGAAAATCCGCGAGTTGAGGAAGCGGCATGGCGACCAACGCCAAAAAGTATTCCACTTCAACCTCCACTCGGTGGTGAATCAATCCGAGCTCGGACATCCATGGGGCAAGCGGAGTGGTGTGGCGACGGTAACGACCGTCAACGGGAGAAATGGCGTCAAGCATGTGCTGGAATCAAAGCCCAAAGGTACTCAAGTGGCATGAGCCATGTCTACCTTGGCACCATGCGTTTGCACACGATTCACACCGGGAATTTCAAATTGGATGGCGGGGCGATGTTTGGGGTGGTTCCCCAACAACTGTGGGCGAGAACCAATCCACCAGACGCGCAAAACCTGTGTACTTGGGCCATGCGTTCCCTGCTGGTGGAAGCGGGCGACCGACTTGTTCTTGTGGATTGCGGGATTGGGGACAAACAATCGGAGAAGTTCTTCAGCCACTATCACTTGCATGGGGACCATTCCTTGGACCGAAGCTTGAATGCGGCAGGCTTTGCACGTGAGGACATCACCGACGTGTTTTTGACGCACCTGCATTTTGACCACGTCGGAGGGGCGGTTCACAGACGTTCCGATGGTGCGCTCGTCCCCAGCTTTCCCAACGCCACGTATTGGTCCAACGAAGCGCATTGGCAGTGGGCCATGGAGCCAAACGCCCGCGAAAAAGCGTCTTTTTTGTCTGAGAACCTCCTCCCCCTTGCAGAGAGTGGTCAGCTCAAGTGGATTCCTCGAGAGGGCCGCATGTCCAAGGATGTCCTCGGGATTCAGGGATGGGATGTCTTTTTTGCCGACGGCCACACCGAAAGCCAAATGATTCCGCTGATTCGCATGCCCGACGGCCCAACCCTCGCGTTCATGGCGGACTTGCTTCCGAGCACTGGCCACATTCCACTGGCTTACGTCATGGGCTACGACACGCGTCCCCTGCTCACTTTGGACGAGAAAAAGACGTTTCTGGATGCGGCCGCCGACGCGGAATGGGTGCTGTTCTTGGAACACGACGCTGTCAATGCGGCGTGCACCGTCCAACACACCCCCAAGGGCGTTCGACTTCGCGAAGCTGCTCCTTCGTGGCGTGAACTGGTCGGCTGAGTCAGAGCCCCGCCACGATGCGGGCAGGAAGCCCAGGACCCTCGTAGATCATGCCTGAGTACACCTGAATCAAGCTGGCGCCAGCCTCGATTTTCTCACGTGCCGCTTCAGGACCATCGATGCCACCAACGCCAATGATGGGGAATCGTCCCTGCCCCTTTGCTGCAAGGTGGCTCACCACTTCCGTTGCCCGCGCGCGCACAGGGGCGCCACTCACACCTCCGGCGCCCATCCGTTTCACTTCTTCCTCCGATGTTTTCAGCCCCTCGCGCGAGATCGTGGTGTTTGTGGCCACCACACCGTCCACCTTTTCCTCCAACACGATGTCGACAATGTCGTTAAGTTGACCGTCCGTCAAATCCGGAGCAATCTTCAAAAACACCGGACGGTGTCCTGGATGCGATCGGTTTCTTGCCACCACGGCGCGCAGCAATTTTGACAACGGTTCCTTTTCTTGCAACTCCCTCAGGCCAGGGGTGTTAGGCGAACTCACATTGACCACAAAGTAATCGACGTGGGCATGCAATGCGTCCACGCAGGCCAAGTAATCCTCCTCTGCTTTGTCGTTGGGTGTGATTTTGTTCTTGCCGATGTTGCCTCCGACCACCAGCCCTTTGGGCCGGCGCACCAATCGACCTGCGGCCGGGTACAACCCCTCGTTGTTGAACCCCATGCGGTTCAAAATGCCCCGATCTTCCTTCAAGCGAAACAAACGCGGCTGGGGGTTGCCACTCTGTGCTCGGGGCGTGACTGTGCCAATCTCGACAAAACCGAATCCAAGCATTTCCAAAGCCGGCAACCAACGGGCGTCCTTGTCAAAGCCCGCCGCGAGCCCCACGGGATTCGGGAACGTCAGTCCAGCGACGGTGACCGCGCGACCGACATTGCGTTTGGCCGCTCGGCGACGCATCCACCATCCTACTCCTGGAACCTTGCTGGCCATGACAAGAAGATCCATGGCCAGGTAGTGAGCACGCTCTGGTGAGAGCCGGAAAAACAGGGGTTTCAAGAGGCTTTCATACACGCTTCGAAATTAATTCGAGGCCGCGTGCAAAGGCGCATTTTGTGGAAAACCCTGTTGATAGCGTTCACGAATCGCCCCTTCCTTCGCCCAAAACAGGGCCCTAGCTTTGAATCCCAAGGATGAAGAACCTTGGATTACTGAGCTGGCTCTCAAGGAAAAAACTCACCGACGAACAGGTGGCGAACATTTTCGTCAACACTTCGTTCGACACGGTGGAGCAAGGCTGGCCCCAAGTGGCGGCTTTCCTCAATGCCGCCCCCGAGTTCGACACCCCTCCCCAGCTCAATTCAGAAGACTACGGAAAGTTCTTGATGATTGTGGTCTCCGCAAACTTGGGCCTGATTCCCAAGCACTTCGACCCAGGGGTCGACCGGGCCATCATCCAGCGTTGCTGCGCCAAGTTTGGGTTTGCCCTGGGACTCCCCCCTGACACCTTTGCGCGCAAGGTCAAGGAATTCAGGGCCTTCATGAAAGAGATCAACCGGCCGAGCAAGAACACCCTCACCGCGATGACCCGGGCAGTGTGCTACAAATACGATGTCATTTCGCATCAAGACCCTTACTTCCGGGACATGAACGTCCCCAACCCCATTCTTCAGAAAAACCTTCGAGAAGTGATGGAACACTTCCTTTGGGACTGGGAGGACTTCGTGGATCAGTACAAAGTGGTGGTGACGTCTGACAAGACCGAAGCCTGACCCCTCAATTCATCATCCGCTCGATGTCGCGAGAGATGTCTTTGTCTTTGAGCGATTGACGCTTGTCGTGAAGCTTCTTGCCTTTCGCCACGGAAAACTTCAGCTTGGCATAGCCACTGGTCGACACAAAAATCAAGGTAGGCACCAACGTCACGCCCACATCCTTCACCTTTTTCTCCAGCTTCTTCAATTCCGTCCTCTGCAACAAAAGTTTCCGCTTGCGGCGCGGGTCCTGAGGCATGTAGCCAGCGTTGGGGTATTCAGCAACGTACATGTTGTGAACCCAAAGCTCTCCCTTGTCGAATCGGCAATAGGATTCGGTGATGCTGGCCTTGCCCGCTCGAATCGATTTGATTTCTGACCCTGACAACACCAATCCCGCCGTGAATTCGTCGGTCAGGAAGTACGTGTACGACGCCTTCTTGTTTTTGATGTTCACGGCCATGCCACAAAGTTAGAGGACGGAGGGTTGCGTAGACACCGCATCCGTTGGAACTTGCCGCCATGTCTGACAACGCACTGTTTCAAATTCCCAAAGTCGAACTCCACTGCCATTTGGAACTTGCGTTCCGCAGAGCTACGCTGAGACAATGGGCTCTGGAAAAGGGCATGGCTGTAGAGCGCGAGCCCGATTTTGAACGGGAATTCTTGGTCAAGACCCCCATGCAGGACCTCCCGTCTGTCCTGCACAAATTCCTGAACACAAGGGATGTCATTGACACAGATGAAAAGGTGGAGCAACTGACGTACGAGGTCTGTGCCGACATGCATACCCAGAGCAATGTGCGCGTGCTAGAACTTCGATATGCCCCGTCCTTTCTGCTCGATGCACACCCTTCCATGGATGCAGACCGAATGCTCGACGCCATCCTCAAAGGGGTGTCTCGGGCGGAAGCCGAGTTTCCGATGGTCGTCGGACTGTTGGGCTTGTTGCAAAGGATCAAATCCGTTGAGGACAACGCCAGATGGTGCGATTGGATTTTGGAGCGAAAAGCGCACTTTGTGGGGTTGGACCTCGCCGACGACGAAGTCAACCACCCTGCTCAGCCCTTTGCCCACCTGTTTTTGAAGGCCAAATCCGAAGGCCTCGGCATCACCATCCACGCTGGCGAACCCAATGTACCTGGTGCCGCGAAGAACATCATCATCGCCCTAGACGAACTCGGCGCCGACCGCATTGGGCATGGCGTGCAAGCCATCAAAGATCCGAATGTGGTCGAACGGCTTGCGCAGGAAGGCATCCCACTCGAATTGTGTCCGTGGAGCAACGTGTTGACCCAAGCGGTCCCCGATGTGGCCTCCCATCCCTTCAAGGCCCTCATGGATGCCGGAGTCAAGACCACACTGAACACCGACGATCCGGGGGTGATGGACCTCACTTTGATGGACGAATGCCGGCGGGCCACTTCCGACATGGGATTGACCCTCGACGAACTGAAACAATGCAACCAATGGGCCGCCGAGGCGTCTTTCATACCGAGAGAACGACTGGCCAAAGTTTGGCCTTCACTCTGATGACGATTCGAATGATTCACTTCAAACAATGGGCCTCCACCTTGGGGCTTGGAACGTTTCTGACCCTTGCGGCATGGGGGCAAACCCAAACCTCAGGCACCTTCCTCAACACCGACGCTTCGTACGACGGCTACACCTTGTTGGACCCCATGGGCAGCCCCTGGACTTACCTCATCAACAATTGTGGAGAGGTCGTGAACACGTGGTCCAGCGATCACGATTCCGGAGGTGCCTGCTACCTGCTTGAAGACGGCAGCCTCGCTCGAGGCTGTCAAATGCCTGGTGCGTTCTCCGGCGGCGGCATTGGCGGACGCATTGAGCGGCGATCGTGGACGGGAGAGCTTCTTTGGGCCTTGGATTGGGCGGACGATGAAACACATCACCACCACGATTTTGCATGGATGCCCAATGGCCATGTTTTGGTGCTGGCTTGGGAACACAGGTCTGCTTCAGACGCGGCCGAGGCGGGACGCACCAATCCCCAAGTGATGTGGCCCGAATCCATCGTCGAAATCGAGCCCACCATGCCCACAGGAGGAAATGTGGTTTGGGAATGGCATGCTTGGGATCATCTGGTCCAAAACACGGATGACGCGTTGCCCAACTTCGGTGAACCGGCATCCAATCCGCGACGGATTGACGTCAACTACGCCAATGTAGGAGGTGGCGGAGGTCCTGGTGGCGCAACCAGCGGCGACTGGATGCATGCCAACGCCGTCAACTACAATCCCGAACTTGATCAAATCGCCATCAGCTCTCGGCGCTTCAATGAGGTATGGATTGTGGACCACAACACGACCACAGAAGAAGCTACCGGACCAGCAGGAGATTTGCTTTACCGTTACGGCAACCCGGAAGCTTATGGCAGAGGCACCTCTGAGGATCGCATCCTTTTTGGCCAACATGACGTCCAATGGATTCCCGAAGGCCATCCCCAAGCGGGTCAATTGATGGTGTACAACAACGGAAACGACCGTCCTGGGTGCCAATGCTCCACCATCGACGTTTGGGCTCCTCCCCTGTTGCCCGACGGCACCTACGCCATCTCCGAAGAGGAAGCGATGGGCCCAGAGGGATTTGCCTGGACTTACCCTGAATCGCCAAACATCGAATTCTTCAGTCCCAACATCAGCGGCGTTCAACCCTTGCCCAATGGGAACCACCTCATTTGCGAAGGGGCTTACGGACATTTGTTTGAAGTCACGCTGGAAGGCGAACTGGTTTGGGACTACGTGAATCCCGAAGGAAATGCTGGCGTCTTTCCTCAAGGCACCACACCTCAACAAAACGCCGTGTTCCGGGCCTATCGTTACGGTGCAGAATACCCTGGGCTTGAAGACAAAGAACTCGTCGCAGGAGCCCCCTTGCAAGGGGGCGGTGGTGCGCCTTGTGAACTCTATGCCAACGTCGACTCCACCATGACGCAGGTGGGCACGTTCGACGACCGTACCAACATCGCGGCATTTCCTAGCCCCACGACTTCTCGCATCAACCTGACAAGTCCTTCGCCAGGCACTTGGCACATCTTCAACAACCGTGGCCAAATCGTGTTCCGTTGTACCTCCTCAGGCCATCAAGTCCTCAACTGTGAAAGCTGGCCCAACGGCATTTACATCGGCGTTTTCGATGCCGAGGGCAACCGTCCCTTGCATGACGCCATTCGTTGGATCATCGCACACTAAATTGCCATGCACAAAACCAACCTCATACTCATGAATTTCCGCTTTGCACTCCTGTTTCTGTCGTTGAGCTCCTCCATTCTGTTGTTTGGGCAAAACACGATTGGTGTGACTGACTACGAACCAGACATGGTCGATGAAGGCTACACTTTGCTCTACCCGCACAACCAACCCAATGTCCATCTCGTTGACATGTGCGGTGAAGTGGTCCACACTTGGACCAATGCCGACACCCTGCGTCCTGGCAACGTCGCTTACTTGCAAGAAAACGGGGACATCGTGCTGACGTACCGCCCTCAAATATTCTCCAATGACCCCATTTGGGCAGGCGGAGGGGGTGCCACTGTAGAGCGCAGGACGTGGGACAACGATGTGCTTTGGTCATACACATTGAACGACAGCACAGGTCGCCTGCACCACGACATTGAGGTGAAACCGGATGGCAATGTCTTTGCCATTGCATGGGAACACTTCAGCGCCGAAGAAGCCTTGGAGGCAGGTCGTGACTCGTCCATCGTCCCAGAGGATGGACTGTGGTCAGAAATGATCTTGGAACTTGCCCCAGATGGCAGTGGCGGAGCCAATGTCGTTTGGGAATGGCACGCTTGGGATCATCTGGTGCAAGACCTCGACTCAACGCTGAGCAACTTTGGCGTGGTCAGCGAAAATCCAAGGCTCATTGACATCAACTACGGTTCACCAAGCAACCAGCTCAGCGATTGGCTGCACATCAACGCCATCGATTTCAATCCGTATTTTGGTCATCTGCTTTTGAGCGTGCCCACGTTTGATGAGTTGTGGATTGTCGATTACGACAACTTTGACTCAGGCGAATTGATCTGGCGTTGGGGGAATCCTGAAGCCTACGACATGGGCAATGCTGAGGATAAACAGCTTTTCTATCAACACGATTGTCACTGGGTCTACGACCACGTAACGTTGGCCAATCCGGACTTCGGAAAGATTGCTGTTTTCAACAACCGAGTGCCTGGCGACAACGACGAAGCCTACAGCTCCGTTCACTTGCTCAACCCCTCATACACCGATTACGACAACAATTACGCCACTGACAATGATACCGACACGTATCTCCCATCAGACTTTGACTGGAGCTACACGGCACCCGATTCAATTTACTCCTCAGGTCTATCCTCCTTCCAGCGCCTGGAAAACGGGAACAGCCTGATCTGTTACGGCCGTTGGGGCGACACGCGAGAAATCACGCCGGACGGACAGCTTGCATGGCGCTACAAAACACCCCTGGTGAATGCAGGAGGTTTTGCAGCACCTGTTTCTCAGGGAACTGAGCCTACCATCAACCAAAACTTGACGTTCAGAGCGCATCGATACCCCGCTGATTTCCCTGGATTCATTGGGGCTGATTTGACGCCACAAGGCGTGCTCGAATTGGACCCCATGCCCTTGGTTGTTTGTGGTGGAATTGCGGGATGTACCGACGCTTTGGCTTGCGACTACGACAGCTTGGCCACTGAGCTCGATTCATGCAATTACTCCTTCCTTGAAGTCAGTGTGGAGACCACGCTAGATAGCGGCCTTGGCGATGGTTCAGCAACCGCATCCGTAGAGGGCGGAGAAGCACCTTATTCATATGCTTGGTTTGCGGGCGACAGTGAAGAAGCTTTTGCCGACAGCATGAGTGTCGACAGCCTCTTTGCAGGGGACTACTCGGTCTTGGCTGTGGACAGCACTGGGTGCATCGGCACTTTGGACTTTGTCATCGATGTCACAGATGGCACCGAAGACATTGATCAGCTTTTGAGGGTCTTTCCTAACCCCGCAACCGACGCAGTCCACGTCAATCTCGTCACGCCAGGAGAAGGACTCTTGACGTTGACTGACCTCGGTGGAAGGATTGTTCTCAACCAAACCATTGTTGGAGTGAGGACGACATTGAATCTGAGCGCGTTGAGCAGAGGAACGTACATTTTGATATTCAAACAAGGCAACTTCCTGCACCGACACAACATCCAAGTGATGCGTTGATTGGTGAAAAATCCTTGAAAACAAGCGTAAAGCCCAGGCACTTTTCCTGGGCTTTTCTTTTCTTCCACCGATTAAATTGGTCACATGGAGAATTCCGTCATTACCTCGTCCCAAAATGGTGTATGCACAATCACCTTGAATCGACCCGACGTCTTCAACAGTTTTGACCAAAACATGGGGAAGTCGTTTCAATCGGCACTCGAAGAAGCCGCGGGGAATTCGAGTGTACGCTGCGTTGTCATCACAGGAACAGGTCGTGCATTTTGTGCTGGGCAAGATTTGAAGGAGGTCACCTCCGAGAACTCCCCTGGCTTCAAGGTCATCGTGGAAGAAACCTACAACCGGAGCATCCGACGCATTTGCAACATGGAAAAGCCTGTGGTCGCGGCTGTGAATGGTGTTGCGGCCGGAGCAGGTGCCAACATTGCCTTGGCTTGCGATTTTGTAGTTGCCAAATCCTCGGCGAAGTTCATTCAAGCGTTTGCCAACATTGGATTGATCCCTGACAGTGGAGGCACATTCTGGTTGCCGCGGCTCGTGGGCATGGCACGCGCCAAGGCCTTGACCATGCTGGGCTCCCCACTCGTCGCTTCCGAGGCCCAAGCAATGGGATTGATCCACCAAGCCGTGGACGACGAGGCCTTCGACGATGCGGTCCACGCCCTTGCCTCAACGTTGGCCAACATGCCCACACGCGGCCTGGGATTGACCAAAAAAGCCCTCCACGCCGCCATGAATCATGACTTGCATGCCCAGCTGAAACTTGAACTGGATTTGCAGTTTGAAGCCGCTGAAACCAGCGACTATGCGGAAGGTGTGCAGGCCTTTTTGGAAAAACGCAAACCCCAATTCACAGGATCATGAAATTGGAGTGGTTTGATGTCAACGTGATGCTGCCAGTGGACGACCAGCGCGTCTTAGGCTTCATTCCCGGGAACAAGGTGTTTTTGCCTGGAAAGGACCTTGAGTTTGAAACCCGCGAGGTGGTTGTGTTGCGATTTTGCAAGGATTTCTATGCAAAGAATGCCGAAAAGAGGGAGAAGCATGGCCTTCACTTTTGGGCAGGTGAAGGAAACAGCAATCACTTCTTTGGTGACGTCACACATTGGCGTCCGATCCCCGAGGGACCGTCAAGTGCGACGTCGTCATAAACAAACGCTTCCGAACACGGTCAGCAGGAACAACACATCCGTGACCGATACACTGCCGTCTTGGTTCAAATCACCAGGACAAATGGATTGCGAATCAAACTGACAAGAACCATTGTCCACGTTTGCCGCTGGTTCAAAATTTGAAGCATTTGGATAAGTGCAACCTTCCACAACGACCCCCTCACAGCCCTCGTTCATTGTGGACCACGGATTGAATGCCACGTCCATGGGGTCCATGCATCCGGGACAGGGCAACATTTCCTCAAAACAAACGACACCGAGACTGAGTGTAGCACCCGATTCAACCTGGACGTCTCGGGTCAAGGATTCAGCCACCCCATCAGGGCGCACAAAACGGTAGAGGACATTCCCCGAACCCAGGTTGACTTCAAATTGGCAAGTCTGCCACGCAATGGCAGACGGCGCCATCTCCGCTGCAAATGAAAAAGACGTGTCTGTGGATTGGGTGATCAGCATTCGTGTCGCACTCAATTGGTCTGTCGGAATGGCCTCATTGGACATGTCAACCCCTACAACCAATGGATATGTGCAGGAGTTGTTCTCCACATTTGCTTCGACATCGAAATTGGATGCCAACTCATCCAAACAACCCAGAACGGCATCTTGACCATCGCAATTTTGGTCAATGCCATCCTCTGGAATTTCGGGCGCATTTGGATACACGCTTGCATCTGAATCGTTGCAATCTCCTCCTACATCGGTCCATCCATCGCCGTCATTGTCCAATGGATAAATGCATTCCAAATCGGTCAAAATCCAAGTTGAATTCGACGCGTTGAGGGCAGAATCTTCGGTGCACCCTGACAACAACCCTGGCGGATATTTCCTCGCTCTGTATACCGTGAATCCGCTTGACATTCGAATCTCCATGGCAATCTCCCCTTCCGTGGTCACCTCCGTCACGCGGGTGCCGGCTTGTCCCGACTCAGCCGTGCCCCAGCCGATCAAGGTGTTGCCATTGTCCAATCGGATTGAACTTCCCTGAGAAGGAGCGTAGAGCCCTTCAGGGTGTGCGAATTGCCAAACGCGCTCTGCCAAGAATTGTGTCGTGTCCAATTGGATTTCCATCGCCCTTGACAAAAAGCCATCTGCATTGAAAACGCCGTTGTCAAAAAGCAGAATTCTCCCTTCTCCCAAATCGTGAACGTCGTGTTGCTGGTGAAACCCCTCCCATTGCGGATCTGTCAAGTCAAAATCACTGTCAATTCCACCCAATTTCCAATGCACAGACCAATCGTCCGGACGCAAACGGACAATTTGGTCTCGATGTCGCATGCTCAACAAAAGCCCCCCGTGAACATCAAATTGCATTGCGTTCCAGTGCAAATAATCCACAATGTTGTTTGACAGATTGTCCAAAACCGGATCGAGCGGCAAGTGGTCCAATCCACTCCATTCTCGCAGGACATTCTCGTTTTCATCCAAATGCAACACCCTCGGATTCAAAACTTTGGCATCTTCCATCCCACCCAAGTCAGTGAGATCCATGAACACCTCTTCTAGAAGCACAACCAGATACGTGTTGTCTGACAACAAATGCACGTCGTGGTAATCATCATTGGCTTCAAACGATTGGGTCAAGGTGTCCAGAACGTTGTAGGCTGAATCCACAACTGTCCACTTTCTCATGGTGTAATCAAACCACACAAATTCTCCTTCACGCCATGGTTTCATGTAAAAACCCCGGTAGGGAGTCTGGTCTGACCACGTTTGACTGGCGTTTTCGTCCACAACCATGGCGTGCATCTCTAAGGGATTCTTCACCAATGAGAGCAGCAAATCACCATCTTGAACAGGCAGATTGGCGTAAGATCCATCAACATTGACTCCACCAGCGGGGACGAGGACATCAAACAACATCTCTTGACCTTCTGACTCCAAGGCGGCCAAAAGCATGATTCCAAAAAGGAGGGCACAGTTTCGCAGGAGCCTCATGACTTCAATTTACGACACGGTCCTGCTCACCAAGGTTATCTTGAGTTAAGAACTGAGCCACTGCGGCCATTCCTGCAGTTTCTGTTCTCAATCGCAATCGTCCCAGGTGCACGGGAGTTGCATTGTGCTTGATGAGTGCCAAAACCTCCTCAACCGTGAAGTCGCCCTCTGGCCCTACCGCGAGCCAGGCCGAGAGCTTGTCTTTTTGCCAATCCGTCCAAGCTATTCGATCGGTCAGGCTGGCATCCGAATCGATGCAATGGGCCACTGCACCAGGACGCGCCAACAGTTCGGGATGACAAAGCATGACATCTTCCAGACGACATGCCTCGTGAAGGATTGGCATCCAAACCCTTTGGCTTTGTTTGGTCGCAGCCACGATGACTTTCGCCCATCGTTCATGCTTGTCGCTTCTGCGAATGCTCCGTTGGGACCAAACAGGAAGAATGGCCTCCACCCCAAGTTCGGTCGCCTTTTCCAGCAACCATTCAAAGCGATCTGTGCTTTTCGTTGGAGACACGACCAGCACGAGACCTGAAGGACGATTGCCGTGTGTCTTCACGTCATCGATTGCAACGGCGACGTTCTTTCTTCCAACGTCGGTCAAAATCCCTCTGGCCGTCTTTCCTTTTCCGTCAATCAACCGAACTTGGTCCCCGGGCTGCATGCGCAAAACCCTAGACACGTGCCCTGCTTCCTGTTCACTCAGAGAGCCTACACCCTCTTGAATCTCCGGTTGGAAAAACGTGTGCATGGCACAAAGGTAGGTCCACCTTTCTACACTCGCTTTTCAAGTTTTACTGTGCAAAGACAGCTTCAGGGGCACCCTTCTTCATTTCTGCCGTCGCGTGACCCTCAAATTTTTTGAAGTTGTCGTTGAATTGTCGTGCCAACTCGTGCGCTGCCTCGTCGTAAGCAGAGGGGTCAGACCAGGTGCTTTTCACATCCCAAATGTCATCTGGCACCCCCTGACAGTGCATTGGAACAGCCAGTTTGAAAATGTCGTGCTTCACCATATCAACACCATCAAATTCTCCCTTCAATGCCGCTGAAACCATGGCGCGAGTGTGTGACAATTTCATGCGATGGCCCACACCGTAGCCCCCTCCTGTCCACCCTGTGTTGACCAACCACATGCGAACACCGTGTTCGGTCATGTTGTCGCCGAGCATTTGGGCGTACTCTGTGGCGGGAAGAGGCAAAAAGGGCGCTCCGAAACACGCGGAGAAGGTGGTTTGTGGCTCAACGACGCCAGCTTCCGTTCCAGCCACTTTGGCCGTGTAGCCCGACAAGAAGTGATACATAGCTTGACCTTTGTCCAAACGAGCCAACGGTGGCAGGACCCCAAAAGCATCACACGTCAAAAAGAAAATATCTGACGGATGACCTCCTTTGCTGCCTTGGACGGCTCCAGGAATGTGATCAATTGGATAGCTGACGCGAGTGTTGGGCGTGATGCTGTCGTCCGAGAAATTGGGGGTGATGCCATCCTCCTCAAAACCGATGTTTTCCAACATGGCGCCAAACTTGATGGCCTGGTAGATCTCTGGCTCCCGCTCCGGACTCAAGTCAATGGTTTTGGCATAGCACCCCCCTTCCATGTTGAAGACCCCATCGATGGTCCATCCGTGCTCGTCGTCTCCAATCAAGGAGCGATTGGCGTCGCTGCTGAGGGTCGTTTTGCCCGTACCCGACAGCCCAAAAAACACCGCAACATCTCCATCCTTCCCCCTGTTGGACGAGCAGTGCATGGGCAAGACGCCATGGTGCACAGGCAGCAAATAGTTCATCACTGAAAACATGCCCTTTTTGATCTCTCCAGTGTAACCGGAGCCAGCCACCACAATGGTTTTTCGCCCAAAATCAATGGCACTCACATTGGCTTGACGACAGCCGTGGCGAGCGGGATCGGCCTTGAAACTCGGCGCACAAATGACGTGCCACTCCGGGTCGGCAACCCACCTTTCCTCGTCTGTCAATCGGATGAACATGTTGTCCACGAACAGAGATGACCACGCTTTTTCCGCAACAACGCGAACAGGCACACGGTAGCGTTCATCTGAACCGATGGCAGCATCTTTCACAAACACGCTCTTCCCTTCCAAATGACGCTGAACGTCGGTCAACAGCGTGTGAAAGGCCTCAGAAGACATGGGTTGGTTGATGTCTCCCCAATCAACACGGGACGACGTCGAATCGTCCTTCACCAAAAAACGGTCCTTGGGGGACCGTCCAGTGAATTCTCCCGTTTCGATGGCCAATGCTCCCTGACTGGTCAGGACACCTTCGCCACGAAGGAGGGTTTGCAAAATCAGTTTGGCTGGGGGAAGGTTCCAGTGGGCCCTGCCCACGCCTTCAAGACCAACGGCGTCTAAGCGCGCGTCGAATGGAGTGTTTCCAACGTGTTTCATCATGTGCGAGGTTTGATCATTGCATCCTCGTTTCCAAAATTACATCATTGCATCGTCCCCGGTTCAATCGGGTTGTCCACATTGCATTCACTGAACGGGCGTATGTACCTTGGAGGTCATGAAATCCATGTCAACTCCTGCAATGTCCAAGCGACTCCAATCCAGCCTCGTGTGGATCGGAATCGGTTTGGCCTTCTTGCTTCTCCCTGCATGCAGCCCAAAAGGCGGTGAATCGAATAAGGAACCGGTCCCTGCCGACCAACTCAGTCCGCAAGCAAGGCAAACCATGGAACGGCAAAAGCAAGAATCATTGCGCCTTCGCACCATGGGCAAAGTTGAAAAGGAGAATACCCTCAGCCCTTACAGATATGTTACGTCGACAGAGAGTTATACCATTTTTGGGAGCCTTGTGAAGGCGTCCAGCCTAAGTCGGTCCATTCACAGTCAAGGCGTCACTTTGTTGTGCCCCAAAGACGCCGCCTTCGAAGCCGATTTGAATTGGAAAACGTTGCTGAGGGAAGAGAATCGAGAGGCGTTGGACAATTGGGTCAGCAGACACGTCATCCCGATTGTCATGCGTTATGGGGACTTCAAGACCAAAGAAGAACATCAAGACCTCAACGGAAATCCCATCAAGGTGGAAACAAGAGGTGGCATCAAAGCCAACGGAGCCCGTGTTCGGAGTGGCGATGTGCCTACAGAAAACGGCACCGTCATTGGCCTAGACGACTTGTTGTTGGCCCCAAGCGACGAATTGTGAGGACCACAAACACTTCTTTCATGAGCCATCGTTGGAGAATCACAGCCGCGTTTTTGTTTGGCTTGTCACAAGCTGTTATGTCTCAAACGATTCCCAACAATTGGGAACACGCCCAATGGCCGGTGTCCAATCAAAATGCGGACACACTTCTGAACCCCTGGTCTGGAGGACTGACGGCGCCTCAATGGTCCCCCATCGATGCCGATTTAGACGGAGATGATGACCTCTTTGCATTCGACCGAGACGGCCGTCGGGTGCTGATGCTTGAGCGCACTGAAGACCCCGCATCGCCTTGGCAACTCCGTTGGGACTGGACGGAAGGCTGGCCTGAACTGGTCGACTGGTGCCTTCTGCGGGATTACAATTGCGACGGCAAGCCTGACATCTTCACCAGCTTTCAAAACGGCATCCGCGTTTACGCCAACACCTCCGAGGCCGGTGCTGGCCCCTCTTTTGATCCTTCGCCCCTCACCTTGTCTGCCACGTTCGACTTCATCGGCTCTGAACCGAGCGACTTGCCTGTGATTTGTTTGGGCATCGACCTGCCGGCCATTTTGGACCACGACGACGACGGGGATTTGGACATCATCACGTTCACTGAGACGGCCACCACCTTGTACCGATTTGAAGGCCAAACCCCATGCGGCCTCGATTTGGTCTGCACAAACCGATGCTATGGCATGCTCGAAGAGGCCTCGGAAAACAACGCCTTGTTCATCGGAGACGATTTCGAATGCTCCTTCAATGTGGAAAATCCCGGCATCGTCGCCGACGACTTCCCCGCCAGATCGGGACTTCACACAGGAGGTGCCATCACCTCGCTTCAACTGGAAGCTGGAGGCCCCAAGGACTTGTTGATCAGCGATGTAACGTATCCAGACGTGCTTGGAGTCGTCATGGAAACCGCATCCAATTCGCTGGACAGTGCCACATTCGTCGACCCCACGTTCCCCGCGAATTTGTACGGAGACCAAGCCCTTAGCCTGCCCAAGTTTCCTGCAGCATACCACCTCGATGTTGATTTTGATGGTGTGCTGGATTTGCTGTTCTCGCCCAACACGTCGCTTGAAACAGACGACGATGCGAGCGTGCATTTCTTCAAGAACACAGGGAGCAACGATGCGCCGTTTTGGACGTTCGTCACGGACCGTCATCTCCAGCAAGACATGATGGACTTCGGCCGGGGAGCCTACCCCGTGATGCATGACTTCGACGACGACGGACTCCTCGACCTTGCCGTCGCGAACAAAGAGCGATACGAAGGCGTGGGGGAAACCCCGGCTGCGATTGCCGCCTACAAAAACGTCGGAACCGCGACGAACCCTGTGTTTCAAGAGATCACCTTGGATTGGGTTCCGTTGTCAGACTTCCAAATCGAAAGCCCCTATCCCGCATTTGGAGATCTGGACGGGGACGGAGATTTGGACTTGCTTGTCGGGGACGAATTGGGACGCATTCATCAATTCAACAACGAAGCCGGACCAGGTGAATGGCCGGTGTACGCCTTGGCAGCCCTGTCCATCCCTGAGGCGATCAGCAATGACGCCATCGATGTGGGACAATTCGCAGCCCCTCAACTCATCGACTTGAACGGAGACGACGTGTTGGAGATGGTCGTGGGTGAGAAAAATGGCGTTCTGACGTTGTTTGAGCAAAACTCTTTGGGGGCATGGGAGAAATACACTTCCCCGGTTCATGGCGACTCCCTTTGGGGCATTGTGGTCGACAACGTTCTCGGCATCAACGGACACAGCATCCCAGCTCTCACCCGAGTGGGCGATGGCATTCGAGTGCTCGTCACCAATGAAATCGGGACGGTTCAAGACTTTGGAACGGTTCCCGCAAGTTGGGATGCCGCGCTCGATGAAGTGAACGCTGACTTGCTTGAAGGGACGGTGGGCTTTTATGCTGCAGCTGCGTTTCACGACGTCAACGAAGACGGGCTGCTCGACGTCGTCATGGGCATTCAAAACGGTGGATTGCTGTCGTTCTCAGGGCTCGTTGACTCTGCAACCACAGGGCTGACCCATCTGATTGGCGGACCGTTTTCATGGAACATCATGCCCAACCCCGGACGAACCGAATTGCAATGGTCGACCGACGCAGCATGGTCCGGATCTCTGGAGGTCCTTGACATGATGGGCAAACGCATCGAATTCCTGCCCGTGAACAGCCAAAGCCAGGGCGTCGTAGATGCACATGGATGGCCTGCAGGATCTTACATCATTCGTCCATTGCTGGCCCAGAAGAATGGAAACAAGAAAGGCGCCCCCTCAGGGACGCCTTTGACTTGGATCAAGTTGCCCGATTGATCGGGCTCCTTCAATTCAGAGGCTCAAGCCGTCGAGCACGTGCTTGACGTCGCGAACTGCCGTTTCACTCGTTGCGAGCAAGGCCTTTTCATCGTCGTTGAGGTCGAGTTCAATGATGCGCTCGATGCCGTTCTTGCCGAGGATGACCGGCACCCCCAAGTAGAGATCGCTCACACCGTACTCACCTGTCAACCACGCGCAGCAAGGGAACACACGGCGCTGGTCGCGGACGATGGCTTCCACCATTTGGGCTGCAGCTGCACCAGGCGCATACCATGCTGAGGTGCCGAGCAAGTTCACAATTTCGCCTCCTCCCTTTTTGGTGCGCTCCACAATGGCGTTGAGCTTGTCCTCATCGATGAGTTCGGTCACAGGAATGCCCCCAACCGTGGTGTATCGAGGAAGTGGCACCATGGTGTCGCCGTGGCCTCCCATAAGAACCGCTTGAATGTCCTTGGGGCTCACGTTCAACTCCTCCGCAAGGAAGGCGCGGTAACGTGCAGTGTCCAAAATGCCCGCCATGCCAAACACGCGCTTGCTGTCGACCTTCGCCGTCAAGTAAGCGCAGTAGGTCATGACGTCAAGTGGGTTGGACACAATGACCAAAATCGCCTCAGGGCTGTGCTTCATGACGTTCTCAGTCACCGTCTTGACGATGCCAGCATTGGTGGCAATCAAATCGTCACGGCTCATCCCAGGCTTGCGGGGCAAACCGCTTGTGATCACCACCACATCCGAGCCTGCGGTCTTGCTGTAGTCGTTGGTTGACCCAACTGTCCGGGTGTCGTAGAGGTTGATGGGCGCAGTTTCCCAGATGTCAAGTGCCTTGCCCTCGGCGAAGCCCTCCTTGATGTCCAACAAAACCACCTCATTGGCGACCTCGCGGGTGGCCAACACGTTTGCGCAAGTGGCACCTACGTTTCCGGCGCCGACGACTGTTACTTTCATGAATAGAATGGATTGGGGTGCAAAAGTACCCAAACACGTGGCCATCGTCTGTGAGTTCGTGCATCTTTGTTGCATGACGCGAAGGCACCTTCTCTCCCACTTCTTGACATTCATCGCCGGAATGGCGGCGTTTTCCGTCGGGGTTTTGGCTCAACCCCAAACCAAGCAGCAAATCCTCTCTGTGCTCAGTGCGAATGAAGCCTACCCAACAGGCACGTACGAAGTCGATTACAACATGTCCGACGCGGAAGGGTACCGCCATGGGCTCTGGATCCGAGTGTACGACGACGGTGCCCTTTACTACAGAGGCCTGTTTGAACACGGAATGCCTACAGGCGAATGGTGGTTCTTCAGGCCTGACGGAACCGCCCTTTCACGGATGGACCAGCATCCTGACTCCTCAAGAACGCATGCCTTCATGTTCGATGCGAAGGGCAACATGGTCGCCACAGGGGGCTACCTCAACCCACAACTTCGGTTGAAGGCAGGAGCGCTTGAGGAACGTCCCGCACCTCCAGTCAAAGATGGAAAATGGTCCTTCTACAACGGCAAAGGCCGCTTGGCTTCGGTGGTTCACTACCAAGCTGGCATCAAGCATGGCCTCGAAGAAACCTACAGGACCAATGGCCGAATCTTGACGACAGGCAACCACGTGGAAGGCCAAAAACACGGCCCTTGGAAACGATTCACCGAATCGGGCAATTTGGAAGAACTGCTCACCTTCAAAAATGGCGTGTTGCACGGGCCAGCGCAAGCCGCCAATCGAAGAGGCATGCCAGTGAGCAAAGGGGCCTACTATGAGGGCGATCAAGACGGCACTTGGACCTTCTACCTCGACGACGGCACCTTGCAAGAAATCAATAGGTTCGTAGAAGGCGAGCTCACCGAAACCATCCGCGTCAATGGGCCTTTCACAGACTGGTACAACCCAGATCGCCCCGCCAAGGAAGTGCATTACAAAGACAGGGTGAAAGACGGTCCTTTCCGGGAGTGGCACGACCAAGGGGGCTATGTCATCGAAGAGCAAATCGATCCTGAAATGGGCGGGACCGTTCGGCGTCAAGTGATGAAAGGGCTCCAGATCAGCCGTGAAGGAGAATACGTCAACGGCAATCTCGATGGCGCCGTGTACCATTACGACACGTCAGGCCGCCTGGTCCGCACGGAACACTATGACATGGGGTCTTTGGTGAAGACCGACTTGCGCTGAGGCGACATCTGCGTCAGAGGTCGTATTTGTCTCCCCACCTTGCCTTGAGCCACGCCAGCGCGGATTGCTCTCGGGGATTGTTGCCAGGCACGTAAAACGTGGTTCCTTCCATTCCCATGGGCATGCATTCCTGTCCACTGAATTGACCTTTTGCATCGTGGTCGTAAGCGTAGCCTTGGCCGTACCCCAAATCCTTCATCATGCTTGTGGGCGCATTCCGCAATGCCAAGGGAACCGGGAGCTCGCCATGCTGCTGGATGTGGGCTTGGGCCAACCCGATGGCTTTGTATGACGCATTGCTCTTTTCGCTTGTGGCCAAATACACCGTGCACTGCGCCAGGACGATGCGGGCCTCAGGCCAACCGATTCGTTCCACGGCCTGAAACGTGTTGTTGGCCAAAACCAGGGCTGTCGGGTTGGCATTTCCGATGTCTTCAGAGGCTGAGATGAGAAGTCGCCGTGCAATGAATTTGGGATCCTCCCCGCCTTCGACCATGCGTGCGAGGTAATACACGGCTGCTTGTGGGTCGCTGGCTCGAATGCTTTTGATGAAAGCACTGATGACGTCGTAGTGGGCCTCTCCAGACTTGTCGTAATTCGAATGCGGTTGCTGCACGCGTTTGGCCACCGCCTCGTTGGTGACCACTCGCTCACCAGCTTCGCCAGGTTCCAAGCCGTCGACGACCAATTCGAGGGTGTTCAGCAGGCGACGTGCATCTCCTCCACTGGCCCTCAACAGGGCGTCTTCCTCTGCGATTCTGACGTTCAATCCTGACATCCTCTCGTCGTGTTCCAGAGCCCTATCCACCAGTCCCAACAAAGAAGCCGTCGACAGGGATTCAAGCACGTACGTCTGACACCGTGACCGAAGGGCAGGAATCACCTCGAACGAGGGGTTTTCAGTGGTCGCCCCGATCAACGTCACCGTACCGGCTTCCACGGCCCCCAAAAGGCTGTCCTGCTGAGACTTGGAAAATCGATGAATCTCATCGATGAACAACAAAGCTCGTCCGGCAAACATGCCATCTCGCTTGGCAGAATCAAGCACAGCCCTGACGTCCTTGACCCCGCTGTGAATGGCACTGAGGGCGTGAAAAGGCCGATCCGACTCCGCCGCAATCAATCGAGCGAGCGTGGTTTTGCCCACGCCAGGAGGCCCCCAAAGAATCATGCTCGGCAGCGTGCCGGCCCTCATGGCGCGACGAAGCACCGCATCCTCTCCGACCAAATGTCCTTGTCCCACATACTCGTCCAACGTTTTGGGACGCATCCTCTCCGCCAACGGTGCCCTTCCTTGCATGGCCTCAAATTAGGTCAAATCAGCCCCATCTGCGCCAGAATCAGCACTTCGCGCGTGAAAGGGTTGACTGTCGGGACGAGCATGTTTCCAGCGTTTGTGTGACCACAGCCAGCGCGATGGATCTTCCAAAATGTGATCTTCCAACATGCCCAAACAACGGTCGAGAACCTCCCCCTCGTTGAGTGCGTTGGCATCGTTGGTGACCAACTCATAGGACACGGTGTATCGCCATGGCCCGTCCCTCCGAATTTTGCCGAACACCACCGCCATGTCGTATCGACGTGACCACTGCTCCAAACCGTAAAAAACCGCCGTCTCCGTGCCAAGAAAATCCGTCCACCAACATTTGGTGGGGTCGGCAGGGCTCTGATCGAATCCCATGACGACGGCCACCGGGTCGCCGTGACGAGCCACATTCATCCAAGCACGTCCTTCTGTGGTTCTGACCAACTCCATGCCTAGCCGTCCCCTGGACTCGCGCAAGAGGTGCTCCGCTTTTTTGTCGCTCATGCGCTTGTACAGTCCCATTGTGCGGTGTGGGACTGCGGCCTGCAACGCAAGCGCACTCCACTCCCAATTGTTCACGTGCCCCCCGGCGACCAACACGTGCCGACCTTCGGCATGAAGCGACTCAAAAAGTTCTCGGTTCAGGTGGGTGACCCCCGACAAAATTTCAGCACGACTCATGCTGAACAGTTTGGCCGACTCAACCAACAATTGGGCAAAGTGCCGCTGAAAGCCCGCGTATGTTCGCCACCGCTGCTTTGGGGACCATTGCGGAAAGGCCCGACGCAAATTGGCCCGAACCACCTTTCCCCTGTAACCGCCCGCGAGCATCGCCAGCACGGTGATTTTCCACGCCACCACAGACAGCATCCACTTTGGCAAGCGTCCCAACCAAACCAGCCCCTTCATGACCCTTGTGCGTTATGAACCCAATTGGAAATCCTTTCATTCCATTCGCCAGAGTCCGATCGTTCCAACACCAATCCATCGTGTGCCAGATGTACGCCCTCGGGCAACGCCTTGCCCACCTCAAGATGGGGACCCATGAGATGACTGAGGTGGGTCAAATAAGTCCGGTTTGCGTTCAATGTTTGGGCCACTTCCAATGCCTCTGACAGCGAAAAATGACTGTAGTGTGGCTGAGGACGCAATGCGTTGAGCACAAGCACTTCCAACCCTCGAAGCAACGACATCGAATGTTCAGAAATGACACTCGCATCTGTGATGTAGGCCACATTGTCAATCCTGAAGCCATGGATGGGCAGCTTCCCGTGCATCACTGGTACCGGAATCCATGTCAGATCTCCGGCCATGAAGGGCTGTTGGTCCACGACCGGTTCAATGTCCACGTTGGGCACGCCTCCGTGCCGGTGCTCTTCGAAGGCGTAGTGAAAATCACGGCGCAAGGCAGTTTCCACGCGTGAGGATGCGTGCAAGGTCATGGCCTTGTCTTGAAGGTAATTGAACGGGCGAATGTCATCCATGCCAGCGAGGTGATCCTTGTGTTCATGGGTGTACACAATGGCATCCAAACGGGTGAAGCCCTCCCTCAACATCTGCGTCCTGAAATCAGGACCTGTGTCGATGACGATACGCGTGTTGGAGCCTTCCAACGCGACCGACGTTCTCAACCGCCGATCCCTGACGTCAGACGAGGCACAGACAAGGCAATCGCAGCCGATGATGGGCACCCCCTGAGACGTCCCAGTTCCCAAGAACACCAGTCGAGACAATCTCTTCACCTCTGCGCCGTTCATGGCACGAAGGTATTCTTACCTTTGATAAAACCTTACCGATTTCATTGTGGACTTGGAACGCGTCATCTTATCGGCCAAGCAAAAGGCCCTTCGCATCAACCTCAACCAGGACCTCTACGGCACGTTCGCAGAAATCGGCGCCGGTCAGGAAGTCGTCAGACACTTTTTTAGAGCCGGTGGAGCCTCGGGCACCATTGCCAAGACCATTTCGGCCTACGACAAGGACTTCAGCGACGCGATCTACGGAAAGGAAGCGAAAGGCCGCTACGTCTGCGAGTCGCGCATCGACAAAATGCTCGACCATGAATACGGGTTGATCGAAGAACGCATCACTCGGGAAGATCATCCCACGAAGCAGTACTTCGCGTTCGCCAACACCGTGGCCACCATCAACTACCACAAGACCTCGCAAGGCCACGGCTGGTTTGGCATCAAGTTTCAATCGTCCGCTTCCGGCGAACCCAACACCGTGGTTCTCCATGCGCGTTTTCACGAACAAGATGCCCTGTTGCAGCAACAAACCACGGGGATGCTTGGAGTCAATCTCATTTACGGGGCATTCTTTTTTTACAAGCGTCCCAAAGAATTTCTTCAAAGCCTCTACGACAACCTTGACCGCGACCAGCTCGAGATCGACATGATCCAGATGAATGGTCCGGATTTCGCAGAAGTGGACAACCGCTTGCTGTCGCTTCAGTTGGTGAAACAAGGCATGACGGACGCTGTCATTTTTTCGCCTGATGGCCGGAATCGACAAGCGGCGGACGTGTTGTACAAAAAGAACATTTTGGCCATTCGCGGCAGCTTCCGCCCTGTGACCAAGGTGAACATAGACATGATTGCCAAAGGCCTTGCCCAATTCAAGCAAGAGCCCAAAGTGGACCCCGACAACCTTCAAGTGCTGTTCGAGATCACACTTAACAACCTCAGTGCGGAAGGCGACATCGACGAACAAGACTTCCTCGATCGAGCAGATGTGTTGTGCAGCATTGGCCAAACGGTGCTGATCAGCAACTACCAGAAGTACTACAAACTGGTGGAGTTTTTCTCACGACACACCAAAAAGCGCATGGGCGTCATCATGGGTGCCTCCACCTTGGTGGAGATCTTCAATGAGCGCTACTACCGAGACCTCAACGGCGGCATTTTGGAGGCTTTTGGAATCCTGTTCTCTCGCGACCTCAAAATCTTGCTCTACCCATGGAAGGACGAGACATCAGGTGAGCTTTGGAACTCACAAACAACGCCCATTCATCCACGACTGAAGCCTTTGTACGACTACCTGGCATTCAACAAGCGCATCACCGACATCAGCGACTTCGACCCTGAAGTGCTGTCCATTTTCAGCCGCACGGCCCTTGAGTCCATAAAAAATGGGGGCGACGATTGGGTGGACATGGTGCCTGACTTTGTGGATCGCATCATCAAAAAGAAGTGTTTGTTTGGCTATTGCGGCACTTCGAACCCCTCGGACAATCCCTCCGAAGATCCGGCTGCGGCTGCAGCGCGGGCGATTGAGCAAAAGTGAGGAAGCGTTGACACGAAACAAAAAAGGCACCCTTCGGGGTGCCTTTTTTCTTAGGTAGATTGATGTCTATCAATCCAGATTCGCTCAGTCCTCAGAGGACGCGTGCTCCACGAGGGCTTCAAACTCCTCCTTGGAACCCACATTAAGATCTGAGAATTGACGGGTTCCCGTTCCTGCAGGGATCAAGTGTCCCACAATCACGTTCTCCTTCAATCCGAGCAAGTGGTCCTGCTTGCCGCTCACAGCAGCCTCGTTCAACACCTTTGTGGTTTCCTGGAAGGACGCCGCGGAGATGAAGGACTTGGTTTGGAGTGAGGCACGCGTGATGCCTTGCAACAATGGACGTGATGTCGCTGGAATCGCATCGCGACACTCGACTTTGGGCAAGTCACGGCGAACCAATGAACTGTTCTCGTCGCGCAAACGTCGCGCAGAGACCATTTGGCCCACCTTCAACGTTTCTGAACCGCCAGCGTCGGTCACGACGACCATGCCAAACATGCGGTCATTTTCGTTCAAGAAATCGGCCTTCTCGATGATTTGCTTTTCAAGGAACTGGGTGTCACCACCGTCTTCGATCACCACTTTCTTCATCATCTGACGAACGATGACTTCGAAGTGCTTGTCGTTGATTTTCACACCCTGCAAGCGGTACACATCCTGGATCTCATTCACGATGTATTCCTGAACGGCCGTCGGCCCCATGATGTTCAAAATGTCGTTGGGCGTCACTGCACCATCAGACAAAGGCATGCCCGCCTTGACAAAGTCGTTGTCCTGAACCAGGATGTGCTTTGACAATGGCACCATGTACTTGAACTTGTCTCCCGTGCGAGCCTCAACGATGATTTCACGGTTGCCGCGCTTGATTTTGCCGTAGCTCACAATGCCGTCCACCTCAGAAACCACAGCTGGGTTCGATGGGTTACGTGCTTCAAAGAGCTCTGTCACACGAGGCAGACCCCCGGTGATGTCACCAGACTTTCCAGCGACACGAGGAATCTTGCACAAGATGAGACCCTTGCCCACCTTGTCGCCTTCCTTCACAGAAAGGTGCGCTCCCACGGGCAAAGAGTACGTGCGGAGCACTTCTTTCTTTTTGCCCATGATCAAGACAGCAGGGTTCTTTTTCTTGTCACGCGATTCAGTGATGACAATCTCACGGAAACCGGTTTGTTCGTCGAGCTCCTCACGGTACGTTATGCCGTCTTCGATGCTCTCGAAGGCCACTGTCCCCTCTTCTTCAGAGATGATGACGTTGTTGTAAGGGTCCCACTCGCAAACCGCTGTGTCCTTCTTGATTTTCTTTCCTTCTTTCACAAAGAGAACAGATCCGTAAGGAAGAACCGTGGTGGACAGTGCCACGTTGGTCTCGGGATCCATCACTTTGAATTCAGAGGAACGAGACACCACCACCACCTCTTTCTCACCTTCGGCGTTCGTACGATCGACAGTCCGCAGTTCTTCAATTTCAACCACACCTTCGTGCTTGGTTCGAATCTGGTTTTCATCAGAAATCTTAGAAGCCGTACCCCCCACGTGGAACGTACGCAAGGTCAACTGTGTCCCAGGCTCTCCAATGGACTGTGCAGCGATGACGCCCACAGCTTCGCCTGTTTGCACAGGGCGGTTGGTGGCGAGGTTCTTTCCGTAGCACTTCGCGCAAACGCCCTGGCGGGATTCGCAAGTGAGGACAGAGCGCACCTCAACTTCTTGAACACCTGCTTCCTCAATGACCTTGGCCGTGGCTGGAGAAATCAATTCCCCTTCTTCGGCAAGAACCTCTTCGGTCACCGGGTGCAAAACCGCCTCACAGGCAGTACGACCTTCAATTCGGTCGCCAATGCCTTCCACGATTTCATCGTTCTGACGGAGTGGGGTCACAGTCAAACCACGCAGCGTGTGGCAATCATCTTCAGTGATGATGACGTCTTGTGCCACATCCACCAAACGACGTGTCAAGTATCCCGCGTCGGCCGTTTTCAAGGCCGTATCTGCAAGACCCTTCCGCGCACCGTGAGTGGAAATGAAGTACTCCAAGATGCTCAGCCCCTCCTTAAAGTTGGAAAGGATGGGATTTTCAATGATGTCCTGACCTCCAGTCGCAGAAGACTTTTGAGGTTTGGCCATCAAACCACGCATCCCTGAAAGCTGACGAATCTGTTCTTTCGAACCACGTGCACCAGAGTGCATCATCATGTAAATCGAGTTGAAACCTTGCTTGTCAGTTTCGAGGCGATCCATCAAAATGTTGGTCAAACGAGAGTTCGTGTGTGTCCAAATGTCAATGATTTGGTTGTAACGCTCGTTGTTGGTGATGAGACCCATGTTGTAGTTCTCCATCACCTCACCCACTTGAGACGTGGCTTTGGCCACCAGTTCTTCCTTTTCGGGTGGAATGATTACATCGTTCAAGTTGAAGGACAAACCTCCCTTGAAGGCCATGGTGAAACCAAGTTCCTTGATGTCGTCCAGGAACTGAGCCGTACGAGGCACACCCACGCTGTTCAAGACATGAGAAATGATACCACGAAGCGATTTCTTGGTCAACAACTCGTTGATGTAACCGGCCTCGGCAGGGACGTGCTCGTTGAAGAGCACACGTCCGCATGTCGTTTCGATCATGCTCACGTTGCCGGCCACGTCGACGTAGCGCATTTTGATGGCGGCGTGCAAATCCAATCGGCCTTCTTGGTGAGCGATGCGCACCTCTTCGGGAGAGTAACACACCATGCCTTCACCATTCACCTTGTGCTCCTTCGAAGAGGTCCGTTCCTTTGTGATGTAGTACAACCCCAAAACCATGTCCTGTGAAGGAACCGCAATCGGCGCACCGTTGGCGGGGTTCAGGATGTTGTGCGACCCCAACATCAACAGTTGGGCCTCCAAAATGGCAGCAGAACCGAGCGGCAAGTGAACCGCCATTTGGTCTCCGTCGAAGTCGGCGTTGAAAGCCGTGCACGCAAGTGGGTGCAACTGCAGCGCCTTTCCTTCGATGAGCTTGGGCTGGAAAGCCTGGATGCCCAAACGGTGGAGCGTTGGTGCACGGTTGAGCAGCACAGGGTGTCCTTTCATGACATTCTCGAGAATGTCCCAGACCACAGGCTCTTTCGCGTCCACAATCTTCTTGGCACTCTTGACCGTCTTGACCACGCCACGCTCGATCATCTTGCGGATGATGAAGGGCTTGTAAAGCTCGGCAGCCATGTTTTTGGGCATGCCGCATTCGTGAAGCTTGAGGTCAGGACCGACGACAATCACCGAACGGGCAGAGTAGTCCACACGCTTTCCGAGAAGGTTCTGACGGAAACGTCCCTGCTTGCCTTTCAAGCTGTCGCTCAACGACTTCAACGGACGGTTGCTCTCCGTTTTGACTGCACTGCTCTTGCGGCTGTTGTCGAACAAACTGTCGACAGCCTCCTGGAGCATGCGCTTCTCGTTGCGCAAAATCACCTCAGGTGCTTTGATCTCCACAAGGCGCTTCAGTCGGTTGTTACGAATGATCACGCGGCGGTACAAATCGTTCAAGTCGGAGGTCGCAAAACGACCGCCGTCGAGCGGCACCAAAGGACGCAGTTCTGGAGGAATGACAGGAACCACCTTGACAACCATCCACTCGGGATTGTTTTCAATACGGCTGTTGGCATCACGCAGCGCCTCGACAACTTGCAAACGCTTGAGTTTTTCACTCTTGCGCTGCTGAGAAGTCTCCGTATTGGCTTCGTGACGCAACGAGTAGCTCAATTCGTCCAAGTCCAAATTCGCCAACAAGTCATGCACAGCATCTGCGCCCATCTTGGCCACAAATTTGTTGGGATCCTTGTCGTCGAGGTACTGGTTTTCCTTCGGCAACGTGTCGAGGATGTCGAGGTATTCGTCCTCAGTCAACAAGGTGTACGCTTCCTTGGCATCTGCCTGAGGCACTTCAGCAATGCCTTTGTTGATCACCACGTAGCGCTCGTAGTAGATGACCTGATCGAGCTTCTTTGAAGGAATGCCCAAGAGGTAACCAATCTTGTTGGGAAGGCTCTTGAAGTACCAAATGTGCACCACAGGCACCACCAGGTTGATGTGGCCCATGCGCTCGCGACGCACCTTCTTTTCAGTCACTTCGACGCCGCAGCGATCGCATACAATGCCTTTGTAGCGAATGCGCTTGTATTTGCCACAGTGGCATTCGTAGTCCTTGACAGGGCCAAAAATGCGCTCGCAGAACAAGCCATCACGCTCGGGCTTGTAGGTGCGGTAGTTGATCGTCTCGGGCTTCAACACTTCGCCGTGCGACGCTTCGAGAATGCGCTCAGGCGAAGACAACGAGATGGTGATCTTGTTGAAGTCGCTGCTCAACTGCTTGGGGTTGTTTTGTTGGAACATCTGTTGAGGGATCAATCGAGTGAAACAGTCAAACCAAGGCCACGCAATTCATGCATGAGGACGTTGAAGGATTCTGGGATGCCTGGTGTTGGCATCACATCGCCTTTCACAATCGCCTCGTAGGCACGCGCACGACCTTGAACGTCGTCCGACTTGACCGTCAAAATTTCTTGGAGGATGTTGGCCGCACCGAAAGCTTCGAGTGCCCAAACTTCCATCTCACCAAAGCGCTGGCCACCGAACTGAGCCTTACCGCCCAGAGGTTGCTGCGTGATGAGTGAGTATGGACCGATGCTACGAGCGTGCATCTTGTCGTCCACCATGTGGCTCAACTTGATCATGTAAATGACACCCACCGTAGCAGGTTGATCAAAGCGTTCGCCCGTGCCTCCATCGTACAGGTGGGTCACCCCAAACTCCGGCACGCCTGCCGCTTCCGTGAGGTCGCAAATCTCTTGGATTGACGCACCATCAAAGATGGGGGTTGCGAATTTGCGACCCAACTTCTCTCCGGCCCAACCGAGGACCGTTTCATAAATCTGACCGAGGTTCATTCGCGACGGTACACCCAGTGGGTTCAAAACAATGTCCACCGGCGTGCCATCTTCGAGGAACGGCATGTCTTCTTGACGGACAATCCGAGCCACGATGCCCTTGTTTCCGTGACGTCCAGCCATTTTATCACCCACCTTCAGCTTGCGCTTCTTGGCGACGTACACTTTCGCGAGCTTGACAATGCCGGCCGGCAATTCGTCACCCACGGTCACTTGGAACTTCTTGCGCTTGTAGATGCCCAACAAGTCGTTGTACTTCAGGGTGTAGTTGTGAATCAGGCGGGCTGCGAGCGCACTTTGGTCGGCGTCGCGGATCCACCCATCTGCGTTGATGATCAGGTAGTCCAGGCTGGTCAGAACCTTCTGGGTGAACTTGACACCCTTCTTGACCTGCTCTTCCTTGTAGTAATTGAAGACACCTTGGCTGACCTTGCCACCCACAATCTTCATCAACTTCTCTACGAGGAGCTTCTTCAATGCAGCTGCCTCTTTGTCAAAGTCCTTGTCAATGGACTCAAGGATGGCTTTGTCACCGGCCTTCGACTTTCGGTCTTTGACCGCACGGCTGAACAGCTTCTTGTCGATCACCACACCCTGTCCGGATGGTGGCATCTTCAATGACGCATCCTTCACATCTCCGGCTTTGTCACCGAAAATCGCCCGGAGCAATTTTTCTTCAGGACTTGGATCAGACTCACCCTTCGGCGTGATTTTACCAATGAGGATGTCTCCCTCTGTCACCTCTGCACCAATGCGGATGAGGCCATGCTCATCGAGGTCTTTGGTGGCTTCTTCACTGACGTTGGGAATGTCATTGGTCAATTCCTCAACACCGCGCTTGGTGTCTCGGACTTCCAACACGTATTCATCGACGTGGAGCGACGTGAACACGTCTTCACGCACCACGCGTTCAGAAATCACAATGGCGTCCTCGAAGTTGTACCCCTGCCATGGCATGAAGGCCACCTTCATGTTTTGTCCAAGGGCCAACTCTCCTTTCTGTGTCGAGTAGCCCTCGACGAGAATTTGACCTCCCTTCACCTTCTCACCCTTCGCCACCATGGGCTTCAGGTTCATGCAGGTGCCTTGGTTGGTTCGGGCAAACTTGGTCAAGTTGTAGACGCGCAGGTCGCTCTCAAAAGACACCAAAAGGTCATTCTCATCCATGTTGTGGCGGATGTGAATCTCGTTTGCATCTACAAATTCCACGATGCCATCACGCTCGGAGCGCAACAGCACACGAGAGTCGCGCGCCACTGGCGCCTCTACTCCTGTCCCTACGATGGGCGAGTTGGGCCGCATCAACGGCACAGCCTGACGCATCATGTTCGAACCCATCAACGCACGGTTGGCGTCATCGTGCTCGAGGAATGGGATGAGCGAAGCGGCAATGGATGCAATTTGGTTTGGAGCCACGTCCATGTATTGCAATTCATCTGGCTTCACAATCGGGAAGTCACCCTCGAGGCGGGCCTTAACCATGTCGTTTTCAAACGAACCGTCCTTTTTGATGGGCGCGTTCGCTTGGGCGATCATGGCGCTGTCCTCGTCCTCAGCCGAGAGATACACAATGTCGTTTTCGTTGGTCGCTGCTTTGCCTTTGGTCACCTTGCGGTATGGCGTCTCGATGAACCCGAGACGGTTGACCTTAGCGTAGACACAGAGACTTGAAATCAGTCCGATGTTCGGCCCTTCTGGCGTTTCGATGGTGCACAAGCGGCCATAGTGGGTGTAGTGAACGTCACGAACCTCAAAGCCAGCACGCTCACGGCTCAGACCACCTGGCCCAAGTGCGGAGATGCGACGCTTGTGCGTCACCTCGCTGAGCGGGTTGGTTTGGTCCATGAACTGAGACAGCTGGTTGGTGCCGAAGAAGCTATTGATCACCGAGCTCAACGTCTTGGCATTGATCAAGTCTGTAGGCGTGAACACCTCATTGTCGCGGACATTCATGCGCTCGCGAATGGTGCGAGCCATCCGTGCGAGTCCGACCCCAAACTGCGAATACAGCTGCTCTCCAACAGTACGAATCCGTCGGTTGCTCAAGTGGTCGATGTCGTCCACATCGGTGTTGCTGTTCACGAGGTCCAGCAACGTTTTGATGATGCGAATGATGTCGTCCGTGGTGAGTGTGCGCGACTCCTCTCCTTCAACTCCAAGTTTGCGGTTGATGCGGAAACGTCCAACCTCACCCAAGTCGTAGCGCTGCTCGGAGAAGAACAACTTGTCAATCACACCGCGGGCCGTTTCCAAATCTGGTGGCTCCGCATTTCGCAACTGACGGTAGATGTACTCCACAGCCTCCTTCTCAGAGTTGGAGCTGTCTTTTTGGAGTGTGTTGTAAATGATGGTGAAATCACCCTGGTTGATGCCTTCTTTGTGGAGGATGATGGTCTTCGAGCCTGAATCCAGAATCAGATCCACGTGCTCTTTTTCCAACACGGTCTCGCGCTCGAGAATGACTTCTGTACGCTCGATGGACACCACCTCACCGGTGTCCTCTTCCACGAAATCTTCGACCCACGTCTTCAAAACACGGGCGGCCAACGGGCGGCCAAGCACACGCTTCAAGCCCGCCTTGGTCACCTTCACTTCGTCGGCCAAATCAAAGATGCCAAGGATGTCGCGGTCGGTTTCGTAACCAATGCTGCGGAGCAACGTGGTCACAGGCAACTTCTTCTTACGGTCGATGTACGCATACATCACACCGTTGATGTCCGTGGCGAATTCAATCCAAGAACCCTTGAACGGGATGATCCGTGCTGAGTGCAGCTTGGTGCCGTTGGCGTGGCGGCTTTGCCCAAAGAAAACGCCTGGAGAGCGGTGCAGTTGGTTGACAATCACACGCTCAGCGCCATTCACCACAAACGACCCCTGAGGGGTCATGTATGGGATGGTGCCCAAATACACGTCCTGAACAATGGTCTCGAAGTCCTCATGCTCCGGGTCCGTGCAGTACAACTTGAGCTTGGCCTTCAACGGCACGCTGTACGTCAAACCGCGCTCGATGCATTCTTGGATGCTGTAGCGCGGGGGGTCAATGAAGTAATCGAGGAATTCGAGAACGAATTGATTTCGGGTGTCAGTGATTGGAAAATTCTCACTGAACACCTTGAACAGTCCCTCCGACGTGCGGTTTTCAGGGTTCGTTTCCAGTTGGAAAAACTCCTGAAAAGAGCGGAGTTGAATGTCCAAGAAATCGGGGTGCTCCAAAGGGAGGTCTACGGAACCAAAGTTGGTGCGTAGGGGGTTGGAGTTGGGGTTGGCCAGGGTCATTTGCGTTTGGTCTTGGAAAGGACAAACAAGGGGTTACAGGTTGGGGTTCGAATGCCTTGAAAAAACCAGACATTCAGAAAGCAGACAAGGGCGGGGACCTGTTCCCCGCCCGTGCCTTTATTGCTCGGGGTTGTGCTTACTTGAGCTCAACCTCGGCGCCAGCTTCCTCAAGTTGAGTCTTCAAGGCTTCAGCCTCGTCCTTAGGGATGCCCTCCTTGATTGGAGCAGGTGCGCCGTCAACGATGTCTTTGGCTTCCTTCAAACCGAGTCCGGTGAGTTCTTTCACGAGCTTCACGACCGCGAGCTTGCTGCCGCCAGCGGCCTTCAAGATCACGTCGAACTCGGTCTTCTCTTCACCGCCACCGCCTTCGCCGCCGCCGGCTGGGCCAGCAACTGCAACTGCAGCAGCAGCAGGTTCGATTCCGTACTCTTCCTTGAGGATTTCAGCGAGCTCGTTCACCTCCTTTACAGTGAGGTTCACCAACTCTTCTGCCATAGCTTTCAAATCAGCCATAATGATTGGATTGTATTGTTCTTGTTCTAATTGATGAGGATGTCAAGCTCAGCCGCGTTCTTGCAGCGCCTTGACCAGACCAGAAAGGGTGTTTCCACCTGAGTTCAATGCGCCAACAACGTTCTTCATTGGAGACTGGAGCAGTGCAATCACATCTGCCACCAATTCTTCCTTCGATTTGATGTTGGTCAGTACCTCGAGGTTTTCGTCACCCAAATAGGTTGCTTCTTCGACATACGCGCCTTTCAAAATCGGCATGTCGTGCTTCTTGCGGAACTCCTTCAGCACACGGGCTGGGGCGTTTCCGATGTCTCCAAAGAGCAACGCCGTTTGGCCCTTCAGCACTTCGTAGAGTTCCGTGTAATCACGGTCCTCGGTGCGTTCCATGGCCTTGCGCAGCAGTGTGTTTTTCACCACGCGCACAGTGATGTCCTTCTTGTTGCACTCACGGCGAAGGCTCGTGGTTGCCTCTGAATCCAACCCAGATGCGTCGGTGAGGTAAACCACATTCTTCTCCGCAAGAACCTGGACAAGCTCGTCGATCAATTGATCTTTTTCAGTTCGAGTCATTGCTGTTCAATTTGCGAATCAGGCAGTCGCCGTTTTCTGTTCGATTTTGATGCCAGGTCCCATTGTCGAGCTCATTGCGATGCTCTTCATGTAGGTTCCTTTTGCGGAGGAGGGCTTCAATCGCATCAACGTGGCCAAAAGCTCAGCGGCATTCTCCTCAATCTTCTTGGCGTCGAATGACACCTTTCCAACTGAGGCATGCACGATGCCAAACTTGTCCACTTTGAAATCAATTTTACCCGCCTTCACGTCTGTCACAGCCTTTCCAACTTCCATGGTCACAGTACCCGACTTCGGGTTCGGCATGAGGCCGCGTGGTCCGAGAATTCGGCCCAACGCACCCACTTTGCCCATGACTTGGGGAGTGGTAATGATTACATCCACATCGGTCCATCCGCCCTTGATCTTCGTCACGTATTCGTCCAACCCAACGTGGTCGGCACCGGCGTCCTTCGCCTCCTGCTCTTTGTCAGGAGTGCAAAGCACCAATACACGTACGTTCTTGCCTGTCCCGTGAGGGAGGCTCACCGTTCCACGAACCATTTGGTTCGCTTTACGAGGGTCTACGCCAAGGCGCACTGCGAGGTCTACTGTTGCATCGAATTTGGTGGTCGAGCACTCCTTCACAAGTGAAGAAGCTTCTTCCAAGCTGTAAAGCTTTTCCGTGTCGATTTTTTCAGCGACCGCTTTCTGGTTCTTTGTTAGTCGTCCCATGTTGCGCGGTTTGTGACTTAGAAGGGAGATTCACCAATGACGTTGATGCCCATGCTGCGTGCCGTACCCGCCACCATTTTCATGGCGGACTCGACGGAAAAGCAGTTCAAGTCAGGCATCTTGTCTTCTGCAATTGTTCGCACTTGGTCCCAAGTGACTTTGCCCACCTTGCTCCGGTTGGATTCGGAAGAACCCTTCTTGAGCTTGGCGGCCTCCATCAATTGAACTGCGGCCGGTGGGGTCTTGATGACAAAGTCGAACGACTTGTCACTGTAGACCGTGATGA
>JBELLK010000020.1:0-27648 GCA_042088625.1 Flavobacteriales bacterium
CAAGGACCCTCTGATTAACAGTCAGATGCTCTAACCAGCTGAGCTATGGAGGAATTAGAGGACCGCAAAAATACGTCAGGGTGCGCATCGAAGCAATACCTTTGCCCAAAATCAGCAGAAACCCCTCGAACATGTCGGTATTGACCCTTGGCACAGTGGCCTTTGACACCATTGAAACCCCGTTTGGAAACTCAGGAAAAGTGGTGGGTGGCGCCGCGAGCTACATCGCTTTGGCGGTTTCTCATTTTGTCAAGAAGCAGCATTTGGTCAGTGTGATCGGGGAGGATTTTCCGCAGGAATTTCTCTCGGAACTGTCCGGGCGGGGCGCTTGTCTCAATGGGTTGACCCGCGTGGAAGGGGGCGAGAGCTTCCACTGGTCGGGCAAGTACCACGAAGACATGGTGGGGCGCGACACGCTCGCCACAGATTTGAACGTGCTGATCGGCTGGGAGCCCCGCGTGTGCAAGTCAGGCATCAACGCAGATTTTGTGATGTTGGGCAACCTCGACCCCGCGGTCCAGTTGGCGGTGTTGGCTCAGGTTCAAGCGCCCAAGCTCGTGGTGTTGGACACCATGAATTTTTGGATGGATGTGGCGCTCGACAATTTGAAGAAAATCATCGGCCGCGTGGACGTGTTGACGGTGAACGACGAGGAGGCCCGACAGTTGACCGGCGAGCATTTCCTGCCCAAGGCGGCGGCGGCCATCCACGCCATGGGCCCCCAAACGGTGGTCATTAAAAAGGGGGAACACGGCGCGCTCATGTTCCAAAACGGAGAGGTGTTTTTTGCGCCTGCCTACCCACTGGAAAAGGTGGTCGACCCCACAGGTGCAGGCGACACGTTTGCGGGTGGCTTTGTCGGTTACCTCGCGTCTCGGCACCAAGAGGCAGGGGCCTTGACTTGGGAGGACATGAAACAAGCCGTGGTGGTTGGAAGCGTCATGGCCAGCTTCACGTGTGAGGCGTTTGGCACCGCTGGCTTGGCTGCGCTGAGCAAGGAAGACACGCAAAAGCGCTGGGAGGCCTATCGGAAGCTGACGGCTTGCGAGGCCATTCAGTGGTGAATCAGGGCTGAAGCCCTGGCTCAAGCCAAGGCGTCGGGTCCATGGGTTGACCCTTCACCCACCACTCAAAGTGCAGGTGTGGTCCGGTGCTTAGGGTGCCGGTGTTGCCGAGCAGCGCCACGGCCTCGCCTCCTGCCACGAGATCCCCTTGGCTTTTGAGAAGCGACGCGCAGTGCTTGTAGACGGAAACCCGCTCGCCGCGGTGTTGGATCAAAAGGGTGTATCCCGTTTCGACCGTGTAAGAGCTGAAAACCACGGAGCCGTCGTCGACCGATTGGATGGCCGCGCCCTCAGGACCCACCAAGTCTACCCCGAGATGACCCAACCCCAAATCCAAATCGTCGGAAACCGCCCCAACCAGAGGCGTGTAGGAGAACCCCAGGGGCGAATCGGTTCTGTCTTCGGCGCGGCGTTGGAGGGCGAATCGGTCTTCGTTGTCAATGTCATCGCGCAGGGCCAATTCACCTTCACCAGGCTCGAGGACGGGGTCGCCGTATTCAAGGCTCAGGTCAGATTCGGAAGGCGAGGGGGTGGCTGCCGCTTGGAGGAAGGCCAGTGCCGCAGAGTCGCCCGACAAGGCGTGCCTCAAGGCCAATGTGGTCATTTCTTGGCGCCGGAGCAGGCTGGACAGGCTGTCGGCCATGGCGCGCGTTTCGCGCATGTCTTGACGGGTCGATTCCGCGACATAGCCCGGAACCAGCCATTCCCGGAGGTTGGTTTGGGCCACCAAGAGGTAGGTTGAGGCGATCACAAGCACCAACGCGACGACCAACCACGACGCCCATTGCTGCGGCGTACCCCGGAACACGCGGATTTCAGAGTACGAACTCTCGTCAAAGACGGTGACTTTCAGGCGATGTTTCCACTTCGACATGGTGCGAATATCGCCACGCGGCAAAGTTTGTCGCTCATGCAAGGCCCGCATCCAATAAATTTGACGCTCATTCGTTGACCACCCGATGTTGAACCGCACCCTGATTTTGCTTTTGGCCCTTGTGGCGTTGTCTTGGGTGTCGTGCACAACCAAAAGAGACGGTCGGGCGTACCGGCTGTTCCACAACACCACGGCCAAATACAACGGTTTCCACTACGCCAACGAAGCGCATCGTGAGGCGGACCTCAAGCTTCAGGAAATCCACGAGGAACGCTGGGACGAAATGCTCCCGTTGTTTTTGGAAGCAGACGAAGCAACGGCCCAGCAAATTTTCCCATTGATGGAGCGGGCCATTGAGAAATGCACGCGCGTTGTCGACCGACACACCATGGCCCCGCCCAAGCGCATGACGAAGTCGTTCAATCGGCCCGTCATGAACAAATGGATTGACGACAATTACACGGTGATTGGAAAATCTTACTACCTGAAGGGGGAGTACGACAAGGCGGAAGAGATCTTCACCTACCTCGTGCGGACCGTGGATGGCGCCGACGCTGAGGCGTGGGCGTATTCGTGGTTGGGCCGGACTCACATGCGGACGGGGGATGAGGTGAAGGCCAAAAACGCGCTCGCCAAAGCCGAGGGGGTCCGCGATGCCTCCGACGACGCCAAGGCCCATACGTTGATGGTGCTGGCGCAGTACAACATCCTGAACGAGGAATATGACGCAGCTGCGCGCCACCTTGAAGATGCGTTGCCGCTGCTCAAGAAAAAGGAAGCAGCCCGAACGCGCGTGACGTTTGTGCTTGCCCAATGCCTGCGCGAGGCCGGCGACAAGGAAGGTGCTATCGAGCAATTCCAAGAGGTCGCAGACATGCGTTGGGCCGATTACGAATGGGTCTTCCAAGGGAACATTCAGCAAGCCATGACCTTCGACCGAAGGAACGGCAACAGCAGGGCCATCGTGGAGTTGTTGGAGGACATGCTCGAAGACAAAAAGAACGTCGACTACCTCGACCAAGTCTACTACGCCCTGGGAGAGGTGGCTCTGGAGGACCGCCGCCGTGACGAGTCGTTTGACTTGTTCAAGTCGGCCGCAGCCGCGCACGTGGACAACGACCGACAGCTCGGAAAAAGCTATTTGAAGTTGGCTGATTTGTACATGGAAGACCTTGTGTACACCACAGCACAGGCCTACTACGACAGCGCGCTGGTGTACATTGAAGAGGAGGACGAGCGCAAAGAAGAGATTTCGTCGCTGGCCTCGGATTTGGGCAGCTTGGTGGACAACCTCAACATCATCCAGGAGGTCGACAGCTTGCTCTCGCTTTGCGACATGGACGAAGACACCCGCCTCCGCGCCGTGGACAGGGTGCTCAGGGACATGGAGCTGGAGTTGCAACGGTTGCGGGACGAAAGGGATGCGGCGGAAGCCGCTGCAGCCGCCGCTGCGGCTTCGGATGTGTCGGGCGCCGGGATGTTTTGGCCTTACAACGGTCAATTGCGGCAGTCGGGCCAGCAAGCGTTCCTGTCTTTTTGGGGTGATCGCGTTTTGGAAGACAACTGGCGCCGGATGAACAAGTTTGGAAACCTGTTCTCAGAGGATGGTGAGGAGGTTGAAGACGGTGACACTGCGGGAGACGACGAAGTCTTGGACCCCCTCGATCCAGCGAACCTCCCCACCTTGGATGAGCTGATTGAAGGGCTTCCCTGCGAACCTGAGGCGAGGGCGTCAGAAGAGGAGCGCATGGCAGAGGCGTACTACAACGCTGGCCTCGACTACCGTGAGAAATTGACCGACAACGAGAAGGCCATCGAAACTTGGGCGGGACTCATTGACGCGTTGGACAGCTCCAATTTTCACCCGACCGCGCACTATCAATTGTTCCGCACGTATCTCGAGCGGGAAATCGAGGAGAACTACGAAAACCCGTTTTGCGACGAGTGCAGCAGCCAATACTGGGCGGACGAGATCTTGCGGCTTTATCCAGGAAGTGAATGGGCGCGGTTGATCGAGGACCCCGAGTTTTTGGACGCCGAGGAAATGGTCAGGGAATCCCAGCGCGAGGAGTACGAGGCCATGTTGACACGTTACTATCGAAGGGATTACCAAAACGTGTTGCTCGATGTGGACGAGGTGCTGGAACGAGACTCGGCGAACCACTTCGAATGCAAGTACAAACTCTTGCGCGCCCAATGTGTGGGTGGTTTGACCAGCTTTTCAGGGGACCGCACCCCATATTACAACGCATTGCAGGGCATTGTCACGGAATGTCCGGACACCGAAGAGTCGGCTTGGGCTAAGGACATGATGCGCAAGTTTGGCGTGGAGCTCGGATCGGACGCCACCACCAACGAGGAAGACCCAAAAGAGGAGGAAGAAAAGTCGCCGTTTGACCCCCATCCCAACAAGGAGCACTACTTCGCCATTTTCGTTCCGGTGGGCAGTGGAAGCGGGGAAGATGTGAAGGCAAAAACGTCAGATTTCAACAATGCATTTTACACCTCGAAACGGCTGAAGGTGACCAGCAATTTGATCGACCGCACGAATCAAGTGGTTTTGGTCAAATCCTTCAGAAACGCTGAGGATGCAATGGGGTATTACAAGGTCTTCACCACCAACCGAGAGGACCTGATTGAGGTCAATTCAGCGGGGTATGAAATGGTGGTCGTGAGCAACTCGAACTACATCACGTTGTTCAAAAACAAGGACCTCGAAGGGTACGTCAAGTTCTTTGCAGAACAGTACCTTTCGGCCAAATGATTGGCAACAAGAAAACCCCCATGGGAATGGACACACCCAACACAGACGCGGTCAACCGCATCGTCGAAGGCACAACGTTTGAAGGAAACATCCGCAGCGCGAGCAACATGCGCGTGGACGGCACGTTCCAGGGTGACATTGTGACCAAGGGACGTTTGGTGATCGGACCCAAAGGCGTCATCAAAGGCAACGTGTCTTGCGCAAACTGCGACGTTGAAGGCTCCATGGAGGGCACCATCGAGGTGGCAGAGTTGATTTCCATGAAGCGCTCAGCCAAGGTGGCGGGCACCATTTTCTACGGTCAGTTGAGCGTGGAAGCAGGGGCTCAGCCCGTGGGCACATTTCACATGGGTGCCAAGGAGGTGAAGAAAGAGGCCCCCATGATGGGCAAGCCGGGCGCCGTGAATACCCTTAAGGGAGCAGAGGTTGAGACCGGCACGCCCAAGGTGAAGGAGCCTGTAAAGGCCCCCATCGCGTCGGCCAAAGCCTGACCTCCCGCATGGGAGATCCCGCCTCGTCGAAAGACCCCGCTCGTTCAGAGTCCAAAAAGTCATCACCGTCCATCTTGCGGTTCGCAGGCATGGGGGTTCAACTCGCTGTGGCCATCGGCTTGGGTGTGGTGATTGGCATCAAGGTCGATGAGCACCTGGCGTGGGAGCAGCCGCTAGGCACAGCTTTGTTGGGATTGTTCGGGTTGGCGGCAGGGATGTACCAAGTTTTGAAGGCGCTGCAATGACGAGGGCTCACTCGTGGATCGCACTGGGTGCGGTGACGGCCTTAGCTTGCGTGCTTCCCGAGGTTTGGCCAACACTGGCTGTGCTTGCAGGCATGTGGTGGTGGTATGCCACGGTTGGGTCGTTGGCTCTGGTCGCGGGTTTGGGGTTGCAATGGATTCGAAAAGCAGCCAATCGCTCGTCCATGCAGTTTGTGGCGGCGGTCAATGGAACCACAGCGCTCAAGTTGTTCACGACCCTGGGCTGGCTTACCGCCTACCTTGTGACCCAACAAGAGGGCAGACATGAATTTGTCTTCAGTGCATTTGGCGTGTTTGTCCTTGACACGGTGGTTTTGGTGGCAGGTGCCACAATGTCCACAAGCCAAATTGAAAAGAACTGATTTCCTTGTGCGAAAGACTGCTTTCGTGAGTACTTTTGCCGCGGATTTGCAACCATGAACAAGCGCATTGCACTCTTTTTTGGGATGATGGCCGCCCTGTTCACCGCCTCGGCAGGTGACCACGACGCGCACGACCACGACGGTCACGATGAAGCGTTCAACCCGAGCAATTTCATCATTCACCACATTGCAGATGCCCACGACATCCACCTTTGGGGGGACGTCCACATTCCGCTTCCCATTATTCTGTACAGCGAAGAGCACGGATTGGACGTGTTTATGAGCAGTGCCTTTGAAGGTCACGGAGACGTGAGGCTTGCTGAGCGGCCCTCAGGCGCGACCTACGCGATGAGCCACGGCCATATTGCCATTGCGGGAGACCATGGCCACGAGGCTCATGATCACAGCGGTCACGATCACGACGATCACGCTGGACACGACCACCATGGTCCAGCAGTGTATGACTTCAGCATCACCAAATCCATCTTTGGAATGTTGTTGATGCTCGGCTTGATGGTGGCGCTCTTCGGCCGCATGGCAGGCAGCTACAAAAACCGCCCTGGTCAGGCGCCGAAAGGACTCACCAACGCCCTAGAGCCGATGGTGCTTTTCCTGCGTGACGAGATTGCCATTCCCAACATCGGAGAAAAGCGTGCAGACCAGTTTTTGCCCTTCTTGATGACGGTGTTCTTCTTCATCTTCTTCGCAAACCTCCTCGGCTTGGTGCCGTTCATTGGAGGTTTCAATGTGACGGGAACGTTGGGCATCACCATGGTCTTGGCTGCGTTGGTGTTCTTGATCACCACCATCAATGGCAACAAGAACTACTGGGGACACTTGTTATGGCCTCCTGGCGTGCCGTTGTTTGTGATGCCCATCATCATTCCAATTGAGATTGTCGGAATGTTCCTCAAACCCATCGTTTTGATGATTCGTTTGACAGCGAACATCAGCGCGGGTCACATCATCATCTTGTCGTTTGTGAGCTTGATTCTCATCTTCGGCAAAGGAGGCGAGGCGATGGCGGCTGGCTACGGCATTGGCATCTTCTCGACCGCTTTCATGATTTTCATGTACTGCCTCGAACTCCTTGTGGCGTTCTTGCAGGCATTTGTTTTCACCCTCTTGGCCGCCATTTACTTCGGTGAGGCGACCCATGAGGCCCATCATTGATTCTTATTACTCTTTCAAAATTTTCCAAATGGAATTGTTGACCATCCTTCTTGAAATTGGACAAGGCCTCGCAGGCCTCGGTGCTGGTGCTGCTGCAATCGGCGCAGGCCTCGGTGTTGGACGCATTGGCGGATCTGCCCTGGAAGCCATGGCTCGTCAGCCTGAAATCGCTGGCGACATTCGCTCCAACATGATCGTTGCTGCGGCACTGGTTGAGGGTGTTGCCCTCTTCGGTGTGATTGTTTGCTTGCTCGTCGCCCTCGGATAATTCCATGGAGGCGCTGCTGACACCCGCACTCGGGACAGTCGTCTGGTCCACCATAGCGTTTTTGGTGGTCATGTTTTTGCTGCGCAAGATGGCGTGGGGACCGATCCTCTCTGCCCTCAAGGAGCGCGAAGAAAGCATTGCCACGGCGTTGAACGAAGCCGACAAGGCCCGCTCAGAAATGACGGCTTTGCAGGCAGACAACGACCGCCTTCTGCAGGAAGCGCGTGCTGAACGTGACGCCATGTTGCGCGAAGCCCGTGACATGGCAGACAAAGTGGTGGCAGAGGCCAAGAACAAGGCCAAGGACGAAGCATCGAAGGAAGCGGAAAGCGCTCGTCAAGCGATCGCCACAGAACGCAAAGCCGCGGTTGCGGAATTGAAAGCGGAAGTGGCCAAGCTCTCAGTGACCATTGCAGAACAGTTGATTCGTGCGGAGCTCTCGAGCGACGACAAGCAACAGGCTTTGGTCCAAAAGTTGATTGACGAAAGCCCATTGAACTAAGCCATGGCCACAGCACGAGTCGCCGGACGTTACGCCAAAGCCCTTCTTTCTCTTGCGCAGGAACGCAAAGAGTTGGACGCGGTGGGACGAGATTTGGACACGCTCGAAGCGTTGTTTGAACAATCACGTGACTTGGTCGTCTTGCTCCAAAGCCCCATTGTGAAAGGGGACAAAAAGCAGGCTGTGCTGGATGCTGTGCTCAAGGGTCACGTTGGTGAACTCACGGCGAGCTATCTCCAAATCCTCATCCAGAAAGGAAGAGAAGGTTTGGTGGTGGACATGATCCATGAAGGCCAATCCCAACTCCGGGCCCTTCGCAACATTCAATCGGTGACTGTAACCACTGCGGTTGCGTTGACTGATGCGTTGCGGTCCAGCATCCTCGCCCAAGTGGCCAAAGTCCACAAAGGCGAAGTTGAATTGACTGAACAGGTCGATCCTGAAATCCTCGGAGGGTACATCCTCCACATCGGAGATCAGATGATCGACGCCTCGGTGAAGCGCGAAATCCAGGCGCTTGGCCGTGAACTCACGGAACACGATTACGAGCCCGAATTTTGATCGGGACAAAATCACAAACTGATGGCTGATATCAACCCAGCAGAAGTCTCCAGCATCCTCCGCGAGCAACTCGCAGGATCTGCAAGCGCAGCTCAACTTGAGGAAGTTGGCACCGTCCTCCAAGTGGGAGACGGAATCGCCCGCATTTACGGATTGACAAGTGTGCAATCCGGGGAATTGATCGAATTTGAAAATGGCGTTCGCGGCATCGTCCTCAACCTCGAGGAAGACAACGTGGGTGTGGTGTTGCTCGAACCTTCGGGAGATTTGAAGGAAGGCAGCACGGCCAAGCGAACCAACTCCATTGCATCGGTCAAAGTGGGTGAAGGCATGTTGGGCCGTGTGGTCAACATGTTGGGTGAGCCCATCGACGGCAAGGGCCCCATCACAGGCGAGACGTTTGACATGCCGGTTGAGCGCAAGGCGCCAGGTGTGATCTACCGTCAGCCTGTGAACGAGCCTCTCCAAACGGGCATCAAGTCCATCGACGCGATGATTCCCATCGGGCGTGGTCAGCGTGAGTTGATCATTGGTGACCGTCAGACAGGAAAGACCACGGTGGCGATCGACACGATCATCAACCAAAAAGAGTTTTACGACGCCGGTGAGCCCGTGTTCTGCATCTACGTTGCTGTGGGCCAAAAAGGCTCCACCGTCGCAGGCATCGTGAAGACGCTCGAAGAGGCAGGCGCAATGGCCTACACTGTGGTGGTTGCCGCAACGGCATCAGACCCCGCACCTCTTCAGTTCTACGCACCGTTTACGGGCGCAGCCATTGGCGAGTACTTCCGCGACACAGGTCGTCCGGCATTGGTGGTCTACGATGACCTCTCGAAGCAGGCCGTGGCCTACCGCGAGGTGTCGTTGTTGCTCCGCCGTCCTCCAGGACGTGAAGCTTACCCGGGTGACGTCTTCTACCTGCACTCTCGCCTCCTCGAGCGTGCGGCGAAGGTCATCGCAGAGGACAGCATCGCAGCCCAAATGAACGACCTTCCCGAGTCCCTCAAAGGCAAGGTGAAAGGTGGAGGTTCATTGACGGCCCTCCCCATCATTGAAACCCAAGCGGGTGACGTCTCGGCGTACATCCCGACCAACGTGATCTCCATCACGGACGGTCAAATCTTCTTGGAATCGAACCTATTCCTCTCCGGCGTTCGTCCCGCGATCAACGTGGGGATCTCGGTGAGCCGCGTGGGTGGTTCTGCACAGATCAAGTCCATGAAGAAGGTGGCCGGTACGTTGAAGCTCGACCAAGCGCAGTTCCGCGAGTTGGAGGCGTTTGCCAAGTTTGGTTCCGACCTCGACGACGCCACCAAGGCGGTGCTCGGCAAGGGTGAGCGCAACGTGGAGATCTTGAAGCAAGACCAAAACTCGCCACTCCCTGTAGAAGAGCAGATCGCAATCATCTACTGCGGCACCAAGAACTTGTTGAAGAACGTCCCTGTGGACAAGATCCGCGAGTTTGAAGTGGAGTTTTTGGACTACATGCGCAACAAGCACGCCGACACCATGGCTGCGTTGAAAGCCGGAAAGTACACTGACGCAGAAACCAGCGTGATTGAGTCTGCGGCAGCAGAAATGACCGCCCGTTACGCCTGATTCGTTAAGCCATGGCTGGAGGACTTCAAGAAGTACGCGATCGCATCTCCTCGGTGCAGAACACCATGCAGATCACCTCTGCAATGAAGATGGTGTCTGCCGCCAAGTTACGTCGCGCGCAAGACGCCATCACCCAAATGCGCCCCTACGCCGTGAAGCTTCAGGGCATGTTGGCCAACGTGAGCGCCAGCTTGGAGCAGGGAGAAGGTCAATACTCAGAGGTTCGCGACGTCAAGCGTGTGTTGATCGTGGCCATCACGTCCAACCGTGGTTTGTGCGGCGCGTTCAACAACAACGTCATCAAGCTTGCCACCAGTGCGGTGAAGGCATGCGAAGAGGCCAACCAAACCTACGCTGTCTTGCCTTTGGGCAAAAAGGCTTTGGACGCCGCCAACCGTTTGGAATGGCCTGTGGCGGAAGGCTTCGGTGATGCTTCAACCACACTCTTCGACAACTTGGACTTTGCAAACGCCAGTGAAGTGGCCAACGAGGTCATGGCGCAGTTTGCTGAAGGCACGTACGACCGAGTGGTCTTGGCGTACAACCAATTCAAGAACGCTGCGGTGCAAATCACCACAGAAGAGGCTTTCTTGCCCATGCTCCCGGACGCGGATGCAGAAAGCGATGCTTCGTCGGTGGATTACATTTTTGAGCCCAACAAGGAGGAAATAGTCGAGCGCATGCTGCCCAACGCCCTTCGCGTTCAGCTGTACAAAGCCCTCCTCGACAGCCACGCAGCCGAGCACGGTGCGCGGATGACCGCCATGCACCAAGCCACGGACAACGGTGGTGAGTTGCTCCGCGATTTGCGCATCACCTACAACAAGGCCCGTCAGACGGCCATTACGACTGAGATCCTCGAGATCGTAGCCGGTTCTGAGGCGCTCGACGGCTAATAGGCTGTCCCCCGTTTTATTGGCACACTTTGTGGTTAGCTTGAGGCCATGGGTCTGAGGTTCCGCATCTTTCTCGGCATGATGGCCGTGGTGGTCTGCGCATTGTTGGCCACGGGCTACGTGGCATACCGTTACGGCGTGGATGCAGAAGCGACTTACAACGCCCAGCGCTTGTTGCGGAAAGAGGCGGCCCTGCAGCGAAGCCTGAGTTACATGCTGGAACGCATGGGTGGCACCGTAGGCCAGGACAGCCTGGCTGTCGTCTTCACCGACCGAATCTGCGAATTGGCCGATGTGCACAGCCTCACCTTTTCGCTGTACGACGGAGCGGGGCGACTGGTGACCACGTCTGCGGGCCCCGGTTCTCCTGACAGCACGGTTGCCTTGGAGCTCAGTCATGAAGTCGTGCTTGCGGCCACAACCGGTGAGGGCCGCACAGAGCTGGCGGACGTTCGGGGCGGGACAGAGGTGGTTTGGCCGCTTCGAATGTCCAACGGTGAAGTGCTCGCGTTGGGCCATGTCCATTACGACCCCAGGGAAGCAGAAGAAGCCGATTGGAAGGCGTTTCTCGAACGACTGGCGCCTGTGTATGCGATGTTGTTTGTGTTGGTGGGCGCTCTGGCCTTTTCCTTGTCCAACAGCATTGTGGGCCCGCTGAGGCGGTTGAGTTTCGACATGCAGTCGGATCCTTTGGCGCGTAGCGCACCCTCCATGTCACTGAAGTACCGTTGGAGGGATGAAATTGGTCGCCTGGTGACGTCGTACAACGAGCTTCTTGCCCAGCTTGAGGAAAGCATGAACGACAGGGCGTCGTTGGAGCGTGAGGGGGCCTGGCGGGAGATGGCGCAACAAGTCGCCCACGAAATCAAGAACCCGCTGACCCCATTGAAGCTTGGTGCGCAGCACTTGGAACGGGCTTGGCACGACAAAGCCCCCGATTTCGAGGCCAGGCTTCAGCGTTACACCCAGACCACCATCCAACAAATCGATGCGCTCAGCCATATCGCGGAGGGTTTTGCCATGCTGGCGACCGACGGCAAGACGGTGCTGGTGGACATGGACCTCGTGACGTTACTCCAGGATGTGGCGTACTTGCACGAAGCCCAAGGGGTGGGGTTGGACGTCCCAATCGGAGAAGTGCGCGTCCAAGGAGATCGGACCAGGCTGACTCGGGCCTTCAACAACTTGGTTCAAAATGCGCTCGAGTCGGGTGCACCATCGGGTTCCCAAGTCGATGTGCAAGTTCGTCTCAGGGCAGAGGGGTCAGAAGCGGTCGTGGACGTGATCGACAACGGCCAGGGCATCGAGCAGGAACGCCTGGAGCGCATCTTCGAGCCCAAATTCACAACCAAGACCCACGGCCTTGGTTTGGGCCTTGCCATGGTCAGGGCCATCGTTCAGGCCGCCAAGGGGTCCATCGCGGTGGCGTCAACCCTCGGAAAGGGAACCACCTTCACTGTGCGTCTGCCCCTCCGTCCCTGACGACAATCACAGGGTAAAGGACAGGGCGGCTGATGGCCGCGTCGTTGTCCATGGGCGCCACACCGAGATGCAAGAGGTAGAACCCGTCTGAGATGCTCTCAGGGACGTACACAAGCTCTGTGATGGTGCAATGGTGTCTTGGGTTGTCAGGAAGCCCCCAAAACGCATGGTGGGCCTCCAAACGCCCACCATCCACTTCTCGGTCCACGGACGGCAAGTCCACCAATAGGTGTTCCACGCCTTGACGCACCAAGGCGTTCATGAAATCGACCGTGAAGTAGGGCGGATTGGTGTTCGACCATGCCCGAGTGGCCTTGTCCTCCTCGTTGGGCAACGTTCGCACCACCAGCGCTTTGGGAAGACCCTCTGTGATGCCATCGAGGCAGCCTGCGTCAATCACCGTGCCCCCTTCGCGCTCCTGAGGCTGCACAGTGACGAGCTGACAGGGAACATGGGCAGGTTGGTTCCGAAACAACGGATCCACGGGATGCACGTCTGACGTGATGTGTCCAAGGCACTCGGTGTGCGTGCCGTGTCCATGCGGGTTGAATGCCACCTCTCTGAAGTTCACACTTCCACCCTCCGCAACGGCACCCACAAAGCCTTCGCCCCGCACGGGCCGCATGGAAGGGGGGTCGACATACCAGGCAGAGGGGTTGGGCTTGCCGTTGCCCGACAAGACCAAACTCAGATCCGTCGGCTTCGTGAGATCAGCCTCATACACGTTTCCCTGCCATTCAAACACACAGCGCATGCCCCTAAGAAACGAAGAAAGACGCCACAAGGGCGCCTTTCTGCAAAAGTCGATGTGGGTTGTTCTTAGTTGAACAAGAATCCAACACGGAGCATGCCGGTGGAGTAGGTGCCCAAGAAGTTTGAACCGTTGAAGAAGGCTTCGCGGCCTTGGCCAGCGAGATCTTCGTTGGCAGGAGACTGCTCGTCCCAGTTGCTCCACAAGGCGTCAACAGCTTCGTAGAGAGGCTGCTGGTTTGGCAACCATGGCTCACCGTTGATGATGTATTCAACTGGCGTGGCGCTGCTCCACTGGTAGTTGCCGTCTGACAAGGTGTTGACCACAAGTGCGCCGTCGCCGCCTGAACCAGATCCACCGTCAAAGTAGATGTTGAAGGCGTTGTCGTCGGTTGTAGAAATGGTAGAGGAAATTCCAGCCGTATTGGAGAAACGCAAACCAGCTTCAAAGCCAACGTAAATGGCGTCGTTGAAGTAGTAGTCTGCACCGAAGAGCACATCTACGTTCAACTGGTTTGAAGTCACCACGTTGGAGTAGCTCCACACCCCCCAATTTGCAGGATCCGTCTCACCTTCCCAAACAACAGGTGCGCTTGCGTCGAGGATGTTCAACGCGCTGAAGTGCTCACGGGTCAAATCCACGGTGTTGGATCCGTATCCAACTGCGAGTGCCACGTATGGAGACAAGTTGTCCGTGCCGCGGAAGTGCTTTTCGTAACCCAATGACAAGGACCAAGAAGAGGTGGTGTTGGTCAAGAACAAGTCAGGGTGAGTGATGGTGCCTTCTGCACCGAGCTGCTGCAAAGAGTTTTCAGGAACCACCAAGTAGCTGTTCGAAGTGTTGTTGAGGCCGAGAGACACGCGCAATGCGGCATCGTCATCCAAAAACTTCCGGTACTTGATCACAGAAGCGTCAATGGGGTTGCCATCAAAGCTGAAGGGGTTGAAGGACACTTCAATGTTGTGCTCTTCGCCCATTTGCTTTTGAGCTTGGGCTGAAGTGAAGGCCACGGCAAGCGCAGCGAGGGTAAACATCAGTTTTTTCATGACTGAAAATGAATTTTCTAGGTTTTGCGAGTGCAAGAAAGCACAGAACTTGGGAAACTCAGCAAAATCGGGCCACCAAGATTGCATTTTTGGCACGAGTCCATGGCCGACTTTGTGCTGTTGTGGTCGGAAAATGCGGGGTTCATTCCACGGTGACGCTTTTCGCGAGGTTGCGTGGCTGGTCCACATTGCATCCGCGCTTGAGGGCGATGTGGTAGCTCAGGATTTGCAGCGGCACCACCGTGAGCAAGGGCGTCAAGGCGTCGTCCACCTTGGGGATTTCCAAGACGTGGTCGGCCAATGAAGGCACTTTTTTGTCGCCTTCGGTAACGATGGCCAGGATTTGGCCTCCGCGAGCCTTGACCTCTTGGATGTTGCTCACCACCTTTTCGTAGACTTCGTCCTGGGTGGCGATGAACACGACGGGCATGGCTTCGTCAATCAAGGCAATGGGACCGTGCTTCATTTCCGCTGCAGGATAACCCTCCGCGTGGATGTAGCTGATTTCTTTCAGCTTCAGCGCGCCTTCCAGGGCAACCGGGAACTGGTAGCCCCGTCCGAGGTAAAGCGCGTTTTCAGATTGGGCGAACTGATCGGCGATGTGCTCGATGGCCCCGGCATTGTCGAGGACCTTTTGGACCAAACCAGGAATGTTGTCCAAGCCCGTCATCAACCTCATGAACGATTGGTCTTCCAGTCGTCCCAATCGACGCCCCAAGTGCATCGCCAAGATGGTCAGCACAGCAACCTGGGCCGTGAAGGCCTTGGTGGAGGCCACGCCAATCTCAGGGCCTGCGTGGGTGTACGCACCGGCATGGGTTTCGCGGGCAATGCTGGACCCCACCACGTTGCACACTCCAAAGACGTGGGCTCCTTGTTCTTTGGCCAGTCGGATGGCGGCAAGCGTGTCTGCAGTTTCTCCACTTTGGGAAATGGCAATGACCACGTCCGTGGGTCGGATGATTGGATTGCGGTACCGGAATTCCGAGGCGTACTCCACCTCCACAGGCACGCGCGCCAAACTTTCGAACAAATATTCGGCGACCAACCCTGCGTGCCAGGACGTGCCACACCCCAAAATCAGGATGCGGTCCGCCTTCGACCAAACGTCCCAGTGGTCATCGATGCCAGAGACCGTTGACTCGCCGGCTTGCAAACGAATGCGGCCGCGAATGGAGTCGCGAATGGATTTGGGTTGCTCAAAGATTTCCTTGAGCATGAAGTGGTCGTAGCCGCCCTTTTCGAGTGACGCCATTTCCATTTCGATGGCGTGAATCTCGGGGGTGACCACAGTGTCGCCGATGGTGCGAATGGTCAATTCGCCACTGCGATGCATTGTTGCGACCTCCTCGTCTTCGAGGTAAATGACGTTTGTGGTGTGCGCGACAATGGGTGTGGCATCTGAACCGACAAAGAACTCGTTGTCTTGCCCCACCCCAATGACGAGGGGAGACGATTTGCGGGCGGCGATGAGACGGTCAGGATAGGCCTCGTCCAGCACGACCAGCGCATAGGCGCCAACCACCTCCTTCAACGCCGTTCGCACGGCATCGGGGAGGTCCAGTCCTGTCGTGATCTGCACCTCTTCGATGAAATGGGCCAGGACCTCGGTGTCGGTTTCGCTGACCAAATTGTGGCCACGGTCTGTCAACAGCTCTCGAAGCGCCTCGTAATTCTCGATGATGCCGTTGTGAATCACGGCGATTCGGCCGGTGCCGCCGGCATGAGGGTGAGCATTCACGTCGCTCGGCGGTCCGTGGGTGGCCCACCGGGTGTGTCCGATGCCTACTGTTCCCATGGGCTTGTGCTCCCCCACGTGACCCTCCAAATTGGCCACCTTGCCTTGCTTCTTCTCGATCCGCAATCCCTGCCCCTCTTCGAGGGTCGCCACACCAGCGCTGTCGTAGCCGCGGTATTCGAGGCGCTTGAGGCCGTCAATCAGGATGGGGTACGCGGGTTGAGGTCCGAGGTATCCTACAATGCCACACATGAGCGTTTGGTCGGGGTTGGGTTAAAGGCCAAAAGTCAATTCCAGGCGGGTGGGGTTGTCGACGCCGGTGCCGTTGAGCTCCACACGCGACACCGAAATGCCCGCTCGGTTGGACACAAGGTACAGCCCACGCCCTTGCAAATCACCCTTCATCATGGACTGCACCGTGCTGGTGAGGTTGAACACGTAAGCGTCGCGCTCCTCGTCTTTTTCGCCGCCGACGGGAATGGGTGCGTTTTGGTCTGGGGTGGACACAAAATCGCCATCCGTGCCATCCATCAACACAAACAGCTGCTCCTGCGTTGGCACGGGTTTGTTGGTGGTCACTTCAGCGAGAGGCACCACCAATTCTGCTTTCAGCACGGTGGGCACGCTGCCATCTTCTTGTTCGAACGCCTCAAGGTGCGGAAAGTCGAGGCGGACCTTGCTGCCTGAGGCAGAAATCACGTAAGCACGCTCGTCACCGGGCCATTCGTCCAAATCAGCATTGCCGGCCAACTCCCCGAGCTCCCCCCCGAGGAAGTCATGCTGGAACAGGTTGACGCGCGCACTCAACGGACTGATCAAGAAGTCGTAAAACGCGGCACCATCGCTGTTGGTGTAGTGAAGTCGCATGACGCTCAGCCCGCTGTTGATGTCCACTGCGGCGACGCCGTTGCCAATCGAAAAGGGAAGCGGGGAGATGAGCAGCCCAGGCAATTGCTCGAACCACGCGGCATTCCCATTGAGCGTGGCGGGGTCCAATTCAAGGATTGCCTGAGCCTGAGCCACGTCCAAAGGAATCTTCAAGGCCTCCACGGTCGAGTCGGCACCTACGGCCACCACGTTGTTTGGCCCGAGCGGAAGAGAGGAGATTGATGGCGAGAGCCATTCTTCTCCCGTCGTGGCGGGTTGCAAGTTGGAATACTGAGGTTCCTCCAACGACAACGAGTCGGCCAATGGCTGCACCGTCAGGAAAAGGTCGCCTGACTGGCCGTAAAAATCGTCTGTGGTTCGAAGCAGAAGATGCATGCTGTCCGCCACGGCATTCTCGCCAAAATTCACATCTGTTGCGGACAACCGCAGCTGAGTGGCCAAAGAAGCGGTGAACGTGCTTAACCCAGGAATCCGCATGGAGCCGATCAGCCCTGTGCTGAGTTCATCGGTTTGAAGGCTGTCTTCCAGCACGGTCACCATGCGCACCGTCACGGTGTCAACGGTTACGGCGTCGAGCAATTCGGACGCAGGTTGAAGCCCGAGACCGATGTCCGTCTCGGGTTTGGTGCACCCCAACAGGAGTGCCAAAAAGCATCCGAATGCAAAGCAGACTGTCGGGTGGATGCGCAAGTCAGACCTCTTCATGAGGGCACGAAGTTCAGCAAGAACTTCCCTTACTCCGCGACAGCCTCAGTTTTTCCCTCAAGGATTTCGTCGTAGAAGGTGTTGATCTCAGCCACAAACCCTTCGCTGCCACTGTACGGCAAAATGGGCTTATCCAAGCCAGCCAACACCGCTTGCCCTTCTGGAGTGAGGCTTTCAGACCCCACAATGACTGCATCAGCCCCTTGCATGCCCAAGGCGTTCAAGTTGTCAAAGGTGGGCTCTGCAATGCTGGTCAGTGCCTCAGCAGGAATGCCATGTGCTTCTGCTTTTGCGGCCATACCCGCATCGAGGGCGCCTTCAAAACCTTCGTCGTAAGCGTGGTAGACGATTTTGGCCTTGTCGAAGTAAGGCTCATCTGCGAAGACGTGCTTGAGGTAAAGCGGGACCATGCTGGTCATCCATCCGCTGCAGTGAATGATGTCCGGCGCCCAACCCAACTTGCGCACGGTTTCGAGGACACCGCGTGCAAAGAAGAGACTGCGCTCATCGTTGTCAGGGAAGAAGTTTCCGTCGGCGTCTTCCAACACCGCCTTCCGCTTGAAGTACGTGTCGTTGTCGATGAAGTACACTTGAATGCGCGCCGAGGGAATGGAGGCCACCTTGATGATCAATGGGTGGTCGGTGTCGTTCACATTGAGGTTCATTCCTGAGAGGCGAATGACTTCATGCAATTGGTGACGACGCTCGTTGATTTTCCCAAAACGAGGCATGAACACGCGGATTTCTTTGCCCTTCTCATGGGTGCCTTGAGGAAGCATCCGAGAGACGTGGCTCATGGTTGTTTCCGGGAGGTAAGGCGTGAGGTGCTGGGAAATGTAGAGGACGCGTGGCTTGCTCATTCTGATTATGTCATAGTGAAACGAACAGGCAAGATAGGTATTTTTGACCCAAAATCCAAGCATTTACGCGGGTTTCAGACCCAAAACCACTGGTTCTCATGACGGTTTTGCATTCTTTGGACGCGCTGCACGAATGGCAGCAGAACGTCAATTGGTCGGACAAGAGGACGGGCTTTGTCCCCACCATGGGGGCATTGCACGAGGGGCATTTGAGCTTGATTCGGCAGGCCGCAGAGCGCGGTGAACTTGTCGTGGTGTCGATTTTGGTCAACCCCACCCAGTTCAACGACGCGCAAGATTATCAGTCTTACCCTCGGACCTTGGCGACTGACGCAGCCATGGCCCTGAGCGCAGGTGCACACGCCGTGTTTGCGCCGCAACCAGAAGACTTGTATGGCGGCAGGCCAAAGGCCGGTCACGTAGATTGGGGCAACCTGACGCATGCGTACGAAGGGGCGCATCGCCCCGGACATTTTGACGGCGTGGTGGCCGTGGTTGACCTCCTTTTTGACGCTGTGAAGCCTAGTTTTGCTGTGTTTGGGGAGAAAGACTTGCAGCAAGTGGCGGTGGTCAAACGACTTGCCCGCGAACGGCACCCTCGACTGGAGGTGGTCGTGGGAGCGTTGATTCGCGACGCCAATGGCCTTGCCTTGAGTTCTCGCAACGCGCGTTTGAATCAAGAGGGTCTGGAATTGGCGCTGTCCTTGAGTCGTGCGTTGGTCCACGTCAGGCAGGGGTGGATCGCGGGGCAACCGCTGTCGGAGGTGTTGGAGGGCGCTCGTGCCACGTTGAAAGCAACTGAAGGCGTAACGCTGGAGTACCTCGATGCGGTGAACGGCACGTCTTTCGAGTCACACTCCACTGGAGAGGCTTCGCCGACCCACGTTGTCGTCGCGGCGCATGTACAAGAAGTGCGCCTCATTGACAATCTGACGTTGAGGACTTAAGCCCAAGGGGTGTCGGTGACTGCCTTGGATTTCAGAACTTCGTCCCAAATCATTACGCCATGGGTGCCGTCGGTCCAACTCAACTCCTCCTCATTGCATTGGTCATCTTGCTGCTGTTTGGCGGCCGCAAGATCCCAGAGCTCATGCGTGGCCTCGGCCAAGGCATGAAGGAATTCAAAGACGCTTCGAACGGAAAGGACGACAAAGTCGACGGCGGCAAAGACAAGTGATGTCCAACGCCCGCATCTTCGCCCTTGGCATTGGTCTTTGGTCAGCGACGCTGGCATGGGGCCTGGACTCGCTGACGGTGAAGGTCGCCGACGACGTTTCTGTGAGCATTGCTGGAACGAGCACTGCTGAAGTTGACAGCGCGAAGGTCACACCCTCAGACACGACCATCGCGCCCTGGACGGCCCAAGAGGCCGTGGTCATCGATTGGGAGCGCCAATGGACCGAATGGTGCGCCACGGCCCATTGCGTCAGTTCTGACACGTCCCTCTGGAATGTGGAAGACGTGTCGGCAGAAGAGGTCGAATCGTCGTTGGACTCGGCAACCATTGCCGAGGGGCTGTCCGCACTTCATGTGTTGTCTGAAATGGACCTGCGCTGGAATCCGATTGCCCATCGCCGGATTGTGACCTACGGGAAAACCAGAAGACAACATTTGGGGACCATGTTGGGCCGATCGGCGATGTATTTCCCGCTTTTTGAGGAGGTGCTTGCCCGGCAAGGCATGCCGCTCGAGTTGAAATACCTGTCTGTGGTGGAGAGCGGCTTGAACCCAGAGGCACGATCACCGGCTGGGGCCCGCGGACTTTGGCAATTCATGTACTACACTGCCAAGGCGGAAGGCTTGCGCATCGACGGATACATCGACGAGCGCAAAGACCCGCTTTTGGCGACGGAAGCGGCGTGCCGGCACCTCAGAAGGTTGCATCGCATGTACGGCGATTGGTATTTCGCGTTGGCGGCCTACAACGCAGGACCAGGCAACGTGAACAAGGCGATTCGCAGGTCGGGAGGCAAGACCAATTATTGGGAGGTCCGTCCGTTCCTGCCCAAGGAAACCCGCAACTACGTCCCCAATTTCATCGCGGTGGTGTACCTGATGGAACACCACGCCACGCACGGCATTTTTCCCAAGAACCCCTTGCCAGGAGGCATGGCCGTTGACACCCTTCATGTTCAGGGACCGTTGCGGTTTGACCAAATGGCGGCCGTGACGGGCCTGAACGAGTCGGAAGTCGCCGCGCTGAACCCAATGTACCGGCTTCAAATCGTGCCCGGCCCTGGGGAGAAGTTCCCTGTGAGGTGGCCCGTGGAGGGGGTGGCCGAATTTTTGGCCCAAGAAGATTCCATGCGGCTGCACAAGCCGGAGCTGACGCCGGTCATCAAATACGAGCCAGAACCCGTCGTGTATCGCGTCAGGAGCGGGGATGTTTTGGGTTCCATTGCAAGCAAGTATGGCGTGAGGGTGTCTCAACTCAAGGCTTGGAACGATTTGAATACGTCGGTCATTCGCGTGGGCCAAAAACTCATCATCCATGGCGATCCCAACAAGATGTAGCCTTGTCGTTGCGGCATTCGTGTTGGCTCTGAGTGCGTGCGAAGGAGATGGTGCTCGGGTGGCGTTGCCTGGGAAAGTGGGCGCTGCCGGCGAGTTGGTGGTGGTGGCGACGACGGAGGTTTGGGAAGGCCCCGCAGGGGACACCCTCCAAGCCATCCTGGGCCAGCCTTACCCCGTGCTTCCCCAATACGAGCCCTTGATGGACGTGGTGCACCTCGAGCCGACTCTGTTCGACCGGTTTTGGAAGCCTCATCGCAACATTTTGGTCTTGGAAGTTGCAGACCGAATCGACACCCAGGAGCCGTCCTTGAAGTTTTTCCGAAACAAGTACAGCCGTGGTCAGATTTACATGGTTGCCAAAGCCAAATCGCTTGAAGCCCTGACCCAAATCCTGGGCGCCCGGGGCGGCGAAATGGTCAGTTTGCTGCATGCTGAAGAAACAAGCAGGTATGCAGACATTGTGGCGCTTTCCGCCAACGAAGTGCTCGCTCGGGACGTCCAAGCAGAGTGGGGGGTTCTGGGGGTTTGGCCCAAAGACGCCCGCATGGCCAAACAAACGGAAGACTTTTGGTGGGTTGACCGACAATTGACGCGACTGAAGGGGGGGGACAACCACGACATTCAGCAGGGGTTTTTCATCCACAGCGAGCCCTACGTCAGCGCGGATCAACTGAGCCTTGAACACGTGTTGGACCGACGCGACGAACTCACTCGCAAGCACGTATCGGGGCCCACCAAGGGGAGCTACATGGCGACGGAGCGGCGGTTTGTTCCGGCCTACGAGGAGATGGAATACGAAGGGATGTTTGCCCTGGAGGTTCGCGGGTTGTGGAAGATGGAAAACGACTTCATGGGCGGGCCATTTTACAGCCTAACCTTGGTCGACGAAGCCCGCGGACGGCTGCTGACCTTGGAGGGGTACGCGTATGCGCCGTATTTCGACAAGCGCCCCTACATCCGGGAAGTGGAGGGGCTCATTCGCACGTCAATGATTGCGGATGTGACCCCACCGAATGCCCCCTGAGCGCGCTTATCGGATCACGACGAAGGCAGCATCTGTCATCGGTTGCCCCTTGCCATTCAAGAGCTGAAGTTGGTAACGCCCTGCGGGCAGGTTCTCCAAGTTCAACTCTTTGCGACTGCCTCCGGCTTCAAGAACTTGTTGACCCAATGGGTTGCTCACCCGAATGGAAGCCACTTCTGCCGCCCGAGACCATGCCCACGTCAAAACGTCCGACGTCGGATTGGGCATCACTTGCAGCTCGGGCGCCTCCGGTTCTATGGCGTCTTCCACAGCCAGCGCCACATTGCCCTTGGCGAACGCGTATTGGCCCTTTCTCACCCTTGAAAGGCGGAACACCCCTGAGCCGTTGGTCATGGACCCGGCTTGCCAGTCGTAATCGGGATACTGTTGCCACGGATCGCCGGCACGCGCCCGCCACGCCAAGAAGGCCCCCTCTTCCGATGTTCCAAACAAATCGAAATCGAGGTCTGTGGAGTCGGCGCCTACATACGTGAGGCGCCCGTCGAGGATGGGGGCGTCGCTCGCGGAGTCGTCCCACGTGCCATCCACCGTCCAAAAGTGCGTGTCACTCAACGCGTCAAAATAGAACGCGGTCGGCCCCTCGTCAGGCGCGGCCCAATGGTGCTCCACACGCACCAAGATGCTGTCTCCCGGAGGCAGTTCGTCGCACCCCATCCGCATCTCGACCCACGGAAGTGTGCTTAGACCCGTGGGTTCGGTGATCGCGAAGGTGTGGTCGAGGCGGCCCTGGTTCAGTCGTCCGTCCGCGTTGAGGCCGACCAACACAAACGGGTCCTCGTGCCAGAATGTGATTTGGTCGTATTGTCCGCCAACCCGTGCATGGACCAACGTGGTGTCCCAATTGGCGTCCCACAACGTCACGTCCAAGGGCTCGTTCTCGTGATGATTGAAACACGCCCGGAGTTTTTGCTGCAAGTGCAGCGTGGTGCCGAACCCGTCGTTTTGAGGCACAGTTGAGAGGCTGTCCAAAACCCAAGTGCTGAATCCTGGTTGGAGGGCCTGTGCTTCAAAAAACGGCGTGAGGTCCTCGCCCGTGGCGTCTTCGAGCAGCACCTCAAAATCGGTCACATCCATGTGGCTGTCGAACCGCTCAGCGATGACGTTTTGGACGGCATTTCGGAAGACCTCATCGCCCAAATACGCCCGCAGGTTGTGCATCACACTCGCACCCTTGTAATACGTGTGACGACCGTAAATCTCCGAATCTGGCATGGGCGAAAGGGGGTGGAACCCCAGGTCTTGAACATGGCATTCCTCAAGGACAAATTGCTGGTTGTCCTTCACCAAATCGACGAACGCCTCGTGTCCATCTTTCCATTCCACAAACAAATGGCTGCTGTATTCGGCCGGCCCCTCTTTGAGCCACATGTGGTTGTGGATGGTAGGCGCGACCAAATCCCCCCACCAGTGGTGGCCGAGTTCATGGGCGAAAAGGTCGCCGTTGGCAAACGCATTTTGCTCAATCATGGACCGCGGGTAGGCGATGTTGGTGGGGATTTCCAAGGCGCCGTCGGTGGTGAGGACGTAGCCAACGCGCTCCCAAGCGTAGGGCCCCCACCAATGTTCGAGCGCATCGATGGCGAATCCGAGGTCGGCAAATTTGGTTTGCATCAAGTTCGAGTCGCTCGCCTTGCTTGTCAAACGCACGGGAATGTCCCCAAAAGCCCCCGTGTGCATGTAGTCGTGGTCGACGTAAGGGCCGATGGCAACGGCGCTCAGGTGCGTTGGGATGGGGTGATCAAGTTCCCATGTGCTCAACAAAGTGTCTCCTCCCAACGCGACCTCTTCGACCAAATGCCCCTGGTTGTGGGCGCGTCGGCCATCGGCTGTGCGAAGGCGGTACGTGTAGGTCGCGCGTTCCACGAAGTTGTCAAAACACGGGTACCACACCCGTCCAAAGTTGGGTGGGATGGTGGTCAACCCGATGCCGAGGTTGTAGATCAAGTCGCTGGCGAAGTACATGCCGCCCCAATACGGGTCGTTGCCAGGTTCTCCGCCATACCAAACCTCCAGCTCGACCTGCTCGCCTGCCGTCATCGGAGCCGGTGCGTCGACATGAAGCTGAGACTCCAATTGGGAGAAGGTCACCCCTTCGCCATTCCAATGGACACTGTCGACCACGAGGGACTCGAGGTCCCACCACATTGTGGTTCCTCCCCCCAGCAGGACCGTGAAGTCAATGGTGGCGAACCCGTGCATGGTTTGGCCCCAATAGTCGGTCATGTCGAGCGCCAGGTCGTAGTGAACCACGTCAAAACTGTCGCTTCGCGCAATGCTCGGCCCCATGTCGAAGTTGTCTTCCACAAGGAGGGATTTTGTTGGTGCCGCGTGATGCTTGCATCCAAGGGCGTGACAGCCTTGGGCGAGGAACGGGGTTCGCGTCACCTGTCCTTCCTTGTGCAGACGAGGCCAAGCGGTTTGGGCCAACGCTTCAGTAGGCTGAAATGCACTCCAAAGCGTTGTCGCCGCAACAAGGATGAAAAAGGAGAGGGGAGTCTTGACGTCCATGCCCCCAAGTTAGATGTACTTTCGCTGCATGAAGAAAGTCGTTCTCGGAGCGTTGGTTGAAGTGGCCTACACCTTGCATGCCGATGGCCCTGATGGAGAGGAGTTGGAGGTGTGCACGGAAGAGGCGCCGTTCATGTTTCGTTTGGGTGAGGATGAAGCGCTTGAGGCGTTTGAACAAGCGCTGCTCGAGAAGCGGGAAGGCGAGCCATTCGAGGTGTTGATTGCTTGCGATGACGCCTACGGACAAGAGACCGAGGATGCGGTTTTGGCCTTGCCCAAAGAAACCTTCCAAGTCGATGGCAAGATCGACCTCGAGGTCATGAAACCAGGCGAAGTGGTGCCGATGGAAGACGACAAAGGCCACGAAATCATTGGTGTCGTGGTGGAGGTGGAGCAAGACGTGGTTCACGTGGATTTCAACCACCCCTTGGCGGGCCTCGACCTGCACTTTGAAGGCGTTGTGGTGGCCATCCATTGACGGTTTGGCAACGGGGAGACAACGCATTCTTCAACAAACCTGAACGTTTTGGTTTCTGTTTGATTGACGGGTTGTGCAGTGATTTGCACAATGCCTAACAATGCAGTGAAACGCGGTCCTGAAGCGCCGCAATTGGTGGTGATGGATTTGCTTGGCGTTTTCATGGAGAACGACCACGCGGTGAAGGGTGCGATCGCGGCCGCATTCCAGGCCCATGGTGAGCGCGTGGACGAGGACCTTGCTGCCACAGCCATTGGATTTCCCAAAACCCAAGGCATCGAACGCGTGTTGCGCTGGCTGCACCCCATGGAACAACCGCATCAAGAGTCCGTAAGGTCCATCTATGATTTGGCGGTGAAGGAGTTGACTCGGATGATGACTTACGGAGGGGGCATTGAGCCGTCTTCTGGGGTGGTTTGGTTGTGCGAGCAGTGGCACAAATGCGGTGTCGCCGTGGCTGCAGTTTCGACCCTTGACTCGGCCGTGGCGAAGGTCATGCTGCGTCGATTTGGTTGGGACGAAAAACCACCCTTTCATGCACTTGTGCTCGCGGAGGAATTCCAAACTGAAAACCCGACTTCAGACGTCATCGAAGAGTGCATGCGGCGCTTGGGCGTGGCTGAGGCGTCGGCTGTCGCGAAGGTGTCGACCCGTTCCAAGGGTTTGGTTGACGCTGTGAAATTGGGTTGCGGATGGAAGGTGTTGTTGGATTCCGGGACCATGACCACAGACCAAATCGCAGCGCTCGGTCCCGACATCATCGTGAATCAAGTGACGGACTTGGCCCAAGCTTGGAAGTTTCCCGCGCGGCCAGACATCGCTTTGGAAGACGAAATCTCCAAAATCCTTCAACGCCACTGAGGCCTGCTTCTCCGCTCGTCCGTGGCGTACCTTCGCCATATGGAACGCACGGAAATCAGTGAATTGGGAGAGTTTGGGCTCATTCGTCGCATGACGAAAGACCTCAACCACCAGCAACCATCGACGTTGCGCGGTGTGGGAGACGACGCTGCGGTGTTGGACCCCATGGGCAAGCGGTTGGTCGTCACCACGGACCTGCTTTGTGAGGGCGTTCACTTCGATCTCAGTTACGTACCATTGAAGCACCTTGGTTACAAGGCGGTGGTGGTGAATCTGAGCGACGTTTGTGCGATGAACGCCGTTCCCACGCAGGTCGTGTTGGGGCTCGGGTTGAGCAACCGGTTTTCCGTGGAGGCCGTCGACGAGTTGATGGCGGGGGTTCGATTGGCGTGTGAGGTGTACAAAGTGGACCTTGTGGGTGGCGACACGACGTCCTCGCCTTCGGGGTTGACCTTGGCTGTGACGGCCATGGGTCTGGCGGAGGCCGATGCCTTGGTGGGCCGAGACGGCGCCGGAGACGGAGATTTGTTGGTGGTCAGTGGGGATTTAGGCGCGGCGTACATGGGCCTGCAAATCTTGGAGAGGGAGAAGACGGTGTTTCAAGCCGCGCCGACAGCACAGCCGGAACTTGAAGATTTCGCATACCTGTTGGAGCGTCAGCTGAAGCCAGAGGCGCGCGTAGATGTGGTGCGGGAGATGGCGGATTTGGGCTTGAAGCCAACCTCCATGATTGACATCAGCGATGGACTTTCAAGCGAGATCATGCACCTTGGCACCTCGTCTGCTGTGGGGTTCAAGGTGTATGAGGACAAACTCCCCATCGACCCCAAGGTCTATGAGACGGCGCGTGAGTTCAACCTCGACCCTACGCTTTGCATGCTGAGTGGTGGCGAGGATTACGAACTGCTCTTCACCGTCAAGCAAGACGATTACGACAAGGTGAGAAACCACCCCAAACTGTCCGTGATTGGCCACGCCGTGGCGGCGCCGGACGCCTTCACCCTCGTCACCAAAAACGGCCCTGAAGTTCCGTTGCAAGCCCAGGGATGGGACGGGCTCAAGGGCAAAACGGACGACGGGGAAGCGAGCTGACCCATGTGTGGCATCGCAGGCATTCACGGACTCGAGACGTTTGGGGGGCTGGATGACGCATGCCAAAACGTAGGCACCATGGTCCAGGCCTTGGCGCACCGTGGGCCTGATGCGGAAGGCGTGTGGTCGGATGAGGAACACGTCGTTTTGGGGCACCGTCGCTTGAGCATCCTCGACACAGGGGAAGGAGCCAATCAGCCGTTCCGAATGGGCGAAGACGCGCTCGTCTTCAACGGTGAAGTCTACAACTACCTCGAATTGAGGCGCGAATTGGAGGCGCACGGAGCCCATCGTTTTGTCACGTCGGGCGACACCGAAGTGGTGTTGGCCGCCCTCCGTCACTGGGGACTGGAAGGCGCCTTGCGCCGCTTCAATGGTATGTTCGCCATGGCGTGGTGGTCCGGCTCAGAGCGTCGCTTGGTGCTGGTGCGCGACCGACTGGGCATCAAACCGTTGTATTGGCATCAAACCGAGCGCGGCACGCTGATCTTCGCTTCAGAAGTTCGGGCTCTGCTCGCCACGGGTTTGGTGCCTCGAACCTTGAACAGAAACGCCATTGCCGACCAGTGGATGTACGGCACGGTTCACGCCCCGGCGACCATTGTTCATGGCGTGAATGTGCTCGAGCCGGGAAGCCTGCTCGTCGTTCAAGACGAAGAACTCCAAACCGCCTCTTGGTGGGACCCGGCGGACGAAGCGCTTGGCGAGCCCAGCCTCGATGTCAGCGCGCGTCGCCAGCGCATTCGGGAAACACTCGGGGATGCGGTGGCGCTCCGCATGCGCTCGGATGTGGCGTACGGCGCGTTTTTGTCAGGTGGCATCGATTCAAGCGCCATTGTGGGGCTGATGTCTGAAGTCTCGTC
>JBELLK010000020.1:27748-43392 GCA_042088625.1 Flavobacteriales bacterium
TTGAGCGGCCTCGGCGGGGACGAGTTGTTTGCGGGCTACCCGGTGTTTGAACGAAGCGCGCGTTTGGCCCAACTCAATTGGTTCGCCGCTTGGCCCAAAGGCGGCAGGCGCCTCCTAGGCAAAGCATTGACGATGGCCCGTCCCAGCATGACCTCGCGGAAAATGGCCGAAATCTTGGGAGGACATTACTTCGACATCGCACACACCTACCCGCTCTCACGGCAGATGTTCCTTCGCGCTGACCTCCAGCGCATGTTGACGTCAGATGTTCCGCTCGGGAATGAGGTGTTCAAGTGGTTGGTCGCCGAACTGGCGCCGGGGAAGAAGGCGTTTGGGTTGCCCTTCCTGAGCCAAGTGAGTTTGGCGGAGATGCGGACTTACATGGGCCATACTTTGCTTCGTGACGCCGATCAGTTCAGCATGGCCCACGCCTTGGAAGTGCGCGTGCCGTTCCTGGACCACCGGATTGTGGCCGCCGCCCTCGCCGCCCCAGACGCGCAAAAGCGCCCAACATCCCCCAAAAAACTTCTCGTGGAATCCCTCGACGGGTTGTTGCCGGACGAGGTGGTCAACCGGCCCAAAATGGGGTTTGTCTTGCCCTGGGAGTCCTGGATGCGGGGTGCACTGAAGGACACGTGTGTGGCCGGTTTGACAAGCTTGAAAGATCGGTCTTGGGTCCAATCAGACGCCATTGCGGCCATGGAACGATCGTTCATGTCGGGCGAGCCGACTTGGTCTTGGAGCCGGGTTTGGTCGCTTGCCGTCCTCGGGGGTTACCTTGAACGCCATGGCCTCGAGTGACGCAAACCCTGCGCAACCCTTGCGCATCCTTGCTGTGGTGGAGTGGTACCCGCCGGCCTACAAGGCAGGAGGTCCTGTTCGCAGCGTCCACAACCTGATGCAATTGCTCAAAGCACAAACCCCACACCGCCTCGAAGTCGTGTGCGGCGACCGCGATTTGGGCAGCACCGAACCCCTGCCTGGCATCTCACCGGACACCCCCATCGATCAAAACGGCATCGCCGTCACCTACCGTTCTTCCGTGTCCTACGCATGGTGGAAGGCCAAACTCCGAGGCACGCCCTCCAATCCCCCGCCCGACATGATTTACCTCAACAGCCTGTTCAGTGTGCCCTTCGCGTTGCAGCCGTTGCGCGCGGCCAAGTCGTTGGGCATCCGTGTGGTGTTGGCGCCGAGGGGCATGTTGGGCGCCGGCGCATTGGCCATCAAACCCGCGAAGAAGAAGCTTTTTCTGGCACTCGCTCGCCTCCTCGGCTTGTTCCGAGGCGTCCGTTGGCATGCCAGCACGCCTGTGGAATCCCGGGATATGCTTCAGGTGTTTCCGGGAGCTTCAGTCAGCGTTGCCGCCAACATCCCAATGATGGCGACGGGATCGGCACCCATGCCGAGCATTGAAACACTGAATTGGTTGGTCTTGGGCCGCATTCACCCGATCAAGAACATCCACTTCGCCATTGAGGCACTGCAAAAAGTCGACCTCGCGGAAAAGGAACTCACGATTGAATTGGTGGGTCCGGCAGAGGACAAGCCCTACCTCGAGCGCCTGTTGTCCATGGCCCGTCCAGGGTTGAAAGTGGTGCACACCGGCGCCTTGCCACCCGAATCGCTTGGCGAGGTGTGGTCTCGTTCACATGCACTCTTGATGCCGACAAGCCACGAGAATTTTGGTCACGCAGTGGTGGAGGCGTGGGCCCATGGTCGTCCCGTGCTGCTCAGCGACCAAACGCCTTGGCGCGGCCTCTCGGAGCGCGACTTGGGATGGGATTTGCCTTTGGACTTGGACGTGTGGGCGAGGCATTTGGCGCAAACGCTGGGGTGGGAGCATGGCCATTGGGAACGAATGTCCAAGGCCTGCGTCGAGAAACACGCCTCGATGGTGGTCGATCCGAGCCTTGTGTCGGACAACCGTTTGGTGTTTGAAGCGCCGTTTGAAGCCCTGTGAAAGCACGCGTACCTTCGACTCCATGAACGCCAAAAACCGAGTGTGCGCCCTGTTGGGCATCGACGTACCAATCATCCAGGCAGGCATGGTGTGGTGCAGTGGTTGGGAGTTGGCGAGTGCGGTGAGTGGTGCGGGTGGACTTGGCATTTTGGGCGCAGGAAGCATGTACCCCGAGGTGTTGCGAGACCAAATCCAAAAGGTTCAAGACGCCAAGCCAGGCAAGCCCTTTGCCGTCAACGTGCCTTTGCTCTATCCCGCGGTGGAGGAGCACATGGCCAGCATTGTCGAGCTTGGGGTGCCCATCGTGTTCACGAGCGCCGGCAACCCACGAACGTGGACAGCGCATTTGCAAAAGCATGGCATCAAGGTGGTGCACGTGGTGAGCAGCTTGAAGTTCGCATTGAAAGCGCAGGAAGCGGGTGTGGACGCGGTGGTGGCCGAGGGCTTCGAGGCAGGGGGGCACAATGGTCGTGAAGAGACGACAACCATGTGCTTGGTGCCCGCCGTGGCAGATGCGTGTGACATTCCGGTCATCGCTGCGGGAGGGCTCCACGACGGCCGATCCATATTGGCCGCCATGATGCTAGGCGCCGAGGGCGTGCAGCTCGGATCGCGATTTGTGGCCACGCCAGAAAGTTCAGCGCACGTGGCCTTCAAAGAGGCTGTGCTGGAAGCTGGGGAAGGCGCGACGAGCTTGGAGTTGAAGGACGTGACGCCGGTCAGGTTGCTTCACAATTCGTTTGCCCACGAGGTCATTGAAGCCCAGCAGCGTGGCGCCACGCCGGAAGAGCTGAAGGCCCTGTTGGGTCGAGGTCGGGCCAAGCGAGGCATGTTTGAGGGAGACTTGAACGAAGGGGAATTGGAGATTGGCCAAATCGCGTCCATGCTTTCCACCCTCGAACCGGCCGCAGACCTCCTGACCCGCCTCGTGAACGAGTGTCGCGCCCTGGGCGGACCTGCGCTGGGTGGGCGATTCGATTTCTGAGCCCACACTCGTGCCCCTGTGACTTCGGTGACCGCCTTATGGCAAGAGATGTCGTATCTTCCAAATCCTTGACGTTCAGAATGTCCTGTTGACGCACCGAGACGTTGAGCAACTGACAACGACATGATATTCACTCCTTCCGGCGCCCGTGCGCTTGCGACTGCGGTCTTGTTTGGCACCCTTGGATGGTTGCACGGACAGTCTTTCACCAATGGCAACGCCAACCTTCCTCAGACGTTCAACAGTGGCGGTTGCGTGGGGTTTGCCGACTTGGATGGTGACGGGTACGATGACCTCGTCATCCTCGACCAAAGCCGGAGCCTCCACACCCTTTATCAGTCCACGGACGGATTGTTCACTGATTACGCGATGGGCAATGTTTCAGGGTCCAGCCAGTGGGGGATGTGTGTGGGAGATTTCGACAACGATGGGCACAAAGACGTCTTCAGCGGCGGCTCCTACGACGGGGTGCATTTGATGCACATCACTGCACCAGGACAGGGAACGCTTTCCAGTTTGAACAACGGCTCGATGTTCATGCAGGCCTGCAACATGGCCGACGTGGACCAGGATGGCGTGTTGGACGTGTTCGCATGTCATGACGACGCAGTAAGCCGGTTGTGGAAGGGCTCTGAAGGCGGAACGTTGGACAACCAAAACCTCATGCCTTTGACGAGCTATGACACTGGGGGTTATCCCAACACGGACCACAGCGGCAACTACGGTTCGGTGTGGACGGACTTTGACCGCGACGGCGACCTCGACCTGTACATCGCCAAGTGCCGTCAGTTTGTGAACGATCCTCAAGACCCTCGACGTGTCAACCAGCTTTGGGTGAACGACGGAAATGGGAATTACACGGAAGAGGCAGCCGCGCGGGGTTTGGTGTTTTTTGAGCAGAGCTGGACGGCAGATTTTGCGGACATCGACAACGACGGCGATTTTGATTGCCTCGTGACCAACCACAGCACCACGCTGTTGCTCCTTGAAAACGACGGCACAGGAAACTTCACAGACATCACGCCTGGCAGCGGTCTTGAGGTCACAGGCTTCTTTTTGCAGGCCAAACTCGAAGACTTCGACAACGACGGGTACGTCGATTTGGTCTACAGCGGTGGGGCGCACGCCTATTTCAAGAACAACGGCGACCAGACGTTCACGAACGTGCCCAACATGTTCCCCTATGGCGACACCATGCACAGCTTTGCCACTGGAGACGTCAACCGCGACGGTCAAGTCGATGTATATGCGAGCTACGGAAACAGCTACGTGAGTCCAGACAACAACAACGAAGATGTGTTGTGGATCAACAACGGGAACCCCGACCAACACTGGATCACCTTCGAGCTTGAAGGCTTCCAATCCAACCGCGACGCCGTGGGGGCGACGGTGGAGATCACGGGGGCGTTTGGCACCCAGGTGCGCAGCGTTCGGGCGGGGGAGAGCTACGGCATGACGTCGACGTTCTCGTGCCACTTTGGGTTGGGAGCGAATGACGTGGTGGAAACGGCCACGGTGTTTTGGCCCAGTGGCTTGACCACAGAACTGACAACCCCCGCGGTGGACCAGTACCACACGGTGCTCGAGGTGCCTTGCACCGTGCCGCTGGAAATCACCGCCACGACCACGGAACTCTGCCCTGGCGAATCGGTGCTGTTGATGGCGCCCGCGGGCTTCTCGTCCTACGATTGGAGCGACGGTACCAGTGCCGGAAACATGCTGGAGGTCACAGAGTCTGGTCTGTACACCTTGACCGCGTTCAACACGGACGGGTGTGCGGGTTTGTCCAACGCCATTGAAATCCAGGTGTTGGACGGAACTGCTGCACCGACGGTTGCCGTGGAGGGCAGCGAGTATTTGTGTGAGGGCAGCGTTTGGACCTTGAGCGCCAGTGAAGGAGCCTCGTATGTCTGGAACAATGGCGAAACGTCACCTTCCATTGAAGTGGGCCAAACCGGCTCGTACGTCGTTGAAGTGGAGGACCAGTGCGGCAACTTGGTCGCTTCTGAGGCGGTCGATGTGTTCGTGTTTGAGGGCCCTTCAACCGCACCGAGCACCTCGCCAGACACGACCATGGCCTCTTCAGGACCGGTAACACTGACGGCGTCAGCTTCTGGGGGACAGGTCTTGCGTTGGTACGATGCCGAGGTGGGGGGCAACCTTCTCGCGGAGGGCGCAATCTTGTCGTTGCCTTCGGTGTCCGAGACCACCTCGTTTTGGGCAGAAGCAAGCCAAACGACAACAGGCGCTTCTGGAAGCGGGGGGGAGGCCACCAATCAACCCGGTGGACAATACCACCCCAACAGCGCACGTTGGCTCGAATTCGACGTGTTCGAACCCATGCAACTCGACCAAGTGACGTTGTTCGCGAACGGCACCTACGACCGGAGTTTTGAAATCATCAACGCCTTCGGTCAGGTGCTGTGGTCCTCGACTGTGACCGTCACGGACGGGGAGTTTGTGCTGGACATTGGATTTGAGTTGGAACCTGGCGACGGGTACGGTTTGCGCTGCACGACGGGCGACCCACAGTTGTGGCGTGAAGGCACGGCTTCGACCTTGGCGTACCCCTACGATTTGGCTGGCCTTGGAAGCATCACCAACAGCACAGCGGGGCCAAGTTTGGACTACTACTACTTCTTTTACGATTGGAAGGTGAGCAGCACGTTGTCGGTCGAATGCACCAGCCCTCGCGCAGAAGTGGTGGTCACCGTCACGGACTGCACCGATCCCTCAGCATGCAACTTCAACCCTGCGGCCACGGTGGACGACGGTTCTTGTGAGTACGCATCTTGTGCCGGGGATTGCGAAGGCGATTTGAATGGCGACGGCAGCGTCACGGTCGCGGATTTGCTTGCCGTTTTGGCAGACTTTGGTTGCACGGAGGCGTGCAGCAGCGACATTGATGGAGACGGGTCGGTGACCGTGTCAGATCTCCTGACCTTGCTCGCGGTCTTTGGCGAGATTTGTTGATTGACTGGCACCCAAGGCCATTCGTGTTCAGGCCTTGGCCCCGTGAAAGTGCACCCGCACAGCACGGGCGACTTTGAGGTTGACCACTTCGAGAAGGGCCTTTTCGGAGGCTTCGGAAATGGCCTTGACATCGCCAAATGCCGTCATCAGCGCTTGGCGGGTTTTGGGCCCCACCCCGGGAATCTCGTCGAGTTCCGAATGAAGGAACGCTTTGCTGCGGCGCTTGCGGTGGTGGGCCAAAGAAAACCGGTGGGCCTCGTCACGCATGTGTTGCACCACGCGCAGTGTGGGCGACCGCTTGTCCAAGTAAATGGGGATGCTGTCTCCGGGGAAATAAAGTTCTTCTAGGCGCTTGGCGATGCCGACAAAGGCGATTTGACCGCGGAGGCCGAGTTCATCAATGGCCTCCATGGCGTGGGAAAGCTGTCCCTTGCCGCCGTCAATCACAACCATTTGGGGCAGCGATTCCCCTTCGTCTCGCAGGCGCTTGTAACGGCGGTAGACCGCTTCTTTCATGCTTGCGAAGTCGTCGGGACCCTCGACCGTTCGGATGTTGAATTTGCGGTAGTCTCGCTTGGCGGGCTTGCCATTCCGAAACACCACGCAAGCAGACGCAGGATTCGTGCCGTGGATGTTGGAGTTGTCAAAGCATTCCATGTGCACGGGGTGCACCTTGAGCCGGAGGTCGTGCATCATGGTTTCCATGAGGCGGTCCTTGGCGGCGTCGGGGTCCACTTGTTCGAGCTGGGCGTGGCGGTCGCGCATGGCGAACTGGGCGTTTCGCAGGCTGAGGTCCAGGAGTTTTTTCTTGTCTCCGCGCTGCGGAACAAGGCAATCGGCCCCAAAGACATCGACTTCAGTTTGGGCAAGGACGGTGCGACTGGCGACGTTGAAGCGGTCCCGGATTTGCGGGATGGCTGCGGAAAGGATTTCGACGTCGGACTCGTCCAATCGACGTCGGAACTCGAGGGTTTGGCCTTGCACCACGGCGCCGTTGTGGATGCGCATGAAATTGACAAACGCCGACTTCGCGTCGGTGACGACGCCGTACACTTCCACGTCCGAGATGGTTGGGTGAACCACAGTGCTCTTGGCCTGAAACTTGTCGACGGCAGCGAGCTTGAGCTTGAGGCGCTCGGCTTCTTCAAAGCGCAGATCGGCGGCGGCCGCCATCATGGCTTCTTTCAGCGCAGATTTGACCTCCCCGAGGTTGCCCTTCAACACGTGCCGAATCGCAGCAATGCTCTCCGCATAGGCCTCTTCGGTTTGCTTGCCGACGCAGGGGCCCATGCAGTTGCCGATGTGGTATTCTAGGCAGACGCGGAACTTGCCCTTGGCGATGTTGTCCTCAGTGAGGGCGAGGCTGCAGGTGCGAATCGGGTAGAGCTTTTTGCAGAGGTCCAGCACGGCGTGCATGCCCTTGACATTGGAGTAGGGCCCAAAGTACTCGCTCCCGTCCTTCCGCACCTGGCGGGTGGGAAAGATGCGCGGGAAGCGCTCTTTTTTGAGCACGATGAAGGGGTAAGTCTTGTCGTCTTTGAGCTGGATGTTGTAGATCGGCTTGTGCTCTTTGATCATGTTGTTTTCCAGCAACAGGGCATCAGCCTCGCTGGCGGTCACAATCCATTGAACATCCCGAATCTTTTTTACCAGCAGCCGCGTCTTGCCGTTGTGGTCTTGCTTGGTGAAGTAGGTGGCGACGCGCTTTTTCAGGTTTTTGGCTTTGCCGATGTAAAGCAATTTTCCGTCCGCATCGAAGTGCTGATAGATGCCCGGTTCGTGGGGCATTCGGTCGAGGATCGATTGGATGTGCTCGGTGGTCGCCATCGTTGAACGAAGGTAGGTCGCGCAGTACTTTGCGGCATGGATTTGGTCACAGGCGCAACAGGGATTGTGGGGATGCCATTGGTGGTGAAGCTGCTTGCCAAAGGCCAAACCGTCCGCGCCCTCCATCGCCCCACCTCCGACCGCGCCCGTGTCGAAGCGGCCATCCGAGCGTCAGACTCGGAAAGCCTGTCGCGCTTGGAGTGGGTCGAAGGCGACGTGACCGATCAAGCGTCGTTGGAAGCTGCGCTGGAAGGGGTCGAGCGTGTCTTTCATTGCGCTGCCCTGGTGTCGTTCCACACCGACGACCGCGACGCGCTTCGGCGCATCAATGCCGAGGGCACGGCCAACTTGGTGAATGCCATGCTCCACTGCCAAACGCCCCGTTTGATTCATGTCAGCAGCGTGGCGGCCCTCGGCCGGAAGGCCGGCCAGCCCACGGACGAATCGACGTTGTTTGAAGAGCAGCCGGGCACCTCGGTATATGCCCGTTCCAAGCACCGCGCCGAGATGGAGGCATTTCGCGGCGCTGTCGAAGGCTTGCCAGGGGGCGTGGTGGTCGTGAACCCCACGGTCATTTTGGGTCCTGGGGATTACCGTCGCAGTTCGTCCGCATTGTTTCGGGTGTTGGATCGCGGGCTCTCGTGGTACCCGACCGGCAGTGGTGGCTACGTGGGTGCTGAAGATGTGGCGGAAGTGTGCGTGCGTCTCGGAGACAGCGAGGTGCGAGATGCGCGATTCGTGTTGTGCGCCGAGCACAGGAGCCACCAAGAGGTGATGGGCCTCATCGCGGACGCGCTGGGCCGCCCTCGTCCGTCACGTGCCGTGCGTAGCTGGATGGCCGGCGTGGCGTGGCGCCTGGTTCGTGTCTACGAGCGTCTGACAGGCCGACGTTCGATGATTTCAAGAGAAAGTTTGGCGAGTGGGAAGGAACATCAACGTTACAACGGCACGCTCATCGTACGGACCCTCGCAGAATTGGGCCAAACGTGGGCATACACCCCCATTCAAGACGTCATTGATTCGACGGCGCAGGCGTACCTCCTGGACGGCGACGCTTGAAGTCGCCGGGCTTGAGGGTGTCGGCTTCTGCGGCGCGTTTGGCGTCGGACTCCAACGCTTTCAGTGCGTCCACAACGTCTCTCAACATGGCCTTCATGGCTGCGGGTTGGGCCCACCACCATTCGTAACTGGCTTCAAAGGTCTCCGCACTTACACCCGTTCGTTGCCAAACGTCGTTGTACGCCTCCGCCAACCGTTGCTTTTCGTTGTCGTTCCTGTAAGACCTCAAATCGGACACCGCCTCGACCATCTGGATTTCAGTCAGAACACGCACGAATTCGGCGCGATCCAGCACACCCTCAGGGGGCTGCACTTGCGGGTCTCGGTCCACGGCATCGGGCGCACAGCCCATGAGGAACCCGAGAGTTACAGCCATCAGGAGGTGCCAAGGTCTCACCAGATCAGCGGCTGAAGGTGAGACGTTGCCCGGCGTGGTTGCCATGGGACGTGGTGATCCTGCGCCCATCCCAGACGCACGTGCCGTTCACCCACGTTTCGTGAACGCGGCTCTTGAACACGTGACCGGCAAAGGGCGACCAACCGCACTTGGACATGACGTTGTCCTCGCGAACGGTCCATGGATCGTTGGGGTGCACCAAGACCAAATCGGCCTTCATGCCCGAACGGATGAAACCGCGGTCGTTCATGCGGAACAAACGGGCGACCCGGTGCGCCATCAAATCGGCCACCTTCTCCACGGGCAACAGCCCCTCGTGCACCAGGTCGAGCATGGCGACCAGGGCATGTTGCACCAACGGCCCACCAGAGGGCGCATTGAAATAGCGGCCATTTTTTTCTTCCTTGGTGTGCGGGGCATGGTCCGTGGCGACCACGTCGATGCGTCCATCCAAGATGGCGGCGCGGATGTGTTCCCGGTCGTGGGCGGTTTTCACCGCGGGATTCCATTTGATGTGCGTGCCCTTTTGCTCATAATCTGCATCCGTGAACCAAAGGTGATGGATGCAGGCCTCGGCCGTGATGCGCTTCTCTTCGAGCGGAAGGCTGTTGTCAAACAAGTCCAATTCGCGCGCCGTGCTGATGTGCAGGATGTGCAGCTGGGTGTTCAGCTTGGTCGCGAGTTCCACGGCTTTTGAGGAGCTTTTGTAGCACGCCTCGGCACTGCGAATGATCGGGTGCTGTGCGATGGGGACATGCTCCCCAAATTTCGCCCGAGCCGCAGCGGCATTCGCCCGAACGGTGGCCTCGTCTTCACAATGCGTGGCCACCAAGGTGGGCGCCTCTTTGAAGATGCCTTCGAGCACGGCCGATTCATCCACCAACATGTCTCCGGTGGAAGACCCCATGAAGACCTTGATGCCGCAGACCCGTTGGGGGTCGGTGCGGAGGACCTCATCGAGGTTGTGGTTGCTGGCCCCCATGAAGAAGCTGTAGTTCACGGGACTGACTTCGGCCGCCCGGTCGTATTTGTCCTGAAGCAGGTCCTGGGTCAGCGCTTGGGGCACCGTGTTGGGCATTTCCATGAAGGACGTGATGCCCCCTGCGGCGGCCGCGGCGGATTCTGTGGCGATCTCGGCTTTGTGGGTGAGTCCTGGCTCACGGAAGTGCACCTGGTCATCGATGCAACCTGGCATCAGCCAAAAGCCTGTGCAGTCTTTCACCTCGGCGTTTTGGGCCAAAGATTTCAGGTGCGCATCGTCCGCGAGTGCCATCAGGTTGGGGCCCACGGCCACGATGTGCTCTCCATCGACAAGCACGTCTTGAACGCGCACTTGTCCGTCGGTCACCACATGTGCGTTTTGGAACAGGGTGGCTTGGCTCATGGTCATGCTTGGTTTTTGGCGGGAAAGAAGACGGGCTTGAACCGCATTTGAAGGACGCCCAGCAGCGCTTCACGGAAAATGTTCATGCTCATTTTGGACGTCCCCAATTCCCGATCCACGAACGTGATCGGCACTTCCTTGATGGCGAAGCCGTTGCGTTTGGCTCGGAGCTTCATCTCGATTTGGAAGGCGTATCCCACGAATTGAACAGCGTCCAGTTGGATGGCCTCGAGCGTTTCACGGCGATAGCACACGAAGCCCGCGGTGGAATCCCTCACGCCCAACCCCAGCGTGAGGTTTACATACAGGGACGCACCGTAACTCAAGATGAGTCGGTTGACGGGCCAATTGGCCACCCCTCCTCCTTTCACATAGCGCGACCCGACCGACATGCCGGCGCCCCCTTCGGCGCAGGGCACCCTCAACCGAATCAAGTCTTCAGGGTTGTGCGAAAAGTCACAATCCATCTCGAAGATGAAGTCGTATCCTTTTTCCAGGGCCCACCGAAATCCGGCGATGTAGGCGGTGCCCAAACCGAGCTTGCCTTTGCGCTCAAGGAGGTGGATGCGATCGGGGTGGCTCGATTGAACTTCCCGTACCAATGCTGCGGTGCCGTCCGGAGAACCGTCGTCCACAACGAGGACGTCGAATGGAAACTCGAGACCCATCACCGTTTCGAGCATGCCCATCACGTTTTCGCATTCGTTGTACGTGGGGATGATGACCAAGCTGTCGTTCATGGCATTGCGGTTTTTGGCGCTCACGTGGTCATGCGGAGCAGGTTCAACTCTTCACGGCTGAGGTGGCGCCAATGGCCACGGGGCAGGTCTTTTTTGGTCAATGGCCCATAGACAACGCGGTCCACCTTGATCACCTTGTGACCAAGCTGCTCCCACATGCGTCGCACGATGCGGCTTCGGTTGCTGTGCAGCTCCATGCCAATTTCATGCGGGTCTTTCTTGACAAACTCAGCCGCTTTGGCTTTGACAAACCCCTCATCCACAACAAAGCCTTCGACCATTTTTTCGAGGTCCTCCGGAGTGGCCTTTTTCGCAAGCGTGATGTGGTACAATTCCCGCAACGCCACCTTGGGGTGGTTGAGCCGCTTGGCCAACTCTCCGTCGTTGGTGAACAGGATGAGTCCCGTGCTTTCTTTTTCGATGCGGTCCACGGGCGAGACGCGCTCTTTGCAGGCCTGTTTGATCAAGTCGCCCACGCACCGACGGCCGCTTGGGTCGTGCTCAACCCCAAGGAAATTCTTGGGTTTGTTGATGAGCACGTACCGCATGGTCTCTGGGCGGATGGTGTCGCCCTCCACGCGGACAAGGTCTTTGGTGGGGTCGACTTTGAACCCCAATTCGGTGACCACCTGGTTGTTGACGCTCACCACGCCTGCGCCAATCATCACATCGGCTTCCCGTCTTGAACACACGCCCGATTGGGCAATGTACCGGTTGAGACGCATCTTGGCGGAGGCGTCGGGAACGGGTGCGAATTTGAGCTTGGGTTTGCCTTGGCCGGGGCGACCGCCAAATTTTCCAGGGCGCGTGGACGAAGAGGGGCGTTTTCCGCCACGTGAATTTGAAGGTTTCGCGCCTTTGCCTGAGCGTTGGTTGGCACTTCCCTTGCGGGCGCCTCCGCGGCGGCCTTGGTCAGGGTTTTGTTTCATGAGGGCACAAAGGTAGTCCTCAAGGCCCGTCACGGCATCCTGCGCCAGTTTGGGCGGCGGGCAGCTGGCAGGAGGGCCTGCGTCCCGTCAAAGGCGTCTTGCACATGGGTGAAGTCGAGGATGGAGCCATCGCGCCGGTGGAAGCAGACCATGGCAAGGTCGAACCGGCACGCCTCGGTGCGCAAGCGATGGCGCTTCATGAACGCATGCGCGGCTCGGATGATTCGCTGCTGTTGCGCTGTGCTGGGCATGTGCATTGGGCCGAGCGTGGATCTGCCGCACCCAGTCCGGCTTTTGACTTCGAGGAACACCACCGTGTCCAATTCCATGAAAACGGCATCGATTTCATGACGGTGCCACCGCCAGTTCGTGGCCAAAAGTTGCCTCGAAGGGGTGGACAGGGCTTGAATGGCCCATGCCTCTCCGCGCTGTCCGGTCCGGGTGCGGCTTTCCAAAACCATGGCCCAAGGATGGGGCTCAAGGCTGCAAGCGAGACTGGCAGTTTGTGGGCGTTGTCCCAGAATTCAGGGGCGTGGAACACACGCAGCGGGCTCAGCGCAAGACCAGGTCTGAAGCGCCGATGACGGTGGCACCTTCGAGGATTTCCACGAGGTAGGTGCCTGGCGCAAAAGGCGCGGTTTCGTCGGCGTCCGGAGTGCTGTAGAAGATGCACGCGTCGAGCCGTTCTCGGGCGTAATCGACGGTTCGAGAGGCGCTGAAGTCGGTGTCACCGGATTCGTTGGCAAGCACCTTGCCTTCGCTGTCCGTCACACGGAGGTGAAGGGTCTTGTTCCCGACCGGAGCGATTCGGTTTTCCAAAATGGTGAAACAGACCTTCAGCATGTCGCTGCGCAAAGCTCGATCCGTGTCACGCTGCCGGCCGGAGGAGAGCACGCGCACCCCGACAGGAGTGAGGTCTGCGACTTGAAGGGTTTGGCCTGCCTCGAGCATGTCTTCCATGTTTTCCTGACGCTCGACGAGGTCGGCGTTTTCTTGAGAGACGGCTTCCATTTGGGCTTTCATGGCCAAATTCTCATCGAGCAACGCCACGTTCAATTGGTTGAGCGAGTCGATGGTGCCGATGTAGCCTTTCATGATGCTCCTCAACGTCTCGGCCTCCTTCTTCAGTTTGGCCACCTCCCAATACCCGTTCTTCACCTTCGTCAGCAGCCCATCGATGCGCTCCTGTTGCGCCGCGAGTTCCGCGAGCATCATGGTGTTTTCCGTTTCAAGGGTGTCGTAGGAGAAGCGCATTTTCTCCAAGTCCAAAACCAGTTGATCCTTCTCCAAGGTCAGTCCGGCGTTGTCGCTGTTCAGGAGGCCAATGGTCGCATTTCGGTCAGACAATTGGTAGCCCAAGTACGCCACGGCCAAAGCGAGCGTAGCCACGACCAGGAGCCAAGTTTTTTGGGACATTTCAGGCATGAGGCAAGTCTTTTGAATCGGGATTTGATGAACGCAAGGGGCCCAGCGAACATTATGCCAAAGATGACACTCCCGTCGTCCAAACCGCACAGAAGCCCAACGTGTTCACCACCCGGAGATTGTGGGAAACTCGGGGAAGGATGAAGGTTTGTGACTTGAAAGGGCGTACTTTAGGGAGGACTGAACACCGAACCATGAGCCGACGCCTTGCCTTTTTCATGTGGATCGGAGCGATGCTTTTCTTGCCAAATGCCGCTTCGAGCCAAGACACGTTTCAAGTTGGAAGCACCACGCTGACCGCCACAGACATCGCCTCGGGGATTCAACTCCCGTGGGAGATTTTGTGGGGCCCAGACGATTTCCTTTGGGTCACCAGTCGGCCAGGCACAGTATACCGAATTGATCCCGAGACGGGCGCCACCAGCACGATTTTGACGAAATCGGTCACCAACAACGGCAGCGGCGAGCCCGGCATGTTGGGCATGGCGATGCATCCCGAATGGGAAACCACCCCCAAGGTGTTCATTGTGTACACCAGCGGATCGACTTGGGGTGGCACCGAATACCTGTCGGTGTTTGATTGGAACGGCACGTCGTTGGTCAACGAAGAGGTCTTGTTGACGCTTCCTGCGGGCGGCATCCACAACGGAAGCCGTTTGTTGGTTTTGCCCGACCACACGTTGCTGATGACCACAGGTGACGTCGGCGATGGAGGGGCGAGCAGCCAAAATTTGAGCAGCCTCAACGGCAAGGTGTTGAGGCTCAACCTCGACGGCTCTGTGCCAGCCGACAACCCCACGCCAGGCAGTTACGTGTACAGTTACGGCCACCGCAACCCTCAGGGTTTGGCCCTCGGCCCAGGAGGCATCATTTACAGCTCAGAGCACGGCCAAAGCAACGACGACGAAGTCAACATCATTGAGCCGGGCCGCAACTACGGCTGGCCCAACGTTCAGGGCTTGTGCAACACGTCGAGCGAAAACAGCTACTGCGCAGCCAACAACGTGCGTGAACCCATCGACAGCTTTTCGCCCTGCGCGGCAGTCAACGGGTTGACCTGGTACAACCACCCCGCGATTCCGGAGTGGCAAAATTGTTTGTTGCTGTCGGTCATGGGCGGGTTCGCCTTGAATGACAAACGCCTCAGCGTCCTGTCCATGTCGGAAGACGGCATGAGTGTGACTGGGGAGACCCAATGGTTTGCCGGTTACGGCCAACGCATCCGCGATGTGGCGGTGAACCCCTACACCGGTGCGGTGTACCTCGCGTTCAATGGCCCCTCTTACCCAGGTTCTGGCCCCAACATCATCAAGGAATTCCGGAACCTTGCGTACGAGCCTGTGCTCAATGTGGCGGGATGCCGTTACCCCGGGGCCTTGAACTACAACGCCAACGCCACGGAGGATGACAACTCATGCGAGTTTGCAGGTTGCACTGACCCCTCCGCCCTGAATTACGTGCCTTGGGCCAACGTGACGACCACGTGCACGTACACTTCTCCTTGTCCTGAAGATGTCAATGGCGACGGCGCCACGACCGTGGCCGACATGCTCCTTGTGTTGGGTGCATTCGGCGACGCATGCAACTGATTGAATGGACAATGCGACCAAACTCTAGACTTGACCCAAACCAAATCCGAATGAAACACGTGCTCCACACCCTGTCGTCCATCGCGATGATGACCCTCTTGACGACCCCTTCTACGGACGTTCTCGCGCAATGCGACGAGGGCCAATCGCATGTGGTCGTTGAAATACTCACGGACAATTACCCGGGAGAGATCACATGGACGTTGTCTGACGCCAATGGGCAGTTGCTTTCTGGAGGCCCTTACGGGTCCACGGGCACGACGTATGCGGACAGTGTATGCATTGCCAGTGCGGACGAATTCCCATGCCTCCAGTTTGTGATCAACGACAGTTACGGGGATGGCATTTGCTGTGGGTACGGTCAAGGAGCCTA
>JBELLK010000021.1:0-5837 GCA_042088625.1 Flavobacteriales bacterium
CGAAGACGTGCCGGCTCGTGCTCAACGCCACCGGGCCGGAGGCGGACCAAACCACCCTCGAGGTGCCGTTTGGGACGCGGGTGACGAAAGCGGGCCTCGACATGACTGTGACCTTGAGCCCGGACATGGCGCGCAACGCCGACCGGCTCGAGGGCGCGAAAGCCCAGCACTTCCGGATTCGGGTCAAGAACCGCGACCAGCGCATTGGCCAGTACCGCGGCGCCCTGCAAACGACCAACGTCGAGCGCACGAGTGTCATCGCCATGACCTGCACGGACGTTCTTCCGGACCGTGCAAAACGGTTCCTGGATACGCTGGCGGCGACGTACATCGACTACACGGCGGAGGCGCGTTTGGCCACCAACATTCAAACGGAGCAGTTCATCAACGGGCAGTTGGAGGAAATCAACGCGTTGACCGACACCTTGGAACGGCAGGTCGATTACTACCGAGCCCAAAACGAGGTCCTCGACCTCACCCGCGAGCAAAACGAGTACTTCAACACGCTCGTCGACCTCGAGCGCCAACTGCGGGAAATGGAAGTCGAAGCCGAATCCCTCGACGACCTCGGGGTCTTCCTCACTTCCCGCGATGGCGGCGCCGAACTCCCCCCCTCCAGCTACTTCATGCTCGACGATCCATGGATGGCCGATCAAGTCGGCGAGCTCATGGAACTCGAGGCCAAACGGAACGCCCTGCTCCTCGACGTCAAGCCCGGCTCCTACCAAGTCCGGCGCCTCGACTCCACCGCCCAGCACGTGCGTGGCAACGTCGTGACCTACCTCAGCGACAAGATGGGCGCCGTGGAGCGACGACGCATCGATTTGCAGTCCGACATTCGGTCCCTCGAGGCGCGCTTGTCGGGCCTTCCAAAGACCCAGCGCGACATCCTGGCCATGGAGCGCAAACTCGGCGTCAACGAAAAACTCGCGGTCTACCTCCTCGAGCGGAAGGCCGCCACCATCATCGCCCGTGCGAGCATCACCCCCGAAGCCTCGCTCATCGAACGCGCCCGCTACGCCGGCAAGGTCGGCCCCGACAAGCGCCGCACCATTTTGGAGTACACCGCGGTCGGATTTTTGATCGCCCTCGCCTTGGCCGTGGCACGGATGGTGTTCTTCGAACGAATCGAATCGACCTCCGAATTGCGCGAGGCCGTGGACGCACCCGTCATCGCCGGCATCCCCTTTTACAAGGACATGGGCGACGACCCCATCGCATGTCGGGCCGACAGCCGGAGCGCCGTCACCGAATCGTTCAGGGCCCTGCGGACCAACCTGCAATACTTGCTGGCCAAGGAGGGCGCCAATGTCATTTTGGTCTCCTCACTCCACCCTCAAGAAGGCAAAAGTTTTGTGTCGGCCAACCTTGCAAGCATCCTCGCCAAGGCAGGCAAAAATGTGGCGCTGGTCGACTTTGACATGCACAAACCGCGCGTGCACCATTACATGGGGCTGGCCAACGACAAGGGCGCCTCGAACCTCATGATAGGCAAGGCAGAGCTTGACGAGGTCATTCGTCCTGGCGCCTACCCCACCCTTGACGTCATCACGGCAGGACCCGTGCCGCCCAACGCCTCCGACCTCATCTTGAGCGACCGGATGAAGAACACCATTTCTGAGTTGAAGGCGAAGTACGACTACGTGATTTTGGACACGCCGCCGATCCTGCTGATCAGCGATGCCCTGGTGTTGATGGAGCACGTCGATACTGCCCTGTTGGTCACCAATGTGGCCAAATCCTCCCGCCGAGGCGTCCAACACCTCGAAGACCTGCTCGAGCAAAACAACCTCAAGCACGCGTCCTTTGTCCTCAACGGCGTCCGCACCAAGCGCTGGGCCTACTACTACAACCGCTACGCGTCCAAGTACGGTTACGCCACCTATGGTGCCGAGTACGGCTACGGCTATGGGTATGGGGGAAGCGACCGCTACAAGGACCAAAACTCGGGCAACGCCTGACCCCGACACTCACACCACCCTGTCAGCAAACCGCACGGGGCAACCTGACGTTGTCGAAGCGCGTCCGTAATTTTGAAAGCGACGCTGCGTTAAGGTCATCCCTGCGAGCCCATGTTCCACATGAAAACCCCAACCCTCCATTCCATTGCATGCATGCTGGCCATCACGGTGGGCATGTCTGGTTGGGCGCAATTCACGCCGGTGCCGCCTGACATGACCCATGTCAGCCAGGTCAATGCCGCGGGGCAGGCCACGTTCAACTGGAATCCCTACGTGCCAGTGGGCACGGAAATTTGGGAGAACAACCGCTTCACGGTCCACGACCTCGACATGAACCTGTTGAGCGTCAACCCGCACGTGATCCAGGGGGCCAACTCATGGGCCACCCCAGCGTTTTTGTACGACGCCACCCAAATGGCCTTGTGCGTCAAAGGCAAACTCTACACCATTGACAATGGAGAGCAGTCCTTTTCCGATGTGGAGTCGGATCCCATGTGTTCCATTCATTTGTCGTTGAGCGAAGGGCCAGTGCCAGAAACGGTACTGCTCGAGTGGAACAGTCCTTATGCCGTGACGGGCGCATCAGCCGGAGGGGACTTCGAAATTGAGCGGTTGGACGACGTGACGGCGACTTGGACGTTGCTTGCCACTGTGCCGGACTCTCCGGATGGCGGTACCTTCACCGACGTGCCGGGTCCTTGTGCCCCCACCTTGATTTACCGGATTCGTCAGGTCGCCTCGAACGGGGTGGACGCCCACGTCAGCAACGAACCCGGGCTTGAATTTGGAAGCACCGCCGGCAACACCCCAACCATCACCCATGTGGACGTCAACAATGGGCAAGCGCACGTCTTTTGGGAGTTTGAGCCGGAACCTGAGAATTTGGGCTACAAAATCTTCAAGTGCACCCCCAATGGCAGTGCAGAAGTCGCGACCATCTTCGACAACACGGTGTTCGACCACGTCATTCCAGCCTCCGATGCGGGGGAAGAGATCGAGCGCTACGAAGTGGCGGCCATGCGATGCTACAATCCCGATGGTTCGCCCTCTTGGGACGCACCCAGTGAATGCGTGAGCACCATCCTCACGAACGTCAGCCAGCGCGAGTGCACCTTCTTGGCGGACCTGTTTTGGAACGAACCGACAGGCCTCGACGGAGGGGTGACGGCGTATGCTGTGCAACAATGGGACGTCGATGCAGGCTCGTGGAACACCCTGGAAACGCTGGATGGATCGGCAACGACCATGGTGATTGAAGGCGACTCCACGACGACTGAGGTGGCGGTGTACAGGGTTTTGGCTACAGGCGCCAATGGCTACGAGTCCATTTCGAGTGTCGACTCGTTGACCTTTGACTACCCCGACGCGCCTGAGGATCCTGTCATGCGCCGGGTGTCCGTTCTTGACGACAACCGCGTGGAACTGCTGCTCACCACCGACCCCGGTGCTGAGGAAACAAGCATCTATCAATTCCAGCGTTGGGACCCGATCGACAGTGCTTGGGTCAACCTGCCAACGTCGCATTCTGCCAACGGTGCGTTCAATGAGGTGGGCGACGTGGACATCAATTTGAGGACCGACCAGCAGACGTATACCTACCGGGCGGTGGTGTTCAATGCATGCGGGGAAGTCATCACCCAGTCGCAACAAGCGACCACCATGTTGTTGCAAGGCTTCTCCAATCCAGAGGAAACGGTGTTTGAAAACAACTTGGTTTGGACGGCGTACGAGGGGTTTGCCGGAGGCGTCGATCGCTATGAGGTGATTCGCAAAACAACGCTTGACCCTGAGGATTTGGGCGCTCCTTTGACCAGCACCAACGTGGTCCAAAAAAACCACACGGACGACGTCTCAGACTTGTTTGATGCCCCCGGCCTGTTCTGTTACCGGGTGCTGGCGATCGAAAACAACGCCGGCCCGGGTCTGGAAGGGGCCGCTTCGAATTGGGTGTGCCTGACGGAAGAACCCCTGATCTGGATTCCGACGGCTTTCAGCCCCAACGGCGACGAACTGAACGACTGGTTCCCCTGGCCGTCGGGGGAAGCGCAGGTGGGTTTTTTGGGCGCGCCACAAGGCGACAACTCCAACTTTGAGCTGAATGTCTACTCACGTTGGGGCGAAAACATCTTCTCGAGCACGTCGGTGGACGAGACCTGGGACGGACGCATCAACGGAACGCTCGTGCCTGCTGGGGTGTACGCGGTCCACGTCCGTTACCTGGACGGCGCTGGCGCTTGGCACGAGCAGCGCGTCGCACTCACGGTGCTTCCCGGGGAGTGACCTGTGACAAGGCCTCCTTCAATCTCCATGCGAACAGGTAGATTCAGCGGCATTTCTGCCTTAAATTTGCGCGAATCGCCGACCGAAACCAGGTCTTCTCGGACGACTTTGATGTCCGTTTGAAAGACCCTCGTGAGGCCAGCGAGAACAAGCGATTCAACCACGACCCATGGCCTCAACAGACCACAAATTTTTGGGAGAAGGACTCACGTACGACGACGTGCTCCTCGTGCCCAACTACTCTGAAGTCCTTCCCCGCGACGTTCAACTCCACGCACCATTTTCCCGCAACATCCAGCTGAAAAGCCCCATTGTGAGTGCGGCGATGGACACGGTGACTGAAAGCCAAATGGCGATTGCGATTGCCCGCAATGGAGGCATCGGGGTCGTGCACAAGAACATGAGCATCGCGGCCCAAGCCAACGAAGTCCGAAAAGTCAAGCGCTCTGAGAGCGGGATGATCCAAGATCCGGTCACGTTGAACAAGGAAGCCACGGCCGGAGACGCCCTCGCCATCATGCGCGAGCACAAAATCGGCGGCATTCCCGTCACCGACGCGGCGGGCAAATTGGTGGGCATCGTGACCAACCGCGATTTGAGGTTTGAGAAGCAAGCGAATCGCCCTATCACGGAGTTGATGACGAGCGAAAACCTCATCGTCACCGAAGACGGAAGCGACCTCTCCAAGGCCGAGCAAATCCTGCGCGAACATCGCATCGAAAAATTGCCCGTCGTCGACGCGAAAGGCCATCTCGTGGGCCTGATTACCTACCGGGACATCATCAAGCTCAGCGAATTCCCCAATTCCTGCAAGGACCAGTACGGCCGCCTTCGCGTGGCCGCGGCTGTGGGCGTCACTGCCGACACACACGAGCGGGTCAGTGCCCTCGTCGACGCCGGTGTGGACGCTGTCATTGTCGACACGGCACACGGCCACAGCCGGGGTGTGATCGACACCGTCCGTGACGTCAAGAAAGCCTTTGGAAGCATTGACATCGTGGCCGGCAACGTCGCCACGGCCGAAGCGGCCCTCGCCCTGGTTGACGCCGGTGCCGACGCCGTGAAGGTGGGCATCGGTCCTGGCTCGATTTGCACAACCCGCATCATTGCCGGCGTCGGAGTGCCGCAATTGCGCGCCGTGATGGAAGTCAGTGCCGCCCTCGAAGGCACTGGCGTCCCCGTCATCGCCGACGGCGGCATTCGCTACACCGGCGACATCGTCAAAGCCTTGGCAGGAGGCGGTCACACCGTCATGATTGGGTCGATGCTGGCCGGAACCGAAGAAAGCCCCGGCGAAACCATCATCTACGAGGGGCGTCGATTCAAAGCGTACCGCGGCATGGGTTCGGTGGAGGCCATGCAAAAAGGGTCGAAAGACCGCTACTTCCAGGACGCAGAAGACGACTTGAAGAAGTTGGTGCCGGAAGGCATCAGCGGTCGCGTGCCCTTCAAAGGCAGCGTCCAAGAAGTCATGCACCAAGTGATGGGCGGCCTGCGGGCCGGCATGGGCTACTGCGGTTCTGCCAATTTGGCCGAGCTGCGTGAAAAGGGCCGCTTTGTTCGCATCACCTCAGCCGGGGTGAAGGAGAGCCACCC
>JBELLK010000021.1:5937-41725 GCA_042088625.1 Flavobacteriales bacterium
GTGAAAAGGGCCGCTTTGTTCGCATCACCTCAGCCGGGGTGAAGGAGAGCCACCCCCACGACGTCATGATCACCCGAGAAGCACCCAACTACAGCATTCGCTAACTTTCGTCCCCATGAAACGATTCACTTCGATGGCTGCACAAGCAGCACTCGCCCTTGGCTTGACCACCTTCGTTCTGACTTCAGCGCAACTGGCTCATGCCCAGAGCGTCTTGTCAGGCTCGTATGACCCTGTGGTCCTGCGAGTGGGCGACGAAGACGTGACGCTGGCGGATTTCGAGCACGTGTTCCGCAAGAACAACAAAGACAGCGTCACCACGACGGAAGCGCTGGACGCTTACATGGAGCTCTTCGTGAACTTCAAACTCAAAGTTCTCGAAGCCGAGGCCATGGGCATGGACACGGTGAGTGCGTTCAAGAAAGAACTCGATGGCTACCGCGACCAGCTCGCTCGCCCTTACATGGTTGACAGCGATTTGTTGGAGGAGTTGGTGGAAGAGGCGTTTGAGCGCAAGGGCATGGAAGTGCGCGCCAGCCACATGTTGGTGAGCGTGGGACCCGATGCCTCTCCGGCAGACACCTTGGTGGCATGGAACCGCATCCAAACCCTTCGCGACCGCGTCATCAACGGTGCGGATTTTGGCGAAGTGGCCCGCAGCAAGGGTGGCAGCGAAGATCCTTCTGTGAAGAGCAATGGCGGGGATTTGGGCTGGTTCACAGCCTTCCAAATGGTTTACCCCTTTGAATGCGCCGCGTTTGAAACCGCAGAGGGCGAAGTGAGTGAAGTGGTGCGCACGCGGTTTGGGTATCACATCCTGAAGGTGACCGGAAAGCGCAAAGCACGTGGCGAGGTTCAAGTGGCACACATCATGGTGCGCATGCCGCGAACGGCACCGCAGGATCAGGTCACCAACGCCGAAGGTCGCATCATGGAAGTGAAGCGCCTTTTGATGAGCGGAGGGTCGTTTGAATCCCTTGCCATGAAGTACAGTGAAGATCCTTCCACGGCCAACAAAGGCGGCGTGTTGCCTTGGTTTGGCACAGGTAAAATGGTCGAGGACTTTGAAAATGCGGCATTTGCCATGACTGAAGTGGGGGAAATCGCCGGTCCTGTTCGCACGGATTACGGCTTCCATCTCATCAAGCTGCTCAACAAGAAGACCCTTCCAACGCTTGAGGAGAGCCGCCGCGAACTGTCAAAGAAGGTGCGTCGTGACAGCCGTGCTGACATTACCAAAACGTCCTTCTTGGACCAATTGAAGAAAGAATACGGCGTGGCGATTGACATGAAGCGTTTGGATGCGCTGCAAGACGCCGCGGCCCGGGTGAACAACCTGTTCTCAGACGGCACCCCACTGACTGGAGTGTGCATGCGGGAAATGGATTTGACCTTGTTCAGCGTGGACGGCAAGCCCTACCTCGTCAGCGACTTTGTGGCGTGGGTGAACGCCCGCGATGTGGAAGACCTCACCCGTCCCAAGAACAAGCTGATCGAGGAGGAAGTGGACGCCTATGTCGAGGAAGTGGTGCTCGCCTACGAGGACACCCGTCTTGAGGCCAAGCACAACGACTTCCGTCTGCTGATGGAAGAGTACCACGACGGCATCTTGTTGTTTGAGTTGACCGACCAAAAGGTGTGGAGCCGCGCTGTGCAGGACTCTGCCGGCTTGGCGGAATTCCACGCAGCCAACCCCGAGATGTTCACATGGCCCAAACGTTTGGACGTCGGCATCCACACGTGCGAAGACGACTATATCTCTCGTTGCGTCAAGCGCACCATCCGTCGCAAAAAGGACGTCGAAGGGTTGCGTCGCGAGCTCATTGCAGAGCGGCCTCTGGCGTTGCGCAACGAGTTTGGCAAGTACGCGGAAGGCGACAATGCGTTTGTGGATCGGGCCTTTGTGGCACTTCGCGAAGGCAACCTGGAACCTGACAGTTACGGTCTGCGCGTGCTGAAAACCACCGAGGGCGGAACACAGGTCATTCTCGTTCACTTGAAGGAGGAGATTGAGCCCACGCCCAAACCACTGAGCGAGTGCCGCGGTGCCGCCATTGCAGCGTACCAAGACCACCTCGAAGACATGTGGATTCAGGAGCTGCGCGGCAAGTACCCCCACCGCATCAACCGCGAAGCGTTGCACAGCCTCGCAGGCCAATGAGGCGACCCTTCGGGGTTGGATTTGTTGCGGCCGTGATCCTTTGGGGTTGCGGCGAGTGGGTGCCTCGTGAGGTCGCCTTTGGGGAAGACGAAGCCGCCAAGGCGTTTGGCGAGGTCATGACCTGGGACAGCTTGTCGGCGGTCGTGCCAGACGACCTGAGTTTGGAAGACAGTGCTGCCTACGCCGAGCGCGTGCTTCAGTCCTGGATGAGAGAGCAGGTGATGCTCGACGCCGCAAGGACGCACCTCAAAGACGAGCTTCCGAGCCTCGAACAGGCCTTGGAAGCGTACCGTCGCAGCTTGCTCGTCAACACCTACGAAACGCGCTACGTCGAAAGCCGATTGGACGTCGAGGTGTCCGAAGCGGAAATCGAAGCGTACCACGTGCAACATCCCGAGCTGTTCACGTTGCATGACCACGCCGTTCGGGCGCTGTTCCTGCACATGCCCGACCCCAAGTTGTCCGTGGAGGCTGCTGGCGGCAAATGGGCGAAGAAAGACGAGCGCGCTTGGGGCAAGGCGCAATCGCAAGTGAAAGACTGGCTGATGTCGGCAGACTCGGTGAGCATCCCCGCCCTCGAGCGCTGGTGCATTGAGCAAGGTGCCGTCCACCACCTCGACCATGAAACGTGGTGGTCCATGGGGGAGCTCGTGGACGAAGTGCCCCTTTCCTTGTACCGCGTGGAAGACCAAATCCAGCGCACCTCCCCCCTTTCCTTCACTGCCAACGGCCGCGTGCATTTCGTGCGCTTCCTCGAGCACGGGCTGAAGGGCAAGACCGCGCCGTTGGAGGTCGTACGCGACCAAATCGTCGAGCTCGTCCTGCAATCGCGGCGACAGAAGCTGCGCGAAGCCCTGCGCGACACCCTGTACCAGCAGGCCTGGGCGAACGGTTCGCTGCGCCGTGAAAATTTGTGAGTTCTTGCGACCCGTACGCCTTCGCGCATTGCGGCTTGCCCCCTACCTTCGACGCATGGTTTGGCCTTCCATTCCCCCACGCTTTTCGCGCTTCATTCTCGGCGCACTCGCCCTCATGTTGAGCGGCTTGACGACGGTCCACGCGCAGGCCGATTCCACGTCCGCGACCGGTGCCACCTCCACCTACCAACGGGTTGACGGCATCGTTGCCGTCATTGGCGATGAGATCATCCTGGCCAGCGACATCCGCGACCGCGTGAACCAAGCCAAGTTGGAAGGCCGCGCCGTGACCGACGACAACGAATGCGGACTGCTCGAATCGGTGCTTTTTGAAAAGCTTCTGCTTCACAACGCGCGACTTGACAGCTTGGAGGTGACGGAGGCGGAAGTGATGGGCGAGATCGACCGTCGCTTGGCCTATTACATGCAGATGTTTGGGTCGCTCGAGGCTTTTGAAGCGGAGTACGGCAAGTCTGTGGCCGAGTGGAAGGCGGAGTTCAACGATCCAGTGCGCGAGCAGATTTTGGCCCAAAAAATGCAAGGCCAAATCGACCAATCTGTCCGCTCCACACCCGCCCAAGTCCAGGCCTACTTCGACGCCATTCCGGCCGACAGCCTGCCGCTCATCCCCGAGGAATTGAGCTACAGCGAACTGGTGATGCAACCCGAGGTCGGGGAAGCGCAGAAAATGCGCACACGCAACACGCTTGACTCCGTGCGCACCCTGGTCGTAACCGGCAAGATGAGCATGACGCTCGCCGCCACACGCTACAGCGAAGATCCCGGCTCGAAGTACAAAGGCGGGTGCTACAAAAACATCGGCCGCGGCCAGTTCGTTCCGGAATTCGAAGGCGCCGTGTACGAAACGGAAGTCGGAGGCTACTCCCCGGTGTTCGAGTCGGACTTTGGCTACCACTTCTTGCGCGTCACCGACCGTCGCGGCGAGCAATTCAGTGCCTGCCACGTCCTGATGAAGCCCACCTTCGACCCCAGTGCCCTCGGCGACATGCAAGCTGAAATCGACTCGGCGTCCATGAAGCTCGCCCTCGGGTCGTTGTCGTTTGACCAAGCCGTCCTGAAATACAGCACGCGCGAGGAAACCAAGAACCAGAAAGGTCAGGTCGTCAACCCTCGCGACGGCGGCGTGCGGTTTGGCGTCGACGAGCTCGACCCCAATGTGTTCTTCCTCTTGCAAGACCTCGCTCCAGGCGAAGTCTCGGCCCCGGTCCAACTCCTCGACGAGGACAACCAAGCCTACTGGGCACTGCTCAAGCTCAACGAGCGTTTCCCCGCGCACCGCGCCAACCCCAAGGACGACTACGCCTTGTTCCAGCAACAAGTCGAGTCCGAGCTCCGTGAAGAGGCCTTGGGGAAGTGGATCGAAAAGCGCATCGGCGAGTCGTTTGTGCGCATCGACACCCCTTACAAGGCCTGCGCGATGGACATGCCTTGGCTGACCCAAAGCATCAACGCGCAACACTGACCCTCGGACCGGATGCGCATTTCTGTCATCACGGTTTGTTTCAATGCCGCCGCTACCCTGACCGATGCGGTGGAGTCGGTGCTCTCTCAAGTCCCCTCCCCTGACGCGCCTTTCGACCTAGAATACATCGTCGTCGACGGCGGATCCTCCGACAGCACCTTAGAAATCCTCGCCCCCTTTCGCGATCGCATCGCCACCGTCATCTCAGAGCCCGACCAGGGCCTCTACGACGCCATGAACAAGGGCATCCGCGCCGCCACCGGCGACGTTGTGGCCATCCTCAACGCCGATGACGTTTACGCCTCCAACGACGTCTTTGCCCGGATCGTTCAAGCCTTCACGGCCTCCGGCACCGACGCGGTCTACGGCGACCTGAATTACGTCGCGGCCGACGACCTGTCTCGCATCACTCGCCGCTGGCGCTCCGGCGCCTGTTCGCCCGGCGCCTTCCGTCGCGGCTGGATGCCCCCGCATCCCGCGCTGTTCGTGCGTCGCTCTTGCTACTCGCGCTGGGGCATGTTCAACTTATCCCTCCGATCGGCCGCCGATTACGAGCTCATGCTTCGCTTCATCCACCGGCACGGCATGACGCTCACCTACCTCCCTGAGACGCTCGTGTTGATGCGTGCAGGCGGGGTCAGCAACGCCTCTTTGAGCCATCGCATTCGGGCACACCGTGAGGACTGGAAAGCGTGGCGCATGAACGGCTACCACCCCTCCCTGTTCACCATGGTGGCCAAACCCCTACGTAAGCTGCCCCAATTCCTGTCCCGCGCTTAATGCGGTCCGGGCGGGTCGCGCTATCTTCGGGGTTCATCCTTTCTGCAACTTGATTCAAGCACCCTGACTGTGGCGAATTTCTCCGACGACAAATCTGCGCTCGACGCGCTCCGCTCCCAGCACGACGCCCTGCTCGCCGAAGTCGGCAAGGTCATCGTGGGCCAAGATGAGGTGATCCGCGAGGTCACCACCGCGATTTTTGCAGGCGGGCACATTTTGCTTGTGGGCGTTCCCGGCTTGGCCAAAACGCTTCTCGTCAACACCGTCGCCCAAGCCCTCGGCCTCAGCTTCAACCGCATCCAGTTCACCCCGGACCTCATGCCGAGCGACATCGTCGGATCCGAGATCCTCGACGAGTCTCGCCAATTCAAATTCGTCAAAGGCCCACTGTTTGCCAACATCGTCCTCGCCGACGAGATCAACCGGACGCCGCCCAAGACGCAGGCGGCCCTACTGGAGGCCATGCAGGAACGCGCCGTGACGGCCGCGGGTCAGCGCTACCCCCTCCCCGCCCCTTTCTTCGTGCTCGCCACGCAGAACCCCATCGAGCAGGAAGGCACCTACCCCCTTCCCGAGGCGCAGCTCGACCGCTTCATGTTCAACACGTGGGTCGACTACCCCTCGTTTGACGAAGAGGTCAACGTCGTGAAACAAACCACCACGGACGCGGCCTCGCAAGTCTACGCGGTCATCAGCGGCGACGAGATTCTCGCCTACCAGGCAGTCATCCGCCGCATACCCGTCGCCGACAACGTCTTGAACTACGCCGTGAACCTCGCCGCTTCCACCCGCCCGGGCCGGGACCGCGCCACGGCCGAGGTGAACCAGTACCTGAGCTGGGGCGCGGGACCGCGCGCCTCGCAGTACCTCGTCGTCGCCGCCAAGGTGCACGCCGCCCTCGCCGGCAAATACAGCCCGGACATCGAAGACGTCCAAGCCGTCGCCACCCCCATCCTGCGCCACCGCATCGTCCGCAACTACAAGGCCGAGGCCGACGGCGTGACGGTGGAGTCGCTCATCGACCGTTTGAAGTAATTTGGGCAGCGTCTCATGAGCACGACGCGACTCGACCAATTCGACAACTCGGACTACCGCCCTGGCCCTTGGCTCGCGCGTGTCCTTTGGGTTCTCGTCTCCGGCCTGTTCTTCCAAACCTGGTTTCCTTGGCCCAGCGCCCTCAAGCGCACCCTGCTGCGCCTTTTCGGCGCCAAAGTGGGTCGTAGCGTGGTCCTCAAACCGCGCATCACCGTCAAATACCCTTGGAAGCTCACCGTAGGCGACCACTGCTGGATCGGCGAGAACGTGTGGATCGACAACCTCGGCCAAATCACCCTCGGCAACCACTGCTGCCTCTCCCAAGGCGCCCTCCTCCTCTGCGGCAACCACAACTACAAGAAAGCCACCTTCGACCTCATGGTGGGCGACATCACCCTCGAGGACGGCGTTTGGATCGGCGCTCGCTCCAGTGTTGGCCCTGGCGTGACCTGCGGTTCGCACAGCGTCCTGGCCATCGGGAGCGTTGCAACCAAAGACATGGATTCATGGAGTGTCTATCGAGGAAATCCTGCAGAAGCCCAGTCGCAGCGCAGCACCTAACTGGACCGTGACACTTACCTTTCCAGCATCGCCCGCTTGACCTCCACCGTGCCTGACTCCAATTCCATTTTCTCTGTCCTTCAACGGACCTACCGGTTGCTCAATGCGAGCGAACGGAAGAAGTCTGTCATGATGCTGCTGAGCATTTTCGTCAACAGCATCGTTGAAATCTTAGGACTTGCAGTTGTGGTTCCAGTCATAGGCTTGGTCGTACAGCCAGAACAGATTCAAACGAATCCCACGTTGAAGTCTGCGTTTGATGTCGTTACTCCCCTCGGAATCAATACTCCTTCTCGCTTTCTCATTGCGCTGTGCGGTCTCATGATTGGAGCCTTCCTCTTCAAAGCCGTGTTTGGCCTTGTCGTCAATTTGTTTCAAACACGATTTTCCTTCTCAGTGGCACACCGCCTCTCAGGCCAAATGTGGACCTTCCACTTTTCCCAGTCCCTCGAGCGCATGCGCGGAACCGATTCCGGGAGAATCCTTTCGGAAATCAATGTTTGGCCAATTCAATTTGCGAATGCCTTCATGGTCGGAGGGTTGTTGATGGTGAATGAAGTCAGTGTCATTTCACTGATTGCAATCGGACTCTTGGCGTACAATCCAGTTGTCTTTTTGAGCATTGCCCTTCTCATTGGATCAGGAGCACTCCTCATACGGCGAGTTACCAAAAAGAGACTCCTTACTTACAGCGACATTCGACGCCAAATCGAGCCACGCACCAACACCCTCATCACCAACGCCGTCAGAGGTTTCCTCGAGGTCATCACATTCAGAGCTTCTGATGCGGTACGCGAAGCTTACCTGAAGGATCGTTGGACCATCTTCAGACTGGCAAGCAACACGAGCGTGCTCAACCTCTCGCCTGCGAAGCTTTACGAAGTGCTTGCTGTGGTCGCAGTGGCCGGTTCCATCATCATAGCCCTCCTTCAAGGGACGCCCGATTCTGGATTTTTGGAACTACTCAGCTTCATGGCCATCAGCGCCTACCGCATCATGCCTTCCATGAGTCGGCTCAATGGCGCTGTGATGCAGATGCGCGGGCAGCATTACATTCTCGAGACCATGGAAAGAGGATGTGCGAATCAATCCCTAACTCTGAATCGCACAGCGCCCGCCACGAAGCATGTTGAAACGGTCGACATTCATGTGAACCACTCCACACTCTCCTACGCGGCTCTTGAAGCGCCTGTCCTTGAGCAATTCGATCACTCTTTTTCCCGTGGCAAGGTTCATGCCGTGATCGGCCCCTCGGGCTCAGGCAAGAGCACGCTCATCAGCGCGTTGCTTGGTCTTCACAAGCCCGAGCAAGGAGCGATTGAAGTCCAACTCAATGGCCAGGAAACAGTCACTCTCGGTGAAGATTTAGACTTGCACGATTGGATCCTGCATGTGGGCTACCTCAGCCAGCAACCGTTCTTGTTTCAAGGCACGGTTCGAGAAAATTTGACGCTGCGTGTTCCAGGTGCCACATTGAACGAAGAGCTGGTCAGTTCATTGATTCAAAAGCTCAAGTTGGACAATTGCATCGGCACACAACCTCTCGAATTTGGACTTCACGAAGGAGGGAACAACTTGAGCGGTGGCCAACAGCAACGGCTTGCCTTGTTGCGGGCTCTCCAAATCAAGAGGCCTGTCCTTATCTTGGATGAAGCCACGAGCGCCTTGGACAATGAACTGCGAGATGTCGTTTTCGACCTACTTCAAGAGCGGGCAGCTGCGGGATGCAATGTCATCCTTGTCACGCATGATAACGAATTGGCGCAGCGGTGTGACGACGTTTTGAACCTTGGAAAACTCAGCAACGACCTGGCCTCATGAGTACCCAAGGCCATCGCATCGTCTTTCTCTACTCAGAGCTTGCTGGATATTTTTTGGCATGTGCTGAAGCTCTGGGGCAACATCCTGAAGTGGCTAGAGTGGACATCGTGCATTGGCACATTCATCCTGAGGCTCCATTCCAATTCAAGTCAACCGATCACTACACGCTTCATCCCAAAGAGAAGCACAGTCGGGTGAGTTTGAAGCAACTCTTGACCCAAATCAACCCCACCGCCATCGTATGTTCAGGGTGGATGGATTCGGATTACAACGCCGTAGCCAAGGCATACAGAAAGCGCGTCCCTGTGGTGCTCACACTTGACAATTGGTGGACTGGAGGCCTCAAACAACGCCTCGCGGCACTCACTGCCCCATGGTTCATCCATCGACGGTTCAACCGAGCCTGGGTGCCAGGAGAACCACAAATTCACTTCGCCCAAAATTTGGGCTTCTCTGGCAACAGGCTCGCCACAGGATTTTATTGCGCCGACCCCAAGCCATTTCGAGCCATTTACGACAAGCGCAAAACGACATCGCCTTCCACGAAAATCCTTTACATCGGGCGATACCTGGACGTCAAGGGCGTACGAGAATTGTGGGCGGCTTTTATGGAACTTTCTGACGAATTCCCCGATTGGGAACTGCATTGCGTTGGCACGGGCGAGCTGTGGGACAGCCGGGCGATTCATCCCAAAATCATCCACCATGGTTTCAAACAACCCCATGAATTGGAACCTCATCTCGTGGATGCAGCATGCATTGTGATGCCCAGCAAAAAAGAACCGTGGGGAGTGGTGCTGCACGAAATGGCGATTGCCGGATTGCCACTGCTTGCAAGCACACGCGTCGGTGCGGCATCTCAATTCCTGGAGCATGGAAAGAACGGGGCCAGCTTTGATCCTCCTGCGATTGCAGAGGCTCTGCAATCATTTTTGCGCAAAGACAAAGCGAGGATTCAAAACGAATCACATGCGAGCCATCAATTAGGGATGAAGCACACGCCAGCGGGTTGGAGTCACACCTTGCTTTCCTTGGTTCAGGCATGAAGATTCTTTACTACAGTCCCCACCCCCACCTTCGAATTGAAGACCAAACAGGATATGGCACCCACATGCGTGAAATGATCACTGCGCTCAAAGGGCTTGGACACGAAGTTCACATCCTCATTGCGGGGAGACAAACGGTCAACGAGAAACCCGTTCCGCTGCCTCAACCACAAATTTTCTCTCGAAAGAAGGTACTGAAAAGGTTGATTCCAAAGTTGATTTGGGAAACCCTGAAAGACGTGCAACTCATCCTACTCGATCGAGCCAACAAGCGCCAACTGAGTCAGATCGTTGCTCAAGTCAATCCCGACATCATATACGAGCGGAGTCACTACGGAATGGTGTCCGGAATCGCAGTTGCCAAAGCACATCACATCCATCACATTCTCGAAGTGAACAGCCCCAATGTGGAAGAGCGCGTCAAGCTCAGCGGAAGAAGTTTGCTTAGCTTGAGAGCCTCAAAAAAGGATCGTTGGGCCTTTGCAAATTCCAATCACGTGCTGACTGTGAGTACGCGCTTGGCTGAACATCTCGAAATCACCCACATTGCCCAAAAGTGGAGCACGACCCCCAACGCAATCCGTCCCGGTCAACAAAAGGAATCTGCACTTGACCTTCAACGAAGTGGTGTTCATCTTGATGATGCAGCCATTGTCCTCGGATTTGTCGGTTCGATTTTCCCGTGGCACGGGGTGAATTTGATCATCAAAGCAGTGGCACGTCTCCGACAAAAAGGCAGGAATGTCCAAGCCATAATCATTGGTGATGGCACCATTCGTCAGGAGCTGGAAGCACTCGCAGGTTCTTTCCATCTCACTGACGAAATCCGTTTTATTGGATCTGTGGCGCAAAGTGACACATTCGCCTACACAGAATTGTGTGACATCCTCCTTATGCCCAAGTCTAATGCATATGGGTCGCCAGTCAAAATTTTCGAATACGCGCTCTCCGCAAAGCCATGCATTGTCCCCAACACCTCCCCCGTTACGGAGGTCTTCGTACATGAAAGGGATGGCTGGGTGGTTGATTCTAGTTTGAATGCGATTGTTTCTGCCATTGAGGCCATCCTAGATTCACCTCAGAAGGCAGAAAAGTGTGCCCACCATTGGCACAACAAAGTGATCTCAAAACATACTTGGCGCAACAACGCTTGTGTGGCCTTATCCAAGTTCCAATGAAAGGCGAAGCAACTGTCATCATCCCTTGCTACAATGTTGAAGCATACATACACGAATGTCTCGATTCTGTGGCTCTCCAGGGAGACGTTGTGCATCATATTTATGTCGTCGACAACAACTCCACTGACGATACCATTGACACAGTCCGCAGGTGGCAGAATGAAAATCCTACCTCTCCCCTTACTGTTTTGTCTCAGACGAAACCTGGCGCTCCTGCGGCGAGAAATTTGACGTTGAGCCGAATCGAAACCAAATGGATACAATTTTTAGACGCAGACGATCTTCTATTGCCCGGGAAAATCGAAGATCAAATCCGTCAATTTCCAAATGCTGATGTCATTTGTGCAGTCTTTCAACGTGTTTCGATTCGTGGAGAAAAAACAACGGTTCGTCTCACCCAGAATATTCCATTGGCACTGATGCGAGGGACAGCGGGCATCACCTCATCCAATCTGTTTTCAACCGAAAGCGTCCAGTCTGTAAAGGGCTGGGATGAATCTCTCAAGTCCAGCCAAGAGTATGATCTCATGTTCAGAGTTTGGCAAACCGGAGCCACATTTGAAGTGGATTTGACTCCACGAGCGTTCATCCGTGAACGACACAGCGGACAGATATCTCAACGCGATCCTGCGGCAAAGTGGACTCATCTCGTCCTGCTCCGCGAGCGTATGTTGACCAATTTCGAAACTGATGCTCGAGTAGAAGAGTCCACATCCATCGCATTGTATCAGTCTTTTTTTGATCAGCTCCGAAATCTCGCTAAATACGATTTGGATACCGCGTTAAGCTCCTATTCAAGGATTTTGAAACCCATTCGGTTTTCTCCGAAAAGAAGCGATGCAACAACGAGCGCTTACCTCCTGTGCTTTCGCGTTTTGGGCTTTGAGTTCACCGAACGATTGAAACGTCTCCTGACGCGATGAACCCCAATGAGGGACCTTTTTCGCAATCATTTGAAAGCCCTACGAAAACTCAAGAACAATTCTTGCAAGAATTCAATACAATTCCTGAGTCCAACAAAGCCTGTTGAGGTCAACAGATGCAATGACTCCCCTGTCCATGGCATTAAATCTAGCCGTTTCAGATGACGGACGCTCTCAACCTTCCAGCCTCGCCCGAACCGATTGATGATGTTGTTGCCCGTGATGGTCTGCATCCACATTGGTGTGGTTCGCAATTCGTACACCATGCGACTCGGCCATTTGTCATGATCGAATGAAAAGACCGACAGGTCAACAGAACGCCCTTTCCGGTGCAGGGCCAAAAATGGGGGCATTTCTTTTCGAATTTGCGCAAATCGCTGAGGCTCAATTTCTCTGCATATGCCATTGGAAGGACTGATGACGCATTCTTCCCCTTTGAGCAATGAGGACGCGGTCATCATGGTTTTGAGAAACGACTTGTGAAGCATGTCGTCGTAATCCAGTCGGACCTGCAACTCGCATTTGGCAGCTTCCGTGTCAGACCTTAATGCTTCAGACGATTTATCCCAGCCATCTGTCAACACCAAACGAATGGGAATCGACGTCACTTGACTGAAAGTCTTGAGGATATTCTCTCGTCTAGAAAGGGCCAGCGTCGAGTCCACAAGGATGAACCAAAATGAAGGTTTGACTTCAAGGTTGTTCACGGAAGGAATACTGGTTGAGGTCGCCAATTTAAGGGCGTCTTCGAGCCATTGTCGGCCCTCCGAAGTGTCAAAGAAGGAGTGCTGACGATCTCGTTCAACGGCCAATCTTGTCGCAATGCCTGTTACCATTTTTTTCTTTTCGACGTTCGATCAATCCCAAACTAACATTGTCAAAGAACGAGTTTCAAAGTGGCAGTTTGCATCGCATCGCCATTCCGTGAGACATTAATTGGGGCCCTTGTCGCTGTCATCGGAAAATGATTCAACTGTGGCTGCAGCAACCTGCGTCCACCGAAACCTTTTACTCAGGGTCTCACGTTGCTTCAAGTCTCTTTCCAAGGTCATTGCCTCGGCCAAAGCTGAGGCATCTCCGGGAGGAAGCAGATTGGACTCCAAGATTTCCATGGCGCCAACTGCCGTACCGATGACCTGAAGTCCTCTTGCTTTGGCCTCGAGCACCACTGTGGGCATGCCCTCGGACAAACTCGGGAGCAGAAGTATGTCGCAAGAATCCATGACATTCATCATCTGCTGCTTGCCACGTAAAACCCCATGATAGGTCAAGTTGTGATAAGTTGATTCCAATACCGGCCAATCTCCTACAAAATGAATCTCCAAAGGCTCATTGATGAGAGTCAAAGCCTCCTTTAAAACCTCATATCCCTTGGCAGGGTCATTTCGACCCACCATCAAAAAACGGGTTTCCCTCGTTTCTTGTGCTGCTTTAGGTGTATCAAACCAAAAGTCATCAACGCCATTGGGGGCAACGACAATTTGTTCCTTTGTTGCACCGTTTGCAACCAAAATGTCACTCAACCGGCCACCGAGCGAAACTGTTTTCCAAGCTTTGCGAATTTGTTTGGAAAACAATGGGCGCATCATCCTCTTCTCGATTTCTTCTTTCCAGGAAAAGGACAGCTGAAACATGTTTAATCCATGCAGATTGACCATCACACAAGGGTGCTTTGCTAAAAAGGCATCGCCAGTGAGCCCTTGGGCGTAGATGCAATCGTATTGAGACAAGTCGCCCGCGAGATTAAAGAAAGTACGGCTCAGCTTGCGACTCGCTCTGAGGTAGTGCCCTGGGTATTTCCCAAGATCCTCAAAGGCACAAGTCAGCACTTGAATATTGTCCTTAGAAGTGACTAGTTCCTCAAGGATATCCTCTTTTGAGGGAGGAAGGGCATTGATAGGGCCACACGTGCAGACCGTGATATGGTCTACCAACGGAGAAAGATGCTTGACAAGCATCGTCGAATGCTTTTGCATCCCACCTACCACGAATGGAAAAAGTCCGTCTGCTAGAAAGAGCACATGCATGCCCCTAAGTTCTGCAAGAAATCATCAGCGGGAACAGCCGCCAAAACGGAGGCAGACTTGGTCAGACCTGAGCAGGCAAAATTGCTCCCGAGACCTCACCGAAGTACGGGGCACGCATCACAACCCTATCGCCGTCAAGGATGAATTTGCGCTCGGAGCCGTCGGGCATGGCGACGGGCTGGGTGCCGCGCCACGAGATTTCAAGCATGGAGCCGAAGGAGCCAGGCTCAGGGCCGCTGATGGTGCCGCTCGCCATCATGTCGCCGGCGCGGAGGTTGCAACCGTTGACCGTGTGGTGGGCCAATTGTTGGCGCATGTTCCAGTACATGTGGCGGAAATTGGAGCGGCAGACCACTTGGCCTGACGAGGCGCCATCAGGGATAATTTCAACTTCGAGCGGGACGTTGTAGTGGCTGTCTCCGTCGTACTTCAGGTAATCGAGGACCGATGGGTCCTGGGAAGGGCCGGCGACGCGCAAGTGATCGAGGGCTTCGAGGGTGACAATCCACGGGGAGATGGACGAGCCAAAGTTTTTGCCGAGAAAGGGGCCGAGGGGGACGTATTCCCACTTTTGGATGTCGCGGGCGGACCAATCGTTGAAGAGCACAAGGCCAAAGATGTAATCCTCCGCCTCGGCCGTCGTGATGCGCTCGCCCATCGGCTTGCCGTCGAGCGTGACGAAGGCCATTTCGAGTTCGAAATCAAGGAGGCGCGACGGGCCGAAGACGGGGGGCTGGTCGTCGCTGGGGCGGGTTTGGCCCATGGGGCGACGGATGGGCGTGCCGCTGACGACGATGCTTGAGGCCCGGCCGTGGTAGCCGACCGGCATGTGCTTCCAGTTGGGGAGCAAGGCGTTGTCCGGGTCACGGAACATCTTGCCGACGTTGCGGGCGTGGTCTTCGCTCGAATAGAAGTCCGTGTAGTCGCCGACCTCGACAGGCATGTGCATGGTGACGGAGGAGGCGGGCACGAGGCAGGAAGCGTGGGCGTCGGATTGGTCGCGGAGGTCCGGGCAGTAGGCCGCCATGAGGGCTTGGATGCGCTTTCGCAGGGCAACGGTGGTCGGCTTGCCGAGCTTCATGAGTGGGTTGAGCACCGGGGCAGCAAGGACTTCCGCAGACAGCCCGAGGTCGTTCAACAACCCCAGGGCGTAGAAGGCGCTGAGGTCGAGGACCTGGTCGCCGAGGCGCATACCCGGGCGGCCGGAGCGTTCAGGCGTCGAGAAGATGCCAAACGGGAGGTTGGCGAGCGGGAAATCGTGGCCCGCAGGCACGTCAATCCACGAGGTCAAGGAAGCGTCGGTCATGGTGCGAAATTAGGGCAGGCGACGGCGAGTGAGGTTGAGAAGCGATTGCCGAACTTTGGGCGAATGGAATTCGATTTGGAAGCGGAAAAGCAAGAGATCCTTCGGAGGTACCGGGGGCTGTTGCGTGCAGCCAAGAATTCGAAGAAGCGGTCGGAGCGCAAAGCCATTCGGAAGGCGTTTGACGTGGCGCTCGACGCGCACAAGGACGTGCGGAGAAAGAGCGGGGAGCCTTACATCTACCACCCGATTGCCGTGGCGCGGGTCGTGGCCGAGGAGATGGGTTTGGGGACGACGAGCATCGTGTGCGCGCTCCTGCACGACACCGTGGAGGACACCTACATGACACTGGAGGATGTCGAGCGGATGTTTGGTCGGAAGGAGCGGGCAATTGTGGACGGACTGACGAAGATGAGTGGGGTGTTTGAACCGGGGACGAGTGCGCAGGCCGAGAATTTCCGGAAGATGTTGCTCACGTTGAGCGACGACGTACGGGTGATCTTGATCAAGCTCGCGGACCGCTTGGACAACATGCGCACGCTCGAGCACATGCGCCCTGACAAGCAGCAGAAAATCGCCTCAGAGACGCTGTTCATGTACGCGCCGCTTGCGCATCGTTTGGGCTTTTACAACCTCAAAACGGAGCTCGAAGACCTGAGCCTCAAATACAAGGAGCCCGAGGATTACGGCGAAATCAGCACGCGACTGCGCAAGACCAAAGCCGTTCGGACGCGCTTCATCAACACGTTCACTGTGCCGATTCGGCAGAGCTTGGATGAGGTGGGGCTCAACTACGAAATCATGGGGCGACCCAAGAGCGTATTCAGCATTTGGAACAAGATGCAGACCAAGAAGGTCACCTTCGAGGAGGTGTATGACGTGTTTGCGATTCGGATCATTCTGGACACCGACGAGGCCAACGAGAAGGCGGACATTTGGCGGACGTACAGCGTGGTCACGGATTTCTACCAGCCCAACCCCGACCGCCTGCGCGATTGGATCAGCCTGCCCAAGGCGAACGGCTACGAGTCGCTTCACACCACCGTGATGTCTCCGACAGGCAAGTGGGTGGAAGTCCAAATCCGCAGCCGCCGCATGGACAACATGGCGGAAAAGGGTCTGGCCGCCCACTGGCGCTACAAAGCCGACGGAGGCTCGCTCGAAAGCGACCCTTCAGCCAGTCCCTCCCAGCGCGCGGCCGCGATGGCCGCCAAGGGTGGCGACAACATCGATTCATGGCTGGGCCAGATTCGGGAAATCTTGGAAGGGGGCGAGGCGGATGCCTTGAGCTTCATCGACGAGTTCAAGCTCAACCTGTTCTCTGAAGAGGTGTACGTCTTCACCCCCAATGGGGAGCTCATCACCTTGCCATCAGGCGCGACGCCTTTGGATTTTGCCTTCCGCATCCACACCAAAGTAGGGTCTCAATGCATCGGCGCCAAGGTCAACCACAAGTTGGTGCCCCTCAGTGAGCCTTTGGCCAGTGGCGACCAAGTTGAGATCATCACCTCGCGGAAGCAATCGCCGAAGGAGGACTGGCTGCAATACGTGGTGACGGCCAGCGCACGCTCCAAAATCCGCCACGCTCTCAAAGAAGAGGAACGCACCCAGGCCCTTGAAGGCAAGGACAAACTCCGCAAATGGCTTCGGCGCATTGGTGCAGACAACCATTCCGACAACGTGCAGGGCATGCTTCGCAGGTTCAAGGTGGACTCGCCCCACGAACTTCACTTCCGCATCGCAACGGGCCGAATCGACCTGGATCGCCTTGGTGGCTACACCCTGAAATCGGGCAAACTGGAATGGGATCGCGGTCCCGATCCGTTGCCGTCTAAGCGAGCCCGCGCAGCCTCAGAAGCCGAATCCGCGAGCATCAAGGATCTCAAAAAAGAAGCCGGCGATGTGTTGCTGATTGGCGATGCGAAACAGAGGCTCGATTACGGCCTCGCCGCGTGCTGCAATCCGATTCCAGGCGACGATGTCTTTGGGTTCATCACGGTCAGCGGCGGCATCAAAATCCATCGCCGAAGCTGTCCCAACGCCACCAACCTCCTCTCGCGGTACGCCTACCGCGTGATGAAGGCCGACTGGGCGAGCAAAGCGGCCGCCCAATTCGAAGTCGGCATTGGATTCAGTGGCATCGACGACGTGGGACTCGTGAATGCCGTCACAGGCGTCATCTCTGCCGACATGCGGGTCGACATGCGTGCCATCAGCTTTGAATCGAGCGACGGGGTCTTTGAAGGGAAGGCGCGGGTCGTGGTCTCCGACACCGAGCACCTTTCCGAATTGATCACCAAGCTCTCCGCCGTGCCAGGCGTGTACACCGTAGAGCGTTTGCAGGAAGAAGGTTGATGCGAAAGTTTACTTGGCTTATTTGCATGACTGTGGTTGGGATCGATTCGCAAGCCCAAACCGTGGACATCCTTGCCGCCGACCAAATCCTTCGCGACCCCGCCATCACCGAGGCCCAGCGACTGATTGGGAATGTGGTGCTGGGGCATGAGGATGGGGTGTTGCATTGCGATTCGGCCTGGCGCTACGACAACGGCCAAGTGGATGTGTTCAGCAACATTCGCCTGAACCAACCGCCAAGCACCGTGTTGACGGCTGATTTTTTGCGGCTCGACCCTAAAAGCGAGTGGGCATCGGCGAGTGGGCAAGTTCAGCTCCAACACGAGGACGGCTTGCTCGAGGCCCCTGCCCTCTCCTATCAATTGGTGAATCGGCAGGCCCGCTACCGCGATGGGGCCGTCATTCGAGAGGATGGCTGGGACGTCACCAGCCAGACCGGCTCGTACCTCGCAGAACAGGAATTGCTGCAGCTCGGTGGGGACGTCGTGGCAATGCACGAACGAGACACCCTTCGAAGCGACTCGGTGCACTGGATGCGCGCGGACAGCAGGTACCTGTTCCACGGTGCGACGACATGGTCCGGCGCTGACATTGCGTTCACGTGCCTGCGTGGCGACCTGACGATGGAAGAGGAACGCACCGAAGGCTGGCTGGCCGGAGACGTGTACGTTCGAGATGAGGAAGGGACCATCGCCGGAGACAGCTTGCAACTGGGTGAGGATGCCAGTGAGGTTTGGGGCGAGGTGACCCTGGTCAGCAGCGATGGTCAGTCGGAAGCCCACGGAAACCATGCCCAGCGCAACGTGCTGGACAGCACGGAAGTCATTGTGGGCGACACGTTGCGACGGGCGTGGATTCGTCAAATCGAGGACGCCGACACCTTGCACCTTGCGGGACAAACCCTGTCGCGGCGAGGCGAGACGTTGACCGCGATCCGCCATGTCACACTCGTGCAAGCGGAGTTGACAGGGGCGGGGGATTCCTTGGTTTGGGACGATGCGGAAGAGACGATTCGCGTTTGGGGTCTGCCCGAATTGTGGTCCAACCAAGACCGGCTCGCCGGGGATTCGCTCACGCTGTGGCTGAGCGAGCAGCGGCCGGACAAACTCGAAATGCGCGGCCATGCCTCCGTGCTGTCCCCGGCCAACGACACCTTGGCGCACCGCATCCAGGGCCGGGATTTGGACGCCCATTTCGAGGCGGGCGAACTCCAAACCGTCGACGTCATTGGCAATGGAGAAGTCAACTACTTCGAGGTGCCTGAGGGAGATGCCCAGACGACGGTTCGCTTGAATGCGGCCAAATGTGCCCAAGTCACCTTGAGTGTCGTCGACCGCAAGCTCCGAGGCATCGCCCTCCAACAGCAACCCAACGGCACGATTTCGCCCGTGAAAAAGGGAATGGATTTGGGGGCGTTTCGGATTGGGGAGGCACCACGGTTTGGGCCTTGGGAAACTTCTGAACAAGCACCCCTGCCTGAATGACATGCCCTATCTTCGCCGCTGCATGGCGAAGGACCCCATCTTCGAGCAAGTGGAAGGGCTTTTTGAAGCCTACCTAGAGCAAAATGGGCACCGGAAGACCCCGGAGCGCTTTGCCATCCTACACCAGATTTACAGCTACGAGGGACACTTCGACGTGGACACGCTCTACGAAGTGATGAGCCAAGGCAAGTACCGCGTCTCTCGCGCCACCTTATACAACACGCTGGATTTGTTGCTTGACTGCAACTTGGTGCGTCGTCATCAGTTTGGGGACCAAAGCGCCCAGTACGAGAAGAGCCACCGCATCAAGCAACACGACCATGTGATTTTGGCGGACTCTGGCGAAGTGCTCGAATTCTGCGACCCTCGCATCCAGCAAATCAAAGCCACCCTCGAAGAGTTGTTTGACATCGAGGTGCTTCACCACAGTTTGAACATCTACGCCCGGAAACGGGTCCAACCTGCTCAGGCCCCTGCGCCTGAACCAACCTCTGCGACGCATGAAAGTTGACGTCCTGCTCGGCCTCCAATGGGGCGATGAAGGCAAGGGCAAAATCGTGGACGTGCTCACCCCTGAGTACGACGTGATTGCCCGTTTCCAAGGAGGCCCCAACGCGGGCCACACCCTAGAGTTCGATGGCATCAAGCACGTCTTGCACACCATTCCCAGTGGCGTATTTCGTCCCGACACATTGAACGTCGTCGGCAACGGCGTGGTCATCGATCCCATCATTTTCAAGAAGGAAATCGACGCGTTGGTGGGCCTCGGAGTGGATGTGTCTGCGAGTTTGGCCATCAGCCGCAAGGCGCATCTCATCCTGCCAACACATCGCCTGCTCGACGCTGCTTCTGAGGCGGCCAAGGGCAAGGCCAAAATCGGCAGCACCCTCAAGGGCATCGGCCCCACCTACATGGACAAAACCGGACGCAACGGCCTGCGGGTCGGGGACATTGAGAGCAGCCATTTCGAAGAACGCTACCACGCCCTACGCAACAAGCACGAGGGCATGCTCTCCCAATTTGACGGGTTTGAGTACGTGCTTGACGACGCCGAATGGCTCGAGGCCATCACGTTCCTTCGCGGACTGAAGCTCATCGATTCAGAGCATGAGATGAATGCCGCGCTCAAATCGGGCAAGCGCATCCTCGCCGAGGGGGCCCAAGGCACCATGCTTGACATCGACTTTGGCACCTACCCTTTCGTCACGTCCTCGAACACCATCTCGGCTGGCGCATGCACCGGACTTGGCATTGCCCCCAACCGCGTGGGTGAGGTGTTTGGGATTTTCAAAGCGTACTGCACCCGCGTCGGCTCCGGCCCCTTCCCCACCGAGCTTCACGACGAGGTCGGCGAAAAGATGCGGGCGGAGGGCCACGAGTTTGGGGCCACCACGGGCCGACCACGCAGGTGCGGATGGCTCGACCTCCCTCAACTGCGGTACGCGGTGGATGTCAACGGCGCCACACAGCTCTGCATGATGAAGGCGGACGTGCTCGGATGTTTTGACGAAATCCACGTCTGCACCCACTACATGCATCGAGGTGAGAAAATCGACCACCTCCCCTTTGGCATCGAACCAGACGAAGTGGAACCCGTGTACACCACCCTTCCGGGCTGGCCTGGCGACTTGACAGGCATTCGCGACCTCGCGGAAGTGCCTCAAACGCTTCTCGATTACGTGGCGTTCATTGAGGAAGCCGTGGGCGTGACTGTTACCGTGCTCAGCGTGGGCCCCGACCGTGAGCAAACGCTCACACTCAAAGCCGCCCAAACTGTGGCATGATCTACTGGTTCACAGGCCAGCCAGGCCATGGCAAAACCACCCTGGCCAAGGCCTTGCTTGCGCATTTGAAAGCGCAGGGCACAGAGGCCTTCCATGTGGATGGCGACGACCTGCGCACTTTGACCACCAACACCGATTACTCCCGTCGCGGCCGTGAAGAGAACATTCGTCGTGCGCAACTTCTCGCGCATTACCTGCAATCCAAGGGCCACACCGTCGTTGTGAGCTTGGTTGCACCTTATCGCGACATTCGGGAAGAATTGAAGGCCTCTGCAGACGTCATGGAGGTGTACGTGCACACCACAGAAACCCGAGGTCGCGAGGAAAAACATGCCTCTGACTATGAAGCTCCATTGGAGCATTTTATCGACATCGACACCACTGGCAAGTCTGTCGAGACCAGCTTGCAGGAGCTGCTCCATGCCATCGATAGCAACCTCTGAAAGGCGCATTGATTTCCCCACTATATTTGTAGGATTATGAATGCAAAGCAATCTCGGGTCAGGCACCTTGCCAAAACCATCACCTGGCGCGTGGTGGGCACGGTGGACACCATCCTCGTAGGGTGGCTTGTCTCTGGAGACGCAACCATGGGGTTGACCATTGGCGGATTTGAGATGGCGTCCAAAACCCTGCTGTATTACTTTCACGAACGGGCGTGGTTCCGCTATGGACGCCTGGGAAGGGAAGACCAATCCTCTGACACGAACGCGACCGCAAACGACTCATGAGCGACTCGACCTACAACCTCGATCACTTGACGGAACTCGAAGCCGAGTCCATCTACGTGCTGCGTGAAGTCGCAGCCCAATTCGACCGACCTGCAATCCTCTTTTCTGGAGGAAAGGACAGCATCGTGGTGACCCACCTTGCGGCCAAGGCCTTTGCTCCAGGACGCATCCCGATGCCGCTCGTCCACATCGACACCGGCCACAACTTCCCCGAGACCCTCGAGTTCCGCGACAACCTGGTCGAACGACTCGGTGCCCGCCTCATCGTCGGCAGTGTCCAAGCAACCATCGATTCCGGCAAAGTCCAGGAGGAAACCGGCGCCAACGCGAGCCGCAACCGTCTCCAAACGACGACCCTCATCGACACCATCGAAGAGCACCAGTTCGACGCATGCATCGGCGGAGCGCGCCGCGACGAGGAAAAGGCCCGCGCGAAGGAACGTTTCTTCTCACACCGCGACGACTTCAGCCAGTGGGATCCCAAGAATCAGCGCCCCGAGCTTTGGAATCTCTTCAACGGCATGCACGCGCCTGGCGAGCACTTCCGCGTCTTCCCCCTGAACAACTGGACGGAGCTCGACGTTTGGAATTACATCCTCCGCGAGAACATCGCCTTGCCTTCGCTCTACTTCGCGCACGACCGCGTGTGCATCCGTCGCGCAGGCCAAATCCTCGCCCACTCCGACCACCTCAACCTCCGGCCTGAAGAGTCGCCCGAAATGATGCATGTCCGCTTCCGGACCCTCGGCGACCTCACCATCACAGGCGCGTTCGAAAGCGACGCCGACACCCTCGAAAAAATCATCGACGAAGTCGCGGCAACCCGAATCACGGAGCGCGGTGGACGCATGGACGACAAGCGCAGCGAAAGCGCCATGGAGGACCGCAAAAAAGAAGGGTATTTCTAACCCGTCACGTTGAACACGCGAAGGCACGAAGCAATGGCAGCAGCAACCACACCCGACCACAACGGACTCCTCCGGTTCACCACCGCGGGCAGCGTCGACGACGGCAAAAGCACCCTTATTGGGCGCCTGCTCTACGACAGCAAAAGCATTTTTGAGGACCAGCTCGAGGCCGTGGAATCCGCCTCAAGCCAAAAAGGCATCGACGGCACCGACCTCAGCCTCCTCACCGATGGCCTCAAGGCCGAACGCGAACAGGGCATCACCATCGACGTGGCCTACCGCTACTTCGCCACGCCCAAGCGGAAGTTCATCATCGCCGACACCCCGGGTCACATCCAATACACCCGAAACATGGTGACGGGCGCCTCGACCGCCGACCTCGCGATCATCCTCATCGATGCGCGCCACGGCCTCCTCGAGCAAACCCACCGACACAGCTTCATCGCCTCCCTGCTCGGCCTACGCCACGTGGTGGTCTGCGTGAACAAGATGGACCTCGTGGAATACAGCGAAGATCGCTTCAACGAAATCGTCACGGCGTACAAGAACTTCTCCTCCCGCCTCGACATCACGGACATCAAGTTCATCCCGATCAGCGCACTTCACGGCGACAACGTGGTGGACCGCTCCGAAAACACACCTTGGTACGGCGGAGGCACCCTCCTTCACCACCTCGAAACGGTCCACGTGGGCGCCGACCGCAACCTCCAGGATTGCCGGTTCCCAGTCCAATACGTGATCCGACCCCAAACCGACGCGCACCGAGACTTCCGAGGCTACGCAGGACGCATCGCCTCAGGCGTTTGGAAACCCGGCGACAAGGTGGTGGCCTTGCCAAGCGGCAAGGAAAGCACCATCGACCAAATCCTCGTGGGCGACGCCCCCCTGGACAAGGCCTTCCCTCCTCTGAGCGTCACCATGACCCTCGCCGATGACATCGACCTCAGCCGAGGCGACATGTTGGTCCGAGCCAACAACCAGCCTGAGAGCACCCAAGCCCTCGATGCGCGCCTTTGCTGGCTCAGCGAAGCACCGCTCAACCCCGCCACCCGCTACGTCCTGCGCCACACCACGCGCGACGTCCAGGCGAAGATTACTGAGGTCCTCTACCGCATCGACATCAACACCCTCCATCGCGTGGAAGAAGACGTCACCATCGGCGTCAACGACATGGCCCGGGTCCGCATCAAAACGGCCTCCCCCCTCCTCACCGACGGCTACAAGGACAACCGCGCCACCGGCTCCTTCATCCTCGTGGATCCGTCCACGCATTTGACGGTTGCGGCTGGGGTGGTTGGGTAAGATTGCGCCAGACCTATTCAGCAAGTCTGAATCGAGAAACAGACGCGAGAAGCCCGCCGACAAAAAAGAGCATCGGTGAACTTGCGCTCATTGGAGCTGTGAGCCAGCCCTCCACGGTAAAGGAAAATGCAAAGGGAAGCAACCCGACAAACAGCAAGTTTCGCTGTGTCAATCCCAGCCGAGCAAGCATTGTGATAAAAAGCACAAGCGTCGCAGGAATGCCGTAATTCATGGCAAAGGCGAGCCAACTGTTGTGACTCAACCCTTGATGGTTTTGCATCGCGAAGTAGGCGTAATTCTTCCGAAAGTAGCGTTCCTCGGCCCCTCCGCCAGCGCCGAGCCAGGGACGCAACTCGATTTCCTCAAGCGCATGTTGCCAGGCCAATATTCGCCCTCCTCCCAGTTCCAAACTTTCTTGACGGACGACTCGATCTGGCAAAACCTCAAGCAAGGCCGATGTTGAAACACTGGTCAATGCCAAGATGGCGGCTCCCACAAGAACGACCCTGGCCATCCGTGCAAGAAACGAAGATTGAATGCCCTGCGCGAGCCACCCTCCCGCCGAAAACAATGCAGCCAACAGGGCGCCACGTGTGCCGCTCCAGAAAAACAACAACGCTGTGGTCAAGAGCAGAACGACGGTACGAAGGTTTCTCGCATTTGGGGAAGCCACCAATCCCAAGACAAAAATGCCCAGCCACCAATGACTGAATTCGTTGGGATTCCCAAAAATGCCGCGAAATCGACCATTCAAATGACTCAAGTCATAGACACCAAAACGCGCAACGACGGAGACAGCTGCGACCACAAGGCCGACATGCACGAGGGTTGACAGGCGACGAGCCGTCTCCTCCCGAGTCGCCGTGCGTCCCAAAACCAGCATGGCCGTCCACATCGACGAAAGCAGCACCGTTTCTTCAAGGCCCTCGACGATGTGCTGGGAGAGCAACGCTGGGAGGCCAGTGCACAACACGACCACTGTCACCAAACCTATGGCATTCCTACGCTCTGACGTCGTTCCCGCTTTCAGCTTTTTGAGGGATTCCCAAAACACGAGAGCTGCGAAAAACAACCTCAACATTTTCCAATACTGCAATCCCCCGAGGCGCGAACTGGCAAGAACACAAGCCACAATGAATACGGCCACGACCGCTTCACGCCAACTGCTCCACCGCTTCCAAAGGATCAGCATGCCCATGGCCAAAACTGCACCCCCGACGGGGTTGGACAAAAACACGACCGCAGCGAGCAACACAGATTGCGTCACCACAAAACGCCAATCCACCGGAAGTGCCAGAAGATTTACTGGAGACTCAGACAAGCTTGAATCCGATGTTTGACCTAGGTGCATTTCGCTCACGCCGCAAAATACACCTTCAACTGACCTCAATTGGGCATGAGATCAGCGAAGTCTGAAAGACGTGTTTAGAATCATCCCACCAACGGGTAGGCAGCGAACTTCTCCCGCACCGCATCGCCGACGCGCTGAATCACCGCCTCGTTTTCGGGCGCTTGAAGCACCGTGTCCATCCAACCGACAAGCTCCACCATGTCCGATTCAACGAGGCCACGGGTGGTGACCGCGGGGGTGCCGACGCGCATGCCAGAGGTGACGAACGGAGAGCGGGTGTCAAACGGCACCATGTTCTTGTTGACCGTGATGTGCGCTTGTCCGAGGGCGTGCTCTGCAAGCTTGCCTGTGACGCCTTTGTTCGAGAGGTCGATGAGCATGAGGTGGTTGTCGGTTCCGCCACTGATGAGATCGTAGCCGCGCTCCACAAACGCTCCGGCCATGGCCTGAGCGTTCTTGATGACCTGTTGACAATAGGTTTTGTAGCTCGGCTGGAGGGCTTCTCCGAAGGCCACCGCCTTGCCGGCGATGACGTGCTCCAAGGGCCCACCCTGCATGCCCGGGAAGACACCGCTGTCAAGCAATGAACTGAAGTTGCGGACAGCGCCTTTCATCGTGGTCAAGCCCCACGGGTTGGGGAAATCCGTACCAACCATGATGATGCCGCCGCGTGGACCTCGCAAGGTCTTGTGCGTGGTCGACGTCACCACGTGGCAGTGAGGCAGCGGATTGTCGAGCAAGCCCGCCGCAATCAATCCCGAGGGGTGAGAGATGTCGGCGAGAAGAATGGCCCCGACCTCATCGGCAATGGCACGGAAGCGGGCGTAGTCCCATTCTCGGGCGTAGGCGGAGGCGCCGCAGATGATCATTTGGGGCTTCTCCTTCTTGGCTGTGGCTTCCACCTTGTCCATGTCGATGCGGCCAGTCTCCTGCTCCACACCGTAGAACGTGGGGCGGTAGAGCTTGCCGCTGTAATTGACGGGAGAACCGTGGGTGAGGTGACCGCCATGAGCCAGGTCAAACCCCAGAATCGTGTCCCCTGGCTTGAGGCACGCCAGCATCACAGCTGAGTTGGCCGAAGCGCCGGAGTGAGGTTGAACGTTCGCCCATTCGGCGCCAAAGAGTTCACAGAGCCGATCGATCGCGAGCTGCTCAACCTGGTCCACAAATTCGCAGCCACCATAGTAGCGCTTGCGTGGAAGACCCTCGGCGTATTTGTTGGTCAGGATGCTGCCCTGAGCGGCCATTACCGCTTCACTTGTGTAATTCTCTGAGGCAATGAGCTCAGCGCCTTCAACTTGGCGAACACGTTCGCGTTCAACGAGGGCTGCAACTTCAGGGTCGTGCTTGAGCGCATCGAGGGCCGCTACGGCGGCGGGGGCAGTGGAGGTGGCGTTCATGAGAGGCCAAAAATAAACGGGCGATTCGAGCTGAGCGACACCTGTGGACAAAACGGGCAAATCTTTGGGCTTGAATCAACACTTCATTTTCTAACCACCACTGATTACCTTGCGCCCTGATGCGAAACCAAATCCGCAACATCGCTTGGACCGCCCTGTTGGCAGCCCTCTTCTTGTCTCCCCAGGATGTGGAAGGCCAGTATGCTCTGGATTACGGCTTTGCGTTTGGCACGGGCAACTACCTCGGGGACATAGGGGGCGACGCACTTGAGCGCCGGGATTTCTTCCCAGACCTTCACCTCAGCCAAACCAAATTGTCCACCCACGTCTTCGTCCGTCAGCGCTTGAATGGCGCATTGGCTGTTCGCGCTCAATTGGGCACCACTTACATCGAGGACTACGACAACTTGTCCACGAACCCAGCACGGATGACCCGGAACGCGCACTTCCGCAACTTCATTCACGAGTTCAGCCTTCGCACGGAGGTCAACATCTTCGCTCGCTCGAGCATCACCAAGTATTCGAGCAAACTGCGTGTTGGAGTGAACACTTATGGCATTCTTGGCGTGACCGGTTTCGTGCACAACCCTCAGGCACGTCTCGACGCCACTTCAGCGCAATACCACCTTGACGAAGGCAACATTTCCGAGCTGGTTTCAGCTTGGGACTACAACAAGTGGTACAACTTGCGAGCCGCCGGCACGGAGAAGCAAGACTATGGTTTGGCCTCGCTCGGCGTCCCAATGGGGGTGGGTGCGTCATTCATCGTCAATTACACAACCAGAGTGGGCATCGAGTTTGTCTGGAACACAACGTTCACCGACCACTTGGACGACGTCAGTGGGACATACGCCGACCCTGAAAGCTTTGTGGGAGATGCTTCTCAGGGGCTCTCGCGTGACATGCAATACGTGTTGAGCCAACCAGCCAACCCCAGCGTGGCATCAGCGGCTGGGGTGGACAACCCGGAGCAATACCTGAACAGTTTCCGTTGGGATGCGGCTTATGAAAGCCCGCGAGGCAATCCTGACAAGAACGACTCTTATGGCACGCTTCAAGTGACCGTCAGCAAAGTGGTCAAGAACTCGAGCGCGTTCTTCAAGAGCAACAACTACAGTGCGCGACGGGCGGCGAAGCGCCGGGCGTACCGGGGCAAGGCTGACAACAGCAACCGCGTGTTTGGCAGGCCCAAGGTCTGATTGCTTCTGACCCATGCATGTGAATCGGCTTGCAGGGTCCACCTCCCCTTATCTCAAGCAGCATCAGCACAATCCTGTGGATTGGCATCCGTGGTGCGATGCCGTCTGGGAACAGGCTCGGGAACAGAACAAGCTCGTTGTGGTCAGCATCGGATACAGTGCGTGTCACTGGTGCCACGTCATGGAGCACGAGACGTTCGAAGATCCGGAGGCTGCCGCTTTCATGAATGCCCACTTCCTCAATGTCAAGGTGGATCGCGAGGAGCGGCCTGATGTGGATCAGGTGTACATGGATGCCGTGCAGCTGATGACGCGGCGAGGTGGGTGGCCCTTGAATTGCTTGGCGCTGCCGGATGGACGACCGATTTGGGGTGGGACCTATTTCCGACGTGAACAATGGCTCGCTGGGTTGAACGCGGTGCGGGAAGTTTGGGAAGAAGACGCGGACAAAGTCCTTGCCTACGCCGAGCAACTTGCGGCCGCCGTGAACGCCATGGACCACGACCTTGTCGCCGGCTTCAATTGGGACGAATCAAATGAGTCACGCAGGCAGGTGTGGCATCACCTCAGAGCAGGACTGGAGCGATGGGAATCCACATGGGATGCGAAACACGGCGGAACGCTCGGGGCGCCGAAGTTCCCCCTCCCCTCTCAATTGGCTTTGGCCTTCCGAATGGGCACGTGTTCACTGCTTGGTGAAGACTGGCCTGTGAAAGGGTCTCTGCATGGCATGAACACGCTGCTGTCCATGGAGCGCGGCGGCATCCACGATCACGTCGGTGGTGGGTATGCGCGGTACAGCGTTGACGAGCACTGGCACGTCCCGCATTTTGAAAAGATGCTTTATGACAATGCCCAAATGTTGGGCGTCACGGCTGAAGCTTGGTCCCTTCAACAACACCCGGCATTGTTGCGCAGCGCCCATGGGGTGGTGCGTTTCATGCTGCGAGAACTGGACGACGCTTCGGGCGGGTTCAAATCGGCCATGGATGCCGACAGCGACGGTGAAGAGGGCACGTATTACGTCTGGAGAGCCAAGGACCTGAAGGCGGCTCTGCCTGACCGAGAAGCTCGAAACGCGGTCGAATCGTGGTTTGACATTGGAGGACGGAGCCATTGGGAACAGGGGAAGCACGTGCTGATGCGGGAGGCGGCCGGCGACGAGGTGCTGTGGGGGAACCCCGAGGCCCAAGTCGCGTTTGACGAGGCAATGACGCAGCTGTCGACGTGGCGTGATTCGGCAGCGGCGGGGCGAAGCAAGCCCGGGGTTGACGACAAGGTCCTGACGTCTTGGACGGCCCTGGCAGTGACCGGGCTCGCCAAAGCAGGTCGGCTCATGGGCCAGGCCGAGTGGGTGGCTCGCGCCCAGAGAGGTGCTGCGTTTCTTCGAGGCGCTGCCCACGTGCCCGGCGAGCCCGAGCGGCTTCGCAGGACCTGGCACAAAGATGGCGGCCCTGAGACCGAGGGGTTTGCCGAAGATTACGCGTTTGCCATTGAGGCGATGCTCGAATTGCATCAAGCCACGCTGGACCCAACGTGGAGGAACGAAGCCCGAGCATTGATGGCCACGGCGCTGGACCGCTTTTACGACGAGGAGGTCGGCACGTTTTGGTTCACCGCCATAGACAGCCCGGCCCTTTTCGCCCGTCGCCAAGACAACGACGACGACGTGATGCCGTCCGCCAACGCCACGTTGGCTTGGGGGTTGTGGCGGTTGGGCTGGGCCTGCGACATTCCTGCTTGGAGAGCATTGGCCCAAGAATTGACGGCCGCTCGGATGTTGGCCACACCTTCAATGGAGCGGGCCACGCGCTGGGCCGCAAATTGGATCGACATGCAAGACGCCTTCGCGACGGTGGTCATCGCAGGGCCCAGCGAAGATGAGGTGCACGCGGCACTGGCTGAATGGTGGACGGAGCTTCGGCCGGGGACGTGGGTGGACGGGGTTTGGCCTGATGCTGCCAACATTCCCTCGTGGATGGAAGACAAACGCCCCGCTCAGGACGCTGCAGTGCGTTGGTATGTTTGCGTGGAAGGTGCCTGCGGCTTGCCCTGCGACAGTGCGCAAGAAGCGTGGCATCAACTCGACACCCTTCGCCGTGACCACGCCCGCCCTGCATAAGTTGACTTGCCTCGCGCATCGCGTGATGCTGTTGTTGGCTTTGGCCGTTTTGGGTCAGGGGAGCACGTTGGGCCAAGATGAAGGCCGCATGCCTCGAAGCGAACGAAGGGCGCTCAAGAAGCTGAAAAAGGCGGAGAAGAAGGCGCTCAAGACGTTTGAGAAAAACTACAAGGAAGCCCAAAAACGGCACTACAAGCTCCAACAATCCGGCAAGGAAAAGAACCTGATCATGCCCGATGGCGACGACATCGCCACCAACTCGGCCTTCCAAAACCACGAGAAAGTGAACGTCCGAAGGCAAATGCGCAAGGCCCAGCAAAAAGCCAGGCGTCAGCGGGACGGCAGGTCGGTGCCTTGGTGGCGGAGAATCTGGCTTCGTCGGAAGTGGAAAAAGCACTGAATTCGGGGGTTCCGCAGAGGGCAAATCAGATGGGTTTTCTTTCATCCCCTTGGTTTGCAACGCATTTGCACTCTTTAGCGTTCTGAAGAGGGTTGGGCTATATTTGGCCTCCTATACCTGTTTTGCCTGAAAATTCTAGACGCATGATGCGGTTTGCAACGATTTTGGGAGCGATTCTGATGAGCTTCAGCGCGGTGGCGCAAGTGGGCCAAGGAACGCTGAAAGGAAAGGTCTCGGACTTTGACAACAAAGACGCCCTTCCCTTCGCCAGCGTGGTTCTGTTTTTGAACGGAAACCAAGTGGCTGGAACCAACACGGACTTCGATGGAGAGTACACCATCAAGCCGATTCAACCTGGCACGTACGACGTGCTGTTCAGCTTTGTGGGCTACCAGTCCAAAAAGGTGACCGGCGTGGTCGTCTCCGCCAACAAAATCCAGTTCGTGAACGCCGAGCTTGGTGCCGGTGTCATGATGGAGGAAGCCGAAGTTGTTGAATACAGCGTGCCGCTGATCGACAAGGACGGAGGCGCCTCTGGAGGTACCGTCAGCCGTGAGGACATCGACAAGCTCCCTGGCCGTTCCGCCACGAGCATCGCGCAAACCGTGGCCGGTGCGAGCACCGCAGGTACAGGCGGCGGCGTGAGCATCCGTGGTGCACGGACTTCCTCGACTTGGTACTACATCGACGGCATTAAAGTCCGCGGTTCATCGGCCCTCCCGAAGTCTGCGATCGAGGAAGTTCAGGTGGTGACAGGCGGCATTCCCGCCAACATCGGTGACGCCACGGGTGGTGTGATCAACATCTCCCTGCGTAACGCCAGCCGCCAGTGGTTTGGTGGCGGTGAAGTGATCACCTCTGGTTTGCCCATCGGAGAATCGGTGGTCGGTCTCGACAAGTTTGGCTACAACCTGGCTGAAATGTCAGCTTCTGGCCCCATTGCATGGAGGAAAGATGCTGAGGGCAACCGCACCGACCCTTTGCTGGGACTGTTCCTCTCGGGCAACTACACGTACCAGGCGGACACGCGTCCAACGTATGGCGGCCTTTACCGCATGACCGAAGCTGCCCGCGACTCGCTCATTGCCAACCCGCTTCGTCAAAACATCAGCTCGTCCGGAGACGTCAACGGTGCCTTGTACAACGCCGACTTCCTCACGCCTGACGACTTCACACGCACCTCAACGCGCATGAACAACGGCGCGCAGAGTGCCAACCTCGTCGCCAAGATTGACGTGGCCACCAACGAGACCACCAACCTCACCTTTGGTTTGACTGCCGCTGGCGACCGGAGGAACAATTTCAGCTACGCACGATCGCTGATGAATTGGGAGAACAACGACCTCGAAACTGGGCTCGATTGGCGCGGTTACGTCAAGTTCTCTCAACGTTTCGTGGACGAAGAAGGAGAAGAAAGCACGGGTGGATTGAAGAACGTCTTCTACTCCATCATGGCGGACTACTCCCAGTCCTACACCCGCATTGAAGACGCAAGCCACGGCAACGACTTCTTCAAATACGGCCACGTCGGGAAATTTGATGTCTTCCAGACCAACAGCTACGATTATGACGAAGCCGCAGGGCGCTACGTCCACAACGGATGGCAAGACACCCTTGTGACGTTTGAAGCGTCAGAATTCAATCCCGAGCTCGCGGCAATCAACAACCAATACTTCTCCCTGTTTGACAACTCCTCTTCGGTCTCGTTTGACGGTGGAAACGTGTTCAATGTGGAGCCTGGACCCTACTCAAGCCTTTTGGAAGTCCAAAACGGCAACGCTTTGCTCAATGGCCAAAGCGCTGCGAGCACCTATGGTTTGTGGAGTTACTACGGCAACCAAGGAAACACGTACCGAATCAACAACAACACGCAATTCCGCGTGAGTGCGATCGGTTCTGGGGACATTGGCGACCATGCCCTTCAAATGGGCTTCGAATACGAGCAACGCCGGGACGGTTATTATGAGTTGAATCCAATCGGATTGTGGACGCTTGCGCGGTTGACCACCAATTCGCACATCAAGGAAATCGACGCCTCAGACAGCACTGTCACCAACATCGGAACCGACTATTATGTGACCTACGACCGTCTGTTGGGCGACAACCAATTTGAGTTCGACTACAATTTGCGGGAAGCTTTGGGTGCGGGTGACCGAGAGCTCATTGTGGTCGACGCCATCGACCCGGAATTTTTCTCGCTCGACATGTTTGGCGCAGATGACCTTCTCAATCAGGGAAGCAACTACGTCGACTACCGGGGTTACGATCCTTATGGCAACCGTGTGAATGGTCGTCCGACCATCGAAGACTTCTTCAACGACACGCGGACCATCAACGGTCGCGAATTCAACACCCGACCCATCGGTGCTTATGAGCCGATTTACATCGCGGGCTACATCATGGACAAGTTCACGTTCGATGACATCATCTTCAACGTGGGTCTTCGTGTCGACCGTTTTGACGCCAACCAACCTGTATTGAAGGATCCCTACGTCGTGGGTCAATCCTACAGCGTTGGCGACATTCAAGGTCAGCTCAGTGAGCAGCTCAGTGGCAACAATGTCATTCCGGACAACATCGGAGACGACTATGTGGTGTACACAGACGCATTGGTTGACCCCACCTCCATTGTGGGTTTCCGCAACGGAGACAAATGGTACAACGCGCAGGGCACAGAAATCACAGACCCAGACGTCCTGGCCGTCAACACAGCCTATCCTGCGCCCTGGTTGAAGCCCAGTGAGAATGCCAACAGCGACGATCCGTATGAATTGACGTCTGAGGCCTTCAAGGACTACGATCCGGCCATCAACATCATGCCACGCATCTCATTCTCGTTCAACATCAGCGACGAGGCAGTCTTCTTCGCGCATTATGACGTTTTGACGCAGCGTCCTTCTGGTTCGAACGAATTCTCCCCCATTGACTACCTCTTTTTGGAGAGCCGAAACGAATTGATCAGCAACCCTGACTTGCGTCCAGAGAAGACCATCGACTACGAATTGGGATTCCAGCAAGTCTTGACCAAGACGTCAAGCCTGAAAATCTCGGCATACTACAAGGAGATGCGTGACATGATCCAGGTCCGCAACTTCACGGCGGCGTACCCACGTCCATACCGTGCGTTTGGCAACTTGGACTTTGGAACGGTCAAAGGCTTCACCGTCGGATACGACCTTCGTCGGACCGGCAACGTCCGCCTCAACGCAAACTACACGCTTCAATTCGCAGATGGAACGGGTTCAACCACCCAAACCGCACTCGCATTGATCAATGCCGGCTTGCCCAACCTTCGCTCCATCAACCCGTTCACGTACGACCAGCGTCACCGCATTGTGGCCAACGTCGACTACCGTTACGGTTCAGGTGAAGACTACAACGGGCCCATCGCCAACATTGGCGGTAAAGAACGTCAGCTCTTGGCAAACACTGGCTTGAATTTCATCGCCAACCTCGGCTCGGGAACGCCTTACACGGCTTCAACCATCGCGACGCCGATCACCGGTGAAATCAGCCCCTCAACCGAAGGTTCGATCAACGGCAGCCGCCTCCCATGGCAGTTCAATTTGGACGCCAACTTGGACAAAAACTTCACCATCACGTATGGTGGCAAGGGCGAAGGAGAAGCGGCAAAGACCACCAACCTCAACGTATACCTGTGGATTGGCAACTTGCTGAACACCCGCAACGTGAACAGCGTCTACCGCTTCACTGGCGTCTCTGACGACGACGGTTACCTCGCTGCCGCCCAGTACCAACCCCTCATCAACAGCCAAAACAACCCGGACGCCTTCCGCAATTACTACAGCATGTATGTAGACAATCCTTTCAACCTGGGCTTGCCTCGTACCGTCCGTCTTGGTGTCAAGTTTGACTTCTGATCATGCCACATAAGCACATGAATCGCATTCTCTCCTTCACCGCCCTCTGTTTGATGGCCTCCACTGCCTGGGGCTACAAATACGTGGGTGCAGGCACGCCCGGCGAAACTGCCGGCATTGCGCCCCAAATCAACCTTCGTGCCGCTGCTTGCGCACCCGCAACAGCGTTGCGTGATTTGGAATGGAACAACGTCCGCGCCTTGATTGAAACTGGTGGCTCGCTTTGGCAGGACCGGGCGACAAGTCAAGCTTCCTACGAAGTCCCCAAGGGCGGCGGCGTCAGCTCGTTGTACGCTGGCGCTCTTTGGATGGGCGGCATCAGCCCTGACCAGCAGCTCAAGCTGGCAGCGGTGACGTTCCGTGGAACCGGTAACGACTTTTGGACAGGCCCTTTGACCAACGACGGTTCTGCCGAAGTGGACAACGAGGTGTGCAGTCAATACGACGAGTTCTTCGTCTCGACCCGCGCTGATGCGCAACGTCACCGTCAGTACTTTGACGCCCTGGCCGCTGGCACCGTCGAAGAGGAGTTCCCCGAAGGATACGCATTGCCCTCATACTTCCGTGAGTATCCTGCACACGGGAGCACAGAAGCGAACCAAGATTACTACCTCGCTCCTTTCAAGGATTACGACGGTGACGGGTTCTACTCGCCTGACAATGGTGACTACCCCTGGTACGATTTTCTTCAAGAAATCGACTGCGCCAACCGTCGCCGTGAGGACATCGTCCCGCTCTACGGTGACCGTAACTTCTATTGGATTTTCAACGACAAGGGCAACGTTCACTCTGAGTCTCAGGGAGAGCCCATCGGCATGGAAATCCGTGCGCAAGCCTTTGCGTTTTCAACCAACGACGAGGTCAACAACATGACCTTCCACAACTACGTTCTGATCAATCAAGGAACCCAAACCTTGACCAACACCTACTTCGGCGTCTGGGTGGACGCGGACGTGGGAACAGCCACAGACGACTACGTTGGTTGTGACGTCGAGCGTGGTCTCGGATACGCTTACAATGGCGATGCCGACGACGAGCCCTCAAGCAGTTCCTCGGGTTATGGTGAAAATGCACCTGCGGTGGGCATTGACTTTTTTGAAGGTCCCTACCAAGACGCCGACGGCATTGACAACCCTTTGACGGACAACTTCTCCAATGCCATTGACTCTTTGGGCATTCCTTACCAAGGGATTGGCATCGGATACGGCGATGGCGTGGTCGACAACGAGCGCTTCGGCATGCGTCGATTTGTGTATTACAACAACGGCAACAACCCCATCAACGGTGAGCCAAGCACGCCACTCCACTTCTACAACTACATGAATGGGATTTGGAAGAATGGCCAAAAAATGGCCTACGGTGGTGACGGTGTGACGCCCGCTTCTGGAGCCAATCTCGACATCGAAGCAGACTACATGTTCCCAGGCGACACGGACCCCTACCAGTGGGGTTCAGGTGGTTCATCTGTTGATCCGTGGTCTGAGGTCACCGCTGGCAACCCCCCTGCCGACCGCCGCTTCATTCAAGCCGCTGGTCCCTTCACTTTGGAGCCGGGCGACTACAACAACATCACCATGGGCGTGGTTTGGGCTCGTGCAAACAGTGGAGGGCCTACAGAAAGCGTTCGCCTCTTGCG
>JBELLK010000057.1:0-7713 GCA_042088625.1 Flavobacteriales bacterium
ACTTTGACGCTTACGCGAACAAGATCTACACCAAGTCACCCTTGCGCAGCGCCGAAGCGTTCGCAGCGTTCCTCGCCGCCCCCAAGCAAAAGGTGATGGACAAGGACCTCGCCATCGCCATGTCGATGAGCATTTACGAGCGCTACAGCCAAGGGACCTCAGCCGAAGTTCAGGACAAATTCGACCGCGGTTACCGCTTGTTTGTGCGAGGCCTTCGGGAGCTCATGCCTGAAAAAGCCTTTTACCCGGACGCCAACTCTACCATGCGCCTGACTTACGGCCCTGTGGGCGACTACAAGCCTGCCGACGCCGTGCAATACGACTTCGTGACGACGGCCAACGGAATTTTGGAGAAGAAGGACAACAGCAACCCTGAGTTTGTCGTGCCCGAGCGCCTCGAGCAACTCATCAAGGCACGCGACTTTGGTCCATACGCCGACGAAAGCGGGGAGCTCGTGGTGTGCTTTATTCACGGCACCGACATCACAGGCGGAAACTCTGGAAGCCCAGTCATGAACGCGGATGGCGATCTGATTGGTTTGGCCTTTGACGGCAACTGGGAAGCCATGAGCGGCGACATCGCCTTCGAACCTGAGCTCCAGCGCACCATCTCTGTGGACATCCGCTACGTGATGTGGATCCTCGACAAGTACGCCGGCTGCACCAACCTCATTGAGGAAATGGACTTTGTGTACGCCTCTGACGAGGAGGACATGCCTGAAGAAGCCGATGAGCCCATGGAGGCCACCGACGGCAAGTAAGACTCCAGAGGACCAAGGTCCTTCCACGGAAAACCCCGACGCAGGTTCAGGCCTGGTCGGGGTTTTTGCTGGATTGCAGTCAGGAAGGCGGGTCAATCCACCGTGCAGCCGAGTTGCTCGATGGTTGTGCGGATGCGATCGGGATCGTCGGTGATGATGCCGTCCACCCCCATTCGAATCAGGGCCTCGGCTTGGAGCTCGTCATTGACGGTCCACGGAATCACCTTGACGCTTTGGGCATGGGCTTCCGCGACGTCTTCAGGAGACAACAACGCGTGGTCCGGGCTGAGGATGTCCGGACGGAACGTCAGTTGCGCCAACCACGAAGCCGTGCTCCCCTTTTCTTCCACGAGCCATGCCGTTTGGATGTCGGGGCGCATGGCGTGGATGGCCTCGAGCACTTCAGGACTGAATGACTGCAACGTCGTGCGCGCGGTCACGCCAAATTCGTCGAGCACATCCACCACAGCTTGGGTGAAGGTCACTGCATCGGGATGGTACACCCCGTCTCCTTCCGGACGATGTTTCAACTCGATGTTGAACCGAACGGATTGGCAGGCTGAGTCCACCTCAGCTTGATGCGACAAGGTGGTCAGCAAGGTTGCGAGTGTCGGCTTGGTGGTGGGCACCTTCCTTTGCTGCGGAAACCGAGGGTGCCCCTGCAAACCACAATCGCAACGGGCGACGTCTTCAGGACGCATGGTGTAGAGGTTCCAGCTTCGGTCGTGCTCGGCGATGGGTTGGCCCTCTGGGGTGCGGCATATGTCCGCATTGAGCCACGGCTCGTGGCTTAAGAGCGGCTGCCCGTCACTGCCAATGACCACGTCCATCTCCAGGGTTGTCACCCCCGACGCGACGGCTTCCAACATGCCAAGTACGCCGTTCTCGGGCCAATGGGCGCGCATGCCTCGATGCCCTTGCAGGTCGATAGCGCGTGATTGGATGGCGGGCGGCGCGGAAGGTTTGGGATTGGCATCTGAACCTTCAATGGCACAACCCGATTGCATCAACACTCCCATGGCGAACATCGTTGAGATTTGAACCGCCGTGAAGGAACGTATCGCGGGACAACGGTCGATGATGGACATGTGAAGAATGTGTTAGACCGCGTTTCGGCTGGCGTTCACAATGCCGTACATGGTGCGGATGATGAGCTTGCGAAGGAGCGCGGGCGTCCACGCCGGATCGGCCATTGGGTCGGACGTTGTTTGGCGCTCCATCTCCGTAAGTGCGAACTGCTGGATGACCAGCAAGGGCATGATGATGCCGTCGCGCAGGTGGATGCTTTCCCGGATGGCCGGCGCCGTCTCCATGAGGTCCTGTTGGCCCGTGATGGCAAGGACAAGGACGCGGGTGCGCTCGTATTCTTCGTGGACCGTGTTCCAGAGGTCGCCAAACCGGGGATGCGCGGCGAGGTGCGCGGTCAGGCGGAAATCGCACTTGGTCATGGACTGCATCGAGTTCTCGACGAGGGTGCGGAAGAACGCGTTGCGGCGGTACAGGCTGGCCGCTTCTTCGAGCCGGCCTTCGCGGTCGAGCGCCTCCAAGGCCGTGCCTAGGCCAAAGTAGCCCGGCACGTTCTGCTTCAGTTGGGACCAAGAACCGACAAACGGGATGGCGCGCAGGTCTTCAAAATTGATGGCGCCGTCCTTGGCACGAGAAGTGGGGCGGCTGCCGATGTTGGTTTCCCCATAATACTTCAGCGTTCCAAAGGTGGCGAGGTATTCCGTGAATTCGGGGCGGTTTCGGAGCGCGAGGTAATGGGCATGGGAGGTGGTGCCAAGCTCGTCGAGCAGCGCCTCGTCCTCGGGCAGGATGCGCGTCTCTTCCTCGTCGAACAGGCGGTTTTTGACGCCCGCCGTGAACAGGAGTTCCAGGTTGAAACCAGCCGACTTGGGAATGCCAAAGTTGGAGGAGATCGTTTGGCCCTGGATCGTGGTTTGGATTTCGCGGTTCTCGATGTCGCGGCCCAGCGACGCGTAGAAGCGGTGGGTGTTGCCGCCGCCTCGTGCGGGGGGACCGCCGCGCCCGTCAAAGAACATCACGGTGCGGCCATGTTCGCGGCTGACGTCCGTCAGGCGTTGCTTGGCGCGGTAGATGGCCCAATTGGCGCGGAGGTAGCCTCCGTCCTTGGTGCCGTCGGAGAAGCCGAGCATGACGGTTTGGTCCCCTTGGCGCTGGTCGAGATGAGACGCATACACTGGGTGCGTGTAAAGCTTGGCCATCTCGGCACGGGCGCCGTCCAAATCTTGGATCGATTCAAACAACGGCACCAAATCCATGGTCAATGCACCCTCCCACCCGCTGGCCTTGGCCATGGCGTGCAAGACGGCGATGTGGTAGGCGCCGGAGCAGTTGCTCAAAATGTATCGGTGGCATCCGGCTTCGCCGTTGTGCAGTTGGATCTCCTTCATCGCGCGGAGGCTGTCCAACACGTCTTGGTGGCGCTCTTCATCGAGCTGTCCGTCGAAGACGCGGTCAAAGCTGAACAAGAAATCCAGCGCCTCGGATTCCGAAAGCGACTCGAACTTGGTCACCGCCCCTTCCCCATCCATGGCGGCGAGAAGCGACTTGAACGCCTTGGTCACAACGCGTGCGTCTTGACGGATGTCGAGCGACGCGAAGTGCATCCCAAACATCCGCACCTTGAACATGAGCTGACGGATTTGGTCCAAATACAAACCATTGAACTCGGCTTCCACACGCTGTTCGAGGCGATGCAAACCATGAAGGAGGACGTCCTGCTTAAGCGAGAGGTCGCTTGAATTGAAGATGGCTTCCTCGATCATGCCTTGAAGCATGTCCAATTCGCCCTCCAGTCCTTTGAAGGTGATGAGACGACGGAGCTCCCGGAATTCCTTTTTGTAGCAACGCAGCAGCGTGAGTTTCAGTTTGCGCGCCACCCTGAGTGTGGTGTCTGCGCCGACGTAGGGGTTGCCATCTCGGTCTCCTCCAGGCCAAAACCCAATCCGCAACATGCCCATGTTCAAGCCCTCGCCGTTGGGACGACGCAGGGCATTGGCCACCCGCGCCCCGAGTGCAGAACACGCTTCAAAAAAGACGTTCTCGAGGTACCAAATCTGCCGGATCGCCTCCTCGTACGGGGTCGGCGGTTCGCTCTGAAAGAACGGCGTCAGGCCCAGCTGATGAAGGCGCTTGCGGATGTTCACCAAGTCGTTGTCCTCCATGGCCAAGGCCAGGTCGGTGATGATCGCCAAGACGTTGCCAGGGTAAAACTGCGTGGGGTGTGAAGTGAGCACGACACGTACCGCGTACTCCGCGAGCATGGTGCGCATCTCGTCTTCAAGCCCGTGACGGCGCACGCGCTGCATCAAGCTCTGGAGCGACTCGGCGCCGCCCATGTCGTTCAGTTGCGCGTAGCGCGCGTCCTCCAACGCGTCCACGAGCACCACTTGGCGTTCGATGTACTGGATGATGCGAAACAAGAGGGCCGCGCCGTCTTTAGCGTTCTGCTTGCCCTGCCCGCGCAGGAACTCCGCCAAGATCTCATGGGGTGCATCTCCTTGCTCCAACCCCAACTCGCAAGCTTCTTGGAGGAGCGGGACGCGCAGGCCTGTTTGGCGTATGCCGTCCAGCGGCAAGGTCAGGAAAATGCCATTGAACACCTGGTATGGGTGACTGACCACCGACTTGTAATCCTTCTTCTCACGCATGATGGCTGCAAAGTTACCTCGTACTTTTGAGCCATGCGCATCGACATCCTGACTGTCCTTCCTAGACTCCTGAGTGGACCTTTTTCAGAAAGCATCGTCAAACGAGGCATCGACAAAGGGTTGGTCGAGGTGCACGTACACGACTTGCGGCAGTGGAGCACCAACAAGCACAAAAAGGTCGATGACGCCCCCTTTGGCACGGCCGCAGGCATGGTGCTCGCCATGCAGCCTCTTCACGACGCCATCACCGCTCTGCAAGCCGAGCGCACCTACGACGAGGTCATCTTCCTCACCCCTGACGGCGAGCAACTCAAGCAGGGCCGCGTGAACCAGCTGTCGCTCTCTGGCAACCTGCTGATGATTTGCGGCCACTACAAAGGCATCGACCAGCGCTTGCGTGACCACGTGGTGACCCTCGAAATCAGCATCGGCGATTACGTCCTCAGCGGCGGCGAACTCGCGGCGGCCGTCCTCACCGACGCGCTGGTCCGCCTCGTCCCTGGCGTCATTGGCGACGAGACAAGCGCCCTGAGCGACAGCTTCCAGGACGGCCTTCTCGCTCCCCCGGTCTACACCCGCCCTGCCGAATACAACGGCTGGAAAGTTCCTGACGTGCTGCTCAGCGGAAACCACTCCGCCATTGACAAGTGGCAGGAAGAACAAGCCCTGGCCCGAACCCGCGAGCGTCGCCCCGATTTGCTCGAAGGCAACGACGAGGCCACAAACACATCGAAGGGTTAATTTCTTGCCCTCGGGACAAGGACTTCCCAAAGAATCTTCGTAATATTGCACCCCGATTTGGGCTTCCTCTCAGGAAAGCCCTGACTGACAACGCATAAGACAACACCATGGACCGCATCAAGGACATCACTGCCAAATTGGTTGAAACCCAGGACTGGGCTGAGTTTGGCGCAGGCGACACCGTCACGGTGACCATCAAGATCAAGGAGGGCAACAAAGAGCGTCTCCAGTCTTTCCAAGGCGTTGTGATTCAGCGTCGTGGTTCAGGCGCCACTGAGACCTTCACAGTTCGCAAGATGGCGAGCGGCGTGGGTGTCGAGCGCATCTTCCCCATCTCCTCTCCGTTCATTGAGAAGATTGAGGTCAACAAGCGCGGCAAGGTCCGTCGCGCACGCATCTACTACTTGCGTGAGCGCACAGGCAAGTCTGCCCGCATCAAGGAGCGCCGCTTCGCGAAGTAAGATTTCGACCCTCCCGACCGCGAATGCGGTCATGAAAAAGCCAACCTCCATGGGTTGGCTTTTTTCGTGCTACCAAGCCAAACCCAACATCTGCCCGTGCGGCCTTTGAAGATTCCTTGCTCGAATCATCTTCTGTCCAGACACGCGCATGACCTGCCACCACGACGGGTGCAGTCCCCGAAGCCACTTCCGCTCCCACCTTCGAGCCGAGAGTTGGCCGGATAGCCCGAGGTAGCTGTTCACCTTGGGGAGCGCCCATTCCACATCGACTGAAGAGAGCTTGCCCCTGCGGCGCTCCGCACGACTGTTCAACTCGTCGAGGCAATCCCACATGTTGCCCTTGAGCCGTCGGGACAGCTTGGCGTGATCATGGTGATGGAAGGCTCCGAGAAACAGCACGCCCTTGGCCACAGGTTGGAGGTGAATTTTTTTGGGATGCAACTGCAGGCCCAGATCGTCGCGAACAAAGGCATGGATTCGAGGAATCATCCCGACCAAGGCCGTCTTGGAATTGTGGACGAGGTAGAAGTCGTCGACGTACCGGCCATACGATGAGAACGCACAATCGCGCGAGAGCCATTGGTCCAACGGATTGAGAAAGTAGTTGGCCAAGATTTGGGAGGTCAAGTTTCCAATGGGAAGCCCTTTGCCCTGTCCCGTGCAAAACAAGCTCTTGTCGGGCGGCAACTGCTTCCAGCGTCGATGCTGGCGCTTTACGCATCCCATAAGCGGATCTTCCACGAGCAACCCGCGAAGAACATGTTGCACCCACAGGTCCATGCCTCCGAGGTCCCAGGACTTGAGATCCTGCGACAAGCGCTGGTGAAGAAGGCCTCGATCGATGTTCATGAAGAAACCGCGGATGTCCAATTTCAACACCCACCCCTTCGGATGCGCGGCCAAATCTGACTGGATGGCCCTGTGACCGGCATGAACGCCAAGTCCCTCCCGGCACGCGAAGCAACGCGGTGACAAGATGTCCTCGATGTGGGGGTTCAATAATGCCATCAGCCAATGATGCACCACACGGTCGCGAAAGGACGCGGCAAACACCTCCCGGAGCACAGGGCGCTCCACCAAGAAAGCGCGATACGGTTCGGGGCGATAAGAGAAATCGAGCAGCGACTCGTGGAGCTCGACCAGTTCACGCTCCAAGTTGCACTCGAAAGCCAAGGAATCCGATTTGTTGCGCTTGTTCCGACGACACTCGTAATACGCTTCAAACACCCCATCGAGCAGGGCCTCACGAACCGGCTCGGCAAACAAATCCCCGGTGCCGCAAACCAGGCTCACGACACCGGGGCGATTCGTGTCAGCATCCCGAACGCAACGGACAGAAAAGCCGTTTCGTTGATTGTTGTTGTTGCGGTTGACATTCTCGTTGTTGTTGTTCAGGTTTCGGTTCCATGCGTTGGATCCATTGGGCGAGGAACTCCACCAGTTTCCGTTGTTTCCAGCGTTGTTGAAGTTTCCATTGTTGTTGTTCCGGTTGCCGCCCGGCAAACCTGCCGTCAACGCAGCCTCTCGTGTTCAAGCTACCCTTCCCGTTGGAGGGGCAGCGGGCTGCCGGATGATGTCGCTCGCGAGGCAAAGCCTTGGCCGCACCCCTTCTGGCTCACGAACCGGGTCGACAAGGGCCCGAGGCCTCAGCCTTAAGCACCTGCTTCTCCCACCCCCCAAGTTGCTTCTCCACAGGCACAAGCAGTCCCGCCAAATGCGCCAACTTTTTCACAGGAAGGGCCTTGATGTCCACAAGCACCCGTAACGTGTATTTCGCCATCTCAAGGTCGGCTTGTGCGCTTTGGATGGCCTTCAGCCTGTTTTCACTCACGCGGCCTGACAAGATGCTTTTCTGCGCGTTGAGAAGGCATTCTGTCACCCGAGAGCCCAAGGTGTACCGATGCAGCCTTGGAACGTGTTCCACCTGTCTCACCCAAGCAAGGATGAGGTCGTGCATGGCTTTGACAACGGGAGGCGTTTCGCGGTTCATGATGTTTCAATTGTACAGGTTGCGCGCGTACAGGTTGCGCGGCCTCCGCTGGCGCGAAGCCCGCGCAAGAGGCGGCTCGCGCCGCC
>JBELLK010000058.1:0-7665 GCA_042088625.1 Flavobacteriales bacterium
ATGTGCGGTTCCTCTGAGAGGGAGTGAATCATGCAGGGAATGGGGCTCAGCAATGCCACATCGCATTCACCGGTGGCTCCGAGCATGGCCGGGTAGATGCACTTGATGTGAAAGACAATGCGGTCGGGTTGGAAGGCATCCACGGCACGCTTTTGGTCTCGAATGAGCTGTTGCTGGATGCCCTTGGTGTTGCGCATCAACCTGAGGATGGTGCGGAGTCGGGACAGCGGAGATCCGATTTGGCCTGTGATTTTCTGAACGTCCGGGCTTTCGATCAAGTCCAAAAAAGCCCGGTTCATCCCAAACCACGTGGCAGACACCTCGGACGCCAACCCCTCGAATTGCGCGGGCATGCAAAGCGCCACCTCGTGTTCTGCCTTCAGCAGTTCCTCCGCTTTCGCAAGAAAAGGTTCCATGTCGCCGCGCGAGCCCAAGGACATCAACATCACTTTCGCCATGCCTTAAAGTTCCACAATTCAGCTTCCACATAGGTCAAATCCCGTCCACCCACGCTAATTTTGCCCTGTCTTGATTCGACCTCAACACATTTCCTCCATGACAAGTCTTGCCGCGTGCGCGCTGCTGGCCACATGGTCTTTGGTGGTGGGGTTGGAGTTCATGCACCAAGTCGGGCACATGGTGTCGGGCTGCTCGCACCACGCCCATCATGGGGAGCATGCCCATCACCACGAGGGATGTTCCACATGGAATGGACCGCACGAAGAAAACCGCCTTGTCCGGCACGAGCACGTGTGTGAGTTGTGCGATTGGACGTTCTCTTTGGAAGTGCCGCCTTTGACTTTGGAGGCTTCCAAGGCATGGCAGACTTGGCGCGCTGAGCGTGGCATTGGGGAAGTGACCCCGGGGCACGCACAGCAGCTGTTTTGGACGACCACAGGACGACGCGGACCGCCCCATTGCGGCTGAGTTTCCGTTCGATTTGTCTGTTGTTCAATTCCCTGTCTCATGGATCACATTCCATGGAGGCATGCCTTTGATCCCACGGTTGATGTTTCACGCACAGTCCTTGCATTGTGCGCGATGGTGCTGTTCTCCTGCATGGGGTGGAGCCAATCGTCGACGGCCGTGGAAGGTCACGTGTTGCAAGCCTCCTCAAGTTCAAAATTGCCAGGAGTGTTGGTGATGGCCTGGCCTTGCGGCCTTGCCACGTCCACCGACGCTGTGGGTGCGTTTCGCGTGTCGTGTCCGCACGGCATCGATTCGCTGACGCTCTCGTGCATGGGGTTTGACACCCAAGTGGTGTTGAACCCTTCGTCGCACGTGGACGTGTGGATGGAGGAATTGAAGGTGATGCTGGGCCAAGCGCAGGTCGCGGTGAATCGCTTCAGCGAATCGGAGGCCTCAGCCCTCGACCAGCCCACGCTCATGCAGGCCCTCGATCGGACACCCGGCCTCCAAAGCCTCGACCTCGGGGCAGGCATGATTCAGCCTGTTGTGCGGGGCCTCTTTGGTTCGCGGGTTGCGGTGCTCGAAGACGGCGTGCCTCAGCAAGGAGGTCGCTGGGGCTCGGACCACGGTGTCCTGGTTGCCCCGGAACTGCAGGTCGCGTCGGCGTGGGTTCCAGGAGGGGGACATGTATGGATGGGGCCAGAAGCCGTGGGGGGAGGGCTGCGCTTTGAATCCCCCAGCCGCGCCAATGCTCCGGAAACGCAGACACGAATGGGGTCCTTGGCCCAACTTGGACAATTCAAAGGCGGCCTCCACGTTTTACACATTGCGTCCACGCCCAAGGTTCATTGGCACGCGGGCATGTCCGTCACGGGCTTCGGAGCATCGCAAGTTCCACAGCGTCGGTTTGCGTACCTCGGACGGGTGTATCAGCTAGAAACAGGAGAGTTGACCAACACTGCGGGACGTGCGGGTCATGCAGTGCTGGGCATTGAACGCGAAACACGTGGCGGCCGAACCGTGGCTTGGTCCATGAGGCTCTCGGATGTTCATCAGGGCTTGTTCCCGGGCATTGTGGGCTTGCCTCGCCAAGGGGATTTGTCGCCCAATGACGGTTTGTTGGAGATCCGACTTCCAAATCAACACGCGTCACGAATCCAATCCCTCCTCCATTGGTCTGGTGCAGAGACGGGCATCGATGCCGGGTGGGCATACAAACTGTCGGGTTCTTGGAACCAAAGGAGAGAGTTCGCCCCGCCTCACGCGCATGGCTGGGGTCCCTTGCCGGATTCGGATTTGAGCCTCGCTTTGGAAGAGTGGACGGCTTTTGGGGAGGCGCGCCGTAACTCGGCTCACGGCGCTGTAGGGGTGCAATTCGAGGGCCAGCACGTCACCACCTCTGGCTGGGAATTTTTGTTGCCGAGCCATCAGCGCATGCGGTTGTCGACCATGGGGGAGTTCAATGTGGCGCACTCGACCTTCTCGGGTCGGTTGGACGTTGTGTATGCTCAGCAAGGCGATCATTCTGAGCCCCGATACAATTCGGAGGGTGTCGTGGTAGGAACGGACGTTCGGGCCGTGGCATTCGACACCCTGATGCCAGGTGGCATGTTGTCTTGGCAACGGCCCCTCTCTTGGAAAAACAGTCGGACGGAAGGTCTGGCCACGTTGGTGGCCTATGGACGCGTTCCCGGCAACCACGAATGGGGGGCCAACGGCATTCACCACGGGTCGTTCCGGTTTGAACTAGGCAACCCGCAACTCGGCACCGAATGGGCGTTGGAATGGCGGTTGTCTCTGAACAATGGTTCTCGTTTCTCGGGGTGGGGGTGGAAGACGCAAGCCTTTGCGGCCCTTCACCGCGGTTTCATCTCGATCACCCCAAGTGCACAATTCGCACCCATCTCCCACGCGGGACAGATTTACGAGTTCCGAGCAAACGATGCATTCCGCACAGGCTTGGAGGCTGAAGTGCGTCACATGGCAGAGCGACAAACCTTGTCACTCACTGGCTCGACCCTCGGCCAGTGGGACCTCCAAACAGGACTTGGATTGCCTTTCACAACCCCTTCGCAAGCCCGTCTCAGTTGGGAAGGGCGAATGCGTGGAGGTTTTACCGTGCAGTTGAGCGGCCTTGCCTTGGCACCTGCTGTTCTCACCGCCAGAAACGAAGACACCACTTCAGGTGCGCTTCTGGCGGACATCACACTTTCTCAAACCACCGCGAGGGGACAATGGACACTCGATGTCTCCAATGTGTTCAACCGTGCGTGGCTTGACCACACAAGCGCCTACCGCGCTTTGGGACTCGTGTCCCAGGGGCGTTGGGTGCAACTCCGCTTCACAATTCTGTTGAAGCATAATCAAACACAAGAATAATTTTTATATCCAATCTGATGAACACCAAAATCATCCTTCCATTTGCGGCCTGCACTGGGGTGGCCATGGCGTTTGTGTCTTGCCAAGAAACAGATACAGAAGCACCGAGCGTTTGTACAGAGGCAAGTGCCATGAACAGTGCACTCTCAGTAGAGATTGAGGCTCTGGCTGGAGATCACATCGACATCGAGGATCTTTTCTGCGACAACGAGGCCCTGAGTCAGGTGCGTTACGACATTCACAACGGTGAGGGGCATGCCCACGACGAAGGTGAGGAAGGCGAAGAAGAAGAAGAAGAAGAAGAGCACGGCTTGGTGTTGCACAGCGGCACCGACTGGGGCGTGTTGCGAAACGTGGACCTCGAGGGCACTGAAGCGGAGGCAGAATTGCACGTCGATGTGCCGTTGACAGCACGGGGAATTTGGCATGTGTATGTCGACGTCGTGGATGCCGCGGGCAACACGGCCACGTACAACACCGATCTCCACGTCGAGAACACCTACATGCCCGAATTCACATTGACTTCTGTGAATGGAGAAGACCCGAGCATGTGGCATGGCGAGCCCACCTGGGCAGCTGGTTCAGAGGTCGTGGTGGAAGGTGCAGTCACCGATGAAGACGGCATTGCCTCAGCTGAGCTTGAGCTCATCGATGAGGCGACCGAGACTGTCGTTTGGTCTGTGGAGCTTGCTGCCTTTGATGCATTCAGCGAGACGGTCACGCTGCCAGCCGCTGCGGGTGAGTACCACTTCGAAATGAAGGCGACTTGCAACGCGGGCGTGAGCATGGAGACAGGCTTCCACGTGGAAGTGGAGTGAATCGACTTCCATCAAGTTTTGGCAAGGGCGTCCTTCGGGGCGCCCTTGTCTGTTTGGCATCAACAAATTTGGCCTTTGAGGGTTTTTCAGACATGAACACACCAAATCAATCGCATCAGAGGCTCCGCACCTTGTGGTGGCGACACGGAGGACTGGGGTGCTTGCTGATCGGGGCAGGGTTGTCGGTGACGCTGGACGCAGCGGCCCAACGCATCGCCGGAGAAGAGCGGTGGCTCTGGGGGCTGGAGGGCACGGCCGGTCTCGTGATTTTCATGAGTGGCCTCGGTTTTTTTGGAAGCGCTGTTCGCTACCTCGTGCGGATGAACCTCTCTGAAAAAGAAGATGGTCAGTCCTGAGGGACGGACAAACGAATGCCCTCGATGGGGCATCCGACTGCATCGGTGATGGGGTTGGCTACGGGACGTCCGGCAAGGCAATCGCGCAGCGCGGCATCGAGGTCGCGCCGCCTGGTCTTGGGCTTCCGCTTGCCAGGGGCAAAGTAGCGGTCGTTGATGCGGCCTTGGTACACCACCGAATCGGCCGCGTCAAGCACAAACACTTCTGGGGTCCATCGGGCGCCTAGGGTCTCTGCCCAATGCGCGTTGTCTGTGCCCATGGACATGTCAAGGTCGTAGGTCTGCTGAAAGGTGGCGATTTGGGCTTCAGTGGTTGACGCGTTGGGGAACACACCCACAAATTCCACGGGTTCACCCGCAAAGTCCTTCTCGAGCTGACGCAGGTCGAAAGACATGTTTTGACAAATCGGACAGAGCGGGGCCAAAAAAATCAAGACGCGCCAGACGGGTTCCATGCGGCAAAGGTCAACAAGGTTCGCCGAAGGCGCTGAGCAGTTGCAAGAGGTCCGCAATGGTGACGGCGTTGTCGAGATCAACGTCCGCCGCGCAGTTTGTCACACACCCAAAGTCCGACAGCAAGAACAACATGTCTTCCACGCTCACCACACCGTCGCCGGTCAAATCGACCACGCACGTCGGGTCAGACGGTTCGAGCGACACCGTTTCGTCGCCTTCTTGGTAGAGGACGTAGTCGAAGAAGACAAAGAACATTTCGTCGGTGGTGCCTTCGCCAAACGTGACGTTCTGGGGCGGATCGTTGGGGTTGAAGGGGTTGGCGCTCGTGTTGTCGTAGGACGCGATGCCGTGAAGGGTGTAGCCTGCGGGAATCTTCTTGAGGGTGGGGAAGGTGAAGAATCCTTGCCAGTTGAAATCCCACGACGGTATGGAGATCAGGGGGATGGTGTCTTGGTTGTTGGGAGATGTGGCAAACACGTCCCAGGAGACGCCGATCAAATGGCAGTGAGGCACGATGCTAATCATGCTGACGTCGGTGCTGACGTCCATGGTGCCGTGGAAGGTACGGACCTGGTTGGCGGGGAGGTAGAAGAATTCATCAAGGTGTTGGGGGCCCATGTAGGTGGTTTGGACTTCCCGTTCGACGGGCTCCTCGGAGAAGAATACATTGATTTCCGTCTGGTCCGTTTCGTCAATCGGCGAAGGGCCGTAGTGCATCTGGAGCAGGATGTCCGCGCCTGCGGGCACGGTGCGGCCAATGCCAGGAGGGTACTCGACGGTCATGGCGCCGGGGACCCAGCCGCCGAAGAAATTGCTCTCCGCTGTGAACCCAAAGCTCCCGAAGCTCTCGTAGCCCGGGTCCGGATCCTGCGCGTCGAGGCTGGCCGCGGTTCCGGACACGTCCAAGCCCAAGATGGCGTGGTGCGAGACGTTTCGGTTGCCAGGCCGGACTTCAAGCGCTCGGATGGCGAGGTCGTTGTCGGGGTCGGCCGGAAGTACAAACACCTGGTACTGGTCCGTCATGTCGCCGCCGTGCGTGTACGGTTCTGCCATAGGCAACACCATGTCAGGCGCTCCGATTTGGCTTCCCTCAGGGAACGCAGGAAGGCCTGGATTGTCTGCCGGATCGCCTTCGGGTTTGCCCGCGGCAACCCACGCGCTCAGGGTGGCTTTCTCGTCGTCGGTCAGCACGCGCTCGCCCACAAAGTGCGAGTAGGAGTCGTCCGGCGTCCAAGGCGGCATGTAACCCGTGGATGTGACGTATTCGATGAACTCGCCGTACGCCGCGACTTCCGCGTAGTTCGTGAGCGGCATGGGCCCAATTTCCCCCACGCGATGGCACTCGGTGCAGTGGGTGTAGATGATGGGGGCGACGTCGGCATGGAAGGTGACGGTTTGGGCTTGACAGACAACAGAGCAACCCAGCAATGTGCTGAAAAACAAAGGTGTGGACCATTGAAGCATGGAAGACAAGGTAGGGAAAGCACTTGACATCCACAGGATTGTACCTTCGTCTCATGCCCAGTGGATTCTTTGCCTTGCTCGACGACATCGCTGCTTTGATGGACGACGTGGCCGTCATGACGAAAGTGGCTGGCAAGAAAACGGCGGGAATCTTGGGAGACGACCTCGCTGTCAATGCCGAGAAGGCAGTCGGGTTTTCTTCCTCGCGTGAGCTCCCCGTGTTGTGGGCCATCACCAAGGGGTCGTTCTTGAACAAGCTCCTCATTTTGCCTGCGGCGTTTGCCCTCAGTGCTTTTGTGCCTTGGGTCATTGAACCCATTCTTGTGCTCGGTGGGGCGTACCTGTCGTTCGAAGGCGTGGAGAAAGTCGTGCACTATGCGCGGCCTTCCCGCCATGCCCATCAATCGGAAGACGCGCCCGACGAAGCGCGGCGCATCCGTTCTGCTGTGACGGTGGATTTCATTTTGTCTGTGGAGATTGTCATCTTGGCCTTGGGCCAGGTGATGGAGGCCGAGCTTCCAGTCCAAATCGCGGCCGTGTCCATCATCGCCTTGCTTGCGACGATAGGCGTCTACGGTCTCGTTGCTTTGCTGGTCCGAATGGACGACGCCGGGATGGTCCTCATGAAACACCCGTCCTCTGCAGTGCAGCGTCTGGGTCGGTTCCTGGTGGCGGCATTGCCCTGGGTCATCAAGACCTTGGGCTTGGTTGGGACCGTGGCATTGCTTCTCGTGTCAGGGGGCATTTTTCATCATCACCTCCCCGGAATTCATGAGGCAATGCATGCCTTGCCAACCCTGCTTACGGATGCGGTGTTGGGGCTCGCAGGAGGCAGCGTGGTGTTGATCCTTGTGACTGCCGCCAAAAGGGTGCTGCATCCAAAAAACAATTAGGCCTTTCGGACAAACTCGGACTTGAGGCCCATGGCGCCAAAGCCGTCAATCTTGCACGCGATGTTATGGTCACCTTCCACAAGGCGAATATTTTTCACCTTGGTGCCCGCTTTGACGGGTTTGGGCGCACCTTTCACGGGCAAGTCTTTGATCACCACCACGCTGTCGCCCTCTGCAAGGGAGTTGCCGTTGGCATCCAACACCGCGCCTTCCATCGCTTGTTCTGCCGCGAGTTCGTCGGCATCCCATGCATGTCCACACTCCGGGCAATTCATGCGCGTCCCGTCGTGGTACGCGTACATGGATTGGCATTGGGGGCAAAGCAGTTCGTCGGCCATGGCAAGTCGTTTGAGGTGGTTGCGTGAAGGTACGGTTGCTCAAGTCTCTGAG
>JBELLK010000059.1:0-7607 GCA_042088625.1 Flavobacteriales bacterium
CGGGTCCACGTCAAGGGGTTTTCATTTGTCGCTGTGGCTTGAGCAAACTTTCCGAAACCCTCTGACTGATACATTTCTTGAGATGCGGTCATGAAAGTGACGTAATCTTTGAAGTTTGCAGAGATGTAGTGAGAGATTGCACCTTCCTGACCTGCCATTGCTTGGTGCAAGGCAATTTCTACGTTGTGCTCATCGAGTTTGGCTTGGCTGTCTTTGATGAGTTGGTCGAATGCCGCTGCCATGGTCATGGGGTCAGAAACTTCAAAGCCCCAAAATGCTTGGTAGTAGTTCCCTTCCTTTTCGGTAGAGCCCATCAGACGAACTCCGGTTTGCTGGCGGTGGGGCAAGACATTCATTCCGAACCAAGCGTACATCTTCATAAAGTCAGGGTTTTGAAAGATTGCCTGATAATCGAAGAGTGGCGCCATTTCTTTCACATCGTCCGCAACAAAAGAAATCGAGGTGTTGTGTGTAGCTGCACCCATCTCATGTTGGCTCATAAAGCACCTTGGAAGGGCCTTGCCTGTTTCAGAGTTCATGAATTCCTCCCAAGTGGTGTTGAAGGTTTCTGCTTTGTCCATTGGGACCGTGAAGTCGAAGTTGACCCACGTTTGTGCATTGAGGTTGAGGCCAATGACGGCCAAAAGACAGAGTTGGATGACTTTTTTCATGTCGACGAATTTTTGCAAGTTTAGAACTCAGCCATCCTCCATCGACGAGAATCAAAATTCTTCACAAGAACATCACGTCAGAAACACAATCGCCAAACATCCAAATTCTTCACTTGGCTCGGGGAACTTTAGGCATGCATTCGACATGTCAAACCCACTTTACATGTGGACCCAGCAGGACAGAAGCCGAACACCCTCAACCCAGAATTGGTCAGATAGGCATTGCAAGTTCGTGCGGAGCTAAAGGTCAATTCTTCTTGGCATATTCCACCTTTATGGGCAAAACCAAGGGTGCCTCCGAAATGCCGTTTTATCAACCGACTTGCCAGTCTCAACCCAGATTTTGATTCCTCTCGTGACTGCATCGAGGTAATTTCCCACTCTGCGTCGCACAAACAGTCTCAAAGCCAATCCACGAAAAGCCTTGGGCAATTTTTCGATTGCAAGGGGTTTCACTGTAATCGAGAGCATACAAGAGACGGGGTCAAGGGGCTCGATGCGCCAAGTCACTTCGTTTTTGAGACCACTGGCAACACCAACTCTTAAATCATATCCAACGCCGTCCAACCAAGCAGTGGATTCGCGGGTATATGTGACTCCGTTGAGATAGATGATCTCGTCTGAAAGTCCATTTTTAGCGGTGTTCTTGGTGTGTCTTCGGATGTAGGGGTGGCAGGCCTCAAGGTGATGCTCTGAAGTGATGGCTATCCATAGCGCTGATGCAGAGACCTTAACATGTTTGCTGGAGGTGACTGCATTCATTTTACAACCTGAAAGATTGATTCTCCTACCCTCAATAAATAGCACCCCGCTGGCAAATCACCGAGTCCATGAACCAATCCGTCTGAACCCAAACGCCCTGTCCGAACCACCACACCCCGGACATCATACATGTGATACGTGGCTGAACTAACGCCAATATTTCCAAGAAAAAGCTGGTCCCCAAAAGGAACGGGAAACGCCTGCACTCGGTCGTGGGTCTCGTAGGAAATGGCATCAACACCCTCACAAACTCCGGAAAAAAAATCCCAAATAATGCGATTTGGAGAGACCCCATCCATGTCTTGACCAAACCAAACATGGTCGCCGGGCAATCCATACTCCTCAATCACGGTGTACAAAGACAAACACGTGTTGTTGGTGCCTCCATAATAGCTGTCGTGGACAACATTCCCACCATTCAATTCCGTGGAGCTCAGCGTTGAAGTTGGAATCTGAAAGTGGTCTACCCACAAACTCACCACATCAGGGACAGACGCATAGTATTGGTCCCCATTGTAGGGCAACACGAAATCTCCTGTTCCGTGGAAAATGATCATGGGAACTGGCTGGGTGGGGTCGCAGGAATCCATCCCATCTAGGAGGGCCCCGGACATGATACAAACACCGTCAAATAAGTCACCTCTCAAGCAAGCCAAACTGTACGTGAGCATCCCTCCGTTGCTGTACCCTGCAGCGTACAACCTTGACAAGTCCAACGAGAACTCCTCGTCAATGTGCTCGATCAGTTGCTCAGAGAAAAAAATGTCATCAAGATAAATGCTCTCACCACCATTGAAGCCCGGCTCCCAATAGGTGTCCTCTTTGGCAGGTCTGTATGCCGCTTGAGGGTAGGCCACGAAGAAGTTTTCCTCATCCGCCAAATCATTCAATCCACCCGTTTCGTCTGCCATGTAGTAAGCGCAGCCACCAAATCCGTGGTACACGATGACAAGCGGCAGGTTGTCGCCTTCTTGATAACCCGATGGCACATGGATGATGTACTCCCTCGTGATGGTTTCTCCGTCGATCACCTGCGTCATCAAACGATAGCCAGGGTCCGCGCAATTGATGGCGCAAGTGGAATCACTTCGGATTGGCGAGACACTCTGGAGCAGTGAAGCTTCTTGAGCCTGCAATAGGCAAGGGACGATTGCGATTAATGTCAACAAAAATGAGGATAGACGCATGACAAAAGTTTGAGCAACTTACGTCAAACCACATTACCATTTTGTCGCTTGAATGTCACAACAAGGTGGACCCAGCAGGACAGAAGCCGAATGCCCGTTCCTCAGCGCATGTCATACAGTCGGCCTGGGAAGTCGGTGATGATCCCGTCCACACCAAGCTGCATTGCAGAATAAAGGTCTTCCTGGCTGTTTACGGTCCATGGAATCACCCGAATTCCTGAATCCTGAAGGGATTTCACATCCGTGGCGTCGATCAGCTTCCAGTTCGGCGAGTAGATGTCCGGCTGGAAACTCAGGCGATCGAGTTGGGATTGTACGGACCCCTCTGTATCCGTCAGCCAGGCTGTTGTGATTTCCGGCGCGAGCAGGTGCACAGCCTCCATCGCTGCTTCAGAGAAGCTTTGGATGCACGTCCGCTTCGCAATCCCGAGCTGCTGGACTTGAGCTACAACAAGCGCAGTGAAGGTTTCGGCGTCGGGACAATATTCCGGTTCAAAGTCAGGTCGATGCTTGATTTCCATGTTGTATCGGAGAATACCACCGTCGAGCAGTGGCACCTTCTCCACCATCTTGACCACTTCGGCAAGGGTGGGCTTGGATACAGCCAGTGGCCTTTGCTCCGGGAAGCGGGGGTGGATTCGGGATCCGCAATCATACGCCCTCATCTCCTCTAGGCTCATCTGATGGAGGTTGTGGTTTCGTTCATCGGCGAACGAAATGTCCCGACCATCTGGACTTCGACATATCTCGTGGCTCATCCAGGGTTCATGGCTCACAATGACGGTCCCATCGGCGGCGATGCAGAGGTCCAACTCCAAGACATCCGCGCCTTGCTGAATGGCTAGGACAAATCCCGGGACGGTGTTCTCAGGCAAAAGACCACGTGCGCCGCGATGCCCTTGGATTTCAAGTCGGTTCGAATCTGAGATCATGGCCAGGATGACTTCGTCAGTGGACTTTTCTTCTTCGGGTTCGGAAGAAGTAGCTTGGGAGCATCCTGCCATCAAAATGAATCCGAGAGAAAGCACCAAGACGCAGAACGATTGAGACATGGGAGCAAAACAACTGGCCTTGTGAGTTGATGAACACACCATCGCGGTCGTTGAAGTGGGACTTGATTTTCTTACAACTCCTCTTCTACTACCTTGTACAATCGATGCAACCAAAACGACGCGAGTCCAATCATAGAGAGCACAAGAGCATAACCAGCGGCGAGCCAGAGAGCGCTGTTATGGATTTGGGCTTGGAGAGCAAACCCGCCAAAAATAACAAGCACCCCCAAGGCAAGTAGCACTTGTACGAAGGAACTGTTCTCTACAAGTTGTGAGGCACGCTCGGTCTGGACCGTCCAATGCAAGCGGCTTAGAGCATCCTTCATCGACTTGCCGTAACATGGCACCTGATGCTCATTCCCATTGGAATCCAAAACAGTCACAATGTATTTGAAATAACCAGGGTTGCTGTTGGATGGGCGTATGCGTCGGCAATCGACAATATGAGGATGGTTGTTGCCTTTGGAAGGGAAGATTGGAACGGTCCGATGAGGTGCATTCATGGAGTCTGCGAACGGATTTGTGGTAGACTATCAGTGACGTAAAAGTCAAAAGCCAAGACCTCATACTCCTTTATCTCAACAAGAGCAAATTCTTATTTGTCGGTGATGCCTGCTTGACTTGCTTTTACAAGACTGCCTCTCTTCCAAACGTCAAGCCCACTTTACATGTGGAGCCGGGGGGAGTTTCTGACCTGCGGTCATTGTCCCCCCCCTTTCACTCAGAGGGAACCAGGCTCTAGCGCTCTCGCGATTGCCCCTCCTAGATCGCTTGTTCCCAAGCGAGCTTGAAACCAGCGCTCGTCAGAGGAACTAAACTGCGTCGCAGTTCTCGAGCTAACTGGTCACTTCGTGGACCCAGCAGGACAGAAGTCGAACACCCTCAACCCGGATTTGGTCAATCAATGACCGTGAATAAAGTCTTTCTTTGAACGAACCAGGCTCTGCCGAAGCACTCTCTCTTCCTGCCCTAAATTTACTCATCCTTAAACACTTACGATCATGGAAAATGAAATGTTGATTCCGGTGATACTTGCCGGGGTTTTTACTGCAATGGCAGTGCTTGGCGTGGCCACCCAAAAAGGGTTTTACGTGCGCATGGGATACTTCCTCTTTGGAGGCATGGTGATGACCTTCAATCTGCTCGGACTGGCCGCAGGAGAGGGAGGAATGGCGGAAATCATGTCTGTGGGCATGTTCGCTTGTCAGACAATCGTCATGTACCCTTGGGTGCCTGAAGAAGTGGACTTCTCTCATGAAGCCATTCGAACCTTGGCACTGCGGGTGACCACCACAGTCTTCATCATCAATGCAACTGCCACTTGGTTGATTCTGACCATGCCTGATTTCCCGCAGCTGTTGGCCGTCTTTCACGGCATTTTGGCCATCATCATGTTGATGCGCATCGCCATGATCTTGAAAGGGGGCGTCACGAAGACTTGACCTACAACCTGCCAAATCAAAAAAGGCGAGCTCAGCTCGCCTTTTTTAATGTAGTCGACTTCCGGTGAGGGCTTAAAGTTGATTGAGCTCATGGATTTCGTAGCTCTCCATCACGGCATCAAAAACAGGCTTCGACACTGGATTCGAGCCATTCAAAAATGCATGCAATGCATCCATGTTGTGAACTGCGATTTTGAACATGACTTTGCGTTGGTCTGGGGTCACTGTTCCAATGGTTTTGCTCAAGTCAGCAATCTTCCTTCGCTCGGCAATTCCTTCATCCGATTTCATGAAGCCCATGAATTTTGGGAATTGTCCCTCTTTGAGGTTTCCAACAACGAGAATGTCTCTCATGGCTTCAAACGCTTGGAGTTGGAGTAGTACTGAACTTGGTTGTCTTGAACCATGTACCACTCTTCAATCATCGCCTTTTCCACGGTGTCTCCTTCCAGGGTTCCAACTTCATCAAAGCCAGCATGAACCCACTCCCCAGGTGCGTTGGCATCGTCATCCACGCTGAAAGCCCACATCATCTTCCAAGAGTAGTCGAGGGTGTCTTTTGAAAGCTTTTCAGCAAATGCCTCAAAACCTTGAAACTGATCGCCATCGTTCCATTCAAACACACAGGTATCAGAGTAAAACTTTCGCATGGCCTCCAAATCCATTTTGGCCCATTCCAAGTCAATGGCTTTGACCAATTCAACCGAAGCTTCAGATCCCATGCTCACTGGATTTCCAGTTGGGGCAAATCCATTTGCACAAGGTGTGTCAGATGCACCCTCTGGAGACTCCCCTCCAGGATTGCACGAGGCCAACAAGAGAAGGCCCGCGAAAAGTGTAGAGTATAAACGCATGACGCGAAAGCTAAGGCGCAATTCGAACGGTCAAACGCGTTTCACTTTCAATCCGAACTTTGACTCATGACTCATGAATTGAAGGCCTTCACTTTTGTTTCTTTTGACCCTGCCTACCGCAAGGCCTTTTTTGACTTGAATAAAGCTTGGCTGGAGGCACACTTCCTTCTTGAACCCTATGACATCGAGGTTCTGTCCAACCCAGAACGTGAGGTTTTGGATGCGGGCGGAGAGATTCATTTCGGGCTTTTGGGGGAGGAGACCATTGCCACCTTTGCCTTGATACCCAGGCGCAAAGGCGTGATGGAATTGAACAAAATGGCCGTGCACCAGAACCATCGCGGCAAGGGAATTGGCCACCTCATGATGAACCGCGTCATGGACATTTGTAGACTGCGAAACGTCCAAACCTTGGAGCTTTATTCCCACACCTCACTGGCAAGTGCAATTCACCTCTACCACAAATTTGGCTTCAAGGCGATTCCCATGCCTGCAGATTGTGTGTATGACCGCGCCAACACAAGAATGCAGTTGGAATTGTGAGGCTGACGTTTTTGAGGGACATCGTGAAAAGATCCATTTGGGTGGACCCAGCAGGACAGAAGCCGAACACCCTCAACCCCGATTTGCCCCTGTGAAATTGACTCGCTCTTCACGCATTATCAATGCTTGTGAAGTCCCAAAATGAAAGGTAGCTTTGGGCGCATGAAACATCACCTTACCCTCCTTGTGCTCGCATGTATGACCACTATGTCCTTTTTTGGCCAGAACAGCACGGCGCGGCTCACCTCGGAGAACATGTCTTTTTTTACTGTCAGCGTCAACGGCATGCGTCTTGCTTCGGAGGCCTCGGTGATTCAAGAAATCACAGGGTTGCAGGAAGGAATGTCGTACAACCTTCTCATCGACTACACGTCGCCAGAATTCGATGACGTGCGGGCCACCATGAAGCTAAATGCCAACGGTGGTCAGGGAGCAGGAATGTATTCGTTCACCGTCCCTTCTTTCTTCCAAGGGGAGTTGAAGTTGGATAATTTCATGCCGACAGCACAAGGTCAGCCTAGCGGAATGGAGTCCATGTCCATGGACATGAACGTCAACATGAATGTGGGCCAAACGGCGCTTAACGTGAGCTTTGGTAATGGGGGCAATGCCCAGCAGACGCCGACACCGTCTGCCCAAACACAACAACCAGATCCAGCACCCGCAACCCAAGAGGTTCAAATTGTGTATGTGGAAGGATACTCGGGAGCCATCGGGTGTGAAAAGCCTGTGGACGACAGCCGCTTCGAACGAATGATGGCAAAAATCGCCGACGCTGGATTCAGTGACGATCAAGTGGCCATGGCGAAGCAAATCTTGCGAACCAACTGCTTGAAAATTTCACAGTTGGTTGAAATCCTTGAAGAAATCGCCTTCGATGAGGGGCAATTGGAATTGGCCAAATTCGCGTACGACCACATTTACGACCTGGAAAACTACTGGGAAGTGTATGGCGTCTTCTCATTCAGCAGCAGCAAAGAGGAACTGGAGCAATTCATCGACAGCCAGTACTGAAGAACGACAACGACTTGTTGGAACGCCCCTTGAGTCCGTGTAATCAAGTTTCACAGACCTGGTTTTCGTCCGTCAAGGTGGA
>JBELLK010000060.1:0-7597 GCA_042088625.1 Flavobacteriales bacterium
CTTCTCGTGGGGGCCATCATGACCCAACGTCCGGACTTCGCGCGAGTGGCCCTTCCGGCTGTGGGTGTGATGGACATGCTGCGCTATCACAAGTTCACGATTGGGTGGGGGTGGATTCCAGAATACGGATGCGCCGACAGTTCCAAGGCGGACTTTGACAATCTCCACGGCTACTCGCCTGTGCACAACCTGCGCGACGGCGTGACGTACCCCAGTACCATGGTCACCACAGCAGACCACGATGACCGTGTGGTGCCGGCGCACAGCTTCAAGTTTGGGGCACGACTTCAGGCCGCGCACAGCGGACCTCGCCCGGTGCTGCTCCGCGTCGAGACCAACGCAGGTCACGGTGCGGGCAAGCCCATCGGGAAGGTGCTCGACGAGCAGGCGGACAAGTGGGCGTTCGTGTTGAATGAACTCGACGCCATCGAGCCATGATTCAGGGACGTCGCATTGGGGTGTTCGCAGCCATGAGCCTGGACGGGTATTTGGCGGGCAAGGACGACAACCTGGACTTTTTGGCCGGGGTCCAGGACCCAGAAGAGGATTACGGTTACGGCGCGTTTTCGAATCGCGTGGTCGGCTACGTGGTGGGGCGACGAACCTACGAGGTGGTCAAAGAGCTCTGCGAGGGGAAATTTCCGCACGTGGGCCGGTGGCCCATCTTCGTCGTGACTCATCATGCGGCTTCCATGCCCGATATGGAAGGGGTGAAATTTGGGACGTTGGACGAGTTGCCTGCTTGGCTTGGGCAACACGTGCCGCCAACCGAAGGAGACGAAGTGGTTTGGTGCGACGGCGGCGGGCAGGTCATCTCGGCGCTGTCGGAACACATTGACGAATGGACATTGTCTGTCGTACCTGAATTGCTCGGCGACGGGATTCGCCTCTTTCCGGGAGGTCGGAAGCCATTGGGGTTGAGCTGTGCCGGCGCGATGTCTTACAGTCGAGGTTTGGTCCAATTGCGTTACGCCAAAGCCCCAAATTGACCTGCCACCTGGCTTCCTCCACAATTCGTATCGCGCAAAGTCCAATGCGCACATAGGGGATACACGCCTCCGAATTCAGACTTAGCTTCGCGCCCTCATTCGAACACCTGACTTTTGGTCCACATCCTCAATCTTCCTTTTTTGGAACCGACGCCTTCGGTGGCCGAGGCAAATGTTTTGGTTCCTCTGGCACTGAGTTTGTTTGGGTTTGTCGGGTATTGGTGGGCGCATTACAGCACGGCCATTCAGTCTTGGTTTGACACGCGTTGGTCGGGAGATGACGGCAAAGTGAAGCGCGTGTTCACCCTCAAGCTTTGGGGATTCATCACGATGGGGGTCATCCCCGCCGCGGTGTTGAACGCGACATTGGGATGGTCGTTGTCGGATTTGGGTGTGAAGTGGCCGGCGCCTTCGTCGTTGGAGTTGTGGTTGTGGTGGATCGCCTTGCTTGGGTCCACAATCATCTTGTCCATGGTGGCCGGGAAGGAGGGTGCCAAAAACTACCCCCAAATCCGCGCCAAAGCGTGGTCGCTGTCCACCATGGTTTGGAGTGCGTCAGGTTGGTCGTTGTACTTGTCGGCCTACGAGTTCATGTTTCGTGGTTTTTTGATTTTTCCTGTGGCTTCGGTGATTGGAGTCTGGCCTGCCGTGACCATCAGCACCCTGTTGTATTCCGTGACCCATTTCCACAAGGGCAAAGGGGAGACGCTGTGGTGTTTGCCGGTTGGGGTGATGACGTGTTGGATGACGCTAGAGACGGGAAGTTTGTTTCACACGGTTGTTGGACACATTGTGGTGTCGTGGTTCAATACGGCATACCATGTTCGTCGCAATCCCGACATGCAGTGGGTGGGGTGGCGAAGGGGCAAGATGTAAGGGCTACGTGCACATCATTCATCAGGCCCTGTGTCTTTAGTCACATTCGTTTGTGACGAACGGCACGGGGCCTTTTCGTAACGTCTCGCACCTTTGTCCCAAACCTTAGAACGCATGGCTGGAACTTCATTCAAAGACTTGGTGGCAGGCGACGTGCCTGTGCTTGTGGACGTGTTTGCCGATTGGTGCGGTCCTTGCAAGGCCATGGCCCCAGAACTTCAAGCCCTGTCGTCCAACGTGGGCGATCAAGCCAAAATCCTCAAGGTCAACATCGACCGCAACCAACCACTCGCGCAAGCGTACGGCATTCGCAGTGTGCCCACTTTGATGATTTTCAAACAAGGTGAAATGGTGTGGAAGGCGGCGGGCTACCACTCGGAAGCCCAAATGAAGCAAGCGCTTGCGCCCTACATGAATTGACGTTGCGCGGCGCTCGTCTCTCGAAACTTTGCAATCAACAACACATGTTTTTCTTTCAATCATCCACCGACTGCTCTGCCCAAGACGTGAAAAATGCGCAGTCGGATCCCAACGCGGTCATCGTCGATTGCCGCACGCATTCGGAAGCCAGCGCAGGCAGCGTCAAGGGCGCGCACGTGAAGGACTGGCTCGGAGGCGAGTTGCATCAGGTCATTTCTTCGTGGGACAAAAGCAAGAGTTACTACTTGTATTGCCGCAGCGGCAACCGCAGCAAACAAGCGACTCAATTCATGCGCAAGCATGGCTTCGAGAACGTCTACAATGCAGGGGGCTACAGCAATTTGCGCGACCTTTAAGGGGCAGAGGTCAGGTCGTCCAACAACGCCACCATTCGCGCAAATTCGTTTTCGTCGAACAGCCGGGTGAGCATGGCGATTTGACCTTCAGCGTTCACCACCACATTGCGGGTGACCCCTGATTTGGGTGCGGCGATGCTGTAGAACACCTCTCCGTCGGGATCGGGGCACATGGGGTAAGTCACCCCCATGCGCTCTGTGAATTCGGACACTTTGTCCTGAGGTTCGTCCAAGTCGACGCCAATCAACACAAAGTCTCGGTCCTGAAATGCCGTCCAAACTTCTTCCTCCAGATGGGGCATCTCCGCTCGGCACACGCTGCACCACGAAGCGGTGAATTGCAGCACATACGTCGAGCCCAACAACGAAGCTTTGGAATACGTCTTGCCTGAAAGGTCCATCAAGGAGAATTCGGGCATGTCATCTCCCACCTGAACAATGTAGCCTCGGGATTCGGTTTGGGCCATGGCAGCGTCAGAACCTACTGCGGCAGAGGAAAGGACCAAAAGCAATGACAGAGCAACATTCTTCATGTCGTTAAGGTCGTTGAGAGGATGTTCCCAGACCATCAACGACGGAAGGTTTTTCGACAGTACACCAACTCGTCCTGCGTGAATTGCCAAATCCACATTCCTCGTGGGACTTCCATTGCTGCGCCCGGAATCAATTCCAGTGTGCGGACCATGCGTCCAGCAATGTCAATCTGATTCACTGTCCAAGGTTGCGTGCCGTGATGGATCCAAGATCCTCCTGCGAGGTCGACCTCGCAGCGCGCTGGCGGAATCGCCAGGTTGGAGGTCGCATACCTTTGAGAAGCAAAGGCGACGTTGCTCATTTCCAGCTCAAGGAAATTGGCTTCCAAATTGACGTCGGTCAACACTTCAAACGTTCCAGCATTGACAGAAAGGAGGTGGGGATTGATGCCCGTTCCCTGGTAGTAGTGCAGGATGTAAATGCGGTTGATTTGGTCAAACACCGTGCCGTCAGGAGTGTAGCTGCTGACTTGAGGCAGTGCCATTTGGGAGGTGATCGTTCCCGTTTCAGCATCCAAACTGATCAATTCCATGTCTGCATTGCCATCGCCTTGATAGGTCGAACGCAAGCCCAAAAGCATGCCGTCGAGGATGTTGTATTCAAGTTCGCTGATGTTTTGGTTGGTTTCGAGTACGGGTGACACATCGGACAACAACGTGCCATTTTCGCAATCGACCGCCACCAATCGCCCGTCACCTTGGTCGTCGACACCCCAAATGAAAAAACGGTGCGTGTCGCTGTCGTAGCAAGAGGCACCGGCCACAACGCCTTCAAGCCATGGAAGTTGGGTGACAGATGTGATTTGGGCTTCCGTTTCCAACGGCGAAATCTGCACAACCTGAGTGCCCCAGTTGGAGATCTCCCAATAGCCCGATCCATCGCCAAAATCGACCCATGCGCTGTCCAGTCCGTAGCCTTGCAACCCATAGAAGAGATTGCTCTGCATGTCGTGATGGATGCTGTGGATGTTGCCTTCGAAGTCCAGCAAGAGAGGCGCGCCTCCGTCAATGGGTTGCTCCATCCATTGCAAGCCGCCAAGGCTTCCCGAGGGCAATCCCAAAAACACGTAATCGTCCTCCCAATGGTCGTACGTCGAGGATCCGAGCCCAAACCCTTCTGCGTAGGTCAACGTGTCTTCCCAAACCCACGTGTCACTCAGGACATCATACCCTGCCAAGTACAGTCCCTCCTGCCAGGGGATGACATTTTGTTGAAGGCCATAAGTGACCTGAGCTGCGCATTGAAATGCCGCCAAGCTCGCGGATAGGAAGAGGGTGAAACGCATGATTTGGGCCATGATTTGGACTTTATATTCGAAACACGTGGCGCATGCCAAAGGTTGAATGTCACCGGCAAAATCGGTAATTTCCGACCATGGTCAGAATTCAACCTTGCACTTTCGCCCTGTTGGCATTCGTTTTCGCTGCGCACGCTTCGGCGCAGACGGTCACGTTTCACGAAGACATCGCCCCACTGATTTACACCCAATGCACGGAGTGTCATCGTGAGGGCGAAATCGCCCCCATGCCTTTCACGACCTACGAGGAGGTGGCGGCGTTTGGCACCTTCATCGAATACGTGACGCAGACCAACTACATGCCGCCTTGGACCCCGGACCACAACTACAGTTCCCTTCGAGGAGAGCGGTTTTTAAGCGAAGACCAAAAGGCGCTGATCAGCGCCTGGGTCGAACAGGGGATGCCAGAGGGTGACCCCGCCAACAACCCGGGGCTGCCCAATTTTCCCGAAGGAAGCCAAATCGGCGAGCCCGACCTCGTGCTGAGCATGCCAGAGCCATTCACGCATTTGGGCAACATGCAAGACCAATACCAGGTCTTCGTCATCCCCACAGGGTTCACGGAACCTACGGAGATTGCTGCCGTCGAAATCCGGCCGGGCAACAATGCAGTGGACCATCATGCCTTGATTGGATACACCGACAACCCCGCAGTCATCTCGCAAGCGCAGGCGTTGGATGCAGCCGACCCCAATCCTGGCTATGAGAGTTTTGGAGATTACGGGGTGGATGTGGAGCAGTTCTTGTTTGGAGGTTGGGTGCCTGGGACACCTCCGCTTGAATTCCCTCCGACCATTGGTCACGTGGCGGAGCCTGGAAGCCATCTTCTCCTGCAGATGCACTACGGCCCCTCTGCCGCCGTGCAGGTTGACCAAACAGAAATCAACTTGTTCTTCGCCCAAGAACCGATTCAACGAGAGGTTCAGACGTTCATCATGGATCCATCAGACCTCGATGGAGGCTGGGGCTCGTTCGTTTTGCCTCCCAACGAAGTGACCACGTTTCACGGCCAGTTGCCGGTCTACCAAGACATGAGCTTGATCAGCATCACCCCGCACTGTCACCTTTTGGGCAAATCGTGGGAGGTGTTCGCGCGATCGGCCGACGCCCAAGACACCATTCCATTGATTTCCATCCCGGATTGGGACTTCAATTGGCAGGGCATCTTCACGTATCCATCCATGGTGCACATTCCCGCTGGGTACGTTGTCGAGGCTTTCGGTACCTACGACAACACGGCAAACAACCCATTCAATCCCAATGACCCGCCACAGACCATGTTCTGGGGAGATTTCACTACGGAGGAGATGTTTGTGCTGTTCTTGCAAGGTGTGCCCTACGAAGAGGGAGACGAAAACATCGTGATGTCCCTGCCTGATGACAACACCATGGTGGTGTATCAGCATGACAACTTGTTTCCAGCGTGGCCCAATCCAGCAGCTGAGGGAGAGGTCAAGGTTGGATTCCACTTGCGCCAGCCGGCTGAGGTGACGCTTGCACTTTTTGATTTGCAAGGAAGGCAGGTGCGGTCTTGGTTGACCCAGTCAAGCCGCCCGGCGGGCCGGCATCTAGAGTCATTTGACGTCGATGGATTGACAGCGGGTACTTACGTTTATCAATTGCGCACATCCACAGGGACGGTGCGCAGCGCTCAGCTTCAGGTGTTCGGCCACTGAGTTCAGACAGTCTCGCACAAAAAAAAGGCGCCCTACGGCGCCTTTTGAAGATTCTGTGTCGCTTGGAATCAGTAGAAGTTCCAAGTGTACTCACCGCCACACACCGTCTCAATGGTGGTGTCACGTTCTACACATGCAGTGAGGAGAGGCAATTTTCCTTCGATGTCGTAGGTGCCTTCGTCCAATTCGATCACGACAGTGGTGCCGTAAGCGTCGATGGTGTTGTCGCCAAAGTTGGCCACTTCAACGTCACCATTGATTTCGATGTCTGGGGTGCACACCGTGAGGTTGGTGATGGTGAGGGTGGCTTTGTTGCCTTCTTCGCAGGCGATTGGCTTTTCGCAGCCTGTGAATGCGGCAGCGCCGGCAACAAGGCAGAGGGGGAGAAAAATGTTCTTCATGGTCATGACCTTGAGGCGCGAAATTAGCACACAGCGCTTCAAACGTCCATAGCATGCCTTAAATTTTCGCGTTTTGAACGTATCTTTTTTTGGATGAAGAACTCGAATGACAACCCAGGATTTCGATTGATTGTCGATTGTCCAGACAAGCGGGGGGTGGTTGCCAAAATGAGCGCAAGCTTGTCGAATCTTGGAGCCACGATTTTGGAGGCTCACCAACATTCTGATGTGGCGTCAGGACACTTCTTCATGCGTTATGAAGTCCAGCAGGATCCGGAAGCCGAAGGAATGGATTGGAGTCCAGAGGCACTTTTGGAGGGGCTTGCTGACGTGCGAGAGGAATTGGGGTTGAACGTCAGGATTTCTGCCGTGGCTGCGAAACCCAAGGTGGCGCTGCTCGCCACCAAGGCGTCGCACTGCCTGGTGGATGTCCTTCAGCGTTGGCGAAGTGGAGAGCTTCATTGCGACATCGCGTGTGTCATTGCCAATCACCCGGAAATGGGGGAGTACGCTGCGTGGTACAAAGTTCCGTTCCATCACGTTGATTTCACCCATCAGCCCAAGACTTTGGCTTTTGAGAAGGTGGATGCGCTGCTTGATGAACATCAGGTGGACTTGACTGTGTTGGCTCGGTTCATGCAAATCATTCCTGCCAACATGATTGCCAAACGACGTGGCCGCATGATCAACATCCACCACAGCTTCTTGCCCAGCTTCGTGGGTGCGAGGCCCTACGACCAGGCCTTTGAGCGTGGTGTGAAGCTCATTGGTGCGACGTGTCATTACGTCACGGAGGAACTGGACGAAGGCCCCATCATCGAACAGGAGGTCATCCGTGTCTCACACACCGACACCCCAGCCGACCTTCGCCGAAAAGGGCGCATGTGCGAGCGAGAAGCCCTGGGCCGTGGATTGCGGCTCCACCTTGAGGACCGCGTCTTCATTCACGGCAACAAAACCGTGGTGTTTTCAGACTGAAGAGGGTCAAAACCCATCGCCGTCGACCATCCGTCCGAGGGACCCCAACACAGATCCTTCTCCTTTCGAG